>NZ_JALJWR010000001.1:2902500-3508004 GCF_024169315.1 Pseudomonas migulae | reverse complement strand
ACAACACGGCCATACGAATGGCGATGCCGTAGGTCACCTGGTTGAGGATCACCGAGTGCGGGCCGTCGGCCACCGCCGACTCGATTTCCACGCCGCGGTTGATCGGGCCCGGGTGCATGACGATGCAGTCCGGCTTGGCGCCAGCCAGGCGCGCGGTGGTCAGGCCGAACAGGCGGTAGAACTCGCCTTCGCTCGGCAGCAGGCCGCCGGTCATGCGTTCACGTTGCAGGCGCAGCATGATCACCACATCGACGTCTTTCAGGCCTGCGGCCATGTCGGTGTAGACCTTCACGCCGTATTGCTCGATGCCGATCGGCAGCAGGGTTTTCGGTGCGATGACGCGGATGTCCGGGCAGCCGAGGGTTTTCAGCGCCAGCATGTTCGAGCGCGCGACCCGCGAGTGCAGGATGTCGCCGACGATGGCCACCGAAAGGTTTTCGAAACCGCCCTTGTGCCGGCGGATGGTCAGCATGTCGAGCATGCCCTGCGTCGGGTGGGCGTGACGGCCGTCGCCGCCGTTGATGATCGCCACTTGCGGGCACACGTGTTCGGCGATGAAGTGCGCGGCGCCGGAATCACCGTGACGCACGACGAACATGTCGGCGGCCATGGCTTCGAGGTTGCGCAGGGTGTCGAGCAGGGTTTCGCCCTTGCTCGCCGACGAGGTGGACACGTTCAGAGTGATCACGTCCGCCGACAGCCGCTGCGCCGCCAGTTCGAAGGTGGTGCGGGTGCGGGTGGAGTTCTCGAAAAACACGTTGCACACGGTCTTGCCGCGCAGCAACGGGACTTTCTTCACGGCCCGGGCGCCGACTTCGAGGAACGAGTCGGCGGTGTCGAGGATTTCCGTCAGCAGCTCGCGGCGCAAACCGTCGAGCGAGAGGAAGTGGCGCAGCTGGCCCTGATCATTGAGCTGCAGCGGGCGCTTGGTTTCTAGAGGCGTCATCGCGAGGGGGACTCTCAATAGGGCGAATTAAAGGGCGAGGTCTTGCAGTTCGAGTTTGAGTTCCGGGCCGGACAGCTTCACGCGTTCGTGAGCGGCGAGGGCCAGCGTCGCACCGACGACGTTCGGGCGGATCGGCAGTTCGCCGGCGTCCAGGTCCAGCAGGCACACCAGCGTCACGCTGGCCGGGCGGCCGTAGTCGAAGAGTTCGTTCATCGCGGCGCGGATGGTGCGGCCGCTCATCAGCACGTCGTCGATCAGCACCAGGTCCTGGCCTTCGATCTCGAACGGCAGCGCCGAGGGACGCACTTGCGGGTGCAGGCCGTTCTGGCTGAAATCGTCGCGGTAGAAGGACACGTCCAGCGTGCCGAGCGGCGCATCGCTGCCCAATTCTTCGAGCAATGCCTGGGCGACCCAGACGCCACCGGTACGAATGCCGATGTAACGCGGTTCGCTGATGCCACGGTGTTCCAGGTGTGCCTTGAGACGGATCGCCATCTGGCTGATCAGTTCGGCGGGATTGGGCAGGCTCATGGTTGCTCCTTCTTGGGCCCGAGCCGGGTGGTGCTGGAGGTGGCTCGGGTTGTCGCTATAGAGAGTCGCTTGTTACGGCTCTTCAGGATTCGAACAGTGCGGTGTTTTCGTCGAGCCAGCCTTGCAGCAGCAGGGCGGCGGCGATGGCGTCGACCGGGTTGTCGCGGTAACTGCCCTTTTGTCCGCCACGATCACGCCGTTCACCCTTGGCTTCGAAGGTGGTCAGGCGTTCATCGTGGGTATAGAAGGGCAGGTTGTAGCGGCCGTTCAGGCGTCGGGCGAACTTCTCGGCGCGCAGGCACATGTCGCTCGGCGTGCCGTCCATGTTCAGCGGCAGGCCGACGACGACTGCGTCGGGTTTCCACTCTTTGATGAGGGCTTCGACCTGGTTCCAGTCGGGAATACCGTTTTGCGCCTTCAAGGTGCACAGCTCGCGTGCCTGGCCGGTAATCACCTGGCCGACCGCTACGCCGATCTGTTTGGTGCCGTAGTCAAACCCCAGGATCAGGCGCAGGGCCATCAGGCGTGCCCCGCCTGGCTGGTGAGCAGGCTGAGGTTGACGCCGAGGTGTTTGGCCGCCGCATCGAGGCGCAGTTCGCTGCTGGTGTTGAACAGGATGTCGGCGTCGAACGGGCAGGTAAGCCAGGCGTTCTGCGCCAGTTCGGCCTCAAGCTGCCCGGCTTCCCAGCCGGCATAACCCAGGGTGATCACACTCTTGGCCGGGCCGACGCCATCGGCGATGGCGAACAGCACATCCTGGGACGTGGACAGGGACAGGTCGCCTTCCAGATCAACGGTTGCCTGAAACTTCTTGCCTGACGGGTGCAGAACAAAACCGCGATCAGTCTGCACCGGGCCACCGATGAAAATCGGCACATGCTGGCAGAGGAGCGGCGGTTCGATATCGGGGCGCAATTGCTCGAGGATATCGGCCAGGTTCAGGTCTTGCGGACGGTTGACCACCAGCCCCATGGCACCATTGGCCGTGTGCTCGACGATGTAGGTCAAGGTGTGCGCAAAGTTCGGGTCGGCCATGTGAGGCATGGCGATCAGGAAGTGATGCTTGAGGTAGCTGGGGCTGACGTTCTTCATGTGCGCTAGTGTGGCGTTGGAGGGGCGAACTGACAAGCTGGGGATGCACAGGAAATACCCTGAAATCCTGCAAACAACCGGATACCTGTGGGAGCGGGCTTGCCCGCGATGACGGCGGTCCATTCAACATTCATGTGTCAGACAGATCGCTATCGCGGGCAAGCCCGCTCCCACAGGGTTCTGTGTTGTGGTTAATTACTGGACAACCGGTCCCCGCGCGCAAACTTCCACGTCCGAATGATTTCCAGCCGGTCGATGTCCGACAAATCCCCGGTAAACGGTGAGAACGGCGCCGCCAGCCTGACGATCCGCTGCGCCGCCTGATCCAGCAGCGGTTGCCCGGACGACTCCAGCACCAGCACTTCATACAACGAACCGTCGCGGTTGATCGAGACCATCAGGCGCAGATTGCCGTAGATCTGTTTGCGCCGCGCTTCGTCGGGGTAATTGAGGTTGCCGATGCGCTCGACCTTCTTGCGCCATTCGTCCTTGTACCAGGCGCCCTTGTCTTTCATGGTCGAGGCGGCGCTCAGGCGGTGGATACGCGGGCGCTTGGCGTACAGCTGTTGTTCGTTGGCCAGTTCCGCTTCAAGGCTGGCGATGTCGCTGGACAGCTGTTCACTGTCGAACGTCGGCGCAGCGACAGCGGGCTTGGTCACGGGCTTGGGTTCTTCGGTCTTGGCCGCGGCTTTTTTCGGTTTCGGTGCGACGGTGGTCACGGCAGCCTTGGGCGGCGCTTCCCGAACTTCAGGCTTGGCGGCCGGTGGTGGCGTGACTTTCTGCACCTTGTTGTCCTGGAACGGCGCGACCTCGGTGGTCTTGGGAATCGCCTTTTTATCCAGGGTGCCGCTGCCTTCCTGATTTTCCTGGGCGAGGAAATCAGCCTTCGTCGGCTTCTTTTCACTCTTGAAGGTGGCGAGGGTGATTTCCAGGGTTTTGCTGATTTGCTTGGGTTCGACCATCGTGAAGCCGACGCCCAACAACAAGGCCAGGTGAATCAGCGCCGCGAGAAACAGGGTAAATCCGAGGCGATCGGCCGGGCGCACGCCGCGGTGGGCGAGTTCTGCGGGCAGATCGGACGGAAGTGTCATGACAAGAAAACCAACATCGCGTTTTTCACAGGCCGCGCATGATAACGCAATGTTGGTTCGATCTTGGCTGTTCTATATCAACGGGCCTTGAGCTTCTGATCGATGGCATCCATCAGCATCCCGCCGATGTCGGTTCCGAACGCATTATCAATCTCGCGAATGCAGGTCGGGCTGGTGACGTTGATTTCTGTCAGATGCTCACCAATCACGTCCAGGCCTACGAACAGCAGGCCTTTCTCACGCAGGGTCGGGCCGACTTGCGCGGCGATCCAGCGGTCTTTCTCGGTCAGCGGACGGGCTTCGCCACGACCACCGGCCGCGAGGTTGCCACGGGTTTCGCCGGCTGCCGGAATCCGCGCCAGGCAGTAATCCACCGGTTCGCCATCGATCATCAGGATGCGCTTGTCACCGTCCTTGATCGCCGGCAGGTAGGCCTGGCCCATGATCTGCTGGGTGCCCAGCGCGGTCAGGGTTTCCAGAATCACCGAGAGGTTCGGATCGCCTGCGCGATGACGGAAGATCGAGGTGCCGCCCATGCCGTCCAGCGGCTTGAGGATCACATCACCGTGCTTGGCGGCGAATTCACGCAGCACGTCGGCGCGGCGGCTGACCACGGTCGGCGGCGTGCACTGCGGGAACAGCGTGGCGAACAGTTTCTCGTTGCAGTCGCGCAAGCTCTGCGGCTTGTTGACCACCAGCACGCCGGCGCGTTCGGCCTGCTCCAGCAGGTAAGTGGAGTAGACGAATTCCATGTCGAACGGCGGATCCTTGCGCATCAGGATCACGTCCAGATCGCTCAGCAGCGCGTCGGTCTCGGCTTCCAGTTCGAACCATTTTTCCGGGTTGGCGAAGACTTTCAACGGCCGCATCCGCGCCCGCGCTTCACCTTCGGCCTGGTACAAGTCGCGCTGTTCCATATAGAACAATTCCCAGCCGCGCTTCTGTGCGGCCAGCAGCATGGCCAGCGAGCTATCCTTTTTATAGGAGATGCTGGCAATAGGATCCATGACAATCCCGACGCGAACGCTCATGGGTTTTTCCTCGAAATGGGGTGGTCCGAAAGGACACGAAAAAGTGGCGTCAGAGTGGCGCCGAGTGTGTTCCCGGTCAAGGAAAAACCACCGCGCCAGTCCCCGGATAGATTGCATTTGGAGACTGTGCTAAAAAGGCTGCCATATCGTTCTGGCCCTTAAACATCAAGGGTTTCGGGCCTCCGGTTATCGGAAACGGACAAATTGATTCGCAAAGGCGACGGTAGAGCATTTATGGACCAGCATTCCAGCGCCTTGAAGGTCATGGTGATCGACGATTCGAAGACGATTCGCCGCACCGCCGAAACGCTGCTGAAGAACGTGGGGTGTGAGGTCATCACGGCCATCGACGGTTTCGATGCGCTGGCCAAGATTGCCGACAATCATCCCGGCATCATCTTCGTCGACATCATGATGCCGCGTCTGGATGGCTATCAGACCTGCGCCTTGATCAAGAACAACAGTGCGTTCAAGTCCACGCCAGTGATCATGCTGTCGTCCAAGGACGGGCTGTTCGACAAGGCCAAGGGGCGCATCGTCGGTTCCGACCAGTTTTTGACCAAGCCCTTCAGCAAGGAAGAACTGCTGAACGCGATCCAGGCTCATGTACCGGGCTTCGCCGCCGTTTTGCCGCAGTAGGACACGCACAGTGACGCTCGGCCAGCGGGCCCGGCGTCGACAAGAAGAATGGGGAAAACCATGGCACGTATTCTGATCGTCGATGATTCGCCGACTGAAATGTACAAACTGACCGGCATGCTGGAAAAGCACGGTCATGAAGTATTGAAAGCCGAAAACGGCGCCGACGGCGTGGCGCTTGCCCGCCAGGAAAAACCCGACGCCGTGCTGATGGACATCGTCATGCCCGGCCTCAACGGTTTCCAGGCGACCCGCCAGTTGACCAAAGACCCGGAAACCGGGCACATCCCGGTGATCATCATCACCACCAAGGATCAGGAAACCGACAAGGTCTGGGGCACGCGCCAGGGCGCCAAGGATTACCTGACCAAGCCGGTCGACGAAGAAACCCTGATCAAGACCCTGAACAACGTGCTGGCCGGTTGATCGTCCGGCCATGACCGAGTCGCTGACGGCTTTCGAACTGCTGCTGCAGATCGACCAGCGCTGTCGTCTGCTGGCGGCGGACCTGCCCTCCCAGCCGACCCGGCAGGACAGTTGGAGCGGTATCGGTTTTCGCCTGGGCGAGCATTGGTATGTCGCGCCCATGGGCGAGGTCAGCGAAGTCCTGCATGAACCCCGGTTCACGCAGCTGCCGGGGGTCAAGCCCTGGGTCAAGGGCGTGGCCAACCTGCGCGGGCGCTTGCTGCCGATGATGGATTTGTGCGCTTTCTTTTCAGATAAAGAACCAGGCCACGAGTTGTCGGCCGTGCGCAAACAGCGGCGGGTGCTGGTGGTGGAGCATAACGATGTGTTTGCCGGGTTGATGGTCGATGAAGTGTTCGGCCTTCAGCACTTTGCCCAGGACAGCCTGGAGCCGGCAGAGGCGTTGAATGGCCCGATTGCGCCGTTCATCAAAGGGCGGTTTCAGCGCGAGCAGAGCTGGCAGGTGTTCAGCCCGTTTGCGTTGGCGCGATCGCAAAGTTTCATGCATGTAGCGCTATAAACACGGTAACGCCGATCCTGTGGGAGCGAGGCTTGCCCGCGAAGAACGATAACGTGGTTTTTCTGCAGGACCGCAGCGCCTGCTTCGCGGGCAAGCCTCGCTCCTACAGGGGTGTGGGTGAATTGGGCTGGATAGGCGAGGACCGATGATAAAAGCAAAAACAGGCAAGCCAGAAGGATCGCGCAGCCGCTCGCAGATCATCGCGTTGTTCATCGCGTTGATTGTTTTCATCATGCTGCTGTTCGCCAACTTCGCTTACCTCAACACCCAAGCCACGTACGATAAACAGTACATCGGCCACGCCGGCGAGCTGCGCGTGCTGTCTCAACGCATCGCCAAGAACGCCACGGAAGCCGCCGCCGGCAAGGCTGCCGCGTTCAAGCTCCTGAGCGATGCGCGCAACGATTTCGCTCAGCGTTGGGGTTATCTGAAAAAAGGCGACCCTTCCACCGGCCTGCCGCCAGCGCCTTCCACCGTGCGCCCGGAAATGCGCGCCGTGCAGATGGATTGGGAACGCCTGCTGAAAAACACCGATGCCATTCTGTCCAGCGAACAGACGGTTTTGTCGCTGCATCAGGTCGCCGCCACGCTCGCCGAAACCGTGCCGCAATTGCAGGTCGAGTACGAAAAAGTCGTCGAAATCCTCCTGCAACGGGGTGCGCCAGCCGCCCAGGTGGCGATGGCCCAGCGTCAGACGCTGCTGGCCGAACGTATTCTCGGCGCGGTGAACACGGTGTTGTCCGGTGACGAAAGTTCGCAACAGGCTGCCGACGCATTCGGTCGCGACGCGACGCGTTTCGGCCAGGTGCTCGCCGGCATGCTCCAGGGCAATCCGGCGCTGAAGGTCAGCCAGGTCGAAGACCGCGATGCCCGCGCCCGTTTGACCGAAATTTCCGAGCTGTTTGAATTCGTCTCCGGTTCGGTGGATGAAATCCTCGAAACCTCGCCGGAACTGTTCAAGGTCCGCGAATCGGCGACCAACATTTTCACCTTGTCACAAACCCTGCTGGACGAAGCGTCGCACCTGGCCGGCGGTTTCGAAAACCTCGCCGGCGGGCGTAACACCGACGAAATCGGCGGCTACGTGCTGGGTCTGCTAGCGTTGATGTCGATCATCCTCATCGGTCTGGTAATGGTTCGCGAAACCAACCGTCAGCTGCGTGAAACCGCCGAGAAGAACGAGCGCAACCAGAACGCGATCATGCGCCTGCTCGATGAAATCGAAGACCTGGCCGACGGCGACCTGACCGTGACGGCGTCGGTGACCGAAGACTTCACCGGGACCATCGCCGACTCGATCAACTATTCCGTGGATCAGCTGCGCGATCTGGTGGCAACGATCAACCTCACCGCCGGCCAGGTCGCCGCCGCCGTGCAGGAAACCCAGGCCACTGCCATGCACTTGGCACAAGCCTCGGAGCATCAGGCGCAACAGATCAGCGAAGCCTCCACCGCGATCAACGACATGGCGCAGTCCATCGACCAGGTCTCGGCCAACGCCGCCGAATCCTCGGCGGTGGCCGAGCGTTCCGTGGAAATCGCCAACAAGGGCAACGAGGTGGTGCACAACACCATCCACGGAATGGACAACATTCGCGAGCAGATTCAGGACACTGCCAAGCGCATCAAGCGTCTCGGCGAGTCTTCGCAGGAAATCGGCGATATTGTCAGCCTGATTGATGACATTGCCGACCAGACCAACATCCTCGCGCTCAACGCCGCAATTCAGGCCTCCATGGCCGGTGATGCCGGGCGCGGTTTTGCGGTGGTGGCGGACGAAGTCCAACGGCTGGCCGAGCGCTCGTCCGCGGCAACCCGACAGATCGAAACCCTGGTGCGGGCGATCCAGGCCGACACCAACGAAGCAGTGATTTCCATGGAGCAGACCACCACCGAAGTGGTGCGTGGCGCGCGTCTGGCGCAGGATGCCGGTGTGGCCCTGGAAGAAATCGAAGGCGTCTCGAAAACCCTCGCGGCGCTGATCCAGAGCATCTCCAACGCGGCCCAGCAACAGACGTCTTCGGCCGGGCAGATTTCCCTGACGATGAACGTGATCCAGCAGATCACCACGCAGACATCGTCCGGTTCTACGGCCACTGCCGAGAGCATCGGCAACCTGGCGAAAATGGCCAGCCAGCTGCGGCGTTCGGTGTCCGGTTTCACCTTGCCGGCCGCCAAGGCGCAAACTGCGGATAAAGTGTGAAGCTTCAACGGGCGTTCGAACGATGAACGGAGCAGTTATGGGTGATCGGCACGACTATGTGGCCCTGGAGTGGGTCAAAGGCGAGATTGCCGAAACGCTGAAAGTGGCTCACCAGGCGATTGAAACGTTGCTTGATGACCCCCAGGCGACGCACGCCCTCAGTGAATGCCTGGCGTGCATCCATCAGGTTCACGGCAGTTTGCAGATGGTCGAATTCTACGGCGCGGCCCTGCTCGCCGAAGAAATGGAACAACTGACCGCTGCCTTGCAGCAGGACCGCGTCAGCCATCGCGACGAAGCCATTCACCTGTTGCTGCAAGCGATCGGTCAGTTGCCGGTCTACCTCGACCGCGTACAAGGCGCACGCCGCGACTTGCCGCTGGTGGTGTTGCCGTTGATCAACGATCTGCGCAGCGCCCGTGGCGAAAGCCTGTTGTCGGAAACCAGCCTGTTCACCCCGCAGTTGCCGGACCTTCCACCGCTGGATGAAGAATCACTGGCGCTGCTCGAACCGGCGGACCTGCCGAACGTGCTGCGCAAATTGCGTCAGATGTTGCAGATGGCCCTGGTCGGGTTGCTGCGCGAGCAGGATGACGACACTCACCTCGGCTACCTGACCAAGGTGTTCTCCCGCCTCGAAGGGCTGTGTGGCAACGCGCCCCTCAGCCCGTTGTGGCAAGTCGCATCGGCGCTGGTCGAAGGCATGCGCGGCGGTTCGATCGCCAACAGCCCGGCCCTGCGCAGCCTGTTCAAAGACGCCGACAAAGAGCTCAAGCGCCTGCTCGAACAGGGCATGTCCGCGATCAATCAGCCGGCGCCGCCGGAGTTGCTCAAGAGTTTGCTGTTCTACATTGCCAAGGCCGAACATCCCACCGGGCAGATGCTGACCATGAAAGATCGCTACGGATTGGACGACGCGCTGCCTGACAGCGCGATGGTCGACGAAGAACGGGCGCGGCTGGCCGGCCCTGACCGCGATGCCATGCGCTCGGTGCTGGCAGCGCTCTGCGAAGAGCTGGTGCGGGTCAAGGAACGCCTGGACCTGTTCGTGCGCAGCGACCGCCAGCACACCTCGGACCTCGAAAGCCTGCTCGCGCCGCTGCGACAGATCGCCGACACCCTGGCGGTGCTCGGTTTCGGCCAGCCGCGCAAGGTCATCATCGATCAACTGGCGGTGGTGCTGAGTCTCGCCCAGGGCCAGCGCGAACCCAACGACGCGATCCTCATGGACGTTGCCGGGGCCTTGCTCTACGTCGAAGCGACGCTGGCCGGCATGGTCGGCACCGTCGAGCCGGAAAGCCAGGAAGACAGCCGCCTGCCGACCACCGACCTGACGCAGATCCACCAGATCGTGATCAAGGAAGCGCGCATCTGCCTGCAACAGGCCAAGGACATGATTGTCGATTACATCGACGCCGACTGGGACCGCCAGCACTTGCAACCCTTGCCGGCCTTGCTGACCCAGGTGCGCGGTGCGCTGGCGATGATTCCGCTGAGCCGGGCCGCGAGCCTGATCGACGCCTGCAACCATTTCATCCGCGAGCATTTGCTGCTGGACCCGGACCAGCCTGGCTGGCAGGAACTGGACAGCCTGGCCGACGTCATCACCAGCATCGAGTATTACCTTGAGCGTCTGAGCGACGATCCCGAAGCGGCCGGCGAACAGTTGCTCGACGTCGCGGAAAAAAGCCTGGCGTCACTCGGCTTTTTCCCCAGCGAACACAATGTGCCGGTGCTTGAGGACGTGCTCAGCCCGAGTGAAGCGCAGGTCATGCAGGATCAGCAGGAACTGGCCGATCCGGAAGTCGTCCAGACCCTGGCCGATGTACTGGCCAATCCGGTCTCGGCCGTTAACCCGCCAGCGCTGAACACACCGGGCAGCCTGTTGCCACCGCCGGCGGACGAAGCGCCGGTGGATGACGAGCTGCGCGAAGTCTTCCTTGAAGAAACCGATGAAGTCCTGGACATCCTGCGGGAATACCAGCCGCGCTGGTTGGCCTATCCCGACAACACGGCGGCCTTGAGCGAATTGCGCCGGGCTTTCCACACGCTCAAGGGCAGCGGCCGAATGGTTCGCGCCTTGGTGCTGGGTGAATTGGCGTGGGCCGTGGAAAACCTGCTCAACCGCGTGCTGGAGCACAGCGTTGAGCCGGGCCCGGCCGTGCAACAACTGCTCGACGACGTGCTCAACCTGCTGCCGGAGCTGGTGGCTGAATTTGCCGACAATGCCCAGCGTCAGCGCAACGATGTCGACCAGTTGGCCGCCCGCGCCCATGCCCTCGCCAAGGGTGACCAGCCGTTGGCCGATGAGGACGTGCAGGATGTCGCGGCCCTCGATCCGCTGTTGCTGGAGATCTTCCGCAACGAAGCCGAAACCCATCTGGCCAGCCTCAACCGCTTCCTCGAACAGGCCGCCGAGCATGTGCCGTTGCAGGCCAGCGACGAATTGCAGCGGGCGCTGCACACCCTCAAGGGCAGCGCCTCGATGGCCGGCGTCTTGCCGATCGCCGAGCTGGCGACACCTCTGGATCACCTGGCCCGTGAGTACAAGGCGCACCTGATCGCGCTGGACCTCGACGAGGTTGAACTGTTGCTGGAAGCCGAAGGCGTGTTCCGCCTCGGGTTGCGTCAGCTCAAGACCGATCCGTTGGCGGAGATTCCTGGCGCCCGTTCATTGATCAAGAGAACCCAGGCGCTGCTGGCCGAGCGTCTGGAAGCGCTGTTGAGCACGCCGAGCACGGCGCTTCGAACCAAGCGCGATCCGCAGTTGATCAACAACTTCCTGGCCCAGGGCATGGACATTCTGCTGGACGCCGAAAGCCTGTTGCAGCGCTGGCAGCAACACCCCGGCGAACGTCAGGAACTCAGTGCGCTGCTGGACGAATTGACCACTCTTGGCGAAGGTGCGCACCTGGCGGATCTGCATCCGGTGGATGAGTTGTGCGAAGCCTTGCTGGACCTCTACGGTGCCGTGGAAGAAAGCAGCCTGGCGGTCAGCGACCGGTTTTTCCACGAGGCGCAAAGTGCTCACGAAGCGCTGATCAACATGCTCGACGAACTGGCTGCCGGTCAGGAAGTCAGCCCGCAACCGGAGCGCATCCGGGCCTTGCGCGGCTTGCTCGACGAGAGCCTCGACCCGGCGGCCATGGGCCTGATTCGCAGTGACGGCAGCCGCACCCTGAGCATTCGCGAACTGGGCGACGCCACCGCCGAACTTGAACGCACGCTACCCCCTGTAGGAGCGAGCTTGCTCGCGAAGAACCCACAGGCGTCACGTTTGTCTGATGAGCACGCGTCATCGTTAACGTCCATCGCGAGCAAGCTCGCTCCTACAGAGGACCGCGCTGTTGAGCTCGACGATGAAATCGTGTCGATCTTCCTCGAAGAGGCGGTGGATATCCTCGAAAGCGCTGGCCAGGCCTTGCAGCGTTGGCTGAATGACCCGGAAAACGGCGCGCCGCTGTTGTCGTTGCAGCGGGATTTGCACACGCTCAAGGGTGGTGCGCGGATGGCCGAGGTCGAGCCGGTCGGTGACCTGGCCCATGAACTGGAAAGCCTTTACGAAGGTCTTGTCGATCGCCGCTATAGCCACAGCGACGGGTTGGCGCACCTGCTGCAACAAAGCCATGACCGACTGGCTCAGTTGCTTGAGCAATTACAGCACCAGAAACCGCTGGGTGATCCGGGTGAGCTGATCGAGGCCATTCGCGAGTTCCGCCAAGGCAATGCCAATGCGCCCGAAGCCGTCGACGCTGCACGGGCCGAGGATTCGCCCGGGCATGATCCGGAGCTGCTGGAAATCTTTCTCGAGGAAGGTTTCGACATCATCGAAAACTCCGGCGCGGCGCTGGTGCGCTGGCAGGCCGAACCTTCCAATCGTCAGGAAATGGAAACCCTGCTGCGCGACCTGCACACCCTCAAGGGTGGCGCGCGGATGGTGGAAATCGGGCCGATCGGCGACCTCGCCCATGAACTGGAATTTCTCTACGAAGGCTTGACCGCCGGGACGCTGAAACCGACGGCAGCGCTGTTCGGACTGTTGCAAAGCAGCCATGACCGACTGGCGCAAATGCTCGACGCCACCCGCGCCGGTCAACCGTTGCCGCCAGCCGATCAACTGATCGATGCGATCCGCAATTTCAGCCACCCGGAGGTGCTGGAAGCCTCGGTGGCCGCACCGGTTGCACCCAAGGTCGAACCGCTTGCACCCCAAGTCGATGCCGGTGCCGACATGGTCAAGGTCTCGGCAGAACTGCTCGACGATCTGGTCAACCTGGCGGGCGAAACCTCGATCTTCCGTGGCCGTATCGAACAGCAGGTCAACGATGCGCGTGTGGCGTTGAACGAGATGGAAACCACCATCGAGCGCATGCGCGATCAGTTGCGCCGGCTCGATACCGAAACCCAGGGGCGGATTCTCAGCCGCCAGCAAGTCGATGCCGAACGCTCGGGCTATGAAGAATTCGACCCGCTGGAGATGGACCGCCACTCGCAGTTGCAGCAACTGTCGCGGGCGTTGTTCGAATCCGCCTCCGACCTGCTCGATCTCAAGGAAACCCTCGACCGGCGCAACCAGGACGCGGAGAACCTGCTGCAACAGCAGGGCCGCATCAACACCGAGTTGCAGGAAGGCTTGATGCGTACGCGCATGGTGCCGTTCGAGCGGATGTTGCCACGCTTGAAACGCATCGTTCGCCAGGTCTCCAGCGAACTGGGCAAGGACGTGGAATTCATCGTCGGCAACGCCGAGGGCGAGATGGATCGCAACGTCCTCGAACGCATGGCCGCGCCGCTGGAGCACATGCTGCGCAACGCCGTCGACCACGGCCTGGAATCCACGGAGGCGCGCATAGCGGCCGGTAAACCGGCGCAAGGGCGAATCACCCTCGACCTGTCCCGCGAGGGCGGCGACATCATTTTCGACATCCGCGACGACGGCGCCGGTGTGCCGCTGGACGCGGTACGGCGCAAAGCGATCAAGCGCGGATTACTCGCCCCGGACAGCGATATCAGTGACCGCGACGTGCTGCAATTCATCCTGCAACCGGGGTTCTCCACGGCCGAAAAAATCACCCAGATTTCCGGGCGCGGCGTCGGCATGGACGTGGTCCATGAAGAGGTGCGACAGCTGGGCGGCAGCATGAGCATCGACTCGGTGCCGGGGCAGGGCGTGCATTTCCGCATTCGGCTGCCGTTCACCGTGTCGGTCAACCGGGCGCTGATGGTGCAGTGCGGTGAGGACCAATATGCAATTCCGTTGAACACCATCGACGGTATCGTGCGTGTGCTGCCCAACGAACTCGAAGGGCATTACCGGCTCGATCCGCCGACCTACAAATACGCCGGGCAGCACTATGAACTGTGCTACCTCGGCGAGCTGCTGAAAACCAGCACCCGCCCGAAACTGCTGGGCCAGAGCCTGCCGTTGCCGGTGTTGCTGGTGCAATGCAACGAACGGCACATCGCGGTGCAGGTCGATGCCATGGCTGGCACCCGGGAGATCGTGGTGAAAAGCCTCGGCCCGCAGTTTGCGGCGGTGCAGGGCTTGTCCGGGGCGACGATCCTCGGCGATGGTCGGGTGGTGCTGATTCTCGATCTGTTGGCGCCGATCCGTGCGATGCAGGCGCGGGTGCCGCAACAACCGCTGATCCAGGACGCAGAATCCGAACCGCACAAGCCGTTGCTGGTATTGGTGGTCGACGACTCGGTCACCGTGCGCAAGGTCACCAGCCGTTTGCTCGAGCGCCACGGCATGAACGTGCTGACCGCCAAGGACGGCGTCGATGCCATGTTGCTGCTCGAAGATCACCTGCCGGACCTGATGCTGCTGGACATTGAAATGCCGCGCATGGACGGTTTCGAAGTGGCGACGCAAGTGCGTGCGGATGAGCGTTTGCAGCATCTGCCGATCATCATGATCACCTCCCGCACCGGCCAGAAACACCGCGACCGCGCCATGGCCATCGGCGTCAACGACTACCTCGGCAAGCCGTACCAGGAATCGGTGCTGCTTGAAAGCATCGCGCTGTGGAGCAAAACCCATGCTTGAACACCGCACCAGCAACCTTACCGGGCTGCTGCTGCCCTTGGCCGACCGTAATCTGATCTTGCCCAACGTCGCAGTTGCGGAGCTTATTGATTACCAACCCAGCGCCTTCGACCTCGACACGCCGCCGTGGTACCTGGGGCGGGTAACGTGGCGAGACCGGCAGATTCCGTTGCTGAGCTTCGAGTCGGCCTGTGGGCAGAAAATCGTCATCGGCGAACGGGCGCGGATTGTGATTCTCAATGCGCTGGGCGGGCGGCCGGAGCTGAAATTCATCGCGCTGCTGGTGCAGGGGATCCCTCGCTCTTACAAGCTTGATAGCCAGCTGAGCTATGTGGATGTGCCGTTGTGTGCGCTGGAAAAGGCCGCGGTGCAGGTGGGGGATCAAGTGGCGAAGGTGCCGGATTTGTTGGCGCTGGAGGAATTGTTGGTGAGTGCCGGGTTAGTCTGACACGCCCCCTTCGCGGGCAAGCCTCGCTCCTGCATTGGATCTGCGGCGTGCACAAAACCGTGTAGGAGCGAGGCTTGCCCGCGAAGGCGGCCTTCAACTTACCAAAGACCTCACTGTTAAACCCCGGGCCGAGCCTTCATCTGCAACACCTCATGGTGATCCAGCGCCCGCTCCACCAACAACTGCACCCCATCGGCCATTCGGCTGAGGGCCAAAGCTATAGAGCGGCATGAGCCTTCCACATCGTCCGCCAGTTCGGCAGCAATGGCGCTGATGGACAGCAGGTCTTCGGAGGCATTGGTCAGAAGGGCTTCGGTATCGATATCGGGGGAGACGGTGAAGAGCTTGGATTTACGGCGCTTGGCCGGTCGTTCGTGGAGTGACGGGAAGTAGTGGGGGAAGGCGCGGTCGGCGGCTTCCTTGAGTTTTTCGGCTTCGAGGGATGCATCGGAACCGGTGTCGGTTTCCGGCGGGTTGGGAGTTGGTTTGAACATAGTGAATCTCCGCTTATGTTTTGGAGCTGGCCCTTTCGGTTTCCGAACGAAGGGGTGGCAGCTGTACGCAGGCTGGAAACCCGGGAAACGGCAACCCGGTTGACCCGAAGGTCTCCCGCGCACAGCCGCCATAACGGAGTGCACACTTTAAGGTGCGCAAGCATACGTCATGAGTGGCGCTTTCACGCCGTTTACTCGTCGGGGTTTCCAATCCCGGTCGCTGAATTGGCAGCGACACACAAACGATAAAGATCAACGCAAAACCGCACCAGTCGGCGGGTTCCGGCATTGCTGTAGGCAGCGACGCCAGACTGCGTAGCCTCACACCGTTCCTGCGGACAAACTTTTAAACACAAAACCTCAGTCTGTCGGACCCTGTGGCGAGGGGGCTTGCCCCCGTTGGGTTGCGAAGCAGCCCCAATACCTGCAACCGAGGTGTATCAGGTACACCGAGCACAATGTTTTACGACTGCTGCGCGGCCGAACGGGGTGATGCGGCATTCCGACAAGCCCCCTCGCCACAAAGGTTTCTGCGCTGGCCTGAAGATTCCCGAGAAGGGACCGATCGGTCCTATTTTGGGACTTATCGATCATTGCACTCCGGCATTGAAATCGGCGGGGATTGTTCTGGCCCCATCGCGAGCAGGCTCGCTCCCACAGGGGTGTGTACGCCGCAAATCCAATGTGCGAGCCTGCTCGCGATGGCGGCGGCCGGTTCAACCATTACCCTGACCGTAACGATCCGTCGCTCTGCTTGATTGATGCCCCCACCCAACACTCCTAAGGTGACCCCCACGACAGCGAACCCGTGGAGTGGTCATGACAACAACAATATCCCCCGACTCGCGATGGACGCGGCGGCGCAGCGAAAAGCAGCGGCGTCTCGAGTTGGTCAAAGGCCTTGCCGACGGTGTGGTCCTGCCCACCGACAACATTGTCGCGGCGCTCGAAGCCTTGATCCTGCCCGGCGACCGTGTGGTGCTGGAGGGCAATAACCAGAAACAGGCGGATTTCCTTTCCCGCTCACTGGCAAAAGCCGATCCGGCAAAGCTGCATGACTTGCACATGATCATGCCCAGCGTCGGACGCTCCGAACACCTGGACCTGTTTGAACGCGGCATCGCCCGCAAGCTCGACTTTTCCTTCGCCGGCACCCAAAGCCTGCGCATCAGCCAATTGCTTGAAGACGGCCTGCTGGAAATCGGCGCGATCCACACCTACATCGAGCTCTATGCGCGACTGGTGGTGGACCTGATTCCCAACGTCGTGCTCTCGGCTGGTTTCATGGCCGACCGCGCCGGCAATATCTACACCGGCGCCAGCACGGAAGACACGCCGGCGCTGATCGAACCGGCGGCTTTCAGCGACGGCATTGTCATCGTTCAGGTCAACCAACTGGTGGACGACGTTACTGACCTGCCACGCGTCGACATCCCCGCCTCCTGGGTCGATTTCGTTGTAGTGGCGGACAAGCCGTTCTACATCGAACCGCTGTTCACCCGCGACCCACGCCACATCAAGCCTGTGCACGTGCTGATGGCGATGATGGCGATCCGCGGGATCTACGAAAAACACAACGTCCAGTCGCTGAACCACGGCATCGGTTTCAACACCGCGGCCATCGAACTGATCCTGCCGACCTACGGCGAATCCCTCGGTCTCAAAGGCAAGATCTGCCGCAACTGGACGCTCAACCCGCACCCGACTTTGATCCCGGCCATCGAAAGCGGCTGGGTCGAAAGCGTGCATTGCTTCGGCACCGAACTGGGCATGGAAAACTACATCGCCGCGCGGCCGGACGTGTTCTTCACCGGGCGCGACGGCTCGCTGCGCTCCAACCGAATGTTCAGCCAACTGGCCGGGCAATACGCGGTCGACCTGTTCATCGGTGCGACCCTGCAAGTCGATGGCGACGGCCATTCCTCCACCGTGACCCGCGGGCGCCTGGCCGGTTTCGGTGGCGCGCCGAACATGGGCCACGACCCGCGCGGTCGTCGCCACGGCACCCCGGCCTGGCTCGACATGCGCCACACCGACGTGCCCGAGCCAATGCTGGAACGCGGCAAAAAACTCGTGGTGCAAATGGTCGAGACTTTCCAGGAGGGCGGCAAACCGACCTTCGTCGAAACCCTCGACGCGATTGAAGTGGCGAAGAAAAGCGGCATGCCGCTGGCGCCGATCATGATCTACGGCGACGACGTCACCCACCTGCTGACTGAAGAAGGCATCGCCTACCTGTACAAGGCGCGTTCGCTGGAAGAACGCCAGGCGATGATCGCCGCCGTCGCCGGCGTGACCGTGATCGGCCTGCGCCACAACCCGAAAGACACCGCGCGCATGCGTCGCGAAGGGTTGATCGCCTTGCCCGAAGACCTCGGCATTCGTCGCACCGACGCCACCCGCGAATTGCTCGCCGCCAAAAGCGTGGCGGATCTGGTCGAGTGGTCCGGTGGCCTCTACAACCCGCCCGCCAAATTCAGGAGCTGGTAATGCACGCCTTCAACCTGCAACCGAAAACGTTAACCCTGGCCGAACGGCTGGCGGACCTGACGGTGGACGCGCTGATCGACGAAGCGGACCTGTCGCCGAAACCGGCGCTGGTCGATCGTCGTGGCAACGGCGCGCACACTGATTTGCACCTTGGGCTGATGCACGCTTCGGCGTTGTCGTTGTGGCCGGCGTTCAAGGAAATGGCAGAAGCGGCCATTGAGTTTGGCGAAGTGGGTTTGCCGCTGCGCGAAGCCGTCGGGCGTATTGGTCGGGAAGGGGAGCAAGCGATGCTCACCACGACTGGCGGCGTGAACACCCATCGTGGGGCGATCTGGGCCTTGGGGCTTTTGGTCACTGCCTGCGCGCTTGAACCTGAATCTACTGCAGCAGGCGCCATCGCTTTGCGAGCTGCAAGCCTCGCGTTACTTGAAGACCGATACGCGCCACGTCCACTCAGCCACGGCGCCCAGGTCGCCCAACGCTACGGCGTGCGGGGTGCCCGCGAAGAAGCTCAACTGGGCTTTCCATCGGTGTTGCAACGGGCGCTGCCACAACTCAAACGCAGCCGTGCCGTTGGCCATGGAGAGCAGAACGCCCGGCTCGATGCCTTGCTGGCGATCATGACCAATCTGGCCGACACCTGCGTGCTGTACCGCGCTGGCGAACAGGGCCTGCACACCATGCAACTCGGTGCCCAGGCCGTACTCGATGCCGGCGGCAGTGCCAGCCTCGCCGGTCGCCGTCGTCTGCACGAATTGGACGAACAATTAATCGCATTGAATGCGTCGCCCGGTGGTGCAGCGGATTTACTCGCCGCCTGCCTGTTTATCGACCGCATCGAGTCCGGAGCTTTCTGATGGAAACCTTATCCTTTGAATTCCCCGCCGGGCAGCCGCCACGCGGTCGCACGCTGGTGGGTTGTGTCGGCTCGGGCGATCTGGAAGTGCTGATCGAACCGGGTCAGGCCGGCAAGCTGACCATCAAGGTGCAGACCTCGGTCAATGGCGCCGAACAACGCTGGCAGCATCTATTTTCGCGGATGTTCGATGGCCAGACTCCGCCAGCGATGGCCATCGATATCCACGACTTCGGTGCGACGCCCGGCGTGGTGCGTTTGCGTCTGGAACAAGGCTTCGAGGAGATCGGCCATGACTGATCTCCTCCAGCCATACCTACAAAGACGCAGCTTCATCGAACTCGGCGCGCGGCAACGGGCGAGAGTCTTGCTCGATGCCGACACTTTCCGTGAACTGCTCGATCCGTTTCAACGGGTCATGTCGCCGTGGCTGTCGCGCCAGGGCGTGGTGCCGCAAGCCGATGACGGCGTGGTGATTGCCAAAGGCAGCATCGGCGGTTTGCCGGTGGTCATCGCGGCCATCGAAGGCGCGTTTCAGGGCGGCAGCCTCGGCGAAGTCGGCGGGGCAAAGATTGCCGGCGCACTGGAGCTGGCCGCTGAGGACAACCGCAACGGCACTCCGACCCGCGCCGTGTTGCTGCTGGAAACCGGCGGCGTGCGGTTGCAGGAAGCCAACCTCGGGCTGGCGGCGATTGCCGATATTCATGCGGCGATTGTCGATTTGCGCCAATACCAACCGGTGGTCGGTGTCGTCGCCGGAAGCGTGGGTTGCTTTGGCGGGATGTCGATTGCCGCCGGGTTATGCAGCTATTTGCTGGTGACCCAGGAAGCGCGCCTTGGCCTGAACGGCCCGCAAGTGATCGAACAGGAAGCCGGGCTTGAGGAATACGACTCCCGCGACCGTCCTTTCATCTGGAGCCTGACCGGTGGCGAGCAGCGTTTTGCCAGTGGCTTGGTGGACTGTTTTGTCGCTGACGACGTGGCACAGATTCAGCAGCAGGTCAGCGGGTTGCTGCAACAGGGCTTGCCGGCGCAACAACGCAGTCGTCAGGCCGATCTGTTCCTGCAACGGCTGGCCCGTCTGGACGCCGCGCCGCAAATTGAACCGTCAGTGGTTCGCGATCTGTATCGAGGAGAGCGCTCATGAGTTCGTATTCCCTGAGAGGTTTGAGCTGGTTCAACGCCTTGAGTGCGGGCGGAAAAACGGTCGAAGGTTTGCCCGCTTCATTGAAGGTGGCCGACGGCGTATTGGGTGATCAGCCTGTCCGGTTTATTGCGGTGGTGGCTGATCCGGACAACCGGTTTGTCCGCGCTCGCAACGGTGAAGTCGGTTTGCTGGAAGGCTGGGGCCTGGCCAAGGCTGTGGATGAGGTCATCACGGCCGACGTTGGTAAACCGCGCAAGCGCGCCTTGATCGCGATCATTGATGTGCCGAGTCAGGCCTATGGTCGGCGCGAAGAAGCACTTGGTATTCATCAGGCTTTGGCGGGTGCGGCGGACAGTTACGCTCGCGCCCGACTGGCCGGCCACGCCGTGATTGGTTTGCTGGTGGGCAAGGCGATGTCCGGGGCATTCCTGGCCCATGGTTATCAGGCCAATCGGCTGATCGCGCTGCGTGATCCCGGTGTCATGGTGCATGCGATGGGCAAGGCTTCGGCGGCGCGGGTGACCTTGCGCAGCGTCGAAGAGCTGGAAGCGCTGGCCGCCAGTGTGCCGCCGATGGCGTATGACATCGACAGTTATGCGAGCCTTGGATTGCTTTGGGAAACCTTGTCGGTTGAGCAGATCGAGCAGCCGACGGCCGCCGATCTGACGCGGGTCACTGAATGCCTGAACCAGGCGATTGGCGATGTTGCCGCAAGCGGGCGTGACCTGAGCAGCCGCTTGGGTGCGAGCAATCGCGCGGCATCCAGCAAGGTTCGCCAACTGCTGAGAGAACAGTGGTGAATACCTTTCTGGCCCACGACCTGCTCTGGGGCATGACCCCGGAGCAGCTGCCGGTGGACGCACCTGCCTGGGTGATCGAGTCGATCCACGCGGGACAGCCAGTGGTGGTTCGGCGTGCGCTGAGTGCGCCGGATCACATCGCGGTCGGGGTGCGTGGGCGATTGCGTGAGCAGCGTTTTGCAACGGTGATGTCGGTCGATGCGGTTTCGCGTCGCGTCAGTCCGGAAGAACTTTCTCACGTCTCGATCGACCGGGATCTTCCGGCAGTGCGCACCCTCAATCAACTGCGGCCGATGCTCGATGGCTGCGGTTGGGTGTGGGGTGTCAGTGGTAGCGCCGGGTTTGAATTGGCCTGCGGTGTCCACGCCTTGCACGAAGGCAGCGATCTCGACTTGATCCTGCGCACACCGCAACCGTTGGATCGCTTGAAGGCGCAGGCACTGCTGAAGATTCTGGACACGTCTGAGTGCCAGGTAGACATGCAATTGCAGACGCCTTTCGGCGCCGTCGCCCTGCGTGAATGGGCTGGTGGTGCACGCCGGGTACTGCTGAAAAATGCCAGTGAAGCCTGTCTGGTGATGGATCCGTGGAACCCGCAGGAGCAAGCAGCTTGAGCAGTCTGCTGGTGTTCCCAGGGCAAGGCGCGCAGCAGCCGGGCATGCTCCATCGTTTGCCTGGCGAAACGGTGAACGAGGCGAGTGACGTGCTCGGTGAAGACGCGTTGTTGCTGGATTCTGCCGAAGCGTTGAAGTCGACACGGGCGGTTCAGCTTTGCCTGTTGATCGCCGGTGTCGCCGCGTCGCGCCAGCTATCCATGGCGCCGGATTACGTAGCGGGATTGTCCATCGGCGCCTATCCGGCGGCAGTGGTAGCGGGTGCGTTGAGTTTCAGCGATGCGCTGCATCTGGTCAGCCTGCGCGGTGAGCTGATGCAGCAGGCTTATCCACAGGGCTACGGCATGACCGCGATCATCGGTCTCGATTTGTCGACAGTGGAAAGCTTGCTGGCACAGGTTCACAGCGTCGATACGCCGGTTTACCTGGCCAACATCAATGCCGATAACCAGGTGGTGATTGCCGGCAGCGACGGCGCGATGAAAGCCGTCGCCGAGTTGGCGAAAGGTCGCGGTGCAGGCCTGGCCAAGCGACTCGCCGTCAGTGTGCCGTCGCACTGTCCGCTGCTGGATGCGCCGGCTAAAACCCTGGCCGATGCATTCGCCAGGGTGCCGCTGAAAACGCCGACCCTGGGTTACCTCAGCGGCAGTCGCGCCCGGCCAGTCATCAATGCCGAAGCCTTGCGCGACGACCTCGCCTTCAACATGTGCCGCGTCGTCGATTGGCGCGGCACCGTGCAAAGCGCCTACGAGCGCGGCGTACGTCTACAGATCGAACTGCCGCCCGGTGCGGTGCTGACCGGGCTGGCGCGCCGGGTGTTCGAGCAGGGCACCGTGATTGCCTTCGACGGGGCGCGGCTCGATACCTTGCAGGCGCTGTTGCGTGAGGAGGGAAGCCGCCAACCCTAGACCACCGACTCAGGCCTTCGAACAACAAAAACAACATTCGACGATGCACTTTGAGGACTACAACAATGATTATTTATGGTGTGGCGCTGTTGGCGATCTGTACGCTGGCAGGGGTGATCATGGGTGACATGCTTGGCGTGATGCTGGGCGTCAAATCCAACGTTGGCGGTGTCGGGATCGCGATGATCCTGTTGATCTGCGCGCGGCTGTGGATGCAAAAGCGCGGCGGCATGACCAAGGATTGCGAGATGGGCGTCGGCTTCTGGGGCGCGATGTACATTCCGGTGGTGGTGGCGATGGCGGCGCAACAAAACGTCGTGACCGCGCTGCATGGCGGCCCGGTGGCGGTGCTCGCGGCGATCGGTTCAGTGGTCCTCTGCGGTTGCACCATTGCGCTGATCAGTCGGACTCACAAAGGCGAACCGTTGCCCGATGAACCCGAGGAAATAAGCCCCGTCGCCACTCCCGTAGGAGGTCGCTGACATGTGGGATCTCATCGAGAAAGGTCTGGAACATAACGGTCTGGTCACGGCGTTCGCGTTTGTCGGCGTGATCATGTGGGTGTCGGTGGTGCTGTCCAAACGCCTGACGTTCGGACGGATTCATGGCTCGGCGATTGCCATCGTCATTGGCCTGGTACTGGCCTGGGTTGGCGGGACCATGACCGGCGGGCAAAAAGGCCTGGCGGACCTGACGCTGTTTTCCGGCATCGGTTTGATGGGCGGTGCGATGTTGCGGGATTTCGCCATCGTCGCCACGGCGTTCGAAGTGCAAGCCACCGAAGCGAAAAAGGCCGGGCTGATCGGCGTGATCGCACTGCTGTTGGGCACGGTGCTGCCGTTCGTTGTCGGGGCGAGCATCGCCTGGGCGTTTGGCTACCGCGATGCGGTGAGCATGACCACCATTGGCGCGGGCGCGGTGACGTACATCGTCGGGCCGGTGACCGGGGCGGCAATTGGCGCCAGTTCCGATGTGGTGGCGTTGTCAATTGCCACCGGGTTGATCAAGGCGATTCTGGTGATGGTCGGCACGCCGATGGCAGCGCGCTGGATGGGGCTGGATAATCCGCGTTCGGCGATGGTGTTTGGTGGGTTGGCCGGGACGGTGAGCGGTGTGACGGCCGGGTTGGCGGCGACGGATCGGCGGTTGGTGCCTTATGGCGCGTTGACCGCGACGTTTCATACCGGGCTTGGGTGCTTGCTGGGGCCTTCGTTGTTGTACTTCATTGTTCGGGGGATTGTCGGCTAAACCGCTGGGTCTTCGCTGACTGTTCCGGCGCTTTCGCGAGCAAGCCCGCTCCACAGGGGAACGCATTCCAATGTGGGAGCGGGCTTGCTCGCGAAGGGGGCGACGCGGTCTGTCAGGTTTGCCGGTTGGCATACATCCGACACTCCGCCAGCAACGCCAGTAAATTCGGGTCGCGCTCCTTGGCCTTCAGGAACACCACACCGATGTGCTGCTGCAGCCGGTACTTTTCCTGCAACGGGATCAGCTTCACCCGGTTCTCATACACCGCCGCGATCCGCCCCGGCAGCAACGCATAACCCACCCCCGAGCTGACCATGCTCAGCAGGGTGAAGATGTCGTTGACCTGCATTGCCACCTTCGGTTCGAACCCTGCCTGCCTGAACACCCGATTGCCATCCTGGTGCGTGGCGAAGCCTTGGGTCAGGGTGATGAACGTCTCGTCGCGGACTTCGGCCAGATCCACTTCCGCGCGTTGGGCGAACTTTGAATCCGCCGGGGTGGCCAGGAAGATGTCATCGGAAAACAGCGGAATCTGCTCGCAGTCGGGGTCGTTCACACTGTCGTCCAAAGACACCAGGATCGCATCGACTTCCATGTTCTTGAGTTTGTACAACAGATCGAAATTCGAACCGAGGATCAGGTCGATGTTGAGTTCGCTGCGGCGGATTTTCAGGCCCATGATCAGTTGCGGCACGGTCTTCACCGTCAGCGAATACAACGAGCCCAGCTTGAAGCGCTCAGCGGAGAAACCGGCGGCTTCGCGGGTCAGGCGCACTGTTTCGACCACATCCTGAATCAGCTTCTGCGCGCGTTCTTCCAGCACATAGGCGCTTTCCAGTGGCGTCAGGTTGCGGCCTTCATGTTTGAACAGCGGACAATGCAGGGCGCTCTCCAGGGAATGAATGGCGCGGTGCACGCTGACGTTGCTGGTTTGCAACTCGGCGGCAGCCCGAGCCAGGTTACCGGTGCGCATGAAGGCGAGGAACACCTCGAGTTTTTTCAGGGTCAACTCTTCGTCGATCAGCATGGGCCGGACTCTTATTCGAATGGCTCGATTGTGCACGTATGTGGGTTCTTGGGGGATTTGTGTTTTGAAACATTGCGCTTTTAACCTTCAGGCGTGAGCCTTACGCGAAGTTGCAACGAATCTTGAGGTGAGCAACACATGTATCACGGGGAAAGATTGAACGCCTGGACGCATCTGGTCGGGGCGGTGGCAGCAGTTGTCGGGGCGGTGTGGATGCTGGTGATTGCCGGCATGGACGGCAGCCCGTGGAAGATTGTCAGCGTGGCGATCTACGGTTTCACGTTGATGGTGCTCTACAGCGCATCGACCGTTTACCACAGCGTGCGCGGGCGCAAGAAAGCGATCATGCAGAAGGTCGATCACTTTTCGATCTATCTGTTGATCGCCGGCAGTTACACGCCGTTCTGTCTGGTAACCCTGCGCGGGCCGTGGGGCTGGACGTTGTTCGGGATTGTCTGGGGGCTGGCGTTGATCGGCATCCTGCAGGAGATCAAGCCGCGTTCGGAAGCGCGGATTCTGTCGATCGTGATCTATGCGGTGATGGGCTGGATCGTACTTGTGGCGGTCAAACCGTTATTGGCGGCATTGGGCAGTACAGGTTTCGCCTGGCTGGCGTCGGGCGGCGTGCTGTACACCGTGGGCATTATCTTTTTTGCGCTGGATAGTCGTTTGCGCCATGCCCACGGGATCTGGCATCTGTTCGTGATCGCCGGGAGCTTGCTGCACTTCGTGGCGATTCTGTTTTATGTCCTTTGAGTCTGCTAAGGGATCAAGCGATCCAGTTGTGCCTGCGCCCGTCGGCTGAACACCTGCAACAAGTCGCTCAAGGTATGGGGCGGTGGTTCGTCGGCGCGAGTCACCGCATACAACGTGATCGGTAACGCGGGTGCCAGAGGTCGAATCGCCGTGGTGGCGGGGGATGCGCCTAGCGCGGTAAACGGATCGATCACCGCCAGCCCGGCACCGGATTCAACCATCGCCCGCGCCAGCGAATAGGTCTGCACGGCGATACGAACCCGTGGCGGCGGATCGACCGCCTCAAGGTAGCTGTCGAGCCTGGCCGCCAGCGGGTCGGCGCTGGACAGGCCAATCAGCGGCGCACCGGCCAGTTCGATCAATGGCAACGGTTGGCCCAAGGCGTCGTCGGTCCAATAGCCCAACGGCGCCAGTGCCACCAAAACCCCGCAGGCCAAGGCCTGCGCTTTCAGGCCCGGATGATCCGGCGGCTGCAAGGTCAGCGCGACATCCACTTCGCGCATCAACAAATTCTGCATCAGCTCACGGCTGTGGGCGCTGGACAGTTCGCAGACAATGTCCGGGTAGCGTTGCGTCCACTCGTTGATGGCTGGCGGCAGCAGCGACAGGGCCAGCGCCGGGATCGCGCCGATCCGTACGCTGTGACCCGGCTCGCGCCGCAGGCTCTGGGCCAGACGTCGCACGCCCTGCAGGCTTTCGGTGACCTTGTCGACCTCGCGCTCAAGCTCCAGCGCTTCCGGCGTAGCCTGCAATTTACCGCGCACCCGCAGGAACAACGGAAAGCCCAGTTGCTGCTCGGCGTGTTGCAGCACTTTGCTCACCGCCGGTTGCGATACGTGCAGCAACTGCGCGGCGCCACTGACCGAACCGGTCTGGCGAATGGCCTGGAAAATCTCGATGTGTCGCAGTCGCATGGCAAGTCCATAACCTTTGTTTATGGGTCAGGCATCTTTAAGCATTGTTCAAGGTCTGTCACCTGGTCCTAACCTGAAGCCTGTTTCAACAACGGCTAAGGACAGACATGGCTCAGCGGGTTTGCATCATCGGTGGTGGCGTCATCGGGCTGACGACAGCGTACGCACTGGTTCGCGAGGGCATCGACGTGACGCTGATCGAGGCCCGGGATTCGCTGGGCAGCGAGACCAGTTTCGCCAACGGCGGCCAGTTGTCCTACCGTTACGTCGCGCCACTGGCCGATGCCGGCGTCCCATTGCAGGCGCTTGGCTGGATGCTGCGCGGTGACTCGCCGTTAAAGCTGCGTCCGCGCCTGGACCCGGCGCAATGGCGCTGGATGGCGTCTTTCCTGGCGGCCTGCCGTCGTTCGGTGAATCAGCGCAACGGCGCGCACCTGCTGCGTCTGGCGCTGCTGAGCCAGTCCACGCTGCAAGGCTGGCGCGAAGAAGACCGCCTCGACGGTTTCGACTGGCGACGCAACGGCAAACTGGTGACGTTTCGTGAAGCCGTGAGTTTCGAGCATGCGAGCCACCGTCTGGTGGCTGATCCGCAACAGCAGCACGTGCTGTCGCGGGCCGAATGCGCGCAACTGGAGCCTGCACTCGCCGAGGCGCCGTTTGTGGGCGCGATTTATACGCCTGACGAAGAAGTCGCCGATTGCCATGCTTTCTGCCAGCAACTGCTGGCTCGACTCCAGGCGTCGGGGCGTTGCGAGTTTTTGCTCGGTCGCAAGGTCACCGGCATTCGTCATGCGGACGGCACGGTGCAGGCCGTCGAAATGGGTTCGCAGGTGCTGCCGGTCGATCAACTGGTGATTGCCGCCGGACATCGCAGTCCGGCGCTGGCGTTGCCGGGTATGAACCTGCCGCTGTATCCGCTCAAGGGCTACAGCCTGACCTTGCCGATCCGCGCCGAACATCGTGCGCCGGAGCTGAGCATCACCGATTACAACCGCAAGATCGTTTTCGCCCGCATCGGTGAACAATTGCGCGTGGCGGCGATGGTCGACATTGTCGGTTTCGACCCGGCGCTCGACCCCAAACGTCTGGCGCTGATCAAGCGCCAGGCGCAGGAAACCTTTCCAAATGCTGGCGATTACGACGCCGCCGTCGAATGGGCCGGCATGCGCCCGGCCACCCCCAGCGGCGTGCCATTGATCGGGGCCACGGCGTACCGCAACCTGTGGCTCAACCTCGGCCATGGCGCCCTGGGTTTTACCCTGGCCTGTGGCAGCGGCCGGTTGCTCAGCGAGTTGATCGCCCGGCGCACACCTTCAATCGAAATGCAGGGCCTCGCCCCCCGCGTCGCCTGACTTGAAAAGGAAAAACCGATGAACATCAACCGTATCAACAGCAACAGCCGACTCTCTGGCGCGGTGACCTTTGGCGATCTGGTGTTTCTCTCGGGTCAGGTTCCGGGTGACAGCACCGACGTCACCAGCCAAACCGCCGAGGTGCTGGCGAAGATCGACGCGTTGCTGGCCGAAGCTGGCAGCGACAAGGATCATCTGCTCAACGCGACCATTTACCTGAACGACATTGGCCGCGATTTCGCCGCCATGAACGAGGTCTGGTCGCAGTGGCTGTCACCGGGCAAAGCGCCGACCCGCACCACCTTGCAGGCGCAACTGGCCCGTCCAGAGGTGCTGGTGGAAATCACCGTGATCGCCGCCCGCCGCTAATCGCTTAATCCACAACGGAGAATAACAATGCAAAAAATCACGTTGATCGGCTGCACCCTCGGCCTGCTGCTAGCCAGTCAGGTCCAGGCCAACGAAGCGCCGCTGACCGGCACGCTGAGCAAAGTCGCCAATGCCAAGAGCATCACGCTGGGCTATCGCGACGCGTCGGTGCCGTTCTCCTACGTAGGTGATCACACGGGGCAGCCGATGGGCTATTCGGTGGACCTGGCGAGCAAGATTGTCGAGCGCATCAAGCAAAAGCTTGAACTGCCGGGTCTGCAGGTGAAGTACAACCTGGTGACCTCGCAGACGCGCATTCCGCTCGTGCAGAACGGCACGGTCGACCTTGAGTGCGGTTCCACCGGCGTGACCGCCGAGCGCATGCAGCAAGTGGCGTTTTCCTACGGGTTTATCTACGTGAAGGGTCAGCTGCTCACGGCGAAAGACAGCGGCATCAAAAGCTTCGCCGACCTGCGCGGCAAGAACGTCGTGACCACCGCGGGCACCACCAATGAGCGGTTTCTGAAGAGCTACAACATCGATCACAAGATCGATATGTTCGTGATCAGCGCCAAGGACCATGGCGAAGCCTTCCAGATGTTGCAGTCAGGTCGGGCGGCGGCGTTCTACATGGATGACGCGCTGCTTTACGGCGAACGCGCCAAGGCTCGCGATCCGCATAACTGGGTTGTGGTGGGTGAGGAGCAGTCGCGGGAAATCTACAGCTGCATGGTCCGCAAGGATGATCCGCAGTTTCTTGCGTTGGTGAATTCGACCCTTGCCGATCTGTACAGCTCGGGCGAGATCAACGGTATCTACAACCGCTGGTTCCAGCAGCCGATTCCGCCCAAAGGCCTGAACCTGGAATTCCCGATGACCAGCGAGCTGAAAGCAATCATCGCCAAACCGGTGAGTGATCCGGTGCAATAGCTGCTGAATGATCGTTCCCACGCGCGTGGGAACGATCAGTACGCGGTCTCCTGTGGGAGCGGGCTTGCCCGCGAAGAGGGGTTAGAAGTCGCCCCACAACTGCTGGGCCACCGCCAACGCCACCACCGGCGCGGTTTCGGTGCGCAGCACGCGAGGGCCGAGGCGGGCGGCGTGAAAACCGCCAGCCTTGGCCTGCTCGACTTCAGCGTCGGACAACCCGCCTTCCGGGCCGATCAAAAACGCCAGCGTCGCCGGTTTCGCATGGCTCACCAGCGGCTCGGCCACCGGATGCAGCACCAACTTCAATTCTGCCTGGGTCTGCTTCAACCAGTCCGCCAACAACAGCGGCGGATGAATCACCGGCACCCGTGACCGCCCGCACTGCTCGCACGCGCTGATTGCCACCTGACGCCAATGCAGCAGGCGTTTGTCGGCGCGTTCGTCCTTCAGCCGGACCTCGCAGCGGTCGCTGAAGATCGGGGTGATTTCAGTCACGCCCAGTTCAGTGGCTTTCTGAATCGCCCAATCCATCCGCTCGCCACGGGACAAGCCCTGGCCGAGATGAATCTGCAGCGGTGATTCGACCTGACCGGCGAAGCTTTCATCGATCTGCACCACGACGCGCTTCTTGCCGACCTCCACCAGCGATGCGCGAAACTCATGGCCCGAGCCGTCGAACAATTGCAACGCATCGCCCTCGGCCATGCGCAGCACGCGGCTGATGTAATGGGCCTGGGCCTCGGGCAACTCGTGCTCGCCGGTGCTCAGGGGGGCGTCGATAAAGAAGCGGGACAGTCTCATGCTGGGTCTCTAAAAATTGGATCGAAGTTGCTTTTGTGGCTGCTGACTCTTTGTGGCGAGGGGATTTATCCCCGTTGGGCTGCGAAGCGGCCCCAAAAATGGCACTGCTGCGCAGTCCAACGGGGATAAATCCCCTCGCCACAGATAAATCTCCCTCACCACAGGATTTGCATCAGGCTTTAGCCTGGATCACGGAAGTCGGGGTGGAAGTCTTTTGGCACCGACACGCTGACGCTATTGCGAGTCGCAATGTCGATCCCCTCACTGGCCACTTCCGCGAGGAAGTCGATCTGCTCCGGCGTGATCACGTACGGCGGCAGGAAATACACCACGCTGCCCAGCGGTCGAAGTAAAGCACCGCGCTCCAACGCATGCTGGAACACCTTCAAGCCACGACGTTCCTGCCACGGATAAGCTTCCTTGGTCGCCTTGTCCTTGACCATCTCGATGGCCAGCACCATGCCGGTCTGACGCACTTCCGAGACGTTCGGGTGATCGGCCAAATGTGCGGTAGACGAGGCCATGCGCTGCGCCAACGCCTTGTTGTTCTCGATGACGTTGTCTTCTTCGAAGATATCCAGCGTCGCCAATGCCGCCGCGCACGCCAGCGGGTTGCCGGTGTAGCTGTGCGAATGCAGGAAGGCGCGCAGGGTCGGGTAGTCGTCGTAGAACGCGCTGTAGACGTCTTCAGTCGTCACACAGGCCGCCAGCGGCAGATAACCGCCGGTGAGGGCCTTGGACAGGCAGAGGAAGTCCGGGCGGATGCCGGCCTGCTCACAGGCAAACATGGTCCCGGTGCGGCCGAAGCCGACGGCGATTTCGTCGTGGATCAGGTGCACGCCATAACGGTCGCAAGCTTCACGCAGCAGCTTCAAATAAACCGGGTGATACATGCGCATGCCACCGGCGCCCTGAATCAGCGGCTCGACGATCACCGCCGCGACGGTGTCGTGGTTCTCTGCGAGCGTCTGTTCCATCGCGGCGAACATGTTGCGTGAATGCTCTTCCCAGCTCATGCCGTCGGGGCGCAGGTAGCAATCCGGGCTCGGCACCTTGATGGTGTCCAGCAGCAACGCCTTGTAGGTCTCGGTAAACAGCGGCACGTCGCCCACCGACATCGCCGCCATGGTCTCGCCGTGGTAGCTGTTGGTCAGGGTGACAAAACGCTTTTTGTTCGGCTGGCCGCGGTTGAGCCAGTAGTGAAAGCTCATTTTCAGCGCGACTTCGATGCAGGACGACCCGTTATCGGCGTAGAAGCATCGGGTCAGGCCTTCCGGCGTCATCTTCACCAGGCGCTCGGACAACTCGATCACGGGCTGGTGGCTGAAACCGGCGAGGATCACGTGTTCCAGCTGATCGACCTGATCCTTGATGCGCTGGTTGATGCGCGGGTTGGCGTGGCCAAACACGTTGACCCACCAGGAGCTGACCGCGTCGAGGTAGCGTTTGCCTTCGAAGTCTTCCAGCCACACGCCTTCACCGCGCTTGATCGGGATCAGCGGCAGTTGTTCGTGGTCTTTCATCTGGGTGCAGGGATGCCACAGCACCGCAAGATCGCGTTGCATCCACTGATTATTCAGGCCCATGTTCAGTCTCCTCGAGGCGTTACGTGACATGCGCGGACATACAATCGCGCAAGCCTATGCAATGCATCGCGCAGGAACAACCCATTGTGTCGATTGAGCTACTTTGTATAGGGCGATAGACGTCGCTGGCGGCCCAATGATGGCTAACGTATTCTTCGCGGTTCTTTGAGTCGTCTGACTCGCAAAACTGTTTTTCCTACGTGTATTTCCGGAGTTCGCTGAATGTCTGCTGGTTGGCTGCGCGCCTGTGCGCTGGTGATGTTGGGGCTGTTCAGCGTGTCTGCGCTGGCCAAGGATAAGACGGCAATCGTGATCGGCGGCGGGCTCTCGGGCCTGACGGCGGCATACGAACTGCAGAACAAAGGCTGGCAGGTCACTTTGCTGGAAGCCAAACCAAGCCTGGGCGGCCGTTCCGGGATGGCCACCAGCGAGTGGATCGGCAACGACAAGACCCAGCCAGTGCTGAACAAATACGTCTCGACGTTCAAGCTGAGCACCACGCCAGCGCCTGAATTCGTTCGTACCCCGAGCTACCTGATCGACGGCGTGTATTACACCGCGGCCGACCTGGCGACCAAGGAGCCGGCCACCGCCGATGCCCTCAAGCGCTACGAAAAGACTCTCGACGATCTGGCTCGCTCCATTGAAGACCCGCAGAACCCCGCGGCGAACAGCACGCTGCATGCCCTGGATCAGATCAACGTCTCCAACTGGCTCGATCGACTGACGTTGCCGGCCACGGCCCGTCAATTGATCAATCAGCAAATTCGTACCCGTTATGACGAACCTTCGCGCCTGTCGCTGCTGTACTACGCACAACAGAGCCGGGTTTATCGCGGTGTCTCCGACCGTGACCTGCGCGCCTCGCGCCTGCTCGGCGGCAGCCCGGTACTGGCACAAGCCTTCGTCAAACAACTGAAAACCATCAAGACCAGCTCCCCGGTGTCGGCCATTACCCAAGACAAGGATGGCGTGACCGTCAAAGTCGGCAGCGTCGGCTATCAGGCTGACTACGTCGTGGTCGCCGTGCCATTGCGCGCCCTGAACAAGATCCAGATGACCCCGGCGCTGGATGCCCAGCACATGGGCGCCATCAAAGGCACCAACTACGGTTGGCGCGACCAGATCATGCTGAAGTTCAAGACGCCGGTATGGGAAAGCAAGGCGCGCATGTCCGGCGAGATCTACAGCAACACCGGCCTGGGCATGTTGTGGGTCGAGCCTGCCTTGAAGGGCGGCGCCAACGTGGTGATCAACCTGTCCGGCGACAACGCGCGCGTGATGCAAGCGTTTGGCGACAAGCAAATGGCCGATCAGGTGCTGATTCGTCTGCACGCGTTTTATCCACAGGCGCGCGGTTCGTTCACCGGTTATGAAATCCGTCGCTACAGCACCGACCCGTCGATGGGCGGCGCTTACCTGGCCTTCGGCCCGGGCCAGATCAGTAAGTACTGGCGCCTGTGGGAGCGCCCGCTGCAGCGCGTAGCGTTCGCTGGCGAACACACCGACACCTTGTACCCAGGCACGCTGGAAGGCGCGTTGCGCACGGGTCAGCGGGCGGCCAGTCAGGTTGAAGACCTGGCGGCGGGCAAGTCGTTTGAACCGGCGAAGGTTGTTCCGGCAGCGACGGCTGTAGCGGCCGGCGCGGTGGCGGCGAAGAAGGGCAACTTCTTCAGCAATCTGTTTGGTGGTTCCTCCGATGAGGACAAGAAGCCGGAACCGGTCAAGGCTCCCGAGCCGGTAGCACCGCCAGCACCGGCGCCAGCTCCAGTGGCCACCCCGGCGCCTGCGCCAGTGGAAGCGCCGAAGCCTGCAGCACCGGTGAAAGCCGAGCCTGCCAAGAAGGCTCCGGCCAAAGCACCGGCGAAAAAGCCTGCTGCCAAAACCGAAGCCAAAAAAGCCCCGGCCAAAGCCCCGGCGAAAAAAGTTGAAGCGGCGAAGAAGCCAGCGGCCAAGCCTGCTGTGGCCGATACCAAAGCGCAGTAAGCTTTGGGATTAAAGAAACGCGGCAGAAATGCCGCGTTTTTTTATGCCTGAAGAAAGAACGAATAAATCTCACAGCGCAGGTGTTCTTGATTTGGACGTCATCTTTTTTCACACATTGGTCTTTAATCTTTCCTTAACTCACCCATTTCAGACTCTTGATCGTATTTCTCGATATTTCAAAGCGAAATTTTCCGCTTTAAATCGATAGATAACTCGATAGTCTTGGTCGCAGTTCTCACAGGATTTGGGCATGCAGCTACGTAACTCTTCTTCCCGCTACGGTTGGGTCAGCGTTTTCATGCACTGGGGCGTGGCGCTGGCGGTCTTCGGTCTGTTCGCACTGGGCTTGTGGATGGTCGGTCTCGACTACTACAGCACCTGGCGCAAAGACGCGCCGGACCTGCACAAGAGCATTGGCCTGGTGCTGTTTGCGGTGATGTTGCTGCGGGTGCTGTGGCGCTATGTCAGTCCGCCCCCGCCGACACTCGACAGCTACAGTCGACTGACGCGCATCGGCGCGAAGTTTGGCCATTCGTTCCTGTACCTTGGCCTGTTTGCTGTGATGATTGCCGGTTACCTGATTTCCACCGCAGACGGTGTCGGGATTCCGGTGTTTGGCCTGTTTGAAGTTCCTGCGCTGGTGTCCGGACTACCGGACCAGGCAGACACCGCCGGTGTGATTCATCTGTATCTGGCGTGGGTGCTGGTAATTTTTTCCGGTCTCCATGCGTTGGCAGCATTGAAGCACCACTTTATCGATCGTGATGCGACCCTCACTCGTATGCTGGGCCGCAAAGCCTGAAGTTCAACCTCGACTCCAAAGGAATAGAAAGCATGTTGAAAAAGACCCTCGCCGCTCTGGCAATCGGTTCTGCCCTGCTGTCCGCCAACGTGATGGCAGCTGACTACGTCGTCGACAAGGAAGGCCAGCACGCCTTCGTTGACTTCAAGATCAGCCACCTGGGCTACAGCTTCATCACCGGTACCTTCAAGGACATCGACGGCAAGTTCAGCTTCGACGCTGCCAAGCCTGAAGCCAGCAAGATCGAGTTCAACGTGAACACCGCCAGCGTGTTCACCAACCATGCCGAGCGCGACAAGCACATCGCCAGCGGTGATTTCCTGAATGCGAGCAAGTTCGCCAAAGCCACGTTCGTGTCCACCAGCGTCAAATCCACCGGCAAAAACGCCGCGGGTAAAGACACTGCGGACGTGACCGGTGACCTGACCCTGCTGGGTGTGACCAAGCCAGTCGTGGTCAAGGCCACTTTCCTGGGTGAAGGCAAGGATCCATGGGGCGGCTACCGTGCCGGCTTCGAGGGCACCACCAGCATCAAGCGTTCCGATTTCGGCAAGCAGAAAGACCTGGGCCCACAGTCCGACGCGGTCGAGCTGTACGTTTCGTTTGAAGGTGTGAAAGCGAAGTAACTTTCGCCGCTAAAACAAAAACGCCCCCGATCTCACGATTGGGGGCGTTTTTTATTGCCTGCCAAAAAACGGCATGACCACCACAAATCCACTGTGGGAGCGGGCTTGCTCGCGAATGCGGTTGAACATTCAATATTGATGTCGACTGATCCGCCGCCTTCGCGGGCAAGCCCGCTTCCACTGGGTTTTCATTTGTCCAAAAAAATGCCCCGGTTCTGGCGAACCGGGGCATTTTTATGGCTGGGAAAACCTCAGCGATTGCGAGTCAGCAATGCTGGCTTCTCACCACGCGGACGGCCTGGCAGTTGATCAAGTTGCTCAGGAGTCGGGAAACGATCGGTTTTCGACTCCTTGTGAATGATCTTCGGTGCCGGACCGCGCGGGTTTTGCACGGCTGGTTCCGAACGCGGCTGGTCGTCACGGGCCGGGCGGCGGTTGCGGCCTTCTTCGCGACGGGCCTGACCGTCACGCGGGGCGCCGTTGCGCGGACCACTGCGCTTGGCCGGCGGGGTGCCGGTGGTGGCGCCGTCGCTGCTGCGCGGGCCACTTTGACGACCCTGCGGTTTGCCACCGGTGCGCGGAGCACCTGCACCAGCGGTCGTGCCTTGGGCCGGAGCACCCGGACGACGACCACGGCCCTGAGCCGGTTTGGCTTGAGGCACGTAGTCGACGCGGTTACCGAAGTTATCGATATCGTCGTCCAGGAACTCGTCCGGAGCACGGTCAGCGGCAGCGCGTGGCGCCGGACGCTGTTGCTCGCGAGCCGGCGTGCCTTCGCGTGGTTTCTGCTCACGGGCCGGACGATCGCCACGGCCAGTGGCTGCAGGTTTTTCCTTGCCGCCCTTGTCCTTGCCTTTGTCTTTACGACCGCCGCCACCGCCGCTGCCGTTCGGACCGTCGCCGCGCGGGCCACGTGGGTTGCGCGGGTTACGCACATCCGGACGCTCGCGGACTTCCGGTTTCTCGGCTTCTACAGCGCTGGAATCGAAGCCCATCAGGTCGCCGTCGGCGATTTTCTGCTTGGTCATGCGTTCGATGCTTTTCAGCAGCTTTTCTTCGTCCGGAGCGACCAGCGAGATGGCCTCGCCCGAACGACCGGCACGGCCGGTACGGCCAATGCGGTGAACGTAATCTTCGTCGACGTTCGGCAGTTCGAAGTTGACCACGTGTGGCAACTGGTCGATGTCGAGACCGCGCGCGGCGATGTCGGTGGCAACCAGGATGCGCACTTCACCGGCCTTGAAGTCGGCCAGGGCTTTGGTGCGCGCGTTCTGGCTCTTGTTACCGTGGATCGCGACGGCGGTGAGGCCGTGTTTGTCCAGGTATTCGGCCAGACGGTTGGCGCCGTGCTTGGTGCGGGTGAACACCAGCACCTGTTCCCAGGCGCCTGCGGTGATCAGGTGCGCCAGCAGCGAACGCTTGTGGTTGGCCGGCAGGCGGAATACGCGCTGTTCGATGCGCTCGACCGTGGTGTTCGGCGGCGTGACTTCGATGCGTTCCGGGTTGTGCAGCAGCTTGCCGGCGAGGTCGGTGATGTCCTTGGAGAACGTCGCCGAGAACAGCAGGTTCTGACGCTTGCTCGGCAGGCGAGCCAGGACCTTCTTCACGTCATGGACGAAGCCCATGTCGAGCATGCGGTCGGCTTCGTCCAGCACGAGGATTTCCACGTGGGACAGATCGACGCTGCCTTGGCCGGCGAGATCGAGCAAGCGGCCAGGGCAGGCCACCAGCACGTCAACACCACGGGACATGGCCTGAACCTGAGGGTTCATGCCGACGCCGCCGAAGATGCAGGCGCTGACGAACTTCAGGTCACGGGCGTAGACCTTGAAGCTCTCGTGGACTTGAGCCGCGAGTTCGCGAGTCGGGGTCAGGACCAGTACGCGCGGTTGGCGCGGGCCGTGACGCTGGGATTTGTCCGGGTGACCGCCTGGAAACAACCGTTCCAGAATCGGAAGGGCGAAGCCGCCGGTTTTACCAGTACCTGTCTGAGCCGCAACCATCAGGTCGCGACCTTGCAACACGGCGGGAATGGCCCGCTGTTGCACCGGAGTAGGCTCGGTATAGCCCGCTGCCTCGATGGCGCGGACTAAAGCCTCGGAGAGACCGAGGGAAGCAAAGGACATGAGTAATCCTGTTTTAGTTAGGGCTTGGCCCAATGGGAGTCTTGCCTGGCGCGAATGGCGTTTAAGAGGAACGCAATCCCGTCCGGTCCTGCTGGGGCTTGAAAGCTCGTCTGGAGCGCTCGCGCGGGCTGAAAAGCTGCGCCGTAGCGGGGTCGAGATGCCTTGAACAAGTCCGAGCGTCCGGGCGTGAGCCTGGCGGGAAGGCCGGAGTATAACAGAGCAATCACTGCGCGCCGCTTTCCTGCTGCTCAACGGTTTTTCCGCGGATGGCGGTGGCCGCGGCGGCTTTCGTGCTGACTGCCGGATCGGCGCCATAGCGGGCACTCAGTTCGGCGTAGGCGGGCTCGCGCTTGAATCGCTTGAGTTCGGCGCCGAAGCGTTGCACCAGCAAGTCCATGCCCGCATTGCGGCGCACGGCCAGGAACTGGCTTTGTTGGCTGATGACCGTGGGGTTTTCGCTGATCTGGTCGCGGATGTTCAATTCGTCGAGCAAATGCTGGCCGACCCGGCGATCGGTGATCAGCAGGTCGATCCGTCCGCGCACCAGTTTGCCGAAATTGGCTTCATGGGTGGGCGCCGGTTCGCGAGTGAACAGGGTCGATTCGCGAAAGTCCGTGCTGTACAGATAGCCCGGCGAGGTGCCGATGGTCAGGCCTTTCAGGTCCTCGAGGGTGCGAAACGGATGAGGTCGTTCGTTGGCGTAAAACATCACGAACTCGACTTCCGAGAGCGGTTCGCTGGGGTAGAGCAGGGTGGCGTCACGCTCTGCGCTGTGAAAAATATCCAGCGCGCCATCGGCCTGGCCGGTTTCGAGCATCGACAGGCAGCGTTTCCACGGCAGGAACTGCCATTCGACTTCGATCCCCAGCCGCTTGAAGACGATGGCCGTGGTTTCGTAATCCAGGCCCAGTGATTTGCCGTTTTCCTCGTAGACGTAAGGCGCCCACGGTTCCGTGACAATGCGAAGCTTCTCGCCCCGAGCGGCGAAGCTCAGGCAAGTGAAAACCAGCACGGCGATTAACTGCGGGATCAGAGGCATGGGCCTGAGATTACGACGAGAAACGGGAAAGAGCCAGAAACCGGCTGCAGATGCTCTATCTCCGTGTGTTGCATCACAATAAAAGCGCGCTGAACGCAAAAGATCGCAGCCTTCGGCAGTTCCTACAGGGATTACACATTCCCATGCAGGAGCTGTCGCAGGCTGCGATCTTTTGATCTTGCTTGTAACGGTGTTTAGCGCGGCAACTTCAGGTTGTTCCACACCGCCAGACTCGCTTCAGCCTGGTTCAGTGTGTAGAAGTGCAGCCCTGGAGCGCCACCTTGCAGCAGGCGTTCACACATCTCGGTGATGACTTGTTCACCAAAGCGTTGAATGCTTTGGATGTCGTCGCCGTAGGCTTCCAGTTGCTTGCGGATCCAGCGCGGGATTTCCGCACCGCAGGCATCGGAGAAGCGCGCGAGCTTGCTGTAGTTGGTGATTGGCATGATCCCCGGCACGATCGGGATGTTCACGCCCAGCGCCCGTACACGCTCGACGAAATAGAAGTAGCTGTCGGCGTTGAAGAAATACTGAGTGATCGCACTGTCGGCGCCAGCGTTAGCCTTGCGCACGAAGTTGGCGATATCGTCCTCGAAATTGCGCGCTTGCGGATGCATTTCCGGGTAAGCGGCAACTTCGATGTGGAAATGATCGCCGGTCTCTTCACGAATGAATTCAACCAGGTCATTGGCGTGGCGCATTTCACCGCTGGCCATGCCCATGCCCGAAGGCAGGTCACCGCGCAGGGCAACGATACGCTTGATGCCGGCTGCCTTGTATTGCGCCAGCAGGCCGCGCAGGTCGTCCTTGCTGTCGCCTACGCAAGACAGATGCGGTGCGGCAGGAACTTTGACTTCGCTTTCAAGCTGCAACACGGTGTTGAGGGTTCGATCACGGGTCGAACCGCCAGCGCCATAGGTGCAGGAGAAGAAATCGGGGTTGTACGTGGCCAGCTGACGAGCAGTGGCGAGCAGCTTTTCATGCCCAGCGTCGGTCTTCGTAGGGAAGAACTCGAAGCTGTAGCGACGGTCTTGGGACATGGGAATACCCTTGAAAACGCGTAAGCCTGTGAGGCGTGCACATCCCATGTGGGAGCGGGCTTGCTCGCGAAAGCGGCGGGTCAGTCAGCAATAATGTTGAATGATCAACCGCCTTCGCGAGCAAGCCCGCTCCCACAAGGGAGAGCAGGCAGCAGTTCCAATCAGTAGCGGTAAGCGTGCGGCTTGAACGGACCTTCAACCGTCACGCCGATGTAGTCGGCCTGGGTCTTGGTCAGTTGAGTCACAACACCGCCGAAACCGCGGACCATTTCCAGGGCCACTTCTTCGTCGAGTTTCTTCGGCAGTACTTCAACGGTCAGGCGCTCGGCTTTCTGGGCTGGCGACAGGTCGGCGTACTTCTGGCCGAACAGGAAGATCTGCGCCAGAACCTGGTTGGCGAACGAACCGTCCATGATGCGGCTTGGGTGACCGGTGGCGTTACCCAGGTTAACCAGACGGCCTTCGGCCAACAGGATCAGGTAGTCGTCGTTCTGGGCATCGAATGCGCCAGGACCGGTACGGTGGATCTTGTGAACCTGTGGCTTCACTTCTTCCCATGCCCAGTTCTTGCGCATGAAAGCGGTGTCGATTTCGTTGTCGAAGTGGCCGATGTTGCAGACAACAGCGCGTTTCTTCAGGGCTTTGAGCATGTTTGCATCGCAAACATTGACGTTGCCGGTGGTGGTCACGATCAGGTCGATCTTGCCCAGCAGGGCTTTGTCGATGCTGGCTTCGGTGCCGTTGTTGATACCGTCGATGAACGGCGAAACCAGTTCGAAACCGTCCATGCACGCTTGCATGGCGCAGATCGGGTCGACTTCGGAAACCTTGACGATCATGCCTTCCTGACGCAGGGACTGAGCGGAGCCCTTGCCCACGTCACCGTAACCGATGACCAGCGCTTGCTTGCCGGACAGCAGGTGGTCGGTACCGCGCTTGATCGCGTCGTTCAGGCTGTGACGGCAGCCGTACTTGTTGTCGTTCTTGCTCTTGGTCACCGAGTCGTTGACGTTGATGGCCGGGATTTTCAGCTCGCCCTTGGCCAGCATGTCCAGCAGGCGGTGAACGCCGGTGGTGGTTTCTTCGGTGACGCCGTGGACGCGGTCCAGGATCGCCGGGTATTTCTTGTGCAGCAGCTCGGTCAGGTCGCCGCCGTCGTCGAGGATCATGTTGGCATCCCAAGGCGCGCCATCTTTCAGGATGGTTTGCTCCAGGCACCACTCGTACTCTTCTTCAGTCTCGCCTTTCCAGGCGAAAACCGGGATACCGGCAGCAGCGATGGCGGCAGCGGCCTGGTCCTGAGTCGAGAAAATGTTGCAGGACGACCAGCGCACTTCGGCACCCAGGGCAACCAGGGTTTCGATCAGCACGGCAGTCTGAATGGTCATGTGGATGCAGCCGAGGATTTTCGCGCCTTTGAGCGGTTGCTCGGCGGAGTACTTGCGGCGCAGACCCATCAGGGCTGGCATTTCGGATTCAGCGATGATGGTTTCGCGACGGCCCCAGGCAGCCAGGGACATGTCGGCGACTTTGTAATCGTTAAAATCTGCAGGCGTGATAACAGCGCTCATGATGAGCCTCCATTCGTAATGTATGCGAATGGGCGCCGTTGTGCGTTTAGTGTCTGGCCGTGGCCAGGCAACGCCCCATCCGAGCCTGACAGGTCGAACCTGCTGCAGCGCCCCTCGGACAGGTGGCGGGAAAACGGTATCAATGGAACGTTACCGTTTTGAAACGGGGGCGATTATAGCGGGCTATGCTGATCTTCCAAAGCCTTTCTGCAGGTCAATGTCCGAACGGTAATCGAGACCATAGTCGATGCTTAATAGAGCTCTAGTCCGGGCTCTGCCATGATGGACGGCATCAATCGGCAAGACGGTCAGGAGTGAATATGAATTTCCACACCCGCAAATGGGTAAAACCCGAAGACCTCAACCCCAACGGCACGCTGTTCGGCGGCAGCCTGTTGCGCTGGATCGACGAAGAAGCGGCGATCTACGCCATCGTCCAGCTGGGCAATCAGCGCGTGGTCACCAAGTACATTTCCGAAATCAATTTTGTCAGCGCCTCGCGCCAGGGCGACATCATCGAACTGGGCATCACCGCCACCGAGTTCGGCCGTACGTCGATCACCCTGACCTGCGAAGTGCGCAACAAGATCACCCGCAAGAGCATCCTGACGGTGGAGAAGATGGTCTTCGTCAACCTCGGTGAAGACGGCCTGCCCGCGCCCCATGGCCGGACCGAGATCAAGTACGTCAAAGATCAGTTTCAGGATGATGGCATCCGCGAGTAATGCTGGCTCCTACAGAACGCTCCCGGCCCCCACGTGTCGTACCTACAAGACACGCCAAGGTTCAGGAGCTTCAATGGACACGCAAAAAGAAGGCAAGACCCCCGACCTCTCGGCGAAAGAGCAGCACGAAGTCGACAAGAATCAGCCTCCGCGCGCGGCGGTCCTGCATGAAATCATCCGCACTCAGGGCGATCAGGAGCTTGAACGCAGCATCGCCGCGCTCTGGTGGTCGGCCCTCGCCGCCGGCCTGACCATGGGACTCTCGCTGATGGCCATGGGATTGCTCAATTCCCGCCTGCCCGACGCCGAAGGTTTCAAGGTCATCGCCAGTTTCGGCTATTGCGCCGGTTTTCTCGCGGTGATCCTCGCCCGCCAGCAACTGTTCACCGAAAACACCCTGACGGCCGTACTGCCGATCATGAGCAAGCCGACTCTGGGTAACTTCGGCCGGTTACTGCGATTGTGGTCGGTGGTGTTGGTGGGCAACCTCTGCGGCACCTTGCTGGTGGCGTATGTGATGCTGCATCTGCCGATTTTCGACAGCAAGACCGACCTGGCCTTCCTCGACATCGGCCGCAAGGTCATGGAAAACGATGCCAGCCAGATGTTCGCCAAGGGCATCGTCTCGGGCTGGATGATCGCGACCATGGTCTGGATGATCCCGTCCATGGAGAGCGCCAAGATGTGGATCATCATCCTTATCACCTACTTCATGGCGCTGGGGGACTTCACCCACATCGTGGTCGGTTCGGCCGAGGTTTCGTATCTGGTGTTTGCCGGGGAACTGCCGTGGAAGGACTTCTGGCTGGTGTTCGCCGGGCCGACGCTGGTGGGGAATATCATCGGCGGCAGTTTTATTTTTGCGCTGATCAGCCATGCGCAGATTCGCAGTGAAAGCGGCGCGCCGAAAGAGAAGGGAAGCGAAGCCAGGCCGACCGCTGACGAGGACGTCAGGCGATAAGGCCGAGGCGAGGTATCAATTCGCTCGGCCTGCCGGTGCCATGCGGTTATTTTTCAGGGATCAACGCAGCGGTACTGCGCCGTTGCAGATAGATGAAAAACAACGCCGCCAGCACCGTCAAACCACTGACCAGCGCGCCGGTCCACGGCAAGTCCGCCAGGTCCGCGCCGCTGGCGACTACAAGCCCGCCAATCCACGCACCCGCCGCGTTGCCGAGGTTGAATGCACTCTGGTTCAACGTCGAACCCAGATTCGGCGCTTCATGGGCCTGATCAATAATCAGCAGCTGCAGGATCGGGCACAGCGCAAAGGCAAAAATCCCCCACAGCACCAACGTAATCGCCGCCGGGATGACCGAGTGACTGGTCTGCGTGAACGCGGCCAGCACCAGCACCACGGCCAGTGCCATGCCCACCAGCGAAGGCAGCAAGCGGCTGTCTGCCAATCGACCACCGAGCATGCTGCCCGCCGTCAAGCCCACGCCAAACAACAGCAACATGAGGGTCACGCCATGGGGGCTGACGCCGGTGATGTCCTGCAGGATCGGCGCGATGTAGGTGAACACGCTGAACAGACTGGTCGATGCCAATACGCTCATGCCCAGGGCCAGCAGCACATTGACCTTGCCCAGCACTTTGAACTCGCTGGCCAGGTTGGCCTTGTCCATGGCGATGTCTTTCGGCAACCAGACCCATTGAGCAATGGCGGCAATCACACCGATCACCGACACCGCCCAGAACGTCGAACGCCAACCGGCGTATTGCCCGAGCGCGGTGCCCAACGGCACGCCCAGCACGTTGGCCAGCGTGAGACCGGTGAACATCATGGCAATCGCCTGGGCTCGTTTGTTCGGGGCCACCAGGCCGGCAGCAACCACTGAACCAATGCCGAAAAATGCGCCGTGACACAGTGCGGTAATCACTCGCGCGGCCATCAACGTGGCGTAGTTCGGCGCGAGGGCGCAGAGGATGTTGCCGAGGATAAACATCAGCGTCATGCCCAACAGCGTGGCTTTGCGCGGCATATTGGCGGTGCCGACCGCGAGGATCGGTGCGCCGAACACCACGCCCAGGGCGTAGCCGGTGATCAGCAGGCCGGCGTCGGGAATGCTCACGGCAAGGTCGCGAGCGACGTCGGGCAGCAGGCCCATGATGACGAATTCAGTGGTGCCGATGCCGAACGCGGCAACAGCGAGGGCAAGCAAAGCGAGTGGCATGCGCAAGGTCTCTGTCGGTAGTCTTGACGCTGTGATCAGGCATACGCATGCCGAAGACCGTTCTCGAGGAGAACGGACAGAGGCAGAAATTATTGGAATTAGTCTGTGCGCAACTGAGTGCGGCGTGGTCGCTTGCAGTATAAACAGCTGCTGACATATGGCGAATCAATTATCCCTCCCGTCCCTGTAGGAGTACGGCTTGCCGGCGAAGGCGTTCTTGAAATCGCCTTCGCCGGCAAGCCGTGCTCCTGCAAGGTGATGATGACGAACAAAAGGAGCGTGCCGTGCTTGCGACGGCTTTGGTGTTGGTGGCGGCGCTGTTGCACGCGGCGTGGAATACGCTGATCAAATTCAGTGCGGAACGGTTGTTGGTCGTGGCCTGCATGGACAGCGTGGCGATGTTGTTTGTCGCCCTGATGCTGCCGTTCGTGGCGTTGCCGCCGATTGAAATCTGGCCGTGGATCCTGGCGTCGGCGGCCTTCGAGTTGCTCTATCGCTATTTGCTGATTCAGGCCTATCGGGTCGGCGATCTGGGGCTGGTCTACCCATTGATGCGCGGACTGTCGCCGCTGGTGGTGCTGGCCCTGACGCTGATCTTTGCCGGAGAAGTGCTGACCCATCAGCAGATCTTCGGCATTCTGCTGATCCCGTTCGGCATGCTGTGCTTGCTGTGGCAGGGCGGTGGCGGCGCACGTTTGCCGTGGTCGATGCTGCCGGTGGTGGCGCTGATCGGGCTGTGCATCGGCTGCTACACCTTTATCGACGGCCAGGCACTGCGGCGCTGGTCGCATCCGCTGGATTATCTGGTCTGGGTGACGTTGCTCAGTGCCTGGCCCTTTCCGTTACTGGCACTGGTGCGCAAGCGGCCGGCGTTCATGCTGTTCTGGCGTGAGCAGTGGCGGCTGGGATTGGCGGTCGGATTTTGTGTTTTGTTCAGCTACGCTCTGGTGCTGTGGGCGATGCAGCTGGGGTCGATCGCCGAGGCGGCGGCATTGCGCGAGATCAGCGTGATTCTGGTGGTGTTGTTTGGCATGCGCTACCTGAAAGAACCTTTCGGCCGACCACGGCTCCTGGCCTGCGGGCTGGTGTTGATCGGCATGTTGGTGATGAAGTTTTGACTGGCTCACCGTCGACGAAAACTCGACGCATGAAACTTGAAGAAGGGATGACTTTATGACGGTTGCTTTGTGGTGCATTTTGATCGCGATTTTCCTGCCTTACCTGTGCACGGCCGTGGCCAAGATCGTTGGCGGTTACAGGCTGGAAGACAACCATGATCCCCGGGACTTTCTCGATTCGCTGGAGGGTTTGGGCAGGCGCGCGCATGCAGCGCAACTGAACAGTTTTGAAATCACCCCGGCGTTCGCTGCGGCGGTGATCGTGGCGCACCTGGCTGGCAATGCCGAGCTGGTGACCATCAATGTGTTGTCGGTTTTGTTTATCACCAGCCGGTTGCTGTACATCATTTGCTACCTGGCGGACTGGCATATCTTGCGGTCGTTGTTGTGGTTTGTGGGGTTGGGGTTGATCGTCAGTTTCTTTGTGGTTTCTGTCTGACGGATCTGCAGTGTTTGTATTGGCACCTTCGCGAGCAAGCCCGCACCCGCATTGGATTTGCGTCGTTCACAAATCAATGTGGGAGCGGGCTTGCTCGCGAAAGCTATCTATCAGCCGCAGCAGAACTCAAGGATTGGCTTTAACCGCATCTGCCACCTGAGGCACTTGCGGCAATGCCGCACCTTTGGGCCATAACATCCAGATCTGCCCCTGCTGTTTCATGTCGCCGGCCAGTTGCCCGGCCGCTTCCCCGGTTCCCCAGAACAGATCCGCCCGAACTTCACCGGCAATCGCGCCACCGGTGTCCTGGGCCGCCACCGGGCGAACCAAAGCCGTGCCGTCGGGCCGCGTCGTGGATAACCACATCAGACTGCCCAGCGGAATCACTTTGCGGTCCACGGCGGCGCTATAGCCTGCGGTCAAAGGAACATTCAGCGAGCCACGAGGACCTTCGTTGCTGTCGGGGTTGCGGGTGAAGAACACATAGCTGGGATTGCTGCCGAGCAGTTCTGGAATGCGCGTCGGATTGGCCTTGGCCCAGTTGCTGATCGCACCCATGGTCACGTCTTCTTTTTTCAGCTCGCCTTGTTCCACCAGCCAACGACCGATCGGTCGATAGGGGTGGCCATTCTGGTCGGCATACGCGATGCGCAACTGGCGGCCGTCATTGAGCTGGATGCGTCCCGAGCCCTGGATTTGCAGGAATTGCAGGTTCATCGGGTCGGTCAACCACGCTACCACCGGCGCCTTTACCCCCTTGGTTTCAATTGTTGCCGCATCGTCGTAAGGCTTGAGCACACGACCTTCGAGTCGTCCGCGCAGGCGTTTGCCTTTGAGCTCCGGGTAAATACTGTCCAGGGAGACGATGATCATGTCTTCGGGCACGCCATACACCGGAATATTCGCGGCTGCAGTCTGGGTCAGGCTGCCGGGGTAGACCGGCTCGTAGTAACCGGTGATCAACCCGTTGGGATTGTCGTTGGCGGCGCGCAGGCCATAGACGTCGAGGTTCTGTTTGAGGAAGCCACGAATGTCGTTGGCGGTTTGCGGCACGTTGGCGGCAGCGGCGCAGGTCGGGCCCCAGACCGGATCGGCCTTGAGTCGGGTGCAGGCGCTACGCCACGATCCGAAACCGGCGACCAGATCGGTATCGGACACTGCTGGCAGTGCTTCCCAGGTGGCGCTGGAATACGTCGCCAGCGCGTGGGTTTTCGGTTTGTTGTTGTCACCGCCAGTGCAGCCTGCGAGCACGGCCACTATCGGGAGGGTCCAGGCGAGGCGATGACGCCATGCCTTGAAAAGGCTGTTCATGGAGTAATTCCTTTGCCGGTTGCGCGAGGGCTCCATGCGCTCGAACAACCCGTATTGATAATAGGGCTATTGGTCTTTGTCGGTGACGCGAGGATACTGGCCGCCGTTTCCAGTGACCTGAAGCCACCATGACTTTCAAAAGACTTTCCGTTGTACTGCTGGCCTGCCTGACGTTGTCTGCGTGTGGCGGTGTCGACCCGAACTCGCCACTGGGTCAGCGCAAGGCGATCTTCAAGCAAATGCTCAAGACCGGCGAAGACCTGGGCGGCATGTTGCGCGGCCGCATTCCGTTCGACGGTCCGAAGTTCGCTGACGGCGCGGTGAAGCTCGATGCGCTGTCCCATGAGCCGTGGAAACATTTCCCGCAAGTGCGCGAAGAAGATCACACCAGTGCCAAGAGCGATGTCTGGCAGAAGCAGGCACGCTTTCAGGAAATGGCTCGTACCCTTGAAGCCAGTACCGGTGAATTGGTGATTGCCAGCAAGGTCCAGCCTTACAAAGCCAGTAACCTCGGGCCGGCGGTGCAGAAAGTCGAAGATGCCTGCAGTGCCTGTCATAAAGAGTTTCGGGATCACTAGCTGGAAACCTGATATCTGTGGTGAGGGGATTAAGCGAAACGTCGCACCGCTCCGTTGGGCTGCGAAGCGGCCCCAAACACGGTTAGTCAGACAGACCGCAATTGCCTGTTCTACGACGGCTACGCCGCCGAGCGGGGGTAAACCCCCTCGCCACAAAAGTTCTTTATCCCCGGATTACTTATCCAGCTCATCCAGCGCGTCCTGCAACTCCTTGCGGGACTCGGCGAGTTTGTCTTTGCGTTTGTTGATCCTCTCGGGATCGCCTTTCTTCATGGCTTTGTCCAGGTCTGCCTGACGCTGGCTGACTTCATGCTTGGCGTCGAGGACCTTGTTTTCCCGTTCCTTCTTCAGTGAAGCATCGGTGCAATGAGCGGTGACTTCACTCAGGGCCGTTTCCAGGCCCGCCTGCTGATCGGCGTTGCCGTGGGACTTGGCCAGTTCGATCTGGTTGATGATGCCCTGTTTCTTGGCGGCGCAACCGGTCAGCCCCGGGGCCTCTTCGGCGGCCATCAGCGGAGCGGCCATCACACCGCAAAGCGTCAGCAGGGCGAGTGGTGAAAGAAATTTCATAGAAGCTCCATGTGCAAATGCAGTCGGGTCGTTGTGACGATGGGCGTTTGAGCTCGTCGGCACCTTTGGGTTCCCAGGTGGGCGAGCATGGGCGGTCGCTAAAAACCGTCGATCCCCGCCGCACGTAATGTGTCGCTCAAGGCCAGGACCTGCGGGTCGCGGAAGAATGCGCTCAATTGCGCCGCGCGTCCTGGGCCGATGCCGGCTTCGGCCTGCCATTGTTCGGTGTCGCGTAGTGCCAGTTCCTGCCATGAATCGGCAAGCTGCGCCTGACCGGTCGGTGGTAGTCCCAGGGCTTTGAGCCAGCGAACAAAAGGGCGTTCGCGGGCGCTGTTGAAGCTGTTTAAAAGACGAGTCGTGCTTCGCTCGCCGAAGCCGTCAATGTTAGCAAGCTCTTGAGCATCGAGGGTCAACCAATCCAGCAGGCCGTTCAAGCGGCCTGTTTCGAGAAGTTTCTCCCACGTGCCGGGACCGACATGAGGCAAGGCCAGTCCTTGCTTGCCACTGAGCCAGGCCAGTCGCGCGAGGAATTGGCTTTCGCAGCCTGGCGTCGGCTGCCAGCAACTCAAAGGATGGAAGTCTGCCGCCAACGGTATGTTTAATTTGGCGCGTTCGGCGGCGCGCAGAACCACGCCGTCGAGCCTGGGAATGGTCAGTCCCGCCAGGCTGATGGACACCTGATCGCCGGGGCGGATATCCAGTTTCTCCCAGCGTTGAAGGGAGCTGACGCTCACGCGTTTGATCTGCCGGTCATCGAGCGTCACCGGTTTCAGCTCCAGCACCGGCGTGATCCGTCCGGTACGACCGACCTTGAAATCGACTGTTCTCACCTCGGCCAGCGCTTGGGCAAAAGGGTATTTCCAGGCGACGGCCCAGTAGGGCGTTTTTGCCTGCCAGTGCTCGGCCGAGGGGCGTCGACTCTGGCGCAGGACGACACCGTCGCTGGCAAAGGGTAACGGCGAGCGGTACCAGTGATCGCGCCAACGTTCGGCATCGGCGAACGTCTGGACCGACTGGCTGTAAGGCGCGGTGCTCGGCAGCCCCAGTTCCTCCAGCGCCGCGACACGGGCGGGCGGGCTGGCCGGGCCTTGCGGCCAATCCCAGATAAACAGCCCGATGCCAGCCGCTTGCTCAGGGGTGAGTTCCTTGCGGGCCATCAAGCCGGCTACCGTAGAACGGGCATTGAGGCTGCCGGCCTTGGCTTGTACATGGTCGATCAGGCGCCAGTAGAGTTCGCCCTGCACAAGCAAATCCACGGGTTGCGCCAGTTGTCGGGGGATAAAGGGGATCAGGCGTGCCGAGGCAGTCCAGTCCTGTCCGTTCATGCCATCTCCGCGACTGATCGCCTGATGCAACACGCCGTTGCGATAGACCAGCGTCACGGCCACGCCGTCGACCTTGGGTTGTATCCAGATGTCCTTGCGATCGCGCAGCCAGTGCTCGACCGCGCGACCATCACGGAGTTTTTCCAGGCCCGTGTGGGCAATGGGGTGGGTAATCTTGCCGCCAGCCGTGCGCAAAGGCTCGGATGCCGGGCCTGCGTTAAAGCACTTGCGCCAATCGGTCAGCTGGGTACGAGACTGATCGTAGAGTTCGTCGGTGACCAATGAGTGGCCACGGCTGTGATAGCTGTCGTCCCAAAGGTCGATTTGTTTTTGCAGGGTTTTGATCTCGTCCGCCGCACGGGCTGGCGACCAGTCTGGACACTCGGCAGCGTTCGAACCCAGGCTGATCAAAGCCAGACAGACAGCGGAAAACAGGCGCAGAAGCATCGTGAGCATCCTTGCTCAATTGGAATGCTTGAAGGCTAGTCAGTATTTTCCGGGGAGAAGTATGGGAGTTTTGCCTGTTGTTTCTGATGGCCCCAAGCGAAAGCCAATAAAAAGCCCCGCACGGCGAACCGTGCGGGGCTTTTGGTACCGCCGGGGAAGTCTTACAGACCGGCAGCCGAACGCAGGTCGTCGGCGCGGTCGGTTTTTTCCCAGGTGAACGTGGTGAAGGTGTCTTCGCCAACAGTCTTGGTCGCCGGGGTGCGACCGAAGTGGCCGTACGCAGCGGTTTCCTGGTACATCGGGTGCAGCAGGTCGAGCATGGTGGTGATTGCGTATGGGCGCAGGTCGAACACTTCGCGAACCAGTTTGACGATTTTGTCGTCGCTGATTTTGCCGGTGCCGAAGGTGTTCAACGAGATCGAAGTCGGCTGGGCAACACCGATCGCGTAGGAAACCTGAATCTCGCAGCGCTCGGCCAGGCCGGCAGCAACGATGTTCTTGGCGACGTAACGACCGGCGTAGGCCGCCGAACGGTCAACCTTCGATGGATCTTTACCGGAGAACGCGCCGCCGCCGTGACGGGCCATGCCGCCGTAGCTGTCGACGATGATCTTGCGACCGGTCAGACCGCAGTCGCCTACCGGGCCACCGATGATGAACTGGCCGGTCGGGTTGATGTGGAACTGGGTGTCTTTGGTCAGCAGTTCGGCAGGCAACACGTGCTTGACGATCAGCTCCATCACGCCTTCGCGCAGGTCTTTGTACGACACTTCAGGGTTGTGCTGGGTCGACAGTACAACGGCGTCGATACCGACAACCTTGCCGCCTTCGTAACGGCAAGTCACTTGCGACTTGGCGTCCGGGCGCAGCCAAGGCAGCAGGCCGGATTTACGGGCTTCGGCCTGGCGCTGAACCAGTTGGTGCGAGAAGGTGATCGGTGCTGGCATCAGCACGTCGGTTTCGTTGCTGGCGTAGCCGAACATCAGGCCCTGGTCGCCGGCGCCCTGATCTTCAGGCTTGGCACGGTCGACGCCCTGGTTGATGTCAGGGGACTGCTTGCCGATGATGTTCATCACGCCGCAAGTGGCGCCGTCGAAGCCGACATCGGAGCTGTTGTAGCCGATGTCCAGAATGACGTTACGCACGATTTCTTCCAGGTCGACCCAGGCCGACGTGGTGACTTCACCTGCGATGATTGCCACGCCGGTTTTTACCAGCGTCTCGCACGCCACACGGGCGAACTTGTCTTCAGCAATGATGGCGTCCAGCACCGCATCGGAAATCTGGTCGGCGATTTTGTCCGGATGCCCTTCGGACACGGACTCGGAGGTGAAGAGGGAGTATTCGCTCATCTCGATTTTTTCCTGAATTTACCGATGGTGAGTGTCGCCAGCTGGCCGCTGAAAGTGGCGGACCTGAATCTGGAAACCATTACGTAAGCCTACATAGAGGCTTTCCCCGGGAACGAGTCCCGCAGCGGTGGCCCAACGGGCCAGATCGTCCTGTTCAAACCCCAACCAGAGATCACCGCAGGCCTCCCTGGCCCAACTCTGGTTGTGGCTACATAACTCTGTCACGAGCAGGCTACCGCCCGGTTGCAGCAAGTCGGCCATGTGCTTGAGCGCATCGGCCGGTGCGGCAAAGTGGTGCAGCACCATGTTCAGTACAACGCAGTCGGCCTTGAGGCTGACACCGTTCAATGCATCGGCCAGTTGCAGGCTGACGTTAGCCAGCGCTTCACGTTCGCAGACCTGGCGCGCCAGTTCGAGCATCGCCGCGCTGTTGTCCAGCGCCGTGACATGCGTGAAACGGCGCGCCAGTTCCGGCAGAAAAGCGCCGTCCCCAGGGCCGACTTCAATGGCCGTGGCCCCTTCACTGAAGCTCAGTTTGTCGAGCAACGCCACCACGCTTTCGCGGTACTGCGGCAGGCCGGCAATCAAGTCCTGCTGAGCGCGAAACTTCTCCGCGACCCGTGAGAAAAAATCCTGGCTGGCCGCCGCCCGTTGCCCGTGGACCTGACCGATCCGCGACTGCACATCGGCAGGCAGGGTCAGGTTGTCCACTTCTTCGAGCAATGCGGCATGCAGCTTGCCGCCCAGCAGGTCGGTGTGGGGCAGGGCGCGACGGTAGAAAATCGCATTGCCTTCACGACGGGTCGCCACCAGGTCGGCCTGGGCCAGCACCTTGAGGTGATGGCTCATGCCCGACTGGCCGATGCCGAAGATCTGCGCCAGTTCCAGTACGCCGAACGAATCGTTGGCCAGCGCGCGCAATACATTCAGCCGCAGAGGATCGCCGCCGGCCTTGCACAGGGCCGCCAGCTCATCGCACTCGTCATGTTGAATGGAAGGCACGCGTAAATTCATAGGGCCAGCAGTCTAGTGATGGTCAGAAATCCCCGCAAGAGCAATATCAAAAAGTTTTGATATTGCTCGATAGATGGCACTTCTCGGGGAAAGGGTCACTCTACAAATCGTCAGCGGAAAGGTTTCACCAGGCGAATGCGACTTTATCCACCGGAAAAACGCCTTCAGATGACTATCTGTCATTGCCCCGAGGCGGGTCGGTGAGGGAAAATGCTCGCCTTTTTTCCGTTTCGTTTTATTCACTCTCGATTCAATATCCGCAGGAGAACAGCGATGCCCAGCCGTCGTGAGCGTGCCAACGCCATTCGTGCCCTCAGCATGGATGCCGTGCAAAAAGCCAACAGCGGCCATCCCGGTGCCCCTATGGGTATGGCGGATATCGCCGAAGTACTTTGGCGTGACTACCTGAAGCACAACCCGAGCAATCCATCGTTCGCCGACCGTGACCGCTTCGTGCTGTCCAACGGTCACGGTTCGATGCTGATCTACTCGCTGCTGCACCTGACCGGTTATGACCTGTCGATCGATGACCTGAAAAACTTCCGCCAGCTGCACAGCCGCACCCCGGGCCACCCGGAATTCGGCTACACCCCTGGCGTCGAAACCACCACCGGTCCACTGGGTCAGGGCCTGGCCAACGCCGTGGGTTTCGCCCTGGCAGAAAAAGTCCTGGCGGCGCAGTTCAACCGTCCGGGCCACAACGTTGTCGATCACCACACCTACGTGTTCCTGGGTGATGGCTGCATGATGGAAGGCATTTCCCATGAAGTCGGCTCCCTGGCCGGTACTTTGGGCCTGGGTAAACTGATCGCCTTCTACGATGACAACGGCATCTCCATCGACGGCGAAGTCGAAGGCTGGTTCACCGATGACACCCCTAAGCGTTTCGAAGCCTACAACTGGCAGGTGATCCGCAACGTCGACGGTCATGATCCGGAAGAGATCAAGATCGCCATCGACACTGCACGCAAAAGCGCGCAGCCAACCCTGATCTGCTGCAAGACCACCATCGGTTTCGGTTCGCCGAACAAGCAAGGTAAAGAAGACTGCCACGGCGCCCCGTTGGGTGACGCGGAAATCGCGCTGACCCGCACTGCGTTGAAGTGGAACCACGGTCCGTTCGAAATCCCGGCCGACATCTACGCCGAGTGGGACGCCAAGGAAGCCGGTCGCGCCGTTGAAGCCGAGTGGGATCAGCGTTTCGCTGCTTACTCCGCAGCATTCCCTGAGCTGGCCAACGAGCTGATCCGTCGTCTGAGCGGCGAGCTGCCGGCCGACTTCGCTGAAAAAGCGTCTGCTTATATTGCTGAAGTCGCGGCCAAGGGCGAAACCATCGCCAGCCGTAAAGCCAGCCAGAACGCCCTGAATGCCTACGGCCCGATGCTGCCGGAATTCCTCGGCGGCTCCGCTGACCTGGCCGGTTCCAACCTGACCCTGTGGAAAGGTTGCAAAGGTGTTACCGCCGAAGACGCCAGCGGCAACTACGTGTACTACGGCGTTCGCGAGTTCGGCATGAGCGCGATCATGAACGGCGTGGCTTTGCACGGCGGTCTGGTGCCTTACGGCGCGACGTTCCTGATGTTTATGGAATACGCCCGCAACGCCGTGCGCATGGCCTCGCTGATGAAGAAGCGCGTGCTGTTCGTCTACACCCACGACTCCATCGGTCTGGGCGAAGACGGCCCGACTCACCAGCCGATCGAGCAACTGACCAGCCTGCGCAGCACGCCGAACCTCGACACCTGGCGTCCAGCCGATGCCGTTGAATCAGCAGTGGCCTGGAAGTTCGCCCTGGAGCGCAACGACGGTCCTTCGGCCCTGATTTTCTCGCGTCAGAACCTGCAGCACCAAACCCGCAATGCGATCCAGATCGAAGAGATCTCCCGTGGCGGTTACGTGCTGAAGGATTGCGCAGGTGAGCCTGAGCTGATCCTGATCGCCACCGGTTCGGAAGTGGGTCTGGCGGTTCAGGCTTACGACAAGCTGACCGAGCAGGGTCGCAAGGTGCGCGTTGTCTCGATGCCTTGCACCAGCGTGTTCGATGCCCAGGACGCTGGCTACAAGCAAGCGGTTCTGCCGTTGCAGGTCAGCGCCCGTATCGCCATCGAAGCCGCTCACGCGGACTACTGGTACAAGTACGTGGGCCTGGAAGGCCGCGTCATCGGCATGACCACCTACGGTGAGTCGGCGCCTGCGCCAGCCTTGTTCGAAGAGTTCGGCTTCACCCTGGAAAACATCCTGGGTCAGGCTGAAGAGCTGCTGGAAGACTGATCCAGAAGTTGCGTCGTCCGGACTGCCGCCTTCGCGAGCAAGCCCGCTCCCACATTGGAATGCATTCCCCTGTGGGAGCGGGCTTGCTCGCGAAGACGGTGGTTCGGTCAACGTTGCAATAACGGATTCACCACGGTAATCGAGAACCCCATGCCTCAACCGCGTCCCTACAAAGTTGCACTCAACGGCTACGGCCGGATTGGTCGTTGCGTCTTGCGTGCGTTGTTCGAGCGAGGCGAGAAGGCCGGGTTTGAGATTGTCGCGATCAACGATCTGGCCGACATGGCCAGCATCGAATACCTGACACGCTTCGACTCCACGCACGGGCGTTTTCCCGGCGAAGTGAGAGTCGAGGGCGATTGTCTGCATATTAATGGCGACTGCGTGAAGGTCCTGCGCAGTGCCACCCCCGAAGGCATCGATTGGGCGTCGCTCGGCGTCGATCTGGTGCTGGAGTGCTCCGGCGCTTACCACACCCGCGAAGATGGCCAGCGTTTCCTCGACGCCGGCGCCCCGCGCGTGCTGTTTTCCCAGCCGATGGCCAGCGAGGCGGATGTCGACGCCACCATCGTTTACGGCGTGAACCAGGATTGCCTGACCGGCGAAGAACTGCTGGTGTCCAACGCCTCCTGCACCACCAATTGCGGTGTGCCGCTGTTGCGCCTGCTGGATCAGGCCATTGGTCTGGAATACGTGTCGATCACCACCATCCACTCGGCGATGAACGATCAGCCCGTCATAGACGCCTATCATCACGAAGACCTGCGCCGCACCCGTTCGGCGTTTCAGTCGGTGATCCCGGTGTCCACTGGTCTGGCGCGCGGCATCGAACGCCTGTTGCCGGAACTTGCCGGGCGAATTCAGGCCAAAGCCGTGCGGGTGCCGACGGTGAACGTGTCTTGCCTCGACATTACGATGCAGACCGTCAGCGACACCGACGCCACCGAGGTCAACCGGATTCTGCGCGAGGCTGCCACCAGCGGCCCGCTCAAAGGCCTGCTGGCCTACACCGAGTTGCCTCACGCCAGTTGTGATTTCAACCATGACCCACATTCGGCCATCGTCGATGCCAGTCAGACCCGAGTTTCCGGCCCACGGCTGGTGAACATCCTGGCCTGGTTCGACAACGAATGGGGTTTTGCCAACCGAATGCTGGATGTTGCAGAACACTATCTGCAAACAGCGACTTCAAAAAAACCGTAGGAAGTGCGACCCATGACCGTGTTGAAGATGTCCGACCTCGATCTGCAAGGTAAGCGCGTATTGATCCGCGAAGACCTCAACGTCCCAGTCAAGGACGGTGTAGTCACCAGCGATGCGCGAATCCTGGCTTCGCTGCCGACCATCAAGCTGGCCCTGGAAAAAGGCGCGGCCGTGATGGTCTGCTCGCACCTTGGCCGTCCGACCGAAGGCGAGTTCTCGGCCGAGAACAGCCTCAAGCCTGTCGCCGACTACCTGAGCAAGGCCTTGGGTCGCGAAGTGCCGCTAGTGGCTGACTACCTGAACGGCGTTGACGTGAAGGCCGGCGATATCGTGCTGTTCGAAAACGTGCGCTTCAACAAGGGCGAGAAAAAGAACGCTGACGAACTGGCCCAGCAATACGCCGCCCTGTGCGACGTGTTCGTGATGGACGCCTTCGGCACCGCTCACCGCGCCGAGGGTTCGACCCACGGCGTGGCCAAGTTCGCCAAAGTCGCTGCCGCTGGCCCGCTGCTGGCCGCTGAACTCGACGCACTGGGCAAAGCCCTCGGCGCTCCGGCACAGCCAATGGCGGCCATCGTCGCTGGCTCCAAGGTGTCGACGAAACTCGACGTGCTCAACAGCCTCAGCCAGATCTGCAACCAGCTGATCGTCGGCGGCGGCATTGCCAACACCTTCCTGGCCGCTGCCGGTCACCCGGTCGGCAAGTCCCTGTACGAACCTGATCTGCTGGACACCGCTCGTGAAATCGCCGCCAAGGTCAGCGTGCCTCTGCCGGTCGATGTGGTCGTGGCCAAGGAATTCGCCGAAAGCGCCACCGCCACCGTCAAGCTGATCGCCGATGTGGCGGCAGACGACATGATCCTGGACATCGGCCCACAGACCGCGGCGAATTTCGCCGAGCTGTTGAAGTCGTCCAAGACCATTCTGTGGAACGGCCCGGTGGGCGTGTTTGAATTCGACCAGTTCGGTAACGGCACCAAGGTGCTGGCCCAGGCCATCGCGGAGAGCTCGGCGTTTTCGATCGCGGGCGGCGGCGACACTCTGGCGGCCATCGACAAATATGGCGTTGCCGATCAGATCTCCTACATTTCTACCGGTGGCGGCGCGTTCCTTGAATTCGTCGAAGGCAAGGTTCTGCCGGCCGTTGAAGTCCTGGAAAGCCGTGCCAAGGCCTGAGGTCACCCATTTGACCAGGCAAAGGAGTGTTCAGATGGTCAAGGCATTAGCGCTGTTGATCGCTGCGGGTATGCTGGTGGCTTGCGGGAGTAACCCGAAAGCCAAGCCGGACCCCGCGCCGCAATCGGTGGAAAAAGGCTGCTACCAGGCGGACTGGCAAGCCGAAACCAACCCGGTGATCAACAAGCGTTCCGGGCCTGATGGCCTGGACAAATACGAGGCACAGACACCCGCCAAGGAACATGGCTGCCCTTGACGGGTCTGACTCTTTACTCAGGGCTGACGGCGTGCGCCGTCAGTCGAGGAACACGGATGAAAGGTTTTATCGCCATTACGGCGCTGGCACTGCTGGCAGGTTGCTCGAATTTCAACCTGTTCAAGCCTGCCGAATCGACGGACAGCTGGACCACCTGGACCTGCGATAGCCAGGCCAAAGTGGTTTGGCGCTACACCGACGACAGCCGCAAGGCCGTCGACGTTCGCCTCGGCGGGGCCGATCAGGTCTATCGCCTGAAGCTTGAGCCGGGCGCCGAAGGTTCGCTGTACAGCAACGACATGTTGGCGTTTCACGTAAAAGGTGAGGAAGGCCTGGTGTACTGGGTCGCCACCAACGATTTGATCGGCCGCGGCTGCAATGCGCAGTAATTGAAGGCTTGTGCGAAACCTGTAGGAGCGAAGCTTGCTCGCGAAGTCATCACATTCAACACATGTGCTGCCAGTTAAACCGCTTTCGCGAGCAAGCTTCGCTCCTACAGGAATTCGATGGCTTGTAGAGATTTAGGCGATACCGAATGAGCGGACCGGACCAACCCCCGATCTGCAAAAACTTGAATAGCCGCCGCCGCTCCGGCAGGCTGGCACGATTAACGACCCAAACCGGGAGAGACACACACAATGGCACTTATCAGCATGCGCCAGATGCTGGACCACGCAGCCGAGTTCGGCTACGGCGTTCCAGCCTTCAACGTCAACAACCTTGAGCAGATGCGCGCCATCATGGAAGCCGCTGACAAGACTGACTCCCCGGTGATCGTCCAGGCTTCGGCCGGTGCTCGCAAATACGCCGGTGCACCGTTCCTGCGTCACTTGATCCTGGCGGCAATCGAAGAATTCCCGCACATCCCGGTGTGCATGCACCAGGACCACGGCACCAGCCCTGACGTCTGCCAGCGTTCGATCCAGCTGGGCTTCAGCTCGGTAATGATGGACGGTTCCCTCGGCGAAGACGGCAAGACCCCGACCGACTACGACTACAACGTCCGCGTTACCCAACAAACCGTAGCCATGGCTCACGCCTGCGGCGTTTCGGTAGAAGGCGAGCTGGGCTGCCTGGGTTCGCTGGAAACCGGCATGGCCGGTGAAGAAGACGGCATCGGCGCCGAAGGCGTTCTGGATCACAGCCAGATGCTGACCGACCCGGAAGAAGCCGCTGACTTCGTCAAGCGCACCCAGGTCGACGCCCTGGCCATTGCCATCGGCACCAGCCACGGCGCGTACAAGTTCACCAAGCCGCCTACCGGCGACGTGCTGGCGATCGACCGCATCAAGGAAATCCACAAACGCATCCCTAACACCCACCTGGTGATGCACGGTTCGTCTTCGGTTCCGCAAGAGTGGCTGGCGATCATCAACCAGTACGGCGGCGACATCAAAGAAACCTACGGCGTACCGGTTGAAGAGATCGTTGAAGGCATCAAGCACGGCGTGCGCAAGGTCAACATCGACACCGACCTGCGTCTGGCGTCCACCGGTGCGATGCGTCGCCTGATGGCTACCAATCCTAGCGAGTTCGATCCGCGTAAGTTCTTCGGCGCGACTGTGACGGCGATGCGTGATGTGTGTATCGCTCGTTATGAAGCGTTCGGCACTGCCGGCAACGCTTCGAAGATCAAGCCGATCTCGTTGGAAGCGATGTATCAGCGTTATCTGAAGGGTGAGTTGAACGCCAAGGTTAACTAAGACTTCAGCGTTTTATTTGCACAAAAAAACCCGCAGAAATGCGGGTTTTTTTATCGCAAAAAAGTATTAAAACCTGTCAATTATTACAGGTGATTTAGCCTTGTCATCTGAATAGAGTTGTCTTGGTAGTCGAAGCAAAGTGGGCACTCGAAGCACACACTGGGGGAAGCTAGTGCAGGCCGTCAGATGCAGGGCGCTGTGGCGAGGGGGCTTGCCCCCGTTCGGCGGCGCAGCCGTCGTAAATCGGGCGGTGAGGTGTGTCAGCGAGAATGCGGTGGCAGGGTTTGGGGCTGCTGCGCAGCCCAACGGGGATAAATCCCCTCGCCACAATTGTCGGTGCAGGCACTTAACTGAACAGTATTAGCTGCATGGGGGCTGCAGGTTGAGGTTGGCTATTTGTCGTGATCAATATCCAGCTTGCTGAACGTCACTTTCCCACCTTCACTGGTGTACCCGGTGTTGTCCTGCACATAAACGCCGGCCTTGAAGTACAACGGTTTGACGCGCCACGTGGCGCTGATGTTGGTGTCCCATTGATAACCCGCGGCACTGATGCCCAGCGCACCGCCGGGGCTCAGATGGATGAGGTAGGAGAACTCGTGATCCAGCTTCACGCCGGTGGCGATGGTGATCACGCGGCCTTCGCCATCATCAGGGTGCATGCGCACTTTGGCGACGATGTTGCCGGTCTTGCTGCTGGTCTTGTACTGGTATTCGACCTTGACCATGGGCTTCTGGCTTTCATAGGCGTGGATCTGGCCGATTACGATTTTGCCCGAGCTCGGTACCTGGTTCACCGCCAGGGTGGCACGCAGGGAGTTGTCGGCGTCCGGGTAGTACCAGTTTTTCAGGGTGCCGTTGCTGTAGGTTTCCCTCAGTTCGGTGCGCGGATATTTCGCGTTTTCGGTTTTCGTGCCGGTCACCGGGGACCAGAAAAACAGGGTGCCGGTGTCGGAATGGAAGTATTGATCCTTGAAACCCTTCACCAGTTTGGCTGTTTCAACGGTGTACGGCGGGTTACCAACGGGAACGCTGAGGTTCCAGGATGCGAGATCGATCATAAGCAAAGCTTCCACGAATTTTGCAGCACGGACGTACCAGAAGCTCTAGCACGCGCCTTGGAGGGCGGTCTTTATAAGCGCAGAAGGCCATTTTGTTAACGCCTGTCTGACAGATGGATGACGTCAAAATCCTGTTAAAAGGCCATCTTTCCCGGTTTCAGGGGCCTGTAGCGATGACCGTTAGTCGGCAAATGAACCCTTTAGTTAAATGATGGCGTACTGATATCTTCTGCTTTAGCGAATCCCGGTCTAGAGTGAAGGCTTGTTATTTGTCCGGTTTTCACGAGAAACCGGCTTGACGCCCCGACAAGAGAAGCAGCATGGAATGCGCGCAACCCCCGCCAGCCGAAGGCAGCTCAACCCTTTTAATCGTCGATGATTACCCTGAAAACCTGATCAGCATGCGCGCGTTGCTGCAGCGCCAGGATTGGCAGGTCATGACGGCCGCGTCCGGTTTTGAAGCCCTCAGTCTTCTACTCGAGCACGATATCGACCTGGTGCTGCTGGATGTGCAGATGCCGGGCATGGACGGTTTTGAAGTGGCGCGCCTGATGCGGGGCAGCCAGCGTACCCGCCTGACGCCGATCATTTTCCTCACCGCCAATGAACAGTCCCAGGACGCCGTGATCAAGGGCTATGCCAGCGGAGCGGTGGATTACCTGTTCAAACCGTTCGACCCGCAGATTCTAAAGCCCAAAGTCCAGGCACTGCTCGAGCATCAGCGCAATCGCCGGGCGTTGCAGCGCCTGAGCCACGATCTGGAGGTCGCGCGCGCCTTTAATGCGTCGGTGCTGGACAACGCCGCCGAAGGCATCCTGGTGGTCGGCGAGGACGGTCTGATCCGCTTTGCCAACCCGGCGATGTCGCGGCTGCTCAATGCCACGCTGCAAGACCTGCAAGGCAAAGAGTTTCTGGATTACCTGCAAAAGCCGCACATTCCGGTCTGGGCCGATTCCGAGCTGTTGGCCGGTTACAAGCGCGGCGAGACCTTGCGTCTGCATGACGCGTTGTTGCGTACGGCGCCCGGCCAGCAAGTGCCTGTGGCGCTGTCTTGCGCGCCGTTGCCCTCCGAGCAACGCGCCATGGTGGTAACGGTGCTGGACATGTCCGTGGTGCGCCACCTGCATCAGCAACTGGAATTCCAGGCGGTGACCGACCCGTTGACCGGGCTGCTCAATCGTCGCGGCTTTTATCAGACGGTGGAAAACCTGCTGCTGCGGGGCGAACGCTCCGACAGCGCGTGGGTGTTGCTTTACCTCGATCTGGACGGGTTCAAGCGGGTCAATGATTCCCTCGGTCACGATGCCGGCGACCGGGTGTTGCGCTGGGTCTCCGAGCAGTTGAAGGCGTGCTTGCGGCCGTTCGACATTCTGGCGCGCATGGGCGGCGATGAGTTCACGGCGCTGCTGGACCTGGAATTCCCCGAGCAAGCGGCGAAGATTGCCGAGAAACTCATCGAGCGGGTGTCAATCTGTCAGCAGATCGATGGCCTGGATATCGCGCTGGGCGCCAGCATCGGCATCGCCACGTACCCGGATTGCGGGGCCAATCTCGATGGCTTGCTGCGCGCGTCGGACATCGCCATGTACGAGGCCAAGCGCGCCGGCCGTCAGCAGTATCGCTTCTATGACCATGACATGAATGGTCGGGCGCGCTCACGGCTGATGCTCGAAGAAAGCGTGCGCGCCGCCATTGAAAACCGTGATTTCAATCTGGTGTATCAGCCGCAGGTGGCCATCGACGGTGGACAGATTCGCGGGTTCGAAGCGCTGCTGCGCTGGCAGCACCCGAGTGTTGGCGATGTGCCGCCCGGTCTGTTTTTGCCGTTGCTGGAAGAAGCGCGGTTGATCAGTCGACTGGGCAGCTGGATCTATCATCGCGGCGCCGAGCAACGCAAAGCCTGGGAAACCCTGTTTGCCGAGGACCTGGTGCTGGGCGTCAGTTTGAGCAGTACGCAGTTCGGAATGCCGAACCTGGTCACCGAGTTGCGCCAGGTGCTGGAACGGTATGGCTTGCAGGCGCGTCATCTGGAAGTCGAGGTCACTGAAGAGGCCTTGATGCACAACCCCGAGGAAACCCGCAAACAGCTGCGCCTGCTGCATAACCTGGGCGTGCGGGTGGCGTTGGATGACTTCGGTTCGGGGCCGTGTTCGCTGTCCCATCTGCGTGATCTGGAGCTGGACACGCTCAAGCTCGACCGGCATCTGATCGCTCGCTTGCCAGCGTCTACACGGGATGCAGCGCTGGTGCGCAATGTGATCGACCTGTGCAAACAATACGGAATGCTGGTGATCGCCGAAGGGGTGGAAACCGTCGCGCAATATGAATGGCTGCAAACCAATGGTTGCGAGTACGTGCAAGGTTTCCTGGTGGCGCGCCCGATGGTGGCCGAAGATGTCGGCGACTTTGCGCAGCCGTTCGACTGGAGCGCGCTGACGGACTGAATTCGCTACACTGGCGACCTTTCCGTAATCGATGTTGCCGCCCCGATGACTGCCTTGAAATTCCTCCAGGCCTATCCTGCTGCATTGCAGGACCAGGTGCGCCGGCTGATCACCGAAGGTCGGCTGGGCGATTACCTGAGCCAGCGTTACCCGCAAATGCACGACGTGCAGAGCGACAAGGCGTTGTACACCTATGCGCTGGACCTGAAACAGGAATACCTGCGCAACGCCCCGGCCATCGACAAGGTGTTGTTCGACAACCGTCTGGACCTGACCCACCGTGCCCTCGGCCTGCACACCACGATCTCACGGGTGCAGGGCGGCAAGCTCAAGGCCAAGAAAGAAATCCGGGTGGCCTCGTTGTTCAAGGAAGCCCCCGCCGAATTTCTGAAGATGATCGTGGTGCATGAGTTGGCGCACTTCAAGGAATCGGATCACAACAAGGCGTTCTACAAGCTGTGCGAGCACATGTTGCCGGGGTATCACCAGGTCGAGTTCGATTTGCGGGTGTACCTGACGTGGCGGGAAATGCAGTAGCCAAGGAGTGTGTGGATGGACGTGAGCAAGACCAAGAGCAGCTTCTATCGCCGCTTGTACGTGGCGTACCTGATCGACAGCGGGCTGGCCAGCAGCGTCCCGGCCCTGACCGAGGTGACCGGCATGCCGCGGCGCACGGCCCAGGACACCATTGCGGCGTTGGCGGATCTGGACATCGTTTGTGAATTCGAGCAGGAAGAGGGCGCGCGCAACCATGCCGGGCGTTATCGGATTCGCGAGTGGGGGGCGATTGATCGGGGGTGGATCGAGCGCAATTTGCGGCAGATCAAGGCGGTGTTGGAGTATCCCTGAATTCTGCGGTGTCAGTTATGCCGCCATCGCGGGCAAGCCCGCTCCCACAATGTTCTTTGTTGTTCACAAATATTGTATTCACAGAAGATCCCTGTGGGAGCGGGCTTGCCCGCGATAGGGCCCTTAAGGGCGACGCATCCCGATATGCGGAATGTCATCCTCCAGATATTCCTCACCCGCCACGACAAACCCGTACCGCCCGTAATACCCCTGCAAATGCGCCTGGGCCGACAGATAGACCGGCACTTCAGGCCAGCGCTTTTCCGCTTGCTTCAACGCTTGTGCGATCAGCTCATGACCCAGGCCCTTGCCGCGATAATCCGGCGCGGTAATCACCCGCCCGATCACCACATCGCCGCCCTGTAGTTCAGGGTCGAGCAACCGCAGGTACGCCACCAGTCGATCCCCGTCCCAGGCCATCAGATGGCAGGTGTCACCTTCCAGATCCTGGCCGTCGACGTCTTGATAAACACATTTCTGCTCCACGACGAACACCTCGGCGCGCAGCTGCAGAACGGCGTACAGCTGCTCCTTGCCCAGATCGCTGTGGTGTTTGCAGATCCAATCGATTGTCATCTTCCAATTCCTTGAGCAACGTCGTTCCGATACTAAGCGCCCGCACGAAAGTTGTCTGTATGGCGGAGAAATCTGTGACAAAGGCCAAAATGCCATCATTCATTTCGCGCGGCGTTGTCTTCTTTGTGTAATCTGGGGTGAAGCGATGTGCAGTGGCTTCGATGAGCTAATGTTAGTACCTGGGTTTCGCCGGTACGGGGCCTTGGAGTTTTGGCTGAAAACGTCGGGCAATCGCCCGCTAAGGATTTTCGAGCATGCCGCGATTGCATCGAGCTTTGGCCTTGATCGGATTGCTGTTGCTGACTCACAGCGTGGCAGCGGAAAAGCTGCGACTGGTTGCCGATTCATGGCCGCCCTTTACCGACTCCACGCTGATCAACGGCGGGTTGGCTACCGATATCGTCAGTACCGCGCTGGCCCGGGCCGGCTATGCCAGCGATTTTGAACAGGTGCCCTGGGCGCGCGCGCTGCTGGGTGTAGGCGAAGGACGTTACGACGTGCTGGTGAACGCCTGGTACACCGATGAGCGCACCAAGCTTGGCCAGTTTTCCGGCGAGTACCTGCTCAACCGCGTGCGCTTTCTCAAGCGCAAGGACGCGCCGATCGAATTCAATAATCTGCAGCAATTGCACACGTATCCGATTGCGGTCGTACGCGGTTATGCCTATTCGCCGGCGTTCGATGAAGACGCCTCGCTGCAGAAAATCCCGGTGCACAGCTTCGCCATGGCCGTGCGCATGGTCGCTGCCGATCGGGTCAAGTTGACCCTGGAGGATGAATACGTCGCGCGTTACTACCTGTCCCGGGAATCAGCCAAGGTGCGCAATTCCGTGGAATTCCTGCCCAAGCCGTTGAGCGAGAACAGCCTGCATATTCTGGTCAGCCTGAAAAACCCGCAGCATGAACAGATCGTGGCGGGTTTTGATCGGGAGATTGCCGAGATGAAGGCGGATGGCAGTTACGAGCGGTTGATGAAGGAGCATGGGATGTGAGTGAGCTGATCCGGATTTTGCGCTGTTGCTGATGGCCTCATCGCGGGCAAGCCCGCTCCCACAGGTTTAGCGGTGTACCTGGATTTTATGTTCTTCACAAATCCCCTGTGGGAGCGGCGGTGCGACGATTCGACTTGCCCGCGATGAGGCCCGCCCAGTCACCATAGATATCAGGCTTCTCTGGTGTCTTTGATGAGATGCGCCGCCAACGTCCGCAACGGCCCCAACTGGCGGCAGATCAACGCCAACTGCGTCTGCACCAACCGCTGTCCTTCATCGATTTCATCCGGCATCTGTTCCAGCTCGTTGGCCAGCGCCTCTTCCTCATCGCTTTGAATCGCAATCGGCAGTTTGCTCGCCAGGCCTTGGGCGATCTCATCGATGCTCATCGCCAGTTTCACGCCGGCCCCTTCGATCAAATGCTCGCGCACGTCCTGCGGCAGCTGGGTTTCACGGTGTGCGCCCAATCCTGACAAATAGCTGAGCAAGGTGTGCGACAACACCAGGAAGCGGAACCCGACATCCGCTTCCTTACGGAAATGCCCGGGCTCCATCAACATGTTAGCCAGCGTCGTCGACAGTGCCGCATCGGCGTTGTGCGCGTTGCGCCGGGCCAGGCGATAAGCCAGGTCGTCGCTCTTGCCGGCGGCGTATTGCTGCATGATCTGGCGCAGGTAAATGCTGTTGCAGGTCAGGGTGTTGGCCAGCACTTTGTTCAGGCGTCGCCCCTGCCAGTCCGGCAGGAACAGGAACACCGCGAGCCCGGCGATCAGGCTGCCGAGCAAGGTATCGAACAGGCGCGGCAGGAACAGACCATAACCGTCGCCGACCTGGTTGAAGCAGAACAGCACCATCAAGGTGATCGCCGCCGTCGCCAGGGTGTAGCGCGTGGTGCGGTTGGTGAAGAACACCACCCCGGCGGCAATCGCGAAGCACGACTGGATCAGCGGGTTCGGGAACAGATCGAACAGTGCCCAGGCCAGGGTCAGGCCGATGGCCGTGCCGATGATCCGCTGACCCAGCTTGCGGCGTGTGGCGCCGTAGTTCGGTTGGCAGACGAAGAGCGTGGTGAGGATGATCCAGTAACCTTGCGACGGGTGAATCAGATGCACCATGCCGTAGCCGATGCACAACGCGAGGGGCAATCGCAGGGCGTGGCGGAACAGCAGCGAGGTCGGTGTCAGCTGGGTGCGCAAGCGCATCCACACATCCTTGAGGCTGCGTGGCGAACGGTCGAGCAGGCTGCTGTCGGTGGCGTCTGCGAGGGCGTCGGGGTTGCTCGCATCGCTGAGCAAGCGGTCGAGGGTGCCGAGGTTGGCGGCCAGTGCACGCAAGGATCGCAGCAGCCCGCGCCAGGCCGGGTTGCTTTGGATGCGCAAGTGTTCGAGGGAAGCGTGCAGGTCGCTCAGGGCTTCGGCGAAGCTGGCGTCGTAGATGAACGGCTGGCGCATCTGGATCGATTCCGCCAGCGCCCGGCAGGCCTTGCCTTGCTGGCGCAGCAGGCGCTGACAGCGGAACAGCACGTCGCTGTGGAAGAAGGCGTCGGCCAGCGCGTTATATGGATAGTGCGAGGAGCTGGCACGCTCGTGGATGTCCTGGGCGAGGAAGTAGAGTTTCAGGTAGCGGCTGACTTTCGAGCCCGGCCGACCGTTGCCGACCCGGTGCAGGATGATTTCCTTGGCGGCGTTCAGTGCCGCGACGACCCGGCCGTTCTGCTGGGCCAGTTCCAGTCGGCGCGCCTCGACGTCCATCTGCCGGATCGGTTCGAACAGCGACGATTTCAGCTTCAGGTAAAAGCCCAGTTCACGGAACAACCGCGCAAGGCTCTGCTGCACCGGTTGGTTGGAAAACATCGCCTGCCACAACACCGAGAGCAAGCCGTACCACGCCGCGCCGGCCACCAGCAACACCGGCTCGTGCCAGAAATCGGTCACGGCGCCGCCGCGCTGGTCCACAGCGATCATGGTGTAGACCGACAGAATCAACGTCGCCGAGGCAATCGCACCATAGCGTTCACCCAGTGCGCCGAGCATGGTCAGGCAGAAGGCGGCCAGTGCGAAGGCGATGATAAAGAGGATGGGGTAGGGGAACAGCAGTTCGACCGACAGGGCGGCGACGATGAAACACACCAGCGTCACGGCCAGCGAATTGAGACGGCCCTGCCAACTGTCGTCGGTCTCGGCGAGGGCGCTGGCGATGATCCCCAGGAACAGCGGGATCAGCAGCCCCATTTCATCCTGATACCAACACAGCGCCATGCTGCCGGTCAGGGCGATGAACACCCGCACGCTGTAACTGAATTTATCCAGCGCCCAGAGGCGACGCAGAGACTGACGAAAAGGGGTCGATGGCATGAAGTGCGAGGGCCTTCCGAGGCAATGACGCTAAATTGAGCCAGTAATGACGCCGACGCAATGGCGCCGATCACATCTGACAGCAAAATCTGTTCCTTGATTGTTCTGTGTTGTCTGTTCGAACGCTTTTGCGGGCAAGCCTCGCTCCTACGGGTTTGTGTCGTTCGCACTATTGCGTATGGCACGAACCCGTAGGAGCGAGTCTTGCCCGCGAAGAACGATAACTCGGTCGATCAGACGAATTGCGCAGCCGCGTAACCGGAGGCCCAGGCCCACTGGAAGTTGAAGCCGCCCAGGTGTCCGGTGACATCCAGCACTTCACCAATGAAATACAACCCAGGGCTTTTCAGCGATTCCATGGTCTTGGACGAGACTTCATGGGTATCGACGCCGCCCAGGGTCACTTCCGCCGTGCGATACCCCTCGGTGCCGGCCGGCACGACTTTCCAGCTCGCCAGTTTTTCGGCGATGTCGGCGATTTCCGCGTGGGTGTACTGCTTCATCGGTTTGGAGACGAACCAGTCGTCCGCCAGCAGGTTGGCCATCTTCTTGGTGAAGATCTCGCCAAGCAGGGTTTTCAGTTCGCTGTTCGGGCGCTCGGCTTGCTGCTGTTGCAGCCAGCTCGGCACGTCGTGGTCCGGCATCAGGTTGATTTCAACCGTGTCGCCCGATTCCCAGAACGAGGAAATCTGCAAGATCGCGGGACCGCTGAGGCCGCGATGGGTGAACAGAATATTCTCGCGGAAACTTTGATCGTTGCAGCTCACCAGGCAATCGACCGACGTGCCGGACAGCTCGGTGCACAGCTCCTTGAGCTGATCGGTGATGGTGAACGGCACCAGGCCGGCGCGGGTCGGCAACAGGTCGTGGCCAAACTGTTTCGCGACCTGATAACCGAAACCGGTAGCGCCCAAGGTCGGAATCGACAGGCCGCCGGTGGCGATCACCAGGGATTCACAGGTGATCTGGCCCAGCGTGGTGTCCAGCAAGTAACCGCTTTCAAGCTTCTCGATGGTCTGGATCGAAGTGTCCAGGTGCAGGCTGACGCCGACCTGATCGCATTCGTTGAGCAGCATCTCGAGGATGTCGCTGGATTTGTTATCGCAGAACAGCTGGCCGAGTTTTTTCTCGTGATAGGGCACGCCATGTTTGGCGACCATCCCGATGAAATCCCATTGGGTGTAGCGCGCCAGGGCGGATTTGCAGAAGTGTTCGTTTTGCGAAAGGAAATTGCCGGGTTCGGTGTACATGTTGGTGAAATTACAGCGGCCACCGCCCGACATCAGGATTTTCTTGCCGGCCTTGTTCGCATGGTCAAGCAACACCACCTTGCGCCCGCGCCCGGCGGCGGTCAGCGCACACATCAACCCTGCGGCGCCAGCGCCAATGATCACGACTTCGGTAGAGCGCAAAACGGTGTCCTCACACAAAACTCAGATTCACCGACAAACCAATGTGGGAGCGGCGGTGCGACGATTCGACTTGCTCGCGAAGGGGCCAGCACATTCAACATAGATGTTGTCTGTCAGTCCGCCTTCGCGAGCAAGTCGAATCGTCGCACCGCCGCTCCCACATTTGATCTCTGTCGGCCAGATGATCTTTTACAAAATACGCACGCGCAGCGAGCGGCCTTTGATCTTGCCGTCATTCAAGCGCTGCAAGGCCTGCTTGGCGATCCCGCGTTCAACAGCCACATACGCCTGGAAGTCGAAAATCGCAATCTTGCCAACCTGCGCGCCCGGAATACCGGCATCGCCAGTCAACGCGCCTAGAATGTCACCCGGACGAACTTTGTCTTTACGGCCCGCGCCGATGACCAGCGTACTCATCACCGGCAGCAACGGTCCGCCGCCCTGGGATTTGAGGTTGTCCAGCTGATCCCAGCTCAACGGCGACTTCTGCAGTTGCTCGATGGCTTGCGCGCGGTGCGCTTCCGACGGGGCGACCAGGCTGATCGCAATACCTTTCTCACCCGCACGACCGGTACGGCCAACACGGTGAATGTGGATTTCCGAATCACGGGCCAGTTCGACGTTGATCACCATGTCCAGCGCATCGATGTCCAGACCGCGCGCGGCGACATCAGTGGCAACCAGTACCGAGGTACTGCGGTTGGCGAACATCGCCAGCACCTGGTCGCGATCACGCTGTTCCAGATCGCCATGCAAACCGACGGCGGAGATGCCTTTGGCGGTCAGGTGATCAACGGTTTCCTGAACCTGCTGCTTGGTGAAGCAGAAGGCCACGCAGGACGCCGGACGGTGATGCGCGAGGACTTTGACCACGGCATCCATGCGCTCTTCCGGGGAAATCTCGTAGAAGCGCTGCTCGATTTGCGTGTCGTCGTGGAACGCTTCGGCTTTCACTTGCTGCGGATTGCGCATGAACTTCGAAGCCAGTTGCTTGATGCCCACTGGATACGTGGCGGAGAACAGCAGGGTCTGGCGACGCTCAGGGCACTGGGCGATGATTTCTTCGATGGAATCGTAGAAACCCATGTCGAGCATGCGGTCGGCTTCGTCGAGGATCAGCGTGTTCAGACCATGAAGGATCAGCGAACCCTTGCGCAGGTGCTGCTGGATGCGACCCGGGGTGCCGACGATGATGTGCGCGCCATGCTCCAGCGAACCGATCTGCGGGCCAAACGCTACGCCGCCGCACAGGGTCAGGATCTTGATGTTGTCTTCGGCGCGGGCCAGACGACGGAGTTCCTTGGCAACCTGGTCCGCCAGCTCGCGAGTCGGGCAGATGACCAGTGCCTGGCAACCGAAGAAGCGCGGATTGATCGGGTTCAGCAGGCCGATACCGAAGGCGGCGGTCTTGCCGCTGCCGGTCTTGGCCTGGGCGATCAGGTCCATCCCTTTCAGGATCACCGGCAAGCTTTGCGCCTGGATCGGCGTCATCTGGGCATAACCGAGGGAGTCGAGGTTAGCCAGCATGGCGGCGGACAGCGGCAAAGTATTAAAAGCGGTGGCGATGGTGGTCACGGGACTGGCCTGCAAAACAAAATGTCGCGCAGTGTATCAGTCTCTGGTCACTTACCTCGAAAGTTCTGGACGAACGCAAAACCTGTGGCGAGGAGATTTATCTGTGGTGAGGGGATAAATCCCCGTTGGGGTGCGGAGCGCCCCTAGATCTACCGCCTCGGTGGTTCAAATTGATTGCATTCAACCTTCTCGGGGGGCGCTGCGCACCCCAACGGGGATAAATCCCCTCGCCACAGATAAATCCTTCAACGCTAGTACCCGGCTCAATGTTCGATGTGTTCTTCCGGACGCTTGACGCGCCGTCCGTCTTCCTTTGAAAGCTGCGAGAAGATCGTCGCGGCCAGCATTGCCATGATTCCGACGGTCACAAACGTCAGTTGGAACGCGCCCAGTACCGTGTTCACACCGTCATTGCCGACCTCCGCCGTAAACCCGCCGAGCAGGGCGCCGGCACACGCAACGCCGAGGCTCAGGGACAATTGTGCGACCACCGACAGCAGGCTGTTGCCGCTGCTGGCGCTGGCGTCGTCGAGGTCGATCAGGGTCACGGTGTTCATCGCGGTGAACTGCAAGGAGTTGATCGCACCGAGGATCGCCAGCATGCCCAGCAGCAGCCAGTACGGCGTCTGCTCGCTGACCAGGCCCATGCTCGCCAGCATCAGCCCCAGTGCCAGCGTGTTGCCGGTGAGCACGATGCGATAGCCCAGACGTTCGATCAGCGGCCGCGCCACCGACTTGGCGACCATCGCCGCTGCGGCCAGCGGCAACATGCTCATCCCGGCCTGGGACGGCGAGTAACCCAGCGCCACTTGCAGCAGCAACGGCACGAGGAACGGCAACGCGCCGCTGCCCAGGCGGGCGAACAGGTTGCCGAGGATCCCCACGGCAAACGTTCGGGTTTTGAACAGCGACGGCGCGAACAGCGGATTCTCGATGTGCCCGGCCCGCAGCCAGTACGCCGCCAGACAGGCCATGCCGCCGAACAACAGCAACATCACGCGCAAGTGTGGCAGGTGCAGTTCGCCGAGGCCCTCCATGGCGACGGTGATCAGCACCATCGCCGCGCCAAACAGCAAGAAACCGAGGCTGTCGAAACGCGTGCGTTCGCTGCCGCGCAGGTCGGGAATGAATTTCCACACCGCATAGCAACCGATGGCGCCGACGGGCAGGTTGATCAGGAAGATCCAGTGCCAGGTCAGGTATTCGACCATCCAGCCGCCCATGGTCGGGCCGATCAACGGGCCGAGCAGGCCGGGAATGGTGATGAAACCCATGATCCGCACCAGTTCCGAGCGGGGGTAGGCGCGCAGCACCACCAGCCGCCCGACCGGGAGCATCAGCGCACCGCCCAGGCCCTGAATCACTCGGGCGCCGATCAGCATGCTCAAGGTGCTCGACAGGGCGCAGAGCAGAGAGCCGAGACTGAACAGCAGGATCGCGCCGAAGAAGATTTTCTTGGTGCCGAAGCGATCGGCGATCCAGCCCGAGGCGGGGATCAGCAGGGCGACGGTGAGCATGTAGGCGATGATCACGCCCTGCATGCGCAGCGGATCTTCCGCCAGGTCGCGGGCCATCGCCGGCAGGGCGGTGTTGAGGATGGTTCCGTCGAGGGACTGCATGAAGAAAGCGATGGCAACGACCCATGGAACCCAGCGGGCGGTGACGGCGTCGAGAGGCGGGCGGTTGGGCATGGGACCTCTTGTGAGTCGAAGTTAATGCAAGGTCATGGCTGGCACTGACTCTGTGGCGAGGGGATTTATCCCCGTTGGGCTGCGCAGCGGCCCCAAATTGGCAAACGCGGTTTGACAGACAGACCGCATTAGCCGGATTTACGACTGCTTCGCAGCCGAACGGGGATAAATCCCCTCGCCACAGGACCCCTGTGTACAGGGGGGTTGTGTTTACAGAGTTAAGGTCAGCCGGCTGACGAGCGCACCCGGCAACAACGCCGAAGCCGTGGCCCGCTGACTGTAAGTGCTCGCCGACAGCAACAACTCGCGCTCTTCGGTCAGCGCTTCCAGCTGTGAACCCAGCAAACTGTAGGCGCTGTCATCGAAACGCATGGTGCTGACCGGCGCCTGTATCTCGCCATTCTCGACCCAGAACGTCGCAAACCGCGTCATGCCGGTCATGCGCGCCCCCGGTTGGTCCGAGTAGTTCAAGTACCACAGATTGCTGATGTACAGCCCCGTGCCCAGTTGCTTGAGAATCTCCGCATCAGGCAACGCCCCGGCTGCCATGTTCAATGCACTGGGCATTTCACCGCCGCTGGCGCCGTTGGCGGTCAGGCCGTATTCGGCGGCACTGCGCGAGCTGACCATTTGCGCGCCGGCCTTGCCCTCGACAATCAGCTTGAGATCGCTGCGCGGATAACCCTCGCCGGAGAACGCCGGGCTCAACGAACCGCTAACCTTTTCATCGACGGACACGAGCGGGCTGAACGAACTGTCGCCCGCGTATAGCTTCTGCAGCGGGCTGTTTTTACTGGCGATCGACTGCGCCGAAAAACCGCCCCAGCCGAGGATGTCCATGATTTCGCCCATGGCGGCCGGTGCCAGATAGGCGCGGTACTGACCGGGCGGCAGAGTGCGTTGCGGCCTGCCGAGAAAAGCCAACTGCTCGCGTGCCTGGGCAAAGCGTTTGGCAAACCCTTCGCTGCTCCAGTCATGCCCGGCGTAGCTGGCTTTCACCGCTTGTCCGTTGTCATGAAACAGGCTGAAGTCAAAGTTGAAGCTGTTGGCCTGATGCCAGCCAAACGCGCCCGAGGAACTGGCGAAACCACGACTGATCGGACCTGCCGCATAGAAACCCACCAGGTCCAGCCCTTCGGCAGCCTGAGTGATTTCGGCAACCACCTGCTCGGTATCCGGCAGCGGATGCACCTGCACGTTCTTGCTCTGCCAGCCATTGTGGTTGAGCAGCAGATACGGATCTTTCGGCAGCAACGGCAAGGTGTCGCGCAACTGTTGCAGACCTTCGGCCAGCCGTTGGAGGTCGACTTCGGCCTCGCCTGACAGCGTAATGTCGAGGTCCGCATGCCGGCCCTCGTTGATCAGTTTGAAGCCGACACTGGCTTGCTGAACCTGACCGGCCTGACGCACCTTCGCATGGTTGAAACGCACGAAGGCCGACGACTCGGCGGCGTAGCTGAGGGTGAATTGCTCCGGCTCGCGAATCGCGTCGCGCAGCCAGTTGACCAGGGTCTTGAACCCATCGGCCTGATTGTTGGACGTACTCATCAGGCGTCTCCCCCAAACACATCCACATTGCTGAACACACAGGCCGGCGACGCATGGCCGACGCGGATCACCTGATTCGGTTCGCCCTTGCCACAGTTCGGCGTGCCGAGGACCTTGAAGGTGCTGGCATCGCCGACGGCGCTGAGGCTTTTCCAGAATTGCGCGGAAATCGCCCGGTAGTTCGGGTTTTTCACCACGCCCTTGAGTTCGCCGTTTTCGATCAGCTGAGCCCATTCGCAACCGAACTGGAATTTGTTGCGCGCATCGTCGATCGACCACGAGCGGTTGGTGCTCATCAAGATACCGTGCTCGATGTTGCCGATCAGTTGCTCGAGCGGCTGATCGCCAGGTTCGATGTTCAGGTTGGCCATGCGGTCGATCGGCGGGCGGTTCCAGCCGCAGGCGCGGCTGTTGGCGACGCCGTCCATGCCGGCACGGAACTGCGACAGCGCACCGCCCAGTGGACGCAGCAGCAAGCCTTCCTTGATCAGAAACTGTTTGCTGGCCGCGGTGCCGTCGTCGTCATGGCCGTAGCTGGCGAGCTGCTCAGGGATGTCCGGGTCGAAGGTCACGTTGAGCAGTTTCGAACCGTATTGCAGATGACCGAAGTCTTCTGCCTTGACGAAACTGGTGCCGGCGTAATTGCGCTCGTCGCCCAGGATGCGGTCCAGTTCCAGCGGGTGACCGATGGATTCGTGGATCTGCAGCATCATCTGGTCGGGCATCAGCAGCAGGTCGCGCGGGCCTTGCGGGGTGTTCGGGGCCAGCAGCAATTGCAGCGCCTGATCGGCGATTTTCGGGCCGGCACCCACCAGGCCGCAGCGACTGATCACATCAAAGCCGCCTTGTTGGCCGAAGTTTTCGCGGCCGAGGGTGCGGGTCTGGCTGTCGCTGCCGTCGTAGGCGGTGACTTCCAGGCTCGGGTAGATGAAACGCTGAGCCTGACGCAGTTCAGCGCCGGCGCTGCTGAGGTAGATCTGTTCGACGTTGGTGATGCCGATGCTCACCTGCCAGTTCACCAGTCGCTCGTCCTTGGGCACGGATGCGGATTCGGCGCCGAGCAGCTGATAGCAGTCGCTCAGGGACGGGAAAGGCTGGTCGAAGTTGGGTGAAAAGTAATCGGCGCGGTCGCTGGAAACAGCATGGTCACGCAGGTCGAGCAGGGCGTGGGGCTTGAGCCGACGGGCTTGCTGCTCGGCTTTTTCCAGCGCGGCTTGCAGGCCGGATTGCGACAGGTCGTTGGTCGCCGCGTAGGCTTCGACGCCGTTGACGCGCACGGTCAGCATCGCGCCTTCGTCACGACTCAGGCTTGGAGGTTCGGCAACGTTCTTGCGCACCGACAGGTATTGGCCGGACTCGCGCACATAACGCAGCGAAAAGAATTCAGCGCCCGTGCGCAACGCAGCGAAGCGCTGCTTGAGCTGGGGGTGGAAATCGAACATTCGTGAACCTCCTTGGTATGGAGTGGCGGTGCAGCGGTGTTGCGAAGGGGGGTGAAACGTTTGCGTGGCGCTAGATTAGGCCTGGGCGGGGAGCGATATCAAGGGCGGGGCGGTGTAGGAAGTGCCGGGGTGTGTCAGGCAGGGATGCGTTGTCTGGTCGAACCCCATCGCGGGCAAGCCCGCTCCCACAGGGGGCTTGGGTGAATCACAAATGTGTAATCCAACCCGGAACCTGGGGGAGCGGGCTTGCCCGCGATGAGCCACGCCGAGGCGTAACAGTCTTACTGAGCAGTCAGGCTCACATCCCGCAACGGCTTGCCACGCACCGGTGCATCACCGGCCACGTAGTAATCGGCCTTGCTGCGCGGTAACGGCTGGCGACCACGGATCTTGTCGGCGATTTTCTCGGCGATCATGATCGTTGGCGCGTTCAGGTTGCCGGTGGTGATGATCGGCATGATCGAGGCATCGACTACACGCAGGGCTTGCATGCCATGCACACGACCTTCGGCATCGACCACGGCCATTTCGTCGGTGCCCATCTTGCACGAGCAGGACGGGTGGAACGCGGTTTCGGCGTGCTCGCGGATGAACTTGTCGAGCTGCTCATCGGTTTGCACTTCAATGCCCGGGCTGATTTCGCGGCCACGGAAGGCGTCCAGTGCAGGCTGTTGCATGATTTCACGGGTCAGGCGGATGCCGTCGCGGAATTCCTGCCAGTCCTGCTCGGTGGCCATGTAGTTGAACAGGATGCTCGGGTACTCGCGCGGATCCTTGGACTTGGCCTGGATGCGACCGCGGCTCGGCGAACGCATGGAACCCATGTGCGCCTGGAAGCCGTGCTCTTTCACGCCGTTGCTGCCGTTGTAGTTAATCGCCACCGGCAAGAAGTGGTACTGGATGTTCGGCCAATCGAATTCTTCACGGGTACGGATGAAACCGCCGGCTTCGAACTGGTTGCTGGCGCCGATGCCGGTGCCGTTGAACAGCCATTCGGCACCGATGGCCGGCTGGTTGTACCAGAGCAGCGATGGGTACAGCGAGACGGGTTGGGTGCAGGCGTATTGCAGGTACAGCTCGAGGTGATCCTGCAGGTTTTCGCCGACGCCTGGCAGGTCGTGGACCACCGGGATGTCGAGCTTGTTCAGCAGTTCGGCCGGGCCGACGCCGGAGCGTTGCAGAATCTGCGGCGAAGCGATGGCGCCGGAGCACAGCAACACTTCTTTGCGGGCGCGGGCTTCAACGCGTTCTTCAGCCGCGCCGATCAGGTAACGCACGCCGACCGCACGCTTGCCTTCGAACAGGATCTTGTCGGTCAGGGCGTGGGTGACGATGGTCAGGGTCGAGCGCTTCTTGGCGACGTCCAGGTAACCGCGCGCGGTGCTGGCGCGACGGCCGTTCGGCGTCACGGTACGGTCCATCGGGCCGAAACCTTCCTGTTGGTAACCGTTCAGGTCTTCGGTGCGCGGGTAACCGGCTTGCACGCCGGCTTCAACCATCGCGTGGAACAGCGGGTTGTTGCCGGCCTTCGGCGTGGTCACGCTGACCGGACCGTCGCCACCGTGGTAGTCGTTCGGGCCGATGTCGCGGGTTTCAGCCTTGCGGAAATACGGCAGGCAGTTCAGGTAGTCCCAGTCTTCAAGACCTGGCAGCTTGGCCCAGTTGTCGTAATCCATCGCGTTGCCGCGGATGTAGCACATGCCGTTGATCAGCGAAGAACCACCCAGGCCCTTGCCGCGCCCGCATTCCATCCGGCGACCGTCCATGTGCGGCTCTGGATCGGTTTCGTAGGCCCAGTTGTAGCGACGACCTTGCAGCGGGAACGCCAGGGCGGCCGGCATTTGCGTGCGGAAGTCCAGACGATAGTCCGGGCCGCCGGCTTCGAGCAGCAGGACGGTGACGCCTTCGTCTTCAGTCAGACGGGTCGCCAGGGTGTTACCGGCGGAGCCGGCACCGATGATGATGTAATCGAATTCTTGGGACATTGAAATGCACCCTCTTTGAAGTTGGTTCAGGTCGCGGGTCGCCTGGACGCCGCGCAACCTTGTGGCGAGGGGATTTATCCCCGTCCGGCTGCGCAGCAGTCGTAAACTCAGCGACTGGTTCTATCTGAAGAGACGCGGTGTCTGGATAGGGCCGCTACGCAGCCCAACGGGGATAAATCCCCTCGCCACAATGGCGTTCGCTCCAGATTTCGCGCAGATCAGAACACCGAGGCGTAATCGCCCAGCTCAACCTGTACCGATTTGATGCGTGTGAAGTTGTTCAGCGAGCTGATGCCGTTCTCACGACCAACACCCGACTGCTTGTAGCCGCCGACCGGCATCTTCGCGTCGGACTCGCCCCAGGCGTTGATCCAGCAGATACCGGCTTCCAGTTGATGAATCACGCGGTGAGCGCGGTTCAGGTCCTTGGTGACGACGCCAGCGGCCAGGCCGAAGTCGGTGTCGTTGGCACGACGGATCACTTCTTCTTCGGTTTCGTAGGTGAGGATCGCCATGACCGGGCCGAAGATTTCTTCGCGCACGATGGTCATCTCGTCGGTGCAGTCGGTGAACACGGTCGGTGCCACGAACGCGCCTTTGGCGAACTCGCCTTCGGTCAGACGGCTGCCGCCGCACAGCACGCGAGCGCCTTCTTCCTTACCTTTGGCGATGTAACCCAGCACACTTTCCATGTGGGCGAAGCTGACCAGCGGGCCGAAGTTGGTGTTTTCGTCTTCCGGATTGCCGATGCGGATGCGCGCAACGCGCTCAGCGATCTTGGCTTCGAAAGCCGCTTTCAGGTGGCTCGGTACGAACACGCGAGTACCGTTGGTGCAGACCTGACCGGAGCTGTAGAAGTTGGCCATCATCGCGGTGTCGGCGGCGCGATCGAGGTCGGCGTCGTCGAAAATGATCAGCGGGGATTTGCCGCCCAGTTCCATGGTCACGTCTTTCAGCGACGAGGCGGAGGCGCTGGCCATAACCTTCTTGCCGGTGTCGGTGCCGCCGGTGAAGGAGATTTTTTCGATGCGCGGGTGCTCGGTCAGCCAGGTGCCGACTTCGCGGCCGCTGCCGGTCAGGACGTTGAACACGCCAGCTGGCAGGCCTGCTTCGGTGTAGATCTCGGCCAGCTTCAGCGTGGTCAGGGAAGTGACTTCGCTTGGCTTGAAGATCATCGCGTTACCGGCCGCCAGGGCTGGTGCGGATTTCCACAGGGCGATCTGGATCGGGTAGTTCCACGCGCCGATACCGGCCACAACGCCCAGCGGCTCGCGACGGGTGTAGACGAACGACGTGGTACGCAGCGGAATCTGCTCGCCTTCGATGGCCGGAACCAGGCCAGCGTAGTACTCCAGCACGTCAGCGCCGGTGACGATGTCGACATACTTGGTTTCGGAGAACGATTTACCGGTGTCCAGGGTTTCCAGGGCAGCCAGTTCATCGTTGCGCTCGCGCAGGATGTCGACGGCGCGACGCAGGATGCGCGAACGCTCCATGGCAGTCATCGCGGCCCAGATTTTCTGGCCCTTTTCGGCGCTGACCACCGCGCGCTCGACGTCTTCCTTGGTCGCGCGTTGTACTTTTGCGAGGACTTCACCGTTAGCCGGGTTGATGGCTTCGAAAGTGGCGTCGCTGCTGGCGTCACTGTAGCCGCCATCGATGTAGAGTTTTTGCAGTTCGAAACGGGCCATAAAGTCCTCGCAAGTGCATAAGTGGTTGGCGTTAACCACCGGGTGTGCCGTGAAGCAGTTGGCATCACATCGGTAGCGTTCAGGGGTTGAGCGTTTTATGTGTGCTCTAACTCACCCGCTTGGCCAGTTGGAAATCCATGTATTCGTAAGCGATCCGGTGCGCCTGCTCGGTGTCGAAAGCATCTCCCGACAGCGCGCCGCGCAACCACAAACCGTCAATGAGGGCTGCCAGGCCCCGGGCTGCACTGCGCGCATCATCGAGCGGCAATACGCGGCGGAACTGGCAGCACAGGTTGGAATACAGACGGTGATCGTTGATCCGCTGCAACCTGTGCAAAGACGGGTGGTGCATGCTGGTGGCCCAGAAGGCCAGCCAGGTTTTCATTGCCGGGCCATTAACCTGGCTGGCGTCGAAGTTGCCTTCGATGATCACCTGCAGATGCGCCCTGGGGCTTGCATCTGTCAGCGCCTGACGGCGCGCGGTGACGTTCTCGCTCAGGACACTCATCAGGTACTGCGCCGTGGCAGCGATCAGGCCGTTCTTGTCCTGAAAATAATGACTGATGATGCCATTAGAGACACCGGCCAAACGGGCGATCAGCGCAATGCTGGCGTCCCCCATCCCGACCTGATCAACGGCCTGCAATGTGGCTTCGATCAACTGCTGGCGGCGGATGGGTTGCATACCGACCTTGGGCATCTTGCACATCTCCTTAGGCCTTCCGGCAGACGCAAAACGTCTATCGGACTGAGGGCCAGTCTATTTTGTTTTGATTGAACGTTCAATCAACAAAGAATAAGATCTGCGACAAATCGTCGCTGCTTACAGATTTTTCCTACGTGTAAATGGCGATAAACCGACATCCAAAACGGCTCGAAACCTATACGCAATGGCGTCTGAAGGCTTCGGGCTTTTTTCGGGGTGTCTTTATATCACCCGCCGGTCGGCTGCCAACTAACCGATTGGTCGGGTATCGCGTTGCCTTGTGTTCTTCTCTCGCACTGCCGGAGCATCTGTGCCATGAGTTTTGCCTCTCTTATAAAGACCCCGCCCGAGAAGGTGACGGTCAACGGTTGGGTGTTCTACACCTCTACCGCGCTGATCCTGCTGTTGACCGCCATTCTGATCATCGCCCCGCAAGAGGCCGGCAGATTGCTCGGTATTGCCCAGGCCTGGTTGTCCCGCAGCTTCGGTTGGTACTACATGGTGGTGATCGCCGCCTACCTGGTTTTCGTGGTCGGCCTGGCGTTTTCGTCCTACGGCAAGCTCAAGCTGGGCAGCAAGGATGACACCCCGGACTTCAGTTATGGCGCCTGGGCGGGGATGCTGTTTTCCTCGGGGATCGGCATCTCGCTGTTGTACTTCGGTGCTTCCGAGCCGCTGGACCACTACTTCAACCCGCCGGAAGGCGTGGCCGGCAGCAACATGGCCGCGCGTCAGGCAGTGCAGCTGACTTTCCTGCACTGGGGCCTGCACGGCTGGGCGATCTACGCATTGGTCGGCCTGGCCGTGGCGTATTTTGCCTACCGCCATAACCAACCGCTGGCGTTGCGTTCGGCGCTGTATCCGCTGGTGGGCGAGCGTTGGGTCAAAGGCGCGGCCGGTCACGCGGTGGACGGCTTCGGCATGTTCGTGACCCTGCTGGGGCTGGTGACGAACCTGGGGATTGGTTCGCTGCAAGTGTCTTCCGGGCTGGAAAACCTGTTCGGCATGGAACACAGCAACACCAACCTGCTGATCGTGATCATCGTGATGAGCACCGTGGCGACCATCGCTGCCGTGTCTGGCGTGGAAAACGGCATTCGTCGTCTGTCCAACCTGAACATCGTGCTGTTCAGCGGCCTGCTGATTTTCGTGCTGCTGTTCGGCCCGACCCTGCACCTGCTCAACGGCTTCGTGCAAAACGTCGGTGACTACCTGAACGGCGTGGTGCTGAAGACCTTCGACCTCTACGTGTACGAAGGCGACAGCGAGAAATCCGATCGTTGGTTGGGCTTGTGGACCCTGTTCTACTGGGCGTGGTGGATTTCCTGGGCGCCATTCGTGGGCATGTTCATCGCGCGTATTTCCCGTGGTCGCACGGTGCGTGAACTGGTCGCTGGCGTACTGCTGATTCCGCTGGGTTTCACCCTGGCGTGGCTGTCGATCTTCGGTAACTCGGCCCTGGACCTGGTGATGAACCATGGGGCGGTGGAGCTCGGGAAGACGGCGCTGGAACAGCCGTCGATGGCGATCTACCAGTTGCTGGAGCATTACCCGGCGTCGAAAGTGGTGATCGGTGTATCGATTTTCGTTGGTTTCGTGCTGTTCCTGACCCCGGCGGATTCCGGCGCGGTGATGATGGCCAACCTTTCGTGCAAGGGCGGCAATGTCGACGAAGACGCGCCGCACTGGCTGCGGATCTTCTGGTCCGTCGTCATCACCCTGGTGACCATCGGCCTGCTGTTCGCCGGTAACTTCGAAGCCATGCAGACCATGGTGGTGCTGGCCGGTCTGCCGTTCTCGGTGGTGCTGGTGTTCTTCATGTTCGGCTTGCACAAGGCCATGCGCCAGGACGTGCAGATCGAACAGGAGCAAGCGGAACTGGCTGCACGCGGTCGTCGTGGTTTCAGCGAGCGTCTGAGTCAGCTGGACCTGCAACCGAACCAGTCGATCGTTCAGCGTTTCATGGACAAGCAAGTCAGCCCGGCCCTGGAAGAGGCCGTGGTGCAATTGCGCGGCAAAGGCCTGGACGTGCAAACGTTGCTGGGCAAGGCCAAGCGTTGCATGGGCCTGCGGATCGAGATGGAAGAGGGCAACCCTTTCGTCTATGAAGTGAGCCTGGATGGCTATCTGGCTGCGGCGAGCGACACGGTGTCGGCTGAAAGTGCTGATGAACCGCGTGCGCGCTATTACCGTGCCGAGGTGTACCTGCACAATGGCAGCCAGGATTATGACCTGATGGGTTTCACTCAGGATCAGATCACCCGTGACGTGCTCGATCAGTTTGAAAGCCATCGGCAACTCCTTGGCCGGGTTTATAGCTGAGTTGTGAGTGACGCGGTGTTTCGGTCTGAAGCACCGCGTCGCATTCTTCGCGAGCAAGCCCGCACCCACACTTGATCTCTAGTGGTCACCAATTCTGTGTTCACTGCAGACCTAATGTGGGAGCGGGCTTGCTCGCGAAGGGGCCGTCAGCCGCAAAGCTGATTGACCCGATATCCCATAAACAAAAACGCCGCGATCCTCTCGCGGCGTTTTTGTGTCTGCTGCCTTACCCCAGGTTCTTGCCGAGCAGCGCGTGATAGAGCTCGCTGTCGCCGAGAATCCCGACCACCTTGTTGTTGTCGTGCAGCACCAGTTTGTTGCCGGTCTGATAACGAATCTGCAACGCGTCGCGCATGCCGATGTTCGAATCCACCAGCGTCGGCCGGCGACCCAGCCCTTCAACCGCTTGCCCTGGAATCCAGTTCTGCAGGTCCAGGCTGGCGCCGTTCTGGCGGGCACCCTTGATGGTGTTGCCTTCGGCCAGGTCCAGCCACGAATCGCCGCCCGGATCGAGGCAGACCGAACCGTTGATGCGTTTGCAGTTGTCGAGGGTGCGCATCAGGCTGCGGCCGCACAACACGTTCAGCGGGTTGGTGTGCGCGACGAAGGTCCGCACGTAGTCGTCCGCCGGGTTCAACACGATTTCTTCAGGCTTGCTGTACTGAATGATCCGGCCGTCTTTCATGATCGCGATGCGGCTGCCCAGCTTCAGGGCTTCATCGAGGTCGTGGCTCACGAAGACGATGGTTTTGCTGAGCTTGCGTTGCAGCTCCAGCAGTTCGTCTTGCAGGCCTTGGCGGATCAGCGGGTCGAGGGCCGAGAACGGTTCGTCCATCAGCAGGATGTCGGCGTCCATCGCCAGCGCACGGGCCAGGCCCACGCGTTGTTGCATGCCACCGGACAGCTCGTTGGGTTTCTTGTTGCGCCATTGGGTCAGGCCCACCAGCTCAAGCTTCTCGTCGACCAGTTTGCGGCGTTCTTTCTCAGGGCGACCCTGCATTTCCAGACCGAAACTGATGTTCTCGCGCACCGTCAACCAAGGCATCAGGGCGAACTTCTGGAACACCATCGCAATGCGCTTGGTGCGCATCATTTTCAGTTCTGCCGGGGTGCAGGAAGCGATGTCGATCTGCTTGCCTTCGTGCTCGACAAACAGCTTGCCGCGGCTGACGGTGTTGAGGCCGTTGATGCAGCGCAGCAGACTGGACTTGCCGGAGCCGGACAGGCCCATCAGTACGCAGATTTCACCTTTTTCGACGTCCAGGCTGGCCTTTTCGACCCCGACGATCTGCCCGGTCTTTTTCAGGATCTCGTTACGGGTCATGCCCTGATCCAGCAGCTTGAGTGCCTCGCGTGGATCCTTGGAGAAGATTACGTCGACGTTTTCGAAGCGAATAATGCTCATGCGTCACCCCCTACTTTGGCGTCGGGTTGTTTGCAGATACGGTCGAGCATGATCGCCAGCAGTACGATCGCCAGGCCCGCTTCGAAGCCCAGGGCGATATCAGCAGTGTTCAGTGCGTTGACCACGGGTTTGCCCAGGCCGTCGGCGCCCACCAGTGCCGCGATCACCACCATCGACAGCGACAGCATGATGCACTGGGTGATACCGGCCGCGATGCTTGGCATGGCGTGGGGCAATTCAATTCGTGAGAGCAGCTGACGTCGCGAGCAGCCAAAGGCTTTGCCAGCGTCCATCAATTCTTCCGGGACATCGCGAATGCCCAGGTAGGTCAGGCGGATGGGCGCGGCAATCGCGAACACCACCGTGGAGATCAGACCCGGGACCACACCCAGACCGAAGAGGGTCAGGGTAGGAATGAGGTAAACGAAGGTCGGTACGGTCTGCATCAGATCGAGTACCGGACGCATCACGGTGTAGAACATCGGTTTGTGCGCGGCGACGATGCCCAGCGGCACGCCGATGACCACGCAGACCAGGGTGGCGAACAACACCTGGGCGAGGGTTTCCATGGTTTCCTGCCAGTACCCCAGATTGAGGATCAGCAGGAAGGAGGCAATGACGAAAACGGTCAGCCCCCACTTTCGTTGAATGAAGTGTGCCAGTAGCGCGATGAGGCCGATCAATGCCAGCGGGTTGAACCAGGTCAGCGCAAAAGTCACGCCGTGGATCATCGTTTCCAGTGACACGGCGATTGCGTCGAAGGTGTTGGCGCCGTGTTGCGTCAACCATTCAACGAAGCCCGCGATGTACTGGCCTAGAGGTATTTTCTGATCAATCAGCATGGTAGTGAACGTCCGCATGCAAGGAAATAAACAGCCCGGGCGAGCGAACCCGCCCGGCGTAAGCGATTACTGCGCGAGCTTGGCTTTCACGGCCTCCAGGCCTGGTTTACCGTCAATGGTGGTCACGCCAGCGAGCCAGGTATCGAGGACCTGTGGATTCTTTTTCAGCCAGGCCTTGGCGGCCGCGTCAGGCTTCATTTTGTCGTCCAGGACGTTGCCCATCAGCGTGCTTTCCATGTCCAGGGTGAACACCAGGTTTTTCAGCAACTGACCCACGTTGCCGCATTCCTGTGCGTAGCCCTTGCGGGTGTTGGTGAAGATGGTTGCCTGACCGAAGTTCGGGCCGAAAAACTCGTCGCCGCCGGTCAGGTACTTCATCTTGAAGCGCGTGTTCATCGGGTGTGGTTCCCAGCCCAGGAACACCACGGCGGTGTTGCGGCGCTGGGCGCGATCGACTTGCGAGAGCATGCCTGCCTCGCTGGACTCGACTACCTTGAAGCCGGCGTCTTTCAGGCCGAAGGCATTCTTGTCGATCATGCTCTGGATCAGGCGGTTGCCGTCGTTGCCTGGTTCGATGCCGTAGATCTTGCCGTCGAGTTCTTTCTTGAACTTGGCGATGTCGGCGAAATCTTTCAGACCCTTGTTATACAACTCTTCGGGCACGGCGAGTGTGTATTTTGCGTTTTCGAGGTTGGCGCGCAGGGTGTCCACGGTGCCGGCATCGCGGTAGGCCTTGATGTCGTTTTCCATGGTCGGCATCCAGTTCCCCAGGAAGACGTCCATGTTCTTGCCGTCGGCCAGGGACTTGTAGGTCACCGGCACGGAAATCATCGTGGTTTTGGTCTTGTAGCCCAAGGCATCGAGAACGACGCTGGTGGTGGCGGTGGTGACGGTAATGTCAGTCCAGCCGACATCGGAGAAGTTTACGGTACTGCACTGAGCGGGTTCTGCGGCTTGAGCCAGTAACGGCAGACTCAGCATGGCGGCCAACAACAACGACGGGGAACCTTTCATGGATGGACTCCTTGGTGTTTTTTTTGGCAGTGTTCCGACTGGACCACCGCACTTATAGGTTGCGGTTGGATGGCGTTTTGGAGACAGCTCTACCACGGCGCCTTGCAATCGAGTCGATACGATCATGTACCAGTGAAAATCTGACGCCTACAGGGTGCGTCGTATCCAGTACAGGGATGGTCGCATCCAGTGTCGGTGACGTCGTTTACAGATTTTTTCAGCCCCTTTTGCCCGCCTGGACCGCAAAAAAACGGCGAAAACGCTGCGTAAAACCTGCGCGGCGTTGTTGGACAAGAGTGCGTCGGTGTGAGACGTCGAACGACACGGCAAAAGCCTGATGATGCAGCCATACCGGCGGATTGCAGCTTGAGCGTAGCAGCTCCGTCACCGGGCGCTTCTGCGCCTGGAGTTGGCACATCCAGGAGTTCGGCAGTAATGGCTATCAGCGTTTTCGACCTGTTCAAAATCGGCATCGGCCCTTCCAGTTCGCACACCGTGGGGCCGATGCGCGCCGCCGCGCTGTTCGTGCAAGGTTTGCGTGAGCAGGGTCTTTTGGAACAAGTGCGGCGCGTCGAAGTTCAGCTTTATGGTTCGTTGTCGGCCACCGGCATCGGTCACGGCAGCGACAACGCGGTGATCATGGGCCTGATGGGCGAGTGGCCGGACGCGATCGATCCGTCGCAAATCGGCATCCGCATTGAAACCCTGCGCGAAACCCACACGCTGCTGCTCGACGGCCGTTTATCGGTGCCGTTCATCTGGGCCCGGGACATGCGCCTGATCGACGAAAACCTGCCGTTCCACCCCAACGCCATGACCCTGATTGCCGAAGGCGATGACGGCGAGCTGCATCGCGACACCTACTATTCCATCGGTGGCGGATTTGTCGTTGATGAAGCGCAAGCCTCCAGCGGCGTGGTGGATCTGGATCGCACCGAGTTGCCGTACGATTTCTCCAGCGCCGTCGAGCTGCTCAGCCTCTGCAAGCAGCACAACCTGCGCGTCGCTGAACTGATGATGGCCAACGAGAAGGTCTGGCGCAGCGAAGACGAAATCCGCGCCGGGCTGATGAAGCTCTGGCGAGCCATGCAGGATTGCGTCGAGCAAGGTCTCAAGCACGAAGGCATCCTGCCCGGTGGCCTGAACGTACGTCGTCGTGCGGCCAAATTGCACCGTAGCCTGCAGGAGCTGAACAAGCCCAACGTGATCGGCTCGACCTTGAGCGCAATGGAATGGGTCAACCTGTTCGCCCTTGCGGTCAACGAAGAAAACGCCGCCGGCGGGCGCATGGTCACGGCACCGACCAACGGCGCGGCGGGGATCATTCCGGCGGTGTTGCACTACTTCATGAAGTTCAGCGAAGCGGTGACTGACGCCAACGTGGTCGACTATTTCCTCAGTGCCGCAGCGGTAGGGATTCTGTGCAAGAAGAATGCGTCGATTTCCGGTGCGGAAGTCGGTTGCCAGGGTGAAGTCGGTTCGGCGTGCGCCATGGCGGCGGCGGGCTTGGCGGAGATCCTTGGCGCCACGCCGGAGCAATTGTGCAATGCGGCGGAAATCGGTCTGGAGCATAACCTCGGCCTGACCTGCGACCCGGTCGGCGGGCTGGTGCAAGTGCCGTGCATCGAGCGCAATGCGATTGCCGCGGTGAAAGCGATCAACGCTGCACAGATGGCGTTGCGTGGGGATGGCCAGCACTTTATTTCGCTGGACCGGGTGATCCGCACCATGCGTGATACCGGTGCGGATATGCATGACAAATATAAAGAGACATCGCGGGGTGGGTTGGCGGTTAGCGCGGTGGAGTGCTGATACCCGGTCGACCTTGTGGCGAGGGGATTTATCCCCGTTGGGTCGCGAAGCGGCCCCAAAATCTTTACGACTGCTGCGCAGCCGAACGGGGATAAATCCCCTCGCCACAACAGACCTCACCACGCACCACCAGACCAGTCAAAACTGCGCGCTAAGTGAACACGGAAATCGAAACGCGCCACCTTTTGGCGCGTCGCTTACAGATAAGCCACTTGTATCAACCCAGGGATCCAAACCGGCCCTGACCTTTCGTCCCCTGTGCTTGCGGTGACACTCTTTCCAAAGTCGCCGCAAGCCTGTTCCCACAAGTGCTACCGATTTGCTCACACGCAACGGAGCAGAGCACTTGCTGCCCTTCCTGATACTTATAACCCCCACTCGCGACGCGGCTTATATAGACACGCCGCGACGTCGTTTTCAGGAGTTATTGAACGCGCATTCAATTTTAGGCATGGCAATTGCTCTGTCATTACAAAGCCCGTCTCCCACGCGAGAACGATGGCAATAACAAGAGCCTCCGCCTGAGGCCATCACCCGCTTTGTGTGAGGAGATACCGCGATGACGACGTTCAACTCCGGGGCTCAACCCCAGAACCGTGCGCCTCAATCCATCGGCTTTCTGCTGCTGGACAATTTCACGCTTATTTCTCTGGCCTCCGCCGTAGAACCCCTGCGCATGGCCAACCAATTGTCCGGTCGCGAGCTGTATCGCTGGACCACGCTCACCGTCGATGGCGGTCAGGTCTGGGCCAGTGATGGTCTGCAGATCACCCCCGACGCCTCCATGCACAAAGCACCTTCCATGGACACCATCATTGTCTGCGGCGGTATCGGCATTCAGCGCACCGTAACCCGCGAACACGTGTCGTGGCTGCAAAGCCAGGCGCGCCAGTCCAAGCGCCTCGGTGCGGTCTGCACCGGCAGCTGGGCCCTGGCTTGCGCGGGTCTGCTGGACGGTTTCGATTGCAGCGTGCACTGGGAATGCCTGGCCTCGATGCAGGAAGCCTTCCCGCGCGTGGCTATGAGTACCCGTTTGTTCACCCTCGACCGTAACCGTTTCACCAGCTCCGGCGGCACCGCGCCGCTGGACATGATGCTGCACCTGATCAGCCGCGATCACGGCCGCGAACTGTCGGCCGCGATCTCGGAAATGTTCGTCTACGAGCGTATCCGCAACGAACAGGATCACCAGCGCGTGCCGCTCAAGCACATGCTCGGCACCAACCAGCCGAAGTTGCAGGAAATCGTCGCGCTGATGGAGGCCAACCTCGAAGAACCGATCGACCTCGACGAACTGGCGGTGTACGTCGCCGTGTCCCGTCGTCAGCTCGAGCGGTTGTTCCAGAAGTACCTGCACTGCTCGCCATCGCGTTACTACCTGAAACTGCGCTTGATCCGCGCCCGGCAGCTGCTCAAGCAAACGCCGATGTCGATCATCGAAGTGGCGTCGGTGTGCGGCTTCGTGTCCACGCCGCACTTCTCCAAGTGCTACCGCGAATACTTCGGTATTCCGCCGCGTGACGAACGCGTCGGTTCCAACACCACGCAACAGGTAGCGATGATGCCGCTGCCGCAAGCATTGGTGCTGTCGCCGTTGTCCGGGCCGTTGTCGGCGTTGAGTCAGGCGCGTAATGAGTCGACGTTTGCCAGCGTAAGGCTTTAAACCTTGTGGCGAGGGGGCTTGCCCCCGTTGGGTCGCGCAGCGGCCCCAAGATTTTACGACTGCTGCGCAGCCGAACGGGGGGCAAGCCCCCTCGCCACAGGTCAGGCGCTACGGCTTTGTTGGTACTCCGCCAACGCCGGCAGCAATTGCCTGTCGATGGCCTGGCGCACGGCCGGCAGGATGGTCGCGCTGCTGGTGTACATCTGCTTGACCATGGTGCGCAGCACTATCGCCCGCTCATCGTTCAAACCCCTCACCGCACACTCGCAAGCCTGCTCGGCCGTGGAGCCGTTCGGTACTTGAAACCCTAATGATTTCAGCTGGCCCAGCAGGTCTTCCTGGTCAATCAAATCGGCGTGCATCATGACGCAATCCTTCTTCAGGGAACGGTGTCGTGGTTCGATTCTCGTAGGGGGGCGGGGTGGCGGCAAGGACGATTTGTCGCAATGGCCGCAATACCTATGAACAGGTCGTTTTCGGCTAACTTGCGAGAGGGGAGAGTGGGCACACTGGATTCAGCTGGCTTCACGAAGGTTTGGTCACCCTCGCGCAACGGCTCCTCAACAGTAACTTCTGCCCCGATCCTGTCACGGCTTGATCGGGGCTTTTTTTGCCTGTGAATCAGGAGGAGTTGTGGTGTCTGGGCTGACGCCTTCGCGGGCAAGCCTCGCTCCTACAGGATCGGGGTCACCACCGGTTAGGCGAACGCCGCGAAACCTGTAGGAGCGAGGCTTGCCCGCGAAGAACGATGACGCGGTTTAACGCTGTAAAACGAGGATCCGCGACAACAACTCATCCCGATCGACATAGCACCCTTGAAAATGCCGGGCGCCACTGGCGGGGTCGAAGGCGTTGCGGGCGTGGAGGGTGCGGCGGTTATCGAAGCACCACAATTCGCCGGGATTGAGCCGTTGCATCAACCTGAACCGCGCTTCGCGGGTCATCGCAATAAACCGCCGATAAGCGCGGTATAGCTTGGGCATGTCTTCGATGGACGCATCGAACGGCCCACGCAAAAAGTTCGCCATACGAATTTCCGACACCTGCCCCAACGCATCCAGAGCAATGATCGGCGCGAGGCAGCGGTAGTCGCTGTGACGGTCCTTGTTGCGAAACTCCACGGGGATTTCACACAAGGCCTTGAAAGACTCGGGATCTTCCTCGCGCAGCGCGTGGGCAATCGCAAAACCGTCGACAAAAATACTCTCGCCGCCGTCCGCGTCGTTGACCAGGCAATGCAGGAATTGCAGGCCCGGTTGCAGCTCCCGGGTTGGCAGGTCGCTGTGCAACGGCAGGTTGAAAGCGGTGTAGGCATTGCTGTCGGCATCGGCCTTGGATTGCACGTTGAACAGCACGCCGAAATTGCTCTCGCGAATGAAGGAAATCCGCTGGGCAATCAACTTCAGTGACCCCGGTTCGGTGGGCACGCCGCGCACTTGAGTCAGGCCGGTATCGCGCACCGCCAGCAGCCACTGCAACAGGGCATCGTTATCGTTGATCAACGCCTGGTAGTCGAACACCGGTAGCTGCACATCACTTTTCCACAGCCTGGATTTCGGCTTGCCGGCCCGGCGTTCGGCGCGGGATTCGTCATCATAGGCGTGAGCCCGCAACCAGCCCGGATCAAAGCGACTCTGGTGGCCGTCCTGCCAATCGACACACAGGCAGCCTTCAGCATCGACCCGGGTATTGGCCGCGGTCAGGTTTTCTGCGACATCGACGATTTCCAGCACCTGCTCGCGGGTCACGGTGTAGACGCATTGCGGGCACGGGCAGTTGTCCCGCAGCCATTGATGATGGAAGGGGCTGACACGGGTATCGGCCCATGTCACAAGAACGCGATCCGCCAAGGCCTGCACGCCACTCAGCGCGCTGATCAACGGATAAGTACGAAAGTCGGCAAACGCAGCAGCGGTGTTCATGGCGATCTCCTTGTTATTTTTTTGCAGGTAGAGCGATCACTCGGCCAATGCAGGCGGGGGCAGGCAGGTCGGTTTGCTCGGCCACGATGGCTTGCAGCTTGCCCAGCGTCTCTTCGCTGAACGGCGCAGAACGCGGCCCGGCGAGGTCGACGTGGAGCAGCATTTGTTCGTTGCCCGCCAGCTCCTTGTCATCGCCGACCAGGTGCAGGCTGTGATAGAGGTGCAGGCGTTTGCTGTCGTGCGCGATGATCTGGGTGTGCACTTCAACCTCGGCGTCGAGCTTCACTTCGTGCAAGTAATTGAGGTGCAGTTCGAGGGTGAACAGCGAATTGCCGCTGGCTTCGCGGTTGTTGCTGTCCATGCCCAGGCGATCCATCAGAGCGTCGGTGGCGTAGCTGAAAATCAGCAGATAGAAGGCGTCGCGCAGGTGGCCGTTGTAGTCGACCCAGTCGGGGATGATTGTGGTTTGGTAGGTGGTGAGGGTGGGCATGTCGTCACATCCGAAAATGGTTGAAACCTGTAGGAGCGAGGCTTGCCCGCGAAGGCGGTATTCCTGCCGCAAGAAATCCGTCGGATGTACCGGCCTCTTCGCGGGCAAGCCTCGCTCCTGCAAGTGGGTGGCGATGGTTAGTCGGCGAAGGCCATCCCATGCTTCTCTTTGGTGGTCTTCACCGCCTCAAGCACCGCCAGCAGGCAATCATCACGATAGCGCTCCAGCGCCGAAATGCTGTGCGTGCCCAGCTGGTCACTGGTGCCATCCACCACATCATCAATCAATTTGTCGGTCAGTTCCGGTGCCGGCAGATAAGTCCACGGCAGCTGCAATGCGGGTCCGAACTGCGCCATGAAGTGGCGCATCCCCGCATCGCCACCGGCCAGGGTGTAAGTCAAGAAGGTGCCCATGAACGACCAGCGCAGACCCGCGCCAAAACGGATCGCGTCGTCGATTTCACCGGTGGTCGCGACACCGTCGTTCACCAGGTGCAGTGCCTCACGCCACAACGCCTCGAGCAAGCGGTCGGCGATAAACCCCGGCACTTCCTTGCGCACATGCAGCGGACGCATGCCCAAGGATTCGTAGACTTTCATGGCCGCTTGAACGGCTTCCGGCGCGGTGTTCTTGCCACCTACCACTTCCACCAATGGCAGCAGATAAACCGGGTTGAACGGGTGGCCGACCACGCAGCGTTCCGGGTGCGTCGAGCTCTCGTAGAACTCGCTCGGCAACAGGCCCGAGGTGCTGGAGCCGATCAGTGCATTCGGCTTGGCCGCCGCGCTGATTTTGCTGTGCAGTTCCAGTTTCAGATCGAGGCGCTCCGGGGCGCTTTCCTGAATGAAATCGGCATCGCGAACACACTCTTCAATGGTCGCGACAAAGCGCAGGCGATCTTGCGAAGCGCCGGGCGCCAGTCCTTGCTTCTCCAGCGCGCCCCAGGCATTGGCGACGCGTTTGCGCAGGGCCGCTTCGGCACCGGGCGCCGGGTCCCAGGCCACCACGTCGAGGCCGTGGGCGAGGGCGCGGGAGACCCAGCCGCTGCCAATGACACCGCTGCCCAGGGCAGCGAAGGTTTTGATATCAGTGATGAAGGTCATGGCAACTTCCTAAAAGAATTCGGTGATCCGCTGTAGGAGCGGGCTTGTGTGGCGAGGGGATTTATCCCCGTTGGGTCGCGAAGCGGCCCCAAATCTGTGAGTGCGGTTTCTCAGAGAGACCGCAGTCACCGGTTTTGCGACTGCTTCGCAGTCGAACGGGGATAAATCCCCTCGCCACACAAGCCCGCTCCCACAGGTGATGTGTGGTTCGGCTCAACCGCGCTTGGTCAGGCCCATTTTTGCCCGGCCTTCCGCCGGGGTCAGAACCCGCGCGCCGAGGCGGCTGAGGATTTCCGAGGCGCGTTCGACCAGCTGGCCGTTGGTCGCCAGTACGCCTTTGTCCAGCCAGATGTTGTCCTCCAGACCGACCCGCACGTTGCCGCCGAGCAGCACCGCTTGCGCGGCCATCGGCATCTGCATGCGACCGATACCGAAACCGGCCCACACCGCGTTGGCTGGCAGGTTGTCGACCATGGCTTTCATGGTGGTGGTATCCGCCGGCGCGCCCCACGGGATGCCCAGGCACAGCTGGAACAGCGGGTCGTCGAGCAAGCCTTCCTTGATCAACTGTTTGGCGAACCACAGGTGACCGGTGTCGAAAATTTCCAGCTCGGCCTTTACGCCCAGCTCTTGAATGCGTTTGGCGCCAGCTCGCAGCTGCGCCGGGGTGGACACGTAAATGGTGTCGCCATCGCCGAAGTTCAGGGTGCCGCAATCGAGGGTGCAGATTTCCGGCAGCAGTTCTTCGACGTGGGCCAGGCGGGTCAGCGGGCCGACCAGATCGGTGTTCGGACCGAACTCCATCGGGTTCTCGCCAGCGCCGATTTCCAGGTCGCCGCCCATGCCGGCGGTGAGGTTGACGATGATGTCGACGTCGGCCTCGCGGATGCGCTCCATGACTTCGCGGTACAACGCCACGTCACGGCTGAACTTGCCGGTTTCGGGGTTGCGCACATGGCAGTGGACGACCGTGGCGCCCGCTTTGGCTGCCTCTACGGCGGCAGCGGCGATTTGTTTCGGGGTGACCGGCACGTGCGGGCTTTTGCTGGTCGTGTCGCCAGCACCGGTGAGTGCGCAGGTGATGATGACGTCGTGGTTCATGAGGCGGGTTCCTTGCAGGCGTGATGATTCCGTTCGCAGCCCCGTAGGGCTGCGAGTCGGTGGTTCAATCGGGGTTTATTTGCTGGTCAGTTTCAAATTGTCAGCCGCCGGTTTGCCATCGAAGGTGGTCACACCTTCCAGCCAGCGTTGCTTGTCTTGCGGGTGATCTTTCAGCCATTGCCTGGCTGATTCGAAGGCGTCCTTGTGATCCAGCAGCGGCTGCATCATCCGGCTCTCGTCTTCGGCGGTGTAGGTCAGGTTGCTCAGCAACTTGCCGATGTTCGGGCACTGTTGCGCGTAGTTCGGCGCGGTGACGGTCCAGACGGTGGCCATGCCTTCGTTCGGGCCCAGCGCGTCGTCGCTGCCGGTGAGGTAAGTCATCTGCACGTTGACGTTCATCGGGTGCGGCGCCCAGCCGAAGAACACCACGGCTTCCTTGCGGCGCACGGCACGATCCACCGCCGCGAGCATGCCGGCCTCGCTGGACTCGACCAACTGGAACTTGCCAAGGCCAAACTGGTTCTTGGCGATCATCGCCTTGATCTGGGTGTTGGCGCCCGAGCCTGGCTCGATGCCGTAGATCTTGCCGCCCAGCTCTTTTTCGAACTTGGCGATGTCGGCAAAGGTTTTCAGGCCCTTGTCGGCGAGATAAGTCGGTACGGCGAGGGTGGCGCGGGCGTCTTTCAGGCTTGGAGCTTCAAGGACCTTGACCTGATTGGCGTCGACGAACGGCGTGATGGTCTGGGTCATCAGCGGGTTCCAGTAGCCCAGGAACAAGTCCAGGCGCTGGTCGCGGATCCCGGCGAAAATGATTTGCTGGGAAGCGCTGGTTTGTTTGGTGTTGTAGCCGAGGCCGTCAAGCAATACCTGGGTCATGGCGCTGGTGGCGATGACGTCGGTCCAGTTCACGACGCCCATGCGCACGTTCTGGCAAGAAGCGGGTTCGGCCGCCATGACGCTGGCGCTCAGGAAAGCGGTACCGCTGAGTGCAAGAACACAGCTGCTGATCAGTCGTTTCATCTCAGGTTTCCTCGGCAGACGTTATTGTGGGTTCCGGCATCTTCGTGCGCCGGTGATGACCAAGTTACGCACCAATGCCCCCGTTAAAACGCACTACGGCGACCAGCTCTTGCACTGCAGCGACCTGACCTCTTGAATGCCACTCGCAAGTGGCGTATCAACGTCCACACGCTACCCGTCAACCGAGTGCGCTCCATGTCCCAGGATTTCTACTTCATGTTGATGCCGGGTTTCTCGGCCATCGGTTTTATCTCGGCGATCGAACCGCTGCGGGTCGCCAATCGCTTTCGCGGCGAGCTGTATCGCTGGCATGTGCTGAGCGCAGACGGCGGGGCGGTACTGGCCAGCAACGGCATGTCGGTCAACGCCGACGCGGCGCTGGAACCGTTGAAGAAAGGCGCGACACTCTTGGTGATAGCCGGCTTCGAACCGCTGAAGTTCGCCACCCCGGCACTGGAGCACTGGCTGCGCCGACTGGACAACGAAGGCGTGAAACTCGGCGCCATCGACACCGGCAGTTTCGTCCTCGCCGAAGCCGGTCTGCTCGACGGCCATCGCCTGACCCTGCACTGGGAAGCCATCGACGCGTTCAAGGAGTCTTATCCACAGCTCAGCGTCACCCAGGAGCTGTTCGAGATCGATCGTCGGCGCATCACCTCCGCTGGCGGCACCGCGTCCATCGACCTGATGCTCGACCTCATCGCCCAGGCCCACGGCCCGGAACTGGCGATCCAGGTCAGCGAACAATTCGTACTCGGCCGCATCCGCCCGCGCAAAGACCACCAGCGCATGGAAGTCGCCACGCGGTATGGCATCAGCAACAAGAAACTCGTTCACGTTATTGGCGAGATGGAACAGCACAGTGAGCCGCCGCTGACCACGCTGGAGCTGGCCGAATCGATCAAAGTGACGCGGCGGCAGCTGGAGCGGTTGTTTCGGTTGCACCTGAACGACACACCGAGCAATTTTTATCTGCGGTTAAGGCTGGAGAAGGCGCGGCAGTTGTTGCGGCAGACGGACATGAGTGTGCTGGAGGTGAGTATCGCGTGCGGGTTTGAATCGCCGTCGTATTTCACCCGGAGCTATCGGGCGCGGTTTGAGCGGTGTCCACGGGAAGACCGGCGCACCGCGAAAGCATGAACAGCAGCGAAACCTGTGGGAGCCGGGCTTGCCCGCGATGAGGCCGGCACTTTCAACATTGATGTTGACTGACACACCGCAATCGCGGGCAAGCCCGGCTCCCACAGGTTCTCTGTGTTGGTAGAAGATTGAGTTACTTTTTCATCAATGCCGAACACGCCGCTTTGAACGCCTCATGCTGATACTTGTTCAGCGTCCCCGGCAGCTCAAAATCAAATTTCTTGTTCTGCGCATTGATCGTCTGCGGTGACAGCAGCGTCACCTCGCAACTCTCCAGCAACTGGAAAACGCCCTCGATCTTGAACGTCGTCGGCCCACCCGCAAATTCGCCTTTTTTGCTGCGCTTCTTGATCGCGATCCGGTCGATGGAATTCTCACGAACAAACGACGCGACTTGCGCGGCAAAGACCTTGACGTTGGCGGCCTCGTCGTCATCCTCAAGGGCGATTTTCTTGGTCGCCAGGGCGGCGTGGCTCAGCGCCTGACCGTCGAGAGAGGCCACGGCGATGATCGCCTCACTGCCTTTGATTTCGATACCGCAGATTTTCATTTCGATCCCTTTACTGGCTGAAGTAAGCAGCTTTACCGCTCTAGTTGGCCGAAGTTTGCATCACTCCTGCCCAATCGACTCCAAAAACTCCGACCGCTCATCGCTCATACGCGCCACGCAATCATTTTGCGCGATGGTGAACGCCTTGCTGCCACTGGTCGCCGGAAATGCTTCAACCGCGCAATCCGCATCCCGGGTCTTCAGCCATTGTTGCTGGGCGGCCTTGATCTTGGCGGTGATGTCGGCCAGTTGCGTCGGGCTCTTGCCGTAGAGGGTTTGCATGCGCTCGGTCAGGCTTTGGTAGTTTTCCTTGAGCAGGTCTTCTGCGGTGGTTCGGCTGTAGACCGAGCATTCCAGGGTCTGGACGTCGTTTTCGACCGCATCGCAGGGGTTGTTTTCGGACTCTTCAGCCGCCTGTACGCCGGTCGCTATCAGTGCCAAAGCCAGGAAGATCGATTTCATTGCTTTACCCCAAATACGTAGTGCCGCGAATTCTGGCCCATGCGCAAGTCCTTGAACAGGTGGCCTGCGACGTTCAACGACGACCCTTTGTCGCGGATTGACGCTTTCGGCAAACCCCCTGTCGTTTTTGCACCCGGCTGCACCGGTCCTCAGGCATATGCTGGCCCCAAAGCGCCGGCACACGATTCGGCGCATGAATCGCTAATAGGGGACAGCCTGATGAGCCCAGCCGAATTGCACGCCGACAGCATCGTTATCGACGGGCTGATTATTGCCAAGTGGAACCGCGAGCTGTTTGAAGACATGCGCAAAGGCGGTCTGACCGCGGCCAACTGCACCGTGTCGGTGTGGGAGGGCTTTCAGGCCACCGTCAACAACATTGCCGCCAGCCAGAAGCTTATCCGCGAGAACAGCGACCTGGTGATTCCGGTGCGCACCACCGCCGACATCCGTAAAGCCAAGGAGCAGGGCAAGACCGGCATCCTCTTCGGTTTCCAGAATGCTCACGCGTTTGAAGACCAGATCGGCTATGTCGAGGTGTTCAAGCAGCTCGGCGTCGGTATCGTGCAGATGTGCTACAACACCCAGAACCTGGTCGGCACCGGTTGCTACGAGCGCGATGGCGGGCTGTCGGGCTTCGGTCGTGAAATCGTTGCCGAGATGAACCGCGTTGGCGTCATGTGCGACCTGTCCCACGTCGGTTCGAAGACTTCCGAAGAAGTCATCCTCGAATCCAAGAAGCCGGTCTGCTACTCCCACTGCCTGCCGTCGGGCCTGAAAATTCACCCGCGCAACAAATCCGATGAAGAACTGAAGTTCATCGCCGATCACGGCGGTTTCGTCGGTGTGACCATGTTCGCGCCGTTCCTGGCCAAGGGCATCGATTCGACTATCGACGACTACGCCGAAGCCATCGAATACACCATGAACATCGTCGGCGAAGACGCCATCGGTATCGGCACCGACTTCACCCAGGGCCATGGCCAGGACTTCTTCGAATACCTGACCCACGACAAGGGCTATGCCCGCCGTCTGACCAGCTTCGGCAAGATCATCAACCCGCTGGGCATCCGCACCGTGGGCGAGTTCCCGAACCTGACCGAAACCCTGCTCAAGCGCGGCCATTCCGAGCGTGTGGTGCGCAAGATCATGGGCGAGAACTGGGTCAACGTCCTCAAGGACGTCTGGGGCGAGTAAGCCGCCGCACCTCTGAATCCTTTCCCCCGGCCGTCCGCGCCGGGGGCAACACCAAAATTTTTCTGGAGTTAAGTTTCCATGGCCAAGATCGCCCCGCAATTGCCAATCGAAGTCGACAGCGAAACCGGTGTCTGGACCTCCGACGCCCTGCCGATGCTGTACGTACCGCGTCATTTCTTCGTCAACAACCACATGGGCATCGAGGAAGTGCTGGGCGCCGAAGCCTACGCCGAGATCCTCTACAAGGCCGGCTACAAGTCCGCCTGGCACTGGTGTGAAAAAGAAGCCGAATGCCACGGCCTGGAAGGCGTCGCGGTGTTCGAGCACTACATGAAGCGTCTGTCGCAACGCGGCTGGGGCCTGTTCAAGATCCAGGACATCGACCTCGACAAAGGCACTGCCAGCGTCAAGCTCGAACACTCGGCGTTCGTCTACGTGTACGGCAAGGTCGGGCGCAAGGTCGACTACATGTTCACTGGCTGGTTTGCCGGTGCCATGGACCAGATTCTGCAAGCCCGCGGCAGCAAGATTCGCACGGTTGCCGAGCAAGTCTACGGTGGCTCCGAAGAAGGCCACGACGACGGTTTGTTCACCGTCAAGCCGTTGTAAGTCGAGGACCCCGCCATGGCTTTCGAAGCAATGTTCCAGCCGATCCAGATCGGCAAACTGACCATCCGCAACCGCGTGCTCAGCACCGCGCACGCCGAGGTCTACGCGACCGACGGCGGCATGACCACCGACCGGTACGTCAAGTATTACGAAGAGAAAGCCAAGGGCGGGATCGGCCTGGCGATTTGCGGCGGTTCCTCCAGCGTGGCCATCGACAGCCCGCAAGGCTGGTGGAAGTCGGTCAACCTGGCCGACGACCGGATCATTCCGCACTTCCAGAACCTGGCCGACGCCATGCACAAGCATGGCGCCAAGATCATGATCCAGATTACCCACATGGGCCGTCGTTCCCGTTGGGACGGCGAGCACTGGCCAACCCTGCTGTCGCCGTCGGGCATCCGTGAACCGGTGCACCGTGCGACCTGCAAAACCATCGAGCCGGAAGAAATCTGGCGGGTGATCGGCAACTACGCCAGCGCCGCCGCGCGAGCCAAGGCCGGTGGCCTGGACGGCGTCGAACTGTCCGCCGTGCACCAGCACATGATCGACCAGTTCTGGAGCCCGCGCGTCAACAAGCGTACTGACGAATGGGGCGGCAGCTTCGAGAACCGCATGCGTTTCGGCCTGGAAGTGATCAAGGCTGTGCGGGCTGAAGTCGGCCCGGACTTCTGCGTCGGCATCCGTCTGTGCGGTGATGAATTCCACCCGGACGGCTTGTCCCACGAGGACATGAAGCAGATCGCCAAGTACTACGACGACACCGGCATGATCGACTTCATCGGCGTGGTGGGTTCGGGTTGCGACACCCACAACACCCTGGCCAACGTGATTCCGAACATGAGTTATCCACCGGAGCCGTTCCTGCATTTGGCGGCCGGTATCAAGGAAGTGGTGAAGGCGCCGGTTCTGCACGCGCAGAACATCAAGGACCCGAACCAGGCGACCCGTATTCTGGAAGGCGGTTACGTCGACATGGTCGGCATGACCCGCGCCCACATCGCCGACCCGCACCTGATCGCCAAGATCAAGATGGGTCAGGTTGACCAGATCAAGCAATGCGTCGGCGCCAACTACTGCATCGACCGTCAGTACCAAGGCCTGGACGTGTTGTGCATCCAGAACGCCGCGACCTCCCGTGAATACATGGGCGTGCCGCACATCATCGAGAAATCGACCGGTGTGAAGCGCAAAGTCGTGGTGGTCGGTGCCGGCCCTGCCGGGATGGAAGCGGCGCGCGTGTCCGCCGAACGTGGCCACGACGTGACCCTGTTCGAGAAGAAAGAATTTATCGGCGGGCAGATCACCACCGCATCGAAAGCCCCACAACGGGACCAGATCGCCGGTATCACCCGCTGGTTCCAACTGGAGCTGGCGCGTCTGAAAGTCGACCTGCGCCTGGGCGTGGCCGCCGATGCAGCGACCATTCTCGACCTGCGTCCGGACGTGGTGGTGCTCGCCGTTGGCGGTCATCCATTCCTCGAGCAGAACGAACACTGGGGCGCGGCTGAAGGCCTGGTGGTCAGCAGCTGGGACATCCTTGACGGCAAAGTGGCGCCGGGCAAGAACGTGCTGGTCTACGACACCATTTGCGAGTTCACCGGGATGTCGGCTGCCGACTTCCTCGCCGACAAGGGCAGCCAGGTCGAGATCGTCACTGACGACATCAAGCCGGGCGTGGCGATTGGCGGCACCTCGTTCCCGACGTACTACCGCAGCATGTACCCGAAAGAAGTGATCATGACCGGGGACATGATGCTGGAGAAGGTCTACCGCGAAGGCGACAAGCTGGTGGCGGTGCTGGAAAACGAATACACCGGCGCCAAGGAGGAGCGGGTGGTGGACCAGGTCGTCGTCGAAAACGGCGTGCGTCCGGACGAAGAAATCTACTACGCCATGAAGGAAGGCTCGCGCAACAAAGGCCAGATGGACATCGAAGCCCTGTTCGCGATCAAGCCACAACCTTCGTTGAGCCAGGCGGGCGACGGCTACTTGCTGTTCCGCATCGGCGATTGCGTGGCGCAGCGCAACACCCACGCGGCGATCTACGACGCGTTGCGGTTGTGCAAGGATTTCTAAGAGCTTGTGGATAACCCTGTGGGAGCGGGCTTGCTCGCGAAGGCGGACTGACATTTAACATTGATGTCGACTGACCCACCGCTTTCGCGAGCAAGCCCGCTCCCACAGGAATCGGGCAAGGCATCCAGGTAGTTTGGCCTGCAAGACCCTGCGGTCTTTGGGAGCTCCACCATGTTGAACACCCTTCTTCCAATCCTGTTGTTCGCAGCCCTGGGCCTCGCTGTCCTCGGCGCGTTGCGGCGGGTGGCCATGTGGCGACGGGGCCGGGCTTCGAAAGTCGACCTGATCGGCGGCCTGTTCGCCATGCCCAAGCGCTACATGGTCGACTTGCACCACGTCGTCGCGCGGGACAAATACATCGCCAACACCCACGTGGCCACGGCCGGTGGCGCGGTGGCGTCGGCGGTGCTGGCGATTCTGGTGCACGGTTTCGGCCTGCATAATCGCTATCTCGGTTATGCGCTGTTGCTGATGACGGCCGTGATGTTCGTCGGTGCGATCTTTATGTACCTGCGTCGGCGCAACCCACCGGCCCGTTTGTCCAAAGGCCCGTGGATGCGTCTGCCGAAAAGCCTGCTGGCGTTTTCGGCGTCGTTCTTCCTGGTGACCCTGCCGGTAGCCGGCATCCTTCCGGAAGACTTCGGTGGCTGGATCCTGGCCGTGATCCTCGGGATCGGCGTGCTGTGGGGCGTCTCGGAATTGTTCTTCGGCATGACCTGGGGCGGCCCGATGAAGCACGCCTTCGCCGGTGCTTTGCACCTGGCCTGGCACCGTCGCGCCGAACGCTTTGGCGGCGGCCGTTCCACCGGTTTGAAACCGCTGGATCTGAACGATCCAACCGCACCATTGGGCGTGGAAAAACCCAAGGATTTCACCTGGAACCAATTGCTCGGCTTCGACGCCTGCGTGCAGTGCGGCAAGTGCGAAGCTGCGTGCCCGGCGTTCGCCGCCGGCCAGCCGTTGAACCCGAAAAAACTGATTCAGGACATGGTGGTCGGCCTGGCTGGCGGCACCGATGCCAAATTCGCTGGCAGTCCGTACCCTGGCAAAGAAGTCGGTCTACACGCCGGCAATCCGCATCAGCCGATCGTCAACGGTCTGGTGGACGCCGAAACCCTGTGGTCCTGCACCACGTGCCGTGCCTGCGTCGAGGAATGCCCGATGATGATCGAGCACGTCGACGCCATCGTCGACATGCGCCGCCATCTGACCCTGGAAAAAGGCGCGACCCCGAACAAGGGCGCCGAAGTCCTGGAAAACCTGATCGCCACCGACAACCCGGGCGGTTTCGCGCCGGGCGGGCGGATGAACTGGGCGGCGGATTTGAACCTCACTCTGATGAGCGAAAAGAAATCCGTCGACGTGCTGTTCTGGGTCGGCGACGGTGCGTTCGACATGCGCAACCAGCGCACCCTGCGCGCCTTCGTCAAAGTGCTGAAAGCGGCCAAGGTCGACTTCGCGGTACTCGGTTTGGAAGAGCGCGACAGCGGTGACGTGGCCCGGCGTCTGGGCGACGAAGCGACGTTCCAACTGTTGGCTAAACGCAACATCCAGACCCTGGCCAAATACAGCTTCAACCGCATCGTCACCTGCGACCCGCACAGCTTCCACGTGCTGAAAAATGAGTACGGCGCCTTCGACGGCAACTACCTGGTGCAGCACCACAGCACCTACATGGCCGAAATCATTGGCGCTGGCGCCCTCAATCTCGGCCAGCACAAAGGCAGCAGCGTGACCTATCACGACCCATGCTACCTCGGTCGCTACAACGGCGAGTACGAGGCGCCGCGTGAAGTGCTGCGCGCCCTCGGGATTGAAGTCAAAGAGATGCAACGCTCCGGTTTCCGCTCGCGCTGCTGCGGCGGCGGTGGCGGTGCGCCGATCACGGACATTCCGGGCAAGCAGCGGATCCCCGACATGCGCATGGAAGACATCCGCGAAACCGGCGCCGAATTGGTAGCCGTGGGTTGCCCACAGTGCACCGCGATGCTCGAAGGCGTGGTTGAACCACGTCCGCTGATCAAGGACATCGCCGAACTGGTGGCGGACGCATTGCTTGAAGACGCAGCCCCAAGCAAACCGTCCACACCGGCCCAACGTGAACCTGCGGAGGCCCACTGATGAGCGACATTATCCGCCGCGACCCCCGCGCCGAATGGATTGCCCGTAACCGCCTGCACCCGCTGCACGCGGCCATGCGACCGGCGCAACACAGCTGGATGGGGCCCAATGGCGTCATCCGCAAGAATCTCCATGGCATAGGTTTCATCGGCCCGAACGGCATCAAGCGGATCGACCGCAGCGGTGCTCAGCAGGGCGGGGCGACCAAACGCTCGGCCGCCATTGAAGTGCAATTGCCGCTGCATCAAGTGCCTGCACCGGCGTTTTACATCAGCGTGGTACCGGACATGGTCGGCGGCCGCTTGAGCAGCCACGACCGCGACTTGCTCGGCCTGGCGCATCAATTGGCCGGCAAGGACGGCGCGGTGTTGGCCGTGGTCTTCGGCGAACACAAGGAAAACGCCTTCGCCACTGCTGGCGTCGATCGTTTGCTCGTACTCGAAGGCGACGAATTCAGCGGTTATGCACCGGAACAACGGGTCCAGGGCCTGCGGGCTGTGGATAACCAGTTCAGCCCGCGTCACTGGTTGCTGCCGGACAGCCGCAGCGGTGGCGGTGAACTCGGTCGACGTTTTGCCGCCGCACTGGGCGAACGCCCGGCCACGCGGGTCTGGCAGGTCAAGGAACAGGAATGCATCGGCCGCGCCGGTGCGGGCTTACAAGACCTTGCGCGTCCCGTCGCACGCCTGATTCTGGCCGCTGCCGAATGTGCCGAACCGGTCAGCGAAACCCGACATGAAGCCTTGCCGGTGGAGTTATCCACAGCCGTTGCGCGAAGCTTGTCGCGCATTGAAGATCTGGGCGCAGTGGCGGTGGACCCGGCGGCGATTCCGATGGCCGAAGCCGAGTTCATCTTCTCCGGCGGCAACGGCGTCAAGGACTGGGAGCTTTTCCACAGGACTGCCGAAGCGCTCGGCGCCACCGAAGGCGCGTCCCGGGTGGCCGTGGACGATGGTTTCATGGCGCGTGATCGGCAGGTCGGCGCGTCCGGTACCTGGGTCACGGCGCGGGTTTACGTGGCGGTGGGCATTTCCGGGGCGATCCAGCACCTGCAAGGCATCGGCGCCTGCGACAAGGTGGTGGCGATCAACCTCGACCCTGGCTGCGACATGATCAAACGGGCCGACTTGTCGGTGATCGGCGAGAGCGCCGAGATTCTTCAAGCCTTGATCGCGGCGGTAGAGGCTTACCGCAACGAAGCCAAGCGCGATGCGGCTTAAGGGAAGGAAAGGGTTATGAGCACGAAAATCATCAGCCTGGTGTCCATCGGCGCCCACCCGACCTCCGGTCGGCCACGTCGCGCGGAGCAGGATGCGCGGGCGGTGGAGCTGGGTCTGCAACTGGCTGGGGATAACCTGCAAGTGCTGCATGCCGGCGACGTCGCGGAACCGGCATTGCGCGCTTATCTGGGCATGGGCCTGGAACAGTTGCATGTGCTGGAACAACCGCAGGGCGCCGATGCATTGCCGGCGTTGACCGCCTATCTGCGCGATGCCGGGGCCCAGGTCGTGCTGACCGGCAGCCAGGCAGAAACCGGTGAAGGCTCGGGCATGCTGCCGTTTCTGCTGGCGGAAAGCCTAGGCTGGCCGCTGGTGGTCGGGCTGGCTCAGGTGGAATCCATCGACGGCAGTACGGCGCTGGTGCTGCAAGCCTTGCCCCGTGGCCAGCGTCGTCGCTTGAAGGTACGGCTGCCGTTTCTCGCAACCGTGGATAACGCCGCGCCGAAGCCTCGGCAGAGCGCCTACGGCCCGGCACGGCGTGGGGTGTTGCAGGCGGATGAAGTCGAAGTGATCGACGATGAGCTGCTGGCGGTTGCCACGTTGCAACCCGCCAAACCGCGACCTAAACGCTTGAAAGTGATCAAGGCGAAAAGCGGCGCAGACCGGATGAAAGCCGCAACGGCCAAGGCCAGTGGCGGCGGTGGACAGGTGCTGAAAGGCGTGACTGCGCAAGCGGGTGCCGAGGCGATTCTCAAGTTGCTGATCGAAGAAGGCGTGGTTCGCTGACTCTCGCTCAAACTGAATCAAAAATGTGGGCTTGCTGTACTTCCAGTCAGTAGAAGTTGAACAAGCGACGAATAAATTGTGGCGAGGAGATTTATCCCCGTTGGACTACGCAGCAGTCCCATTTTTTGGGGCCGCTTCGCAGCCCAACGGGGATAAATCCCCTCGCCACAGGTTTGTTTTTCACAGGGGAAAAACAATGACCGTTGAATTTCGTTCGGCCCAGCGCGCGGATGCGCGGGAGATTGCTCGTCTGTTCCAGATTTCGTCAGAGGGCGCTGCGGATTATATCTGGAGCCAACTGGCCGAGCCCGGCCAGGATCTATTGGACGTGGGCGCCAGTCGTTATGCCCGCGACGATGTGGATTTTTCTTATCAGAACTGCCTGATTGCCGAAGCCGACGGGCAGGTCGTCGGCATGATGCACAGCTACACAATGCGTCACGATCCCCTGGCCGAACCCACCACCGACCCGGTGCTGGCGCCGTATGCCGACATGGAAATCCCCGACACGCTTTACATCTCCAGCCTGGCGCTGCACGAAGGCTGGCGCAATCGGGGCCTGGGCCAACAGTTTCTCGCCCACGCTCACGAACGCGCCCAGCAGTTGGGCCTCAAGGGGTTGAGCCTGATCGACTACGCCGTCAACACCGGTGCCCGTCGATTCTACGAACGCCATGGCTTTCGCATCGTCGATACCTGCCAGATCACGCCTCACCCGATGATTAGAGTGACCGGTGACGCCTACCTCATGCAGTGGCCCTAGTGAGCTATATTTCTCCATGAGCCGTCCGGTTGGGCAGCAGCGCTAATTCAAACAGCGGGTTTTCAGGCACGGGTTGATCATGAACGCGGTCAGTCTGCGTGTGACATGTCTGATCTGTGCCGTGATGGTTTTTCTGGTTGTATCCACGCGTTTGACGGCTGATGACGAAGCGCCGGATTTCTACACATGGGTCGAGTCCAGACAGGGGCGCAGCGCTTCCCTGGCGCAGATGAAGCAGCAGTGCGACAACGTGCGCGATGCCGAGAAAAACCTGCAATGCTCAGTGTCCGTTCTCGCCAGAATGTTCGAGGCCAAAGCCGCCAACCAGCTGCCTGACTACTACCTGGCGATCAAGCGCAGTCACGCCCGGGCCATCGCGAATGACCCTGAGCTCAAACTGATGTTCTCCATGTTCGGCAACGAATCGATCGCGACCTTGCGCAGGGTCGCCGATTTCTCGGTGAGCAGGACGAAGCATCACGAAGTACTGCCGATCCATCCTTACCCCGGTGACGGGCACGCGACCGATGCAGTGCTGCCCTACGTCGATGTCAAAGCGGCCAATGGTGTTTCGGCGCGGTTCATTTTCGACACGGGCGCCCCTCAAACCCGGGTCAACACTGCAACCGCGAAGCTGATGGGCGTCACCTTGTTAACCGACTCCCATTACGGCTACAGCACGTTTTACGGTGAGCGAGACCTGTCAGCCCAGCTGGGAGTCCTGGAATCCCTGAAGATTGGCACAAGCGAATTCAGGAATGTCCTGGTGTTTGTCAGTGACCGGGATAACTTGTTGGGGCTTGATCTGATTGGTAAATCAGGGCGTTTGAAAGTCACGAAAAAGACCTTGGAAATTAACGCTGCAGCGCCCACACGCTGTGACTCGCCCATTACCTATGTGCGCATGGACATCAATCAAAGGCTGACGATTGCCGCGCGGCTGGATCGCCGGGCGACACTGGCGATTATCGACACCGGCAATGTGGATTACCTGACCTCGTCCTCACCTGGTCATGCGCCCGACAACGTCACCGTCACGCCGAGCCACCGGACCTACCGGGGCGAGTTGAGCCTGGCCGGGCGCATCCAGTCGATCACCTATAAATATTACCCGGACTATACGATTCCGCCGTCCCTGCTGCTCGGGCAGTACGTGCCTTCGATCCTGCTCGGGTGGGGTGCTTTCGATGATTATGAGCTGAATCTGGATATCGCCTCGGGCTTGTCTTGTTTCAACAGGCTTTGACGACTGTTACCCACAATCCCTGTTAGCGCTTCTGTGGATAACATGTTCGCCCTTCGCTGCGCGCCGTGAAAATCAAGCCCTGCAAGCCTTCGTACAAAAAATAATCAGCCTAACTTGCGGTTTTTACGGGCTTTTTCTCGTGGATAAGTTTAAGCGAGCGGCAATACTTGCCCCCAATCTCTGTTGGCGCTTCTGTGGATAAGATGTTCGCTGTCCGCTACAGGCTCTATAAACCGGGCCTTTCAGGTGTCTGGTTAAAAAACAACCAGATTGCAGCTTTACAGTGATAAACCTCTCGGAAACACCGATTTATGGCGGCTTTCGGAGGTTTTCCACAGAAGCGCCAAAGTTGCCCCCAAAGTCTGTTGGCGCTTCTGTGGATAAGGTGTTCGCCATCCTCTACAGGCCTTGTAAACCGTGCTGTGCAAGCGCTCGGTCAAAAAACAACCAATCGCTGCGGAAAACCCTGCTTCTGGATAAGTCACGGATTTTCTTCGGTTTCTGTGGAGAAAGTTTAGTGTAAAACCACACTTGTCCCCATTAGCTGTGGGTGGAGGTGTGGATAACTTGTTTGTGGAAGGCTGGAAGCCACGTTCGGTATAGGCCTGAACGTAATAGATCATATTTCGTACAGTTCTAGGTTGCGGGAGTATCTGGGGAGATGTGCGGTGAATGGGAGGGCGCTTTCGCGGGCAAGTCGAATCGTCGCACCGCCGCTCCCACAAGGATCAGTGGTGTACACAACGTTTGTGGACACCCTAAACACTGTGGGAGCGGCGGTGCGACGATTCGACTTGCTCGCGAAGCTTTTGACTTAACCGCTTACAGGAACACCTTTGAGGTACGGCGCAGGCTCGGCCCCCAGGTTGTTCAACAGACGTTCGCTGTACCAGTCCACAAAGTTCACCACACCAAACTCATAAGTCTTCGAGTAAGGCCCAGGCTGGTACGCGGTGGAGTTGATCCCGCGCTGGTTCTCTTCCGCCAGGCGACGGTCCTGGTCGTTGGTGGCGTCCCAGACCTGGCGCATGCGGTCCACGTCGTAGTCCACGCCTTCGACCGCGTCCTTGTGAACGATCCACTTGGTGGTGACCATGGTTTCCTGCGCGCTGATCGGCCACACCGTGAAGACGATGATGTGGTCGCCCATGCAGTGGTTCCACGAGTGCGGCAGGTGCAGGATGCGCATCGAGCCCAGGTCCGGGTTCTTGATGCGGCCCATGAGTTTGGCGCAGCCCTGTTTGCCGTCCAGGGTCATCGACACGGTGCCCTTGAGCAGCGGCATGCGCACGATGCGGTTACGCAGGCCGAAACTGGCGTGGGCGTAAGGAATCTTCTCGGCTTCCCAGGCCGCGGCGGAGGCCGCGACATGGTCCTTGAACGCCTGGTCGGCGCGCGGGTCGGTGACGTCGTCCCATTCCAGCAGGGTTTTCAGCAGTTCCGGGTGCGACGCGTTGCAGTGGTAGCACTCGCGGTTGTTTTCCAGCACCAGTTTCCAGTTGGCTTTTTCGAACAAGGTGGTCTGAATCGCCACCTTGGTGTTCTCCATGTCGTACGGTTCCATGTAATGGTTCAGCGTCGACAGGAAGTCATCAATGGCCGGCGGATTCTCCGACAGGCTGATGAAGATGTAGCCGCCGGCGGTCTTCACGTTCACCGGTTTGAGGCCGTACTGCTTCATGTCGAAGTCGGCGCCCATCTCGGTGCCGGCGAACAGCAGGCGACCGTCGAGTTCGTAGGTCCACTGGTGGTAATGGCAGACCAGCTTGGCGACCTTGCCTTTTTCACTGGTGCACAGCCGCGAACCGCGGTGACGGCAGACGTTGTGGAACGCATGCACCACGCCTTCGGCACCGCGAATCACGATGATCGGGTTCTTGCCGACTTGCAGGGTCAGGTAGTTGCCCTTGGTCGGGATTTCGCAGGCCATGCCGGCGATCAACCACTCTTTCTGGAAGATTTCCTGCATGTCGATATCAAACAGCCGCTCGTCAGAGTAAAACGGCTGCGGCAGCGAGAACGTACGCTCGCGCTCTTGCAGCATCTGCGCGGTGGCCTTGCGTGCGGGTTCCAGTGGATCGCCCAGGCTCAGGGTAGTAGTGACGTCCATCATTTAATCCTCAAGGCCATTCTGTGTGGCCGGCGAAAGTGGCTAATCAGGTTTGCTACGCAAGGTGTAAAGAATGTGTCTTGGTATGGGGCGAGTGTGGGGCCGGCGTTGTCCGGAACCTTATCCATGGGCGACATGGCCCAATCTGTTCCCGACGCGCAACCCCCGGTAGTTGGGGGCTGGTCGCGATAAGTATGTGAATGTCGCAGATAGGTAAATGGGTGGCTCGCGCTATACGCAGAATCGCCAACATAAGGCCGACCATCGGCGGTGGAGAACAGCATGTCCAACAGCTTCCTGAATCCGGTAACCACCCAGACCTGGGCCAATGGTCGACACATCGTCCGTTGCGTCAAAGTCATCCAGGAAACCTGGGATGTGCGCACCTTCTGCTTTATGGCCGACCAGCCGATCCTGTTCTTTTTCAAGCCGGGGCAGTTCGTCACCCTGGAGCTGGAAATCGAAGGCGTGCCGATCATGCGCTCCTACACCATTTCCAGCTCGCCGTCGGTGCCGTACAGCTTCTCGGTGACCATCAAGCGCGTACCGGGCGGCAAGGTGTCGAACTGGTTGCATGACACCTTGCACGAAGGTCAGGAACTGGCGGTACACGGGCCGGTCGGGCTGTTCAACGCCATGGATTTCACCGCGCCGAAAGTGCTCTACCTCAGCGGCGGTGTCGGCATTACGCCGGTGATGTCGATGACGCGCTGGTTCTACGACACCAACGGCAACGTCGACATGGTGTTTATCCACAGCGCCCGTTCGCCAAAAGACATCATTTACCACCGCGAGCTGGAACACATGGCGTCGCGGATCGACAACTTCAGCCTGCACCTGATCTGCGAGAAGCATGGTCTGGGCGAGCCATGGGCCGGTTATCGCGGATACCTGAATCACAAGATGCTGGAGCTGATGGCACCGGACTTCCTTGAGCGCGAAGTGTTCTGCTGCGGCCCGACGCCGTACATGAACGCGGTGAAACGCATGCTCGAAACCGCCGGTTTCGACATGTCGCGTTATCACGAAGAGTCCTTCGGTGCTACGCCACCGGAAGCCCGGGCCGATGCGGTGGAGCAAGCCGAAATTGCAGCCGACGCACCGGACATCGATGTGGCGGATCTGCACCAAGTGGAATTCACCGCGTCCGGCAAGAGCATTCGCGTTGCGCCGGGAGAAACGGTCCACGCCGCGGCTGCCAAGTTGGGTTTGCTGATTCCAAAGGCTTGCGGGATGGGGATCTGCGGGACGTGCAAGGTGATGAAGCTGGGAGGCGAGGTCGAAATGGACCACAACGGCGGGATCACCGAAGAAGACGAAGCCGAAGGGTTCATCCTGTCGTGCTGCAGCGTGCCGAAGGGCGATGTGCGCATCGAGTTTTAACTCAAGAGCGTGACTGGCTTTTTCTTTCGGATCAAATACATCCCTCTCGCTATGCAGAGAGGGATGTAGAGTGAGTGTTTCTAGTGTTCGCGAGTTGTTTGTAAAAAGATGTTCTGGAGCGGAAATTAAAACTTCTCTAGTTTGCCGGTCAAATCTTCAGCAAAAAATCTCTGCACCGTCGTTTTTCCTTGCGCCTTCAGGGCTGGTTCTTCCTTTACAATCCAAGTACTCGTTTCAAATTGCTTGCTTTGAAAAAACGGGTCGCTACTTGGAATTGCGTGAATGACACGAACAATGCCTTCCGCTTGATTGGAGAAATTAGCAGATGCTACATCCCACAAGGTACCAGCGACTGAGCTTTCGTGCTTTCCCAGTTCGGCAATAGGCGCAACATCATCATGGCCTGCTGCCTTTGCACCTTTGGCCATCAATTCGCCTCGTAAGTTGTGAGGTTCGTTCGGCTTCGCAGACTCCAAGTACTGGAAGCGTGTATTAATTTTCTGATAACTTGATTCACCTTGATAGTTGTGTAGTTGTTGACCTCCGTGAGTCATTTCGATGGTACGTCCGCCCGAAGATTTTGCGAGGCTTTGAGCTGTGAGCATTGCGCTATATTCAGGGTTGTTGTTTGCGTCTTTACTGTTTCCGCACCAAAAATAGGTATTGTCTTTCGGCGTGTCGAAGTTTGCTGTATGGATAAAGCCACTGAGATTTTTCAGCTCTTGGTTTCGTGCGACTACTACTGAGGTGGCGAGTTTAAATTTCTCAGGCGAGCCTTTTATTTTCTCTAGCGCGGAATCTGCAGCGGCGCTATTTCTTTTTGCACATGCTAATGAGTCTAAAGCGAGTGGGTTGCTCGTGTTAGTAGTGGATGCCAAGGTTTGTGCTGTGGGTGTTGTCGTATTGTTGATGGAGGGTGAGCTTGAGTTGGAGTTCGTAGTGGCGTGGCTTGGAGACTTAGTAATAAGGGACATAAATCGAGGGGCTCTTGTCTTAAGGGTTGTTTCTGTTGCCCTGTTATGAGGCGTGACTGATATTACGGCTTTGTACGCTGAAATAAATCGATATTGAATGTTTAATAATGATTTGGCTGATTTTTAGGAAAGTCAACGCAGCATAAGTGGCGGTGAGTTGGTGTTTTGTTGGAAGATTGTGTAGGAAGTGTTGCAGGCGTGGTGTAGGAGTTTTTACGCGCGCGATTTCATATTTGAAGAGGGAAGTTGAATATATATTCGTGGGGTCATTGAAAGTTATCGGATGGGTTTTTGGCTGATCGGCGAAGGGTTGAGCACTACTGAAGTAACCTTGTTGAAGCGGCGAACTATATAAGTCCGCCTGTTGATACGACTGTCCGCAAGATTTGTCAGTGAGCTATGAGGTGTTGGCTCTTTCTAAAAGCGTTTCACTTAATCAATAAACAGATCCGGCATCAGCGGGTCGGTTGTGTCCGGCGCGAACCGATACCCTTCAAAATCCGTCACCCCGTTTTCCCGCAGAATCTCCTCATCAATCAGCAACCGCCCAGTAATGCTGCGACCGCTGCTGTCCAGGATCGCATGGGCCGCATCGGCCATGATCGCCGGCGTACGCGCATGCTTGAATGACTCCCGTGACCCCAGCTGAAATTCGATGGCGGCAGTGGCGATCATCGTCTGCGGCCACAATGAATTGACGCTAATACCGTAATTCTTGAATTCCTCACTCATCCCCAATGTGAGCATGCTCATGCCGTACTTGGTCACGGTGTACGGGCTGTATTGGGCGAACCATTGGGTGGCCAGGTTGAGCGGCGGCGACAGGTTGAGGATATGGCCGCTGCTTTTTTTCAAATAGGGCAGGGCCGCCTGGCTGCACAGCAACACGGCACGGGTGTTGATCTGATGCATCAGGTCGAAGCGCTTGAGTTCGATGTGCTGCACGCCTGTCAGCTTGATTGCGCCGGCATTGTTGATCAGCGCATCAATGCCGCCGAAATGTTCGTTGGCTCGGGCCAGTGCTTCACGCACCGCGACTTCATCACGCACATCCACCTGCAAGGCCAGGGCCTTGCCGCCTGCGTCCTCGACCTCCTTCGCCACACTGAAAATCGTGCCCGGCAGTTTGGGGTGCGGCTCGGCGCTTTTGGCCGCAATCACAATGTTGGCCCCATCTCGCGCCGCCCGCAGCGCGATCTCTCGACCGATCCCGCGACTGGCGCCGGTAATGAACAGGGTTTTGCCTTGTAAGGACATGCGTACGCTCCTGATTATTGTTATCTGAGCTGAGGGCTCGACAAACAATGTAGACGATGGAGCTGGCGCAGGCGGGAAGTGGAGGAGCGAACCTTGTGGCGAGGGGATTTATCCCCGTTGGGCCGCGAAGCGGCCCCAAAACCATTCACCGCGATCTGTCAGATGGAATGAGGTCGCAGATTTTACGACGGCTGCGCCGCCGAACGGGGTGGTGCGGCATTCCGATAAATCCCCTCGCCACAGGGGATCCGGTTGCTGCTTAGCGAGACATGACTTCGCGGATATCCGCCGCCAGTTCACGCACGCGCTCTTCCTCGGTGTCCCACGAGCACATGAAGCGTGCGCCGCCGTTGCCGATGAAGGTGTAGAAGCGCCAGCCCTTGGCGGTCAGCGCGGCGATGGCCGGTTCCGAGAGTTGCAGGAACACGCCGTTGGCCTGCACCGGGAACATCAGTTCAACGCCTTGAATGTCGCTGACCAGTTCGGCCAGCAACTGCGCGCAGTGGTTGGCGTGGCGGGCGTATTTGAGCCAGGCGTCGTTTTCCAGAATCCCGACCCACGGTGCCGAGAGGAAGCGCATCTTGGACGCCAGCTGACCGGCCTGTTTGCAGCGATAGTCAAAGTCTTCGGCCAGTTTGTGGTTGAAGAACAGAATCGCTTCACCCACGGCCATGCCGTTTTTCGTGCCGCCGAAGCACAACACATCGACGCCGGCCTTCCAGGTCAGATCGGCCGGAGAGCAGCCAAGAAATGCGCAGGCGTTGGAGAAGCGCGCGCCGTCCATGTGCAGGTTCAGGCCCAGTTCTTTGCAGGTGGCGCTGATGGCGCGGATTTCTTCCGGGGTGTAGATGCTGCCGACTTCGGTGGCCTGGGTCAGGGTCACGACGCGCGGTTTCGGGTAGTGGATGTCCTGGCGCTTGAGGGCCACTTCGCGGATCGATTCCGGCGTCAGCTTGCCGTTTTCGGTGCGAGCGACCAGCAGCTTGGAGCCGTTGGAGAAGAATTCCGGCGCGCCGCATTCGTCGGTTTCGACGTGGGCGGTTTCCGAGCAGATCACGCTGTGGTAACTCTGGCATAGCGACGAAAGGGCCAATGAGTTGGCCGCAGTGCCGTTGAACGCGAAGAACACTTCGCAGTCGGTTTCGAACAATTTGCGGAATTGATCGGACGCGCGGGCGGTCCATTCATCGTCGCCGTAAGCGCGCTGGTGGCCGTGGTTGGCCTGTTCCATGGCAGCCCAGGCTTCAGGGCAGATACCGGAATAGTTGTCGCTGGCGAATTGTTGGCTCTTATCGGTCATGGCCCTGCTTTCCGTGGTCGAGACGCTTATGGTGAAGCGTCTCGTGGTCAATGATGGTGCGCACTTTACCGAAGATCATCCGGGGAGCACACGGGTTGCGTCTGACAGAACATTACGGAGACGACGGGCAATTATGCACATGACGCAACGGGATGGGGCACTGGATCTGCTGAAGTGGCTGGCGCTGCTGAGCATGGTGCTCGATCACCTGCGATATGTCGGCTATTCCGTCGATATTCTGTATGTGCCAGGCCGGTTGGCATTTCCGTGGTTCTGCCTGGCGATGGCGGTGAATGTTTCGCGGGGACGGGAAGTCACACATCCGTGGCGGTATCTGGGATGGTTGTTGCTGTTCAGTGCCATCAGTGAAATCCCCTACAGGATGTTCATTCCTGATCCCAACACCTTGAACGTGTTGCCGACGCTGGCGCTCGGGCTGTTGGTCGCCCGCGGTTGGCAGCAGGAAACGCTGCAATCGCGACTGCTTGCGGTTGGCGCTCTGACGCTGGCGGCGCTGTTCTCGGAACGTCTGATGTTCGGCTTCTTTGGTGTTCTGCTGCCGCTGGCGATGTTGCTGGTGATCAGGCGGCCCTGGTATTTCAGCCTGTTTCCGGGATTGGTTTGCATGGCAGCCAATCAATGGCATGTGCTGTATGCCTCGGCCCGGTTCGGCAGTAGTGCCGCGATCCTTGGCATCGCCGCTTGTCTGATAGCGCCATTGCTCGGGTTGTTCTTGTTGCGACATGCCGGTCGTTTCAAGCCACCGCCGATGCGGCGTTGGGCGTATGCGCTCTATCCCGCGCATTTCCTCGTGCTTCTGGCCTTGCGCCAACTCCTGGCCTGACCCCGCCCTTGTGGCGAGGGGATTTATCCCCGTTGGGCCGCGAAGCGGCCCCCTGCATTCTTTCAGGGATACCCCGCGAGCAAGTATTGCGACGGCTTCGCCGTCGAACGGGGCGGTGCGACGTCTCGCTAAATCCCCTCGCCACCAAAGGCTTCCTTTCCCACCCATTTCCGCCCATGTCGTAAACGCACCTTTGCGTGGCGTCCGTAGGCATTTGACCTGTCTGCGCCGGTCATACCATCGCATTCAAAGGGCACTGCCGAAAGGTACGTGCCTCACCGAGACGAAAGGCGCAGAAGCCGCCGCTGGGAGAGACGCGATGTTCAGCAAGCAAGACCAGATCAAGGGTTACGACGATGCACTGCTGGCGGCGATGAATGCCGAGGAGCAACGCCAGGAAGATCACATCGAGCTGATCGCGTCAGAGAACTACACCAGCAAACGCGTCATGGAAGCGCAAGGCAGTGGCCTGACCAACAAATACGCCGAAGGATATCCGGGCAAGCGCTACTACGGTGGCTGCGAGCACGTGGACAAGGTTGAAGCCCTGGCCATCGAACGCGCCAAGCAACTGTTCGGCGCCGATTACGCGAACGTCCAGCCGCACTCCGGTTCTTCCGCGAACAGCGCCGTTTACCTGGCCCTGATCCAGGCGGGCGACACCATTCTGGGCATGAGCCTGGCCCACGGTGGTCACCTGACCCACGGCGCCAAAGTGTCGTCCTCGGGCAAGCTGTACAACGCCGTGCAGTACGGTATCGACACCAAAACCGGCCTGATCGACTACGACGAAGTCGAGCGCCTGGCCGTCGAATGCAAGCCGAAAATGATCGTTGCCGGCTTCTCGGCTTACTCCAAGACCCTCGACTTCCCACGCTTCCGCCAGATCGCCGACAAGGTCGGTGCGCTGCTGTTCGTCGACATGGCTCACGTCGCCGGTCTGGTCGCTGCCGGCCTGTACCCGAACCCGCTGCCTTACGCCGACGTGGTCACCACCACCACCCACAAGACCCTGCGCGGTCCGCGTGGCGGCCTGATCCTGTGCAAGGCCAACGAAGAAATCGAGAAGAAGCTCAACGCGGCAGTCTTCCCGGGTGCCCAGGGTGGCCCGCTGATGCACGTGATTGCCGGTAAGGCTGTGTGCTTCAAGGAAGCACTGGAACCTGGCTTCAAGGCTTACCAACAACAAGTGATCGATAACGCCCAAGCCATGGCCGGCGTATTTATCAAACGCGGCTACGATGTAGTGTCCGGCGGTACCGATAACCACCTGTTCCTGGTCAGCCTGATCCGTCAGGGCCTCACCGGCAAAGAGGCGGACGCAGCACTCGGTCGCGCCCACATCACCGTGAACAAGAACGCTGTCCCGAATGATCCACAGTCGCCGTTCGTGACCTCCGGCCTGCGCATCGGCACCCCGGCGGTGACCACGCGCGGCTTCAAGGTGACCCAGTGCGTCACGCTGGCCGGCTGGATCTGCGACATCCTCGACAACCTCGGCGACGCCGATGTCGAGGCCAATGTCGCGCAGCAAGTGTCGGCACTGTGCGCGGACTTCCCGGTTTATCGCTGAGCGCGGTTTTGGAGTAAATGACTATGCAACGCTACTCGGGCTTCGGCCTCTTCAAACACTCCCTCAGCCATCACGAAAACTGGCAGAAAATGTGGCGCACGCCGACCCCTAAAAAGGTCTATGACGTGGTCATCGTCGGCGGTGGCGGGCATGGTCTCGCCACGGCTTACTACCTCGCGAAAGAGCACGGCATCACCAACGTGGCCGTGGTCGAGAAAGGCTGGCTGGGCGGCGGTAACACCGCGCGCAACACCACCATCGTTCGCTCCAACTACCTGTGGGACGAGTCGGCGCATCTGTACGAACACGCGATGAAACTGTGGGAAGGCCTGTCCCAGGACCTGAACTACAACGTGATGTTCTCCCAGCGTGGCGTCTACAACCTGTGCCACACCCTGCAGGACATTCGTGATTCCGAGCGTCGGGTCAGCGCCAACCGCCTCAACGGCGTGGACGGTGAACTGCTCGATGCCAAGCAAGTGGCCGACGAGATTCCGTACCTCGACTGCTCGAAGAACACTCGCTACCCGGTGATGGGCGCCACCGTCCAGCGTCGCGGCGGCGTGGCCCGTCACGATGCCGTGGCGTGGGGCTTTGCGCGTGCCGCCGACGCCTTGGGCGTGGACCTGATCCAGCAGACCGAAGTGATCGGTTTCCGCAAGGAAAACGGCGTGTGCATCGGTGTTGAAACCAACAAGGGTTTCATCGGCGCCAAGCGCGTCGGCGTGGTCACGGCCGGTAACTCCGGGCACATGGCCAAACTGGCCGGTTTCCGTCTGCCGATCGAATCCCACCCGCTGCAAGCGCTGGTGTCCGAGCCGATCAAGCCGATTATCGACAGCGTGATCATGTCCAACGCCGTGCACGGCTACATCAGCCAGTCCGACAAGGGCGACCTGGTGATCGGCGCCGGTATCGACGGCTACAACGGCTACGGCCAGCGTGGTTCGTACCCGGTCATCGAACACACCATCCAGGCCATCGTCGAGATGTTCCCGGTGCTGTCCCGCGTACGCATGAACCGTCAGTGGGGCGGCATCGTCGACACCACGCCGGATGCGTGCCCGATCATCTCGAAAACCCCGGTACCGAACATGTTCTTCAACTGCGGTTGGGGCACCGGTGGCTTCAAGGCAACACCTGGCTCGGGCAACGTATTTGCCGCAAGCCTGGCCAAGGGTGAAATGCACCCATTGGCCGCACCTTTCTCCATCGACCGTTTCCACAACGGTGCGTTGATCGACGAACACGGCGCTGCTGCGGTTGCCCACTAACAGGAGAAATCCCCATGTTGCATATCTTCTGTCCTCACTGCGGCGAGCTGCGCTCCGAAGAGGAATTTCACGCATCCGGCCAGGCGCACATCCCGCGTCCACTGGATCCGAACACCTGCACCGACGAGGAGTGGGGCGACTACATGTTCTTCCGCGATAACCCTCGCGGTCTGCACCACGAATTGTGGATTCACGCCGCCGGTTGCCGTCAGTACTTCAACGCCACCCGCGACACCGTGACCTACGAGATTCTGGAAACCTACAAGATCGGCACCAAGCCACAATTCACCGACAAGACCGACAGCCCGAAAGCGGCCGCCACGGCTCTGGGAGAGAAGGTATGAGCCAGATCAATCGCCTGTCCAACGGCGGACGGATCGACCGCAACAAAGTGCTGAGCTTCACCTTCAACGGCCAGGTCTACAAAGGCTTTGAAGGCGACTCCCTGGCCGCTGCCCTGCTGGCCAACGGTGTCGACATCATCGGTCGCAGCTTCAAGTATTCCCGTCCGCGCGGCATCTTCGCTGCCGGTGCCGAAGAGCCGAACGCCGTGCTGCAGATCGGCGCGACCGAAGCCACGCAAATCCCGAACGTACGCGCCACGCAACAAGCGCTGTACCAAGGCCTGGTTGCCACCAGCACCAACGGCTGGCCGAGCGTGAACAACGACATGATGGGGATTCTCGGCAAGGTCGGCGGCAAGCTGATGCCACCGGGTTTCTACTACAAAACCTTCATGTACCCGCAATCGTTCTGGATGACTTACGAGAAGTACATCCGTAAGGCTGCCGGCCTTGGCCGCTCGCCGACCGAGAACGATCCGGACACCTACGACTACATGAACCAGCACTGCGACGTGCTGATCGTCGGCGGTGGCCCGGCTGGCCTGGCCGCCGCACTGGCAGCAGCTCGCAGTGGTGCTCGCGTAATCCTCGCCGATGAACAGGAAGAGTTCGGCGGCAGCCTGCTCGATTCCCGCGAAAGCCTCGACGGCAAACCGGCCACCGAATGGGTCGCCAGCGTCATCGCCGAACTGAAAGACACTCCGGACGTGCTGCTGTTGCCGCGCGCCACGGTCAACGGCTACCACGACCATAACTTCCTGACCATTCACGAGCGCCTGACCGATCACCTCGGCGACCGCGCCCCGATTGGCCAGGTGCGTCAGCGCATTCACCGGGTTCGCGCCAAGCGCGTGGTCCTGGCGACCGGCGCTCACGAGCGTCCACTGGTCTACGGCAACAACGACGTGCCGGGCAACATGCTCGCCGGCGCTGTCTCGACTTACGTGCGCCGTTACGGCGTGGCACCGGGCAAGAAACTGGTGCTGTCGACCAACAACGATCACGCCTACCGCGTTGCGCTGGATTGGCTCGACGCCAGTCTGCAAGTGGTGGCCATCGCTGACGCCCGCAGCAACCCGCGTGGTGCGCTGGTGGAAGAAGCCCGCGCCAAAGGCATTCGCATCCTGACCGGCAGCGCCGTGATCGAGGCCCGTGGCAGCAAGCACGTGACCGCCGCTCGCGTCGCCGCGATCGATGTAAAAGCCCACGCCGTGACCAGTCCTGGCGAGTGGCTCGATTGCGATTTGATCGCCAGTTCCGGCGGCTACAGCCCAGTGGTTCACCTGGCTTCGCACCTGGGTGGCAAGCCGATCTGGCGTGAAGACATCCTCGGTTTCGTACCGGGCGAAGCACCGCAGAAACGGGTGTGTGTCGGTGGCATCAATGGCGTCTACGGCCTCGGCGATTCGCTGGCCGATGGTTTTGAAGGTGGGGCCCGCGCCGCCAGCGAAGCCGGTTTTAGCGTGGTCGAAGGCACCTTGCCGAAAGCCCTGAGCCGTCTGGAAGAGCCTACGTTGGCGCTGTTCCAGGTGCCGCACGAAAAGAACACGGCACGGGCGCCGAAGCAATTCGTCGACCTGCAAAACGACGTCACCGCCGCCGCCATCGAGCTGGCGACCCGCGAGGGTTTCGAGTCGGTCGAGCACGTCAAACGCTACACCGCACTGGGCTTCGGTACTGACCAGGGCAAGCTCGGCAACGTCAACGGCCTGGCCATCGCCGCCCGTTCGCTGAACGTGACCATCCCGCAGATGGGCACCACGATGTTCCGTCCGAACTACACGCCGGTGACCTTCGGCGCCGTGGCCGGCCGTCACTGCGGGCACATCTTCGAACCTGTCCGCTTCACTGCGCTGCATCATTGGCACGTGAAGAATGGCGCCGAGTTCGAAGACGTGGGTCAGTGGAAACGTCCGTGGTACTTCCCGAAAAACGGTGAAGACATTCACGCAGCTGTAAAACGCGAATGCAAAGCCGTGCGCGACAGCGTCGGCCTGCTGGACGCGTCGACCCTGGGCAAGATCGACATTCAAGGCCCGGATGCGCGTGAATTCCTCAACCGCATCTACACCAACGCCTGGACCAAGCTCGACGTGGGCAAGGCCCGTTACGGCCTGATGTGCAAAGAAGACGGCATGGTCTTCGACGACGGCGTTACCGCTTGCCTCGCCGACAACCATTTCGTGATGACCACCACCACTGGCGGCGCCGCACGCGTGCTGCAATGGCTGGAAATCTACCAGCAGACCGAATGGCCAGACCTGAAGGTGTACTTCACTTCCGTGACGGATCACTGGGCAACCATGACCCTGTCCGGGCCGAACAGCCGCAAGCTGCTCAGCGAAGTCACCGACATCGACCTGAGTAACGAAGCCTTCCCGTTCATGACCTGGAAAGAAGGCCTGGTCGGCGGTGTGCCGGCGCGGGTGTTCCGGATTTCGTTTACCGGTGAGCTGTCGTACGAAGTCAACGTGCAAGCCGACTACGCCATGGGCGTGCTCGAGAAAATCGTCGAGGCCGGCAAGCAGTACAACCTGACGCCGTATGGCACCGAAACCATGCACATCCTGCGGGCCGAGAAGGGCTTCATCATCGTCGGTCAGGACACCGACGGCTCGATGACCCCGGATGACCTGAACATGGGCTGGTGTGTCGGTCGCACCAAACCGTTCTCGTGGATCGGCTGGCGTGGCATGAACCGCGAAGACTGCGTGCGTGATCAACGTAAACAGCTGGTGGGCCTGAAGCCGATCGATCCGACCAAATGGCTGCCGGAAGGGGCGCAACTGGTGTTCAACACCAAGCAGACGATCCCGATGACGATGGTCGGTCACGTCACTTCCAGCTACCTGCACAACTCCCTCGGTTATTCGTTTGCCATGGGCGTGGTCAAGGGCGGCTTGAAGCGCATCGGCGAGCGCGTGTTCGCACCGCTGGCCGATGGCAGCGTGATCGAGGCGGAAATCGTTTCTTCGGTGTTCTTCGATCCGAAAGGTGATCGCCAGAACATCTAGTGGCTCTTGAGCTTGCGGGTGGGCAATGACACCGAGTCGGCCCGTTCGCGAGCAAGCCCGCTCCCACAGGGGAACGCGGTCGAATGTGGGAGCGGGCTTGCTCGCGAAGGCGGCAGAACAGCCACCACAAGGACCGCAACCAACAGAATTCAGGAAAGGTGCTTTATGACCGCAGCCAATGTTTACCAACAACGCCCAACCACCGGGGCCAAGGCCGAGTCGTCGCTGCATCACGCCGACCTCGCCAGCCTGGTGGGCAAGGGTCGCAAAAACGCCGGCGTGATCGTGCGTGAGAAAAAACTCCTCGGCCACCTGACCATTCGTGGCGATGGCCACGAAGCTGCGTTTGCCGCGGGCGTGCACAAGGCGCTGGGCATCGAATTGCCGGGCGCACTGAGCGTCATCGTCAAAGGCGAAACCAGCCTGCAATGGGTGGGGCCGGATGAATGGCTGCTGATCGTGCCAACCGGCGAAGAGTTCGCCGCGGAGCAGAAACTGCGTGAAGCGCTGGGCGACCTGCACATTCAGATCGTCAACGTCAGCGGCGGCCAGCAGATCCTCGAACTGAGCGGTCCGAACGTGCGCCAGGTGCTGATGAAATCCACCAGCTACGACGTGCACCCGAACAGCTTTCCGGTGGGCAAGGCCGTGGGCACCGTGTTCGCCAAGTCGCAACTGGTGATCCGCCACACCGCCGAAGACACCTGGGAACTGCTGATCCGCCGCAGCTTCTCGGATTATTGGTGGTTGTGGTTACAGGATGCGGCAGCCGAGTACGGGCTTAGCGTTCAGGCTTAATGATCGTTTGTGGCTAGGGGTTTTTGTGGGGAGGGGCCTTTGTGGCGAGGGGATTTATCCCCGTTGGGCTGCGCAGCAGCCCTGAAACCTCACAACGCGGTATCCCAGCCAAATTGAGTTGACTGGTTTTACGACTGCTTCGCAGCCGAACGGGGATAAATCCCCTCGCCACAGGGGTCTCTGCGACCACCTAATTTGCAGCAGGAGTCACCGCACTATGAGCCGCGCCCCAGACACATGGATTCTGACCGCCGACTGCCCCAGCGTCCTCGGCACCGTGGACGCGGTGACCCGCTTTCTGTTCGAGCAGGGCTGCTACGTCACCGAGCACCACTCCTTCGATGACCGGCTCTCGGGCCGTTTCTTCATTCGCGTGGAATTCCGCCAGCCCGACGGTTTCGATGAACAAGCCTTCCGCGCGGGTTTGGCGGAACGCGGTCAAGCCTTCGGCATGGTCTTCGAGCTGACCGAGCCGAACTACCGGCCAAAAGTGGTGATCATGGTTTCCAAGGCCGATCACTGCCTCAACGATCTGCTCTACCGCCAGCGCATCGGCCAGTTGTCGATGGACGTCGCCGCCGTGGTCTCCAACCACCCGGACCTCAAGCCGCTGGCCGACTGGCACCAGATTCCGTATTACCACTTCCCGCTGGACCCGAACGACAAGCCGTCGCAGGAGCGTCAGGTGTGGCAGGTGATCGAGGAGTCCGGCGCCGAACTGGTGATCCTTGCCCGTTACATGCAGGTTCTGTCGCCGGAGCTATGCCGCAAACTCGACGGCAAGGCAATCAATATCCATCACTCCTTGCTGCCGGGGTTCAAGGGCGCGAAGCCTTACCACCAGGCGTACAACAAGGGCGTGAAACTGGTAGGCGCCACGGCGCACTACATCAACAACGACCTGGACGAAGGACCGATCATCGCCCAGGGCGTGGAGGCTGTGGACCACAGTCATTACCCGGAAGATCTGATCGCCAAGGGGCGGGATATTGAAGGGTTGACCCTGGCTCGTGCCGTTGGATATCACATCGAGCGAAGGGTGTTTCTCAACGCGAACAGAACCGTCGTTCTTTAGATCGCCTTCGCGGGCAAGCCCGCTCCCACAGGGATTTGTGTCTGCCCACAAATCTCAGTCACACCGAAGATCCAATGTGGGAGCGGGCTTGCTCGCGAAGAGGCCCTCATGAACAACGCAAAAAGACACAGGCAACAACCCGAGCAATCAACGCGCCGCCGCTCCATGGCGACGCGACCGCTACATAAAAACAACAGCGAGGTGAAAGCATGTCTGGCAATCGTGGTGTGGTGTATCTCGGCAATGGCAAAGTCGAAATACAGAAAATCGACTATCCGAAAATGCAGGACCCGCGCGGCAGGAAGATCAACCACGCTGTCATCCTGCGTGTGGTTTCCACCAACATCTGTGGTTCCGACCAGCACATGGTGCGCGGCCGTACCACTGCTCAGACCGGTCTGGTGCTGGGCCACGAGATCACTGGTGAAGTGATCGAGAAGGGCAGCGACGTCGAAAACCTGCAAATCGGCGACCTGGTGTCCGTACCGTTCAACGTGGCTTGCGGGCGCTGCCGTTCCTGCAAGGAAATGCACACCGGTGTCTGCCTCAGTGTTAACCCGGCGCGTCCGGGCGGTGCTTACGGTTACGTCGACATGGGCGACTGGACCGGCGGCCAGGCTGAATACGCGATGGTGCCGTACGCCGACTTCAACCTGCTGAAACTGCCTGATCGTGATCGCGCGATGGAAAAAATCCGCGACCTGACCTGCCTCTCCGACATCCTGCCGACCGGTTATCACGGCGCAGTGACGGCCGGCGTTGGCCCAGGCAGCACCGTATACATCGCCGGTGCCGGTCCGGTCGGCCTGGCCGCTGCCGCTTCCGCTCGCCTGCTGGGCGCGGCGGTGGTGATCATCGGTGACGTCAACACTGTCCGCCTGGCGCACGCCAAGGCTCAGGGTTTCGAAATTGCCGACCTGTCCCTGGATACTCCGCTGCACGAACAGATCGCTGCGCTGCTGGGCGAGCCAGAAGTGGACTGCGCCGTCGACGCCGTAGGCTTCGAAGCGCGCGGTCACGGCCATGACGGGGTGAAACACGAGGCTCCGGCCACCGTGCTCAACTCGCTGATGGGCGTGGTTCGGGTCGCCGGCAAAATCGGTATCCCTGGCCTGTACGTGACCGAAGATCCGGGTGCTGTGGACGCCGCCGCGAAAATGGGCAGCCTGAGCATCCGCTTCGGTCTGGGCTGGGCCAAGTCCCACAGCTTCCACACCGGCCAGACCCCGGTGATGAAGTACAACCGCCAGCTGATGCAGGCGATCATGTGGGATCGTATCCATATCGCCGACATCGTTGGCGTGGAAGTCATCAGCCTGGATGACGCGCCACGTGGTTATGGCGAGTTCGATGCGGGCGTGCCGAAGAAGTTTGTGATCGATCCGCACAAGTTGTTCAGCGCGGCGTAAATTGCACGGATGAAAAAGGGCAACCCATGGGTTGCCCTTTTTTCATTTATTTTTCCATTTTTTTGCTCGGAATGCGCATTTGCTGGCGTCACCGTTAGCGGTTACACAATCATCTATATTCCAGTTGCTTCCAGTGCCTTCAACCGCGGTACCGTTCCTGTAGCCGACCGAGGCGCCGAGGTCGCCCTTGCCGTCATACCGGCAGATGACAACCGAATCGGGAGTGTCTTTGTCTTTAAGGCGTGCCGAGGTGAAGGTCAGTTCTTCGCCGCCTTGAGAGTGGCTCATCGAGAGCGTCGGGCAAGTTGCTGCATAGGCGGTGCTCATCATCAGGCTAACCAGGATACCAGTGGCAATTTTCAGCTTCATCATTTGTACTCCGTTACAGGGTGGGAGCAGATGTTCGCTTTGCTAATGAATGCTGCCTACTGTCAGATCTGACAGGTATCTAGTTCAATTTGAAATGCTTATTACCGTCAACTGGTAGAAAGTGATCTAAAAAATCGCCGCCTTCGGCAGCGGGACTCGGGCTGTTGTTCACAGGCTCGTTCAGCGACAGCGGTTGTGCCAGTCATCGCGGGGCATCCGGGTTTCACGTTTGATATACGTGGTGATGGTGAAAATGGATGCGCAGGCGAGGAACATGCCGACAGATACCCGGTCAAACCGGCAGTTTCTCCGCCCCATTGACGGGTGGTTTTCACAGCGCAAGAGGATGTCTGGATGAAGATTTCACGCGGTTTTGCACTGGCATCGCTCATGACCCTGGCGGCCAGCCCGGTCTTTGCTCAGTTCAGCCTGAGCGATGCGGCCAATGCCATTTCCGGCATGAAGGGCGAGAACGCCGCCACAGCCGCAGCGCCGACGTCTGAAACGGCCGGTCTGCTGGGGGCGCTCAGCCAATTGAATGTGACACCGCAACAAGCCGTCGGTGGCACCGGGGCAATGTTGGGGTTGGCGAAGAACCAGTTGAGTTCGACCGACTATTCGGAACTGGCTAAAAACGTACCGGGCATCGACCAGTTGTCGGGCGGTGGTGAACTGGGTGCGCTCGCCGGTTTGCTCGGTTCGAGTGGCAAGGCAGCCGGTCTGGATAACGCGCTGGGCAACGTCAAGGACACCAACGACCTGAACAACGCGTTCAGCGCGCTGGGCATGGACAGCGGCATGATCGGCCAGTTCGCCCCGGTGATTCTGCAATACCTCGGTCAGCAGGGCGTGGGCGGTTCGCTGCTGCAGAGCCTGGGCGGAATCTGGGGCGCCGGCAGCTGATTCAGGGGCGTTCGGCGCGCAAGGCGTCGATGCGCCGGTCCTTCTCGATCCAGAGCTGGTTGACCCAATTCTGGACCGTCTCGCGAAACACCGCATCATTCTCGTAATCACCCTGCCACAGTGCCGGGTCGAGTTCGCGGGTGTTGATGTCGATGATGACCCTCGGCACGTTGCCGCTGATCAAATCCCAGAACCCCGGAATCTTCCGCTGCGGATACACCACCGTCACATCGAGAATGGCGTCCAGCTGTTCACCCATCGCTGCCAGCACAAACGCGACACCGCCCGCCTTGGGTTTGAGCAGATGGGTGAACGGTGACTGTTGCTGAGTGCTTTTCGCCGAGGTGTAGCGGGTGCCTTCGAGGTAATTAACCACCGTCACCGGCTGGCGCTTGAACAGTTCGCACGCCGCTTTGGTGATCTCCAGGTCCTTGCCCGCCAGCGTCGGGTTTTTCGCCAGGAAGGCCTTGGTGTAGCGCTTCATGAACGGGTAATCCAGCGCCCACCACGCCAGGCCCAGGAACGGTACCCAGATCAGTTCTTTCTTGAGGAAGAATTTGAAAAACGGCGTGCGCCGGTTGAGTGTCTGGATCAGCGCCGGGATATCGACCCAGGATTGATGGTTGCTGATCACCAGATAAGAGGTATCGCGACGCAAGTCATCGCCGCCGCGAATGTCCCACTGCGTGGGGATGCACAGGTGGAAGATCAGCTTGTCGATCTCGGCCCAGGTCTCGGCGATCCACATCACCGCTGTTGATGCGTAATCACGCCAGCGGCCGGGCAGGACCAGTTTGAGCAGGGCAAACACCATCAGCGGCCCGAACAGGACCAGGGTGTTGAGTAACAGCAGCAGCGTAACGAAACAGCCGGTGAGCAGGCGGCGCATAAGTAACTCTTGAAAGCGTTTGGGCGCGCCATGATAAGCAGCTTCGGGCGACAGGCCAAATCGGTGGTGACGAATGTTTCACCTTTGTTTCGGTATATTTGATGCCATTCGGATCAAATTGCTCCAGTGACTGTTCTGGTCCCTTCGCGGCAAGCCCGCTCCCACAGGTTTTTGTATCGCTCACGGGGTTACGGTGTGACACAAAACCCTGTGGGAGCGGGCTTGCCCGCGATGCGATCTCAAGAACGAACGAATTGCTCACTGACGGTCTAAAATTCCGCTGCCCATCTCCCAAGGACATCCATCACGTGAAATCCCTCCTCGCACTGCTTTCCCTCGTGGCCCTGCCGGTCCTGGCCGCCGAGCCGACCCTGTATGGGCGCTACGAATACATTGCGCTGCCGGAAATCGGCGGCGAAGTCCTCAAGGCCAAAATGGACACCGGCGCCCTGACCGCGTCGCTGTCGGCCAAGGACATCGAAACCTTCACCCGCGACGGCGATGAGTGGGTGCGCTTCCGCCTCGCTACCAAAGATGCGAGCAACAAGGTCTACGAGCACAAGGTCGCGCGGATCAGCAAGATCAAGACCCGCTCCGAAGAAGACGAGGATGAAGATGCAGCGGCGCCCACCAAGCGTCCGGTGGTCGATCTGGAACTGTGCCTGGGCAACGTCAAGCGCACCGTCGAGGTCAACCTGACCGACCGCAGCAGCTTCAACTACCCGCTGCTGATCGGCGCCAAAGCCCTGCGTGAATTCGGCGCGGCCGTGAACCCGGCGCGGCGTTTCACCGCCGACAAGCCCGACTGCTGATTTCAAGTGGTCTCATTGACGTGAGGTGAGGCTTGGGGCACCGTTCGCCCACTCAACTGCCGGGCTCGGACGCCATGCCTCATATCCTGATTGTCGAAGACGAAGCGGCGATTGCCGACACCCTGATTTTCGCCTTGCAGGGCGAGGGGTTCACCACTACGTGGCTGAGCCTGGGCGCCGCCGCGCTGGATTTTCAACGGCAGACACCCGCCGACCTGATCATTCTCGACATCGGTCTGCCCGACATCAGTGGCTTCGAAACCTGCAAGCAACTGCGGCGTTTCAGCGACGTGCCGGTGATTTTCCTCAGTGCTCGCGATGCGGAAATCGATCGGGTCGTGGGCCTGGAAATCGGCGCCGACGATTACGTGGTCAAGCCGTTCAGCCCACGGGAAGTGGCAGCGCGCGTTCGGGCCATCCTCAAGCGCATGGTGCCGCGTGCGGTGGCCGAGGTCGCATCGACACTGTTTCGCATCGACAGTGAGCGCGTGCAGATCAGCTATCGCGGCCAGTTGCTGACCCTGACGCGCCACGAATTCCGTCTGCTGCAATGCCTGCTCGAACAACCTGAACGCGTCTTCAGCCGCGAGCAATTGCTCGATTCGCTGGGCGTCGCCGCCGATGCCGGGTACGAGCGCAGCATCGACAGCCACATCAAGAGCGTGCGCGCCAAGTTGCGCCTGGTGAAGGCCGACGCCGAGCCGATTCAGACCCATCGCGGCCTCGGCTACAGCTACAGCCCGGGACACAGCTGATGCCATTGGGGATCCGGATTTTTCTGGTCTATGTGCTGTTCATCGGCCTGACGGGTTACTTCGTGCTCAGCACCGTGATGGAAGAAATCCGCCCAGGCGTGCGTCAGTCCACCGAAGAAACCCTGGTCGACACTGCCAACCTGATGGCCGAAATCCTGCGCGACGACTTCAAGGCCGGCACGCTCAACCAGAACCGCTGGCCGGAACTGCTCAGGGCCTACGGCGAGCGTCAGCCAAAGGCCAATATCTGGGGGCTGCCGAAGAATCAGGTCAACCACCGGATCTACGTCACTGACGCGAAGGGCATCGTCGTCCTTGACTCCAGCGGCATGGCGGTGGGCCAGGATTACTCGCGCTGGAACGATGTTTTGCTGACCCTGCGCGGCGAGTACGGCGCCCGCTCCAGTCGCAGCGATCCGAACGATGCCAGCTCCTCGGTGATGCACGTCGGCGCACCGATCCGCGACAACGGCCAGATCATTGGCGTGGTCACGGTCGCCAAACCCAACAGCTCATTACAGCCTTACGTCGATCGCACCGAGCGTCGATTGCTCGCGTATGGCGCCGGACTGATCGGCCTCGGCTTGCTGTTCGGCGCGCTGCTGTCGTGGTGGCTCAGCGCGGCGCTGCGGCGCTTGACCGCTTATGCGAAAGCCGTGAGTGAAGGCCGGCGGGTCGAGGTTCCGCATTATCGCGGCGGCGAGATGGAGCAACTGGCGACCGCGGTGGAACAGATGCGCACACAGCTGGAAGGCAAGGCTTACGTCGAGCGTTATGTGCACACGCTGACCCATGAACTGAAGAGCCCGCTGGCGGCGATTCGCGGCGCGGCGGAGTTGCTGCAGGGTGAGATGCCGCTGGCTCAACAGCAGCGTTTCGTCAGCAACATCGACAGCGAAAGCGTGCGGATGCAGCAGTTGATCGAGCGACTGCTGAATCTGGCTCAGGTCGAGCAGCGCCAGGGCCTGGAAGAGCGGGTGGCCGTGCCGTTGGCGAGTCTGGTCGATGAGTTGCTGAATGCGCAGGCCGCGCGCATCGAAGGCAAGCAGTTGCGGGTGGAGCAGGCGATTCCGGCGGATCTGGCGCTGATCGGTGAACCCTTTCTGTTGCGTCAGGCGCTGGGAAATCTGCTGGAAAATGCCTTGGATTTCACGCCGGCCAAGGGCGTGCTGCGATTCAGCGCCGCGAAGGTCGGGGAGCAGATTGAATTCAAACTGTTCAACCAGGCCGAGGCCATTCCCGACTACGCGTTGCCGCGATTGAGTGAGCGCTTTTATTCCTTGCCGCGTCCGGACAGCGGGCGCAAAAGCACGGGGTTGGGGCTTAACTTTGTGGAAGAAGTGGTGAAGTTGCATGGTGGGACATTGAGTATCGGCAATGTTGAGGGTGGGGTTGAAGTGACGTTGCGGCTGGCTTAGGACCGAGTTGCGGCATTCGCGAGCAAGCCCGCTCCCACATTTGATCTCGGCCGTACACAAAATCCATGTTCGCTGAAGATCGAATGTGGGAGCGGGCTTGCTCGCGAAGAGGCCGGTCCAGTCTCCACACACTCTCCATATTCCCTCCATAAACCCCTCACACTCCGCTCCCAGACTCTCCCCATCCAAACAGGGAGAGTCCCATGAACCGAAATCTGACTATAAAACTCGGGGCGATTGCCCTGCTGATTCTGTTGTTGCTGATCCCGTTGCTGATGATCGACGGCGTGATCCAGGACCGTCAGCAACTGCGCGACGGTGTGCTTGAAGACATCGCGCGCAGCTCCAGCTACAGCCAGCGACTGAGCGGACCGTTGATGGTGGTGCCGTATCGCAAAGTGGTGCGCACCTGGAAACTCAACGAAAAAACCAACGAGCGCTATCAGGAAGTCGGCGAAGAACGCGGTCGTTTGTATTTCCTGCCGGAGCGTTTCGAGCTCGAGGGACAGGTCCAGACTGAACTGCGTTCCCGGGGCATCTACGAGGCGCGGCTGTTCCACGCCGACAACCACATCAGCGGGCACTTCTCGGTCCCGGCACAACTGGGCATCAAGGAAGACTTTGCGGATTACCAGTTCGACCTGCCGTTTCTCGCGGTCGGGATCAGCGACATCCGTGGCATCGAGAATGCCTTGAAACTGGAACTCAATGACCAGCGCCTGGACTTCATTCCCGGCAGTCAGGTGGGCTGGTTGGGCGAGGGTGTGCACGTAACGCTGCCCGCACTGAACACTACGCAAGCCACAGAGCTGGCTTTCGGTTTCGACCTGCGCTTGCAAGGCACCGGCCAATTGCAAATCCTTCCGGTGGGCAAGTCCAGCAAAGTCTCGCTGGCCGCCAACTGGCCGCATCCGAGCTTCATCGGCAACTACCTGCCGGCCCAGCGCGAAGTCTCCGATCAAGGCTTCACGGCCAACTGGCAGACGACGTTTTTCTCCACCAACCTGCAAGAAGCCCTGAGCAGCTGCGTTTCCGGCAACGACTGTGACGCGTTCAACGGGCGCAGCTTTGGCGTGAGCTTCATCGACCCCGTGGACCAGTACCTGAAAAGCGATCGGGCGATCAAATATGCACTGCTGTTCATCGTCCTGACCTTTGCCGGTTTCTTCCTCTTCGAAGTCCTGAAAAGCCTGGCCGTGCACCCGGTGCAATACGCGTTGGTGGGCGTGGCGCTGGCGTTCTTCTACTTGTTGTTGCTGTCGTTGTCCGAACACATCGGTTTTGCCCTGGCCTATCTGTTGTCGGCGAGCGGTTGTGTGTTGTTGATCGGCTTTTATGTTTGCCACGTGCTGCGCAGCGTGCGCCACGGCTTGAGTTTTTCGGCGGGATTGGCGGCGTTGTATGGCTTGCTCTACGGCTTGTTGAGTGCCGAGGATTACGCGCTGCTGATGGGCTCGTTGCTGCTGTTCGGGTTGCTGGGCGTGTTCATGGTGCTGACCCGCAAACTGGACTGGTACGGGATCGGGCAGAAAGCCGCCAAGCCGCTGGAATTCAATATAGGGGTGGTGGAATGAGCCGGTCGTTGGGGTTGCGTGAGGATCAGCGGGAAGGAGCAGACTTGGCCGCGCGAATTGCCGGATTGTTCCCGGAATCCGGCGAACCGCGGCAGGTTGATCTAACCTCGAATGATTGCGCATCGAGAGTCTGGACATGGAATCCGGTCATACCTTGCATCGAAATACACCGAAGCTGGAAGTGGTCGACCCTCGTGGGTTGGCCGTCGCCTCTGTTGCCTACTACCTCAAGACAAGCGCTGATGTGCGGCCCGAGTCGCGTGTGACGCGTGAAACGTTTGATGTGGCGGGACGATCCGTTGCTCATTGGGACCCCCGATTGGGCTCGGGAAGTAACCCGATATCGTCGCTGACAGTCGTACCGGATTTGTCCGGTCAGTCGTTGTTGACAGTCAGTGTCGATGCGGGATGGCGATTGGTCTTGCAGGACGAAGCCGGACAGGTCCACCAGAACTGGGATGGCGCAGGCAATACAACGTGCTTTGGGTACGACTTGATGGGCAGGCCATCAAGTATCGAACAAGCGTCCGCCAATGCTGCTTTGCACTCTGTGGAGCGCGTGTATTACGGAGCATCCGAACCTAACGTCATCGCTCGGAACCAATGCGGTCGATTGATTCGTCACGCCGATACAGCGGGTGTACGGGAGGTGGCTGATTACAGCCTTCAAGGGAAGCCGATTTCCGAGTCGCGGCGCTTTCTGGCGGAGCTTGATCATCCAGGATGGCCGGAAGACGAGCATCAACAGAGTATTTTGTTAGAGCAGGGGGCGGAAAAAACCTACCGCACTTCTTGGCGCTACGATGCATCGGGCGAAATACTGGAACAGGTCGATGCGGCCAGACATGCCCGGCGCTATTCCTATACCCTCCAAGGGCAGTTGCAGAGCACTTGGCTGACTGTTATGGGCAAATCCGAGCAGTGTCTGGTCAGCAACATTGCCTATAACGCGTTCGGTCAGATCGAGCGTGAAACAGCGAGCAATGGCGTCACCAGCTCCCGGGTTTACGATCCTGCCGATGGCAGGTTGCAGCAGTTGCTTACTGTCAAAGGTCAGCGACGCCTGCAGGATTTGCGCTACGACTATGATGCGGTGGGCAACATCCTCGAGATGACGGATGAATCGCAACCCGTCACCTGGTTTGCCAATCAACGTATCGATCCGATCAGTCGCTATGGTTACGACACGTTGTATCGATTGATCAACGCCACGGGGCGTGAAGTGGCATCAGCCGTCAATGGGCCGGGGTTGCCCGATCTGATCTCACCTGTAGATCCCGCTCGGCTGCAAAACTACAGCCAGAGCTGGTGTTATGACGAGGGCGACAATCGGCTCGAACAGCGTCACAGCGATAAGCCGACCCATTTCATGGACATCGATAATCGCAGCAATCGAGGGCTGTCTCACGTTGAAGGGCAAGTCCCCGACTTCGAGGCGAGTTTTGATCGAAACGGCAATCTCAAGGTTTTGGCGCCAGGACAGCCGTTGCGCTGGACGGCTCGCAACCAATTGGAAGAAGTGGTCCTGGTCCAGCGGTCAAGGGCAGAGAACGACAGCGAACGATACGTCTACGACAGCGCAGGCATGCGGGTTCGCAAACTTCGCACTTCGCTGGCGGGAGGTGTGACCCGACAGTCGCAGGTACGGTATTTGCCCGGTCTGGAAATTCGCACGGAAGGCGCCGATAGCAATGACGAAGTGTTGCATGTCATCACAACGCATACCGGACTCTGTTCTGTTCGCCTATTACATTGGAAAGAGGGTCGGCCCTCTGGAATTGCCAAAGATCAACTTCGTTATAGTTTCGATGATCTGTTGGGTAGTAGTACGCTGGAGTTGGATGAAGAGGCTGATTTGATCAGCTATGAAGGATATTATCCATATGGAGGAAGTGCCTGGTGGATGGGGCGCTCTCAAGTAGACGTTGAATATAAGTTTGTGCGTTATTCTGGTAAGGAGCGAGATGCTACCGGGCTTCATTATTATGGTTATCGCTATTATGCGTCGTGGTTAGGGCGGTGGATTAATCCTGATCCTGCATGGGCTATAGATGGGTTGAATTTTTATCGGATGGTGCATAACAACCCTATGAGTCATGGAGATAAAGATGGGCTCTATACCGGTACGGGTGATGTGCATGAGCGCGGTGTGGAAATAAGTCATAAGATTCTCGGTCGTGGTCGCGGCGGACAAACGGTTCAAACCAATGCTCTACTTGATCGCGGGTTTGAGGTGGCTCATGGTGCGCTGAATAAAACTATTGAAGAGTTGGAGAGTGGAACAGGAATGGATTCTAGGCTGAATGAAGTGTACGGCCCAGGAGAAGGTGTACGACTTAAATCGTCTTTATTGACATGGTTTAAAACTCTCAAAAAGGATTTTATCTCGTACAAGGAGGGGCGGAAAAAAGATCAGTTTGTATTTGTTGAGGCAAGAAAAGCAGGGCATGAACGGAGCGCGTTTATATCTCCTAGGGATGAGCATCGGCGTATTTTTATTGATTTGAGGTCTGTCGCGGATGCAGGAGGAGTACTGATGTTCGCTATGACATTGATTCATGAGGTTTCACACCATGCACTAGGAACGCATGATTTTTATTATTATAGGCGTGATCCGTTTCTGAAACAAAATACTAATGATTTTATGAGGGGGTTGAAGTTTGAGGCTGAAGTTGCTAGCGAGGGCCGGCTGAACAGTAGTGATGAAGTGGTAAATAATATTACTGATCTTTTTGAAAAAAATAAACTAAGTGCTGATGAGCTAAAAAGTATGTTTGGTACTAGTGCTTTAAGTGCGGTCAGTCAAGGTATTAGAAATAATGTTCATTATCGATCCCGGGCGTTGTTCTATAATGCAGACTCTTTTGCGCTGACTGCGATGCTCAGCGGAGGCGCATCAATCAGTGCGTCCTCTCAAAACGTCAGAAAATCCGTTTTTGAGCCAGAGCCGGACTATTAGTTCCCTCGGTCACGAGAGTGACCAGGGAATTGGTTTTTGCTAATTAGTATTCAATTCGGCGGCTGGGTCTGCACCATCGAAGGCCGCTGACTCACCTCGAAATACCACGCGGCCAACTGCGGATTCGACTCGCGCCATTCCAGATCCGGATGGCGCAAATCCAGGTAACCCAACGCACACGCCACACTGATCGCCGCCACATCGAAATGGCTGGTCAGCTCGGCAATCGCGTCTTTTTCCAGCAACGCCAAAGCGCGGCGGATCTTGTCGCGCTGACCATCGAGCCATTGGTCCCAATGTTTCTCCGGGGCGCGCAGGGCGACTTCGTAACGCACCAGCACCGCAGCGTCCATGATCCCGTCGGCCAGGGAGGCCAGGGTCAGACGCCGCCATCGTGCCGAGCCTTCACGTGGGATCAGCGGGTTGCCGACGTGCTGGTGGTCGAGGTAATCGAGGATCACCCGACTGTCGTGAATGACGTTGCCGTCCGCCAGGCGCAGGGCCGGGATTTTGCTCAGCGGGTTGTCGTCGATCAGGGGCAGGTCCGGGTCGACCGGCGTCAGTACGCAGTTTTGCAGGGCGACGCGGTCTTGCTGACCGGTTTCGTGCAGCAGCACCATGACTTTGCGAACGAAGGGCGACAACGGGTTGTGGTAGAGGGTCATGCTCGGGGCGGACATGGCAGCATCTCGGTCGGCGGACAGTGTCGGGAGCATAACGCGTGGATCATGCAACTTGTAGGAGCGAAGCTTGCTCGCGAAGGGATCGACTCGGTCATTTAGACACACCGCGGTGATCCCTTCGCGAGCAAGCTTCGCTCCTACAGGTCAGGTGTTGTCAGCGGCGTTGCAGGAGGCCGCGCAGGGCGAGGATTGCGGGAACGCCCAGACCGAGCCAACTCAGGGCGTCCCACACGCCATCGCCCAGCAATGCCGCGAACAACCCGGCGGCACTGAGCAGGGCGATGACGGTGGGCGTGCCGAAGACCTTCCAGAAGTTCGACTGCCGAGGTTTCATACCACGCTCTCCGCTTTCTCCAGTACGGGTTTCGCGGCTTTGCGCCGCACCACCCAGAGGTAAACCCCGCTGCCGAGCACGATGATGGTCAGCACATCGAGGGTCGCCCAGAGGATTTGCATCGGCATGCCGCCGTAATCGCCGAAGTGCAGCGGCTGCGACATGCCCATGGCGTCCATGTACCACGGTCTTTCCGCCACGGCGGTGACTTGCAGGGTGCTGGCGTCGATCAACACCGGCGTCAGCAAATGCGAGGTCAGGTGCGTGCTGCCCTTCATGAACACCGCGTAATGGTGTTCGCTGGAAAACCGCGTGCCGGGAAAGGCGATGAAGTCGGGCTGCATGCCGGGCGCGACTTCCTTGGCGATGTCGAGCAGGCGGGTGGCCGGCGCCAGTTGCGTCAGGGGTGGTGCGTCGCGGTACGGCGCAACCATCGCGCTCAGGCTGTCGTTGCGCCACGCGGCGATCAACAGATCGGCGCAAGCACTGATGACGCCGGTGACGCCGACCACCAGCGCCCAGGTCAGGGTGACCACACCGATCAGGTTGTGCAGGTCGAGCCAGCGCAGGCGAGTGGATTTGTCCTGGCGCACGGTGGCGAATTTCAGCCGGCGCATGAACGGCAGGTACAGCACCGTTCCGGAAATAATGGCCACGACAAACATCAACCCCATGAACGCCAGCAGGAGCTTGCCCGGCAGGCCGGCAAACATGTCCACATGCAGGCGCAGCATGACCATCATGAAACCGCCGTTGGCCGACGGCATTTCCAGCGCCTCGCCGGTGCGGGCGTCGAGCATGAAGGTGTGGGACGAATTCGGTTCGGTGCCGGCGGTGGCCGCCATGATCGCGATCGCGGCATTGGGTTCGTCTTCGTCGAAGCCGAAATACTGCATGACTTCGCCGGGCCTATGTTTCTCCGCGGCCTGCACCAACTGCTGCAGATTCAGCTGTGGGGTGTCGGCCGGCATTGACTTCAACTCGGCGGCATCGCCCAGCAAGTGGTCGATCTCGTGATGGAAGATCAACGGCAAACCGGTGAGCGCCAGCATCAGCAGGAACACTGTGCAGATCAGGCTGGTCCAGGTGTGGACGAAGGACCAGCGGCGAATTGTTTTGCTTTTCATTTCTCAGCCTTCAGAAATACCAAAGCCGTCCTCGAAGGACGGCCTGGTTACAGGGCGTATCAGATCAAGCGTTTACCACTTGTACGTTGCACTGGCGACGACACTGCGCAGGTCACCGTAATAGCAGTAGAAGCCGTCACAGGTGGAAATGTAATCCTTGTTGAGCAGGTTGGTCGCGTTCACCGCCAGCGAGGCACCTTTCAAGCTGTTGTCCAGGCGGCCCAGGTCGTAATGAACCGCGGCGTCGAACACGGTATAGGCGTCAGCCTTGCCCAGCGTGGTGTTGCCCTGGTCGCCGTAAGTATTGCCGGTGTAACGCGCGCCGGCGCCAATGCCGAAGCCATCCAGCACGCCGTTGTGCCAGGTGTAATCGGTCCACAGCGAAGCCTGCTGGTTGGGCATCAGTTGCAGGCGGTTGCCTTTGAAGTCGCCTTTCTGCACTTCGGATTTGGCCAGGGTGTAGGCGGCGATGATTTTCAGGTTGTCGGTGACGTCGGAAACCGCTTCCAGCTCCAGGCCTTTGACTTTCACTTCACCGGTCTGGCTGGTGATCGGCACGTTGCCGACGGTGGTGGTGACGGAGACGTTTTTCTGGGTCAGGTCATACACCGCTGCGCTGAGCAAGGTATTGCTGCCCGGTGGCTGGTACTTGATGCCCAGTTCCCATTGCTGGCCCTCGGTCGGCTTGAACGACTCGGTAGGCGATGCGGTGGCGTTGCTGGTCGGCTGGAACGACTCGGCATAAGACAGATAAGGCACGATGCCGTTGTCGAATACATAGCTGATCGCCGCGTTGCCGCTGAATTTCTTGTCGCGTTCGGTGTTGGTGGCATCTACCTTGAAGAACTTGGTGCCGGTGTGGACCCAGTCCTCGCGACCGCCCAACGTCAGGCGCCATTGGTCCAGGGCCATCTGGTCCTGGACGTACAAACCGGTTTGATAGGTCTTCTGGTCCTGGTCATAGAACGCATCGGCACGTGGCGGACGAGTGATCGGCAAGCCGTATTGCGGAGTGTTGACGTTAATGTTCGGCGCGGTCCCGAAGATCGACAAGTAGTTGGTGTTGTTGCGCTGGTGATCCAGCCCGATCAGCAGGGTGTGGCGGACATCACCCGTGGAAAAGTCGCCCTGGAAGTTGTTGTCCACTGCGAATTGGCTGATGTCTTCTTCCACATTGGTGGTACCGCGCCCTGTGTTGCCCTGGTCGTCGACGACAAAACCGAACGCGGCAAACGCCGGGTTGTAGGCGTTGACGGTAATGGCCTGGAACGACAGGTCGGACTTGGTGTAACGCAGGTTCTGGCGGAACTGCCACACATCGTTCAGGCGATGTTCGAAGGCGTAGCCCAGCGCGTAGTAGGTGCGGTCGTAGTACTCGTAGTTCGGATCTCCCAGGTTCTTGTGGTGAGAGATATCGCCGAACGGCATGTCGATCCTGGTGCCCTGGATCGAGTGGAACTGGCTGGTGATGCCGGTATCGTCACGGGTGAACTGCGTGAGCAGGGTGAATTTGGTGTCGTCGTCAATGTTCCAGGTCAGGCTCGGCGCAATGTTGTAGCGCTTGTTGTCGATGTGGTCGATCTGCGTGCCGCTGTCGCGAACCACGCCGCTCACGCCGTAGAGGAACTGGCCTTCGTCGTCGATCTTGCCGGTGCTGGCGAAGTTGATCTGGCGGTGATTGTCACTGCCGTATTGCACCTGGATTTCGTTGCTCGACTCGGCGCTGGGACGACGGCTGACCATGTCCAGCAAACCGCCCGGCGGGGTCTGGCCATAGACCGACGAAGCCGGGCCGCGCAGCAGGGCGAGGCGGTCGAGGTTCCAGGTTTCCGGTTTCGGGTTGGCGTACACGCCTTTCGGCAGCGGCAAGCCGTCAAGGAACTGCGTCGGTTCAAAGCCACGTACTCGCAGCCAGTCGGTGCGGGTGTCGCTGCCGAAGCTGCTGGCGGTGATGCCGGGCATGTAGCGCACGGCGTCATCGAGGCTGTGCACGCTGCGGTCGTCCATTTGTTCGCGGGTGGCGATCGAAATCGAACGCGGTGCTTCGACCAGTGCGGTGTCGGTCTTGGTCCCTGCGGCGGTACGCTTGGCCAGGTAACCTTCCACCGGACCCCAAGCGCTTTCCGTGTTTTCCACGCCGATGATGGCGGTTTCCGGCAAGGCCATCACGCCTTCAGGCACGGCGACCAGGCTGTAGGTGCCGGTGCTGCTCTGTTCCAGTTGCAGACCGGTGCCGCGCAAGGCTGCCCGCAAGGCACCGGCTGCATCGTACTGGCCATTGACCGGTGCCGACGTCTTGCCCGCCGCCAATGCCGGATTCAGCGACAACGCCAGGCCGGACTGGCTGGCGATCTGGTTCAAGGTGCTGGCCAATGGAGCGGCCGGCAGGTTGTAAGCACGAACGCTGGACGCCTGTTCCGCAGCGATCAGTTGGCTGCTGGCCAGAGGAGTGCAAAGGGCAATGGCGACCGCCAGCAAACTGGGGCGCAACAAGGTGTCTAGCGAACGGGACATACGGCGGCTCCTGAAAGGGAATACTTCTCAATTGCCTAGGTGCCGAACGAAAAACCAAAAGTGATAGGGCTGGATGAAAATAATTTCGATTCAGCAATTGTGTTGAGGCTTGCCCGCGAAGGCGTCGGTTCATACACCGGAAATCTCAAGGCTTGGCTTCAGCCTTCGCCACCGTCACCCACCATTGCGTGTGCTGCTCGATCTGCACCGGCAAGGTCGGCAACAGGGCACTCAACGCCAGGTCGGTGTCGTGCAACGGGAAACTGCCGGTGATCCGCAGGTCGGCAACCTCTGGCGCAACACCAAGATGCCCACGCCGATAGCGCCCGAGTTCGTGGACCAGATCTTCCAGGCGCGCGTTGTCCACCACCAGCATGCCGCGGGTCCAGGCATCGGCGCCGAGGTTGAGCGCGATGATCGGCCCGAGGCCGTTGTTGCGCATCAGCACTTGCTGGCCTTCGCGCAGAATCTGTTCTTCAGCGCTCGACTCGGGATGAGCGGCCACGGCGGACTGCAGCACGCTCAGGCGCGTGCCTTCTTCCTCGCGCTTGACGAGGAATCTCGTGCCCAGTGCGCGCATGCTGCCTTCGCGGGTTTCGACGATAAACGGCCGGGCATCGCCATGGCCGGTTTCGACGAGGATTTCCCCGTCCTGAAGAATCACCCGGCGCTGCTTCTCATCAAAACGCACGTCCACGGCACTGTGGGTATTGAGGCTGATCACGGTGCCATCGCTCAGGCGCAAGGTGCGTTGCTCGCCGGTGGCAGTGCGCTGATCCGCCAGCCAGTAGTCGACCGGCAGATAACGCTCACCGGCGAACAGCGCCAGACCGATCACCGCGACAATGCTCGCCACGCCACTGCCCAGCTTGCGCACACGTCGGCGAATGCTTTCACGCGATTGCAGCAACGCGGTGCGGGCCGGGCCGCTGGCCACGCTGAAACGCTGATCGAGCATGCCCAACTGACGCCAGGCGCGGGCGTGCTCTTCGTGGGCGGCGTGCCACTTGGCGAACTCTTCGCGCTCCACCGGGTTGCCGGAGTCCAGCGACAATTGCCAGGCAATCGCCGCGTCCAGCACCTGCGCCGAAACCGGCTTGGAACTGACCGGGCTCATACCGGCTCACCGTACAGCGCGATGTAGCACTGACGAATGCCCTGGGCCAGATATTGACGCACCCGCGGCACCGACACCCCCAGACGCTGGGCGATTTCCGCGTGGCCGAGGCCGTCGAGCCGGTTGTAGAGAAACGCTGCCCGGGCCTTGCTCGAGAGCTGGCCGAGGAGGCGATCGATGTTTTTCAGGTCTTCGAGGATCAGTTGCTGTTCCTCCACCGACGGTTGTTCGCCTTCGGGGATCAGCATCAGTTCGGTGAGATAAGCCTGTTCCAGCGCGGCGCGGCGGAAGTAGTCGAACAGCAGGCCCTTGGCGATCGCCACCAGAAACGCCCGAGGTTCGCGCGGTTCGTTCAGTTGATCACGGCCCAGCAACCGCACGAAGGTGTCCTGACTCAGGTCTTCGGCCCGTTGCGGGCAAGCGACATTGCGTCGAAGCCAGGCCAATAGCCAACTGCGATGGTCGCGATATAACGCACCGACGAGCTCACTGTGGGGGCTTTGGACTGACGACACGCAGCATCACCGATTGGGAAGTGTTAACTAACGAGAATTGTTCGCGATTGTGGCAGAGGCGGGGGAGGTAAGCAATTGGCCACTGGTCAGGTGGGTAGTGGGCAGTTAGACCGCGTTATCGTTCTTCGCGGGCAAGCCACGCTCCCACAGGGTTTTGTGTCGTTCACCTGTTTTGCGAACGACACAACACCTGTAGGAGCGAGGCTTGCCCGCGAAGGCGTCAGAACAGACACCACAAATTCAGAAAGAAGGCGCGCGCTGCCTGCGTTTCCACTGACTCACCCGCTGCTGCAAATTCAACGGACTGTGAATCTGCTGCTGCCGCGCCCGGCTGAACAGGATCAACGCCAGTTCCGCCGTCGCCAGCGCATCGGCACTGGCGTTGTGACGCTCGAACACTTCGAGCTTGAACCAGTCGATCCACTCATCCAGCCCCGCTTCGCGAATATGCGCCTGAGGGCACAACAGCGGCGCGATATCCGCCACATCCAGAAACGGATGCTGCAGCTTGTAACCCAGATGATCCTTCAATGCGCGCCCGAGCATGTGCTGATCGAACGGCGCATGGAACGCCAGCACCGGGCTGTCACCCACAAACTCCATGAACTCGAGCAGGGCCTGCGCCGGATCACTGCCGGCGGCAATCGCACTCGGCCCCAAGCCATGGATCAACACGCTGGGCGCCAATTTCATGTCCGTGCATTGAAGGGTGCGTTCGAACTGCTGGCTGAAGTCGATCGCTCCGTCTTCAATCACCACCGCGCCGATGGACAGCACGCGATCCTTGTTCATATTCAACCCGGTGGTTTCCAGGTCCAGCACCACCCAGCGCTGTTCGCGCAGGCTGCATTCGCTCAGCTCGGCGCCCGCCGGCAAGGCTCTCAGACGTTGCTGCAATTCGCCGGTCAACATCGGCCCCGCCGGGCGCAACCACGAAAACAGGCTCATAGCTGATACCGCAGCGTCAGGCTGCTTTGCAGGCGCTGGGCCTGGCGCAGGGATTCGCGCAGTATCCTGCGGTCCAGATGATTGAGACTGTCGGGATCGACCCGGTTGGAGTAGGGCAAATTCTCCCGGGTCTGTAGCTGATGTTGCTGCATGCGGGTTTGCTGGATGAAGTGATACGCCTCTTCGTAGGCCGCACCGTCCAGCCGTTCGATGACTTCTTTTTCGACCAGTTGGCGAAAGCGCTCCAGCGTATTGTTGGCCTCGATGCCGTGGGCCAGTGCGAGCAATCGGGCGCCGTCGACAAAGGGCGTCAGGCCCTGGACTTTCAGGTCCAGCGTCGCTTTCTCGCCGTTCTTGCGCGCCAATACGAACTCGCGGAAACGGCCTACGGGCGGACGGTTGCGCAGGGCGTTCTCGGCCATCATCCGCTGGAACAGCCGGTTGTCGGCGACCTGATCGAGAATCCCGCGGCGCAACTGCTCGCAACTTTGCTCATCGCCCCAGACCACGCGCAGGTCGAAATAGATGCTCGAACCGAGCAGGTTCTCCGGCGTCGCTTCACGAATGAACGCCGCAAAACGCCGCGCCCATTCAGCTCGGGACAAACACAGCTCGGGGTTGCCGGCCATGATGTTGCCTTTGCACAGGGTAAAGCCGCAGAGCGCCAGGCTCTGGTTGATGTGTTGAGCGATGGGCAGCAGCTTGCCGCGAATTTCGGCGGCATGCGCGGCGTCCCGCGCTTCGAACAGAATGCCGTTGTCCTGATCGGTGTGCAGCGTTTGCTCGCGGCGGCCTTCGCTGCCGAAACACAGCCAACTGAACGGCACGCCGGGGTCGCCTTTCTCGGCGAGGGTCAGTTCGATCACCCGGCACACGGTGTGGTCGTTGAGCAGGGTGATGATGTGGGTGATCTGGGTCGAAGACGCACCGTGGGCCAGCATGCGCTCCACCAGTTGGCCGATTTCGCCGCGCATCGCCACCAGGTTTTCCACGCGCTGGGCGCTGCGGATGGTGCGCGCCAGATGCACCAGATCGACCCGTTGCAACGAAAACAGGTCACGCTCCGAGACCACGCCGCACAGGCGCTGATCCTTGACCAGGCAAACGTGGGCGATATGCCGCTCGGTCATGGCAATCGCTGCATCGAAGGCGCTGTGGTCCGGCGTCAGGAAAAACGGCGCCCGGGTCATGTGCGATTCGATGGCTTCGTTGAAGTCGTTGGTGCCTTCGGCCACGACGTGGCGCAGGTCACGCAGGGTGAAAATGCCCAGCGGCGCCTTGTGTTCATCGACCACCACAATGCTGCCGACCTGCTGCTCGTGCATCAGCGTCACCGCTTCACGCAAAGGCGTTGCGGGGCTGCACGTCACCGGATGGCGCATGGCCAATTCGCCAAGGCGCGTATTCAGGGAATATTGAGTGCCGAGGGTTTCCACGGCTTTTTGCTGGACTTGCTGGTTGACCTGATCCAGCAAACTGCTGACGCCGCGTAGGGCAAAGTCGCGAAACGCGTTGGAAAGCGCGAACAGTTTGATGAACGCCAGCTTGTTCAGCTGTAGGCAAAAGGTGTCTTCGGCGGCCAGATGTTCGGTGCGCGTTGCACGTTCACCCAGCAGCGCGGCGAGGGGAAAGCACTCGCCGGTGGTGATTTCGAAGGTGGTTTCGGTGCCGCCCTTGGCCGTGTGGGGGCGTTCACCCACCACGCGCCCCTGTTTGACGATGTAGAAATGCTCAACCGGGCCATCGGCGGGCTTGATGATGCTCTCGCCGGGCGCATAAAAACGCAGCTGACATTGTTCCACCAGGTACGCCAGGTGCGCGTGTTCCATTTGATTGAAGGGCGGGAAACGCTGAAGGAATTGCAATGTGCCCTGGATGTTCTGCAACACCGCGGTTTTCCCTGCCTGTGTGAAGGCGTCCGCTTTACTCATAACCATTACCGCAGTCTTTTTTCGAATTGTTGTTGTCGGATGACTTAGCCATGGTCGGCCCCGAAACGCGGAGTGCCCATTGGACGTAAGTCTAGGTCGGGCCTTTCGCTGATGAAATTTCGGAAATTCCTTACGCAATTGTGGGAAGAATCTATCCTTTCTCCTATAGGAAATAAATCCGACGAAGTGCACATTCAAGGTCTGCTTAGCGATGTCTCACCACTGTGCTAGGGAATGAAATTGAATATTTAGAGAAAGCTATGTCCGACCACGATATTTTGAGTGACGCCGAGCGCGAGGCGCTGAGTGCCGTCATGCTGGAACCCGACCTGCCGCCGCAACGGGTGCTGATCGTTGATGACGATAAAGATGCGCGTGAGCTGTTGTCGGAAATCCTGGGTCTGGATGGCATTCGTTGCATGACTGCGGCCAGCGGCGAGACCGCCCTCAAGATGTTGAGCGAGAAACCCTCCATTGGCCTGGTGATTACTGACCTGCGCATGGGGCACATCGATGGTCTGGACCTGATCCGTCAGGTTCGAGAGTCGGTTCGGGCGGCCATGCCGATCATCATCGTTTCCGGGGATGCCGACGTGAAGGACGCGATTGCCGCCATGCATCTGAGCGTGGTGGATTTTCTGCTCAAGCCCATCGATACCGTCAAATTGTTGGGGTTGGTCAAGCATGAGTTGGGGATGGAGCCCTGATCCAGGTTATAGGTTGCCTGTTTGATCGCCTTCGCTGGCAAGCCAGCTCCCACAGGGTTTTGTGTCGTATTCAGAATTTCCATTCGACACAAAACCCTGTGGGAGCGTGGCTTGCCCGCGAAGGCCGCACTGCCGATATCAAGTGAACAAAAAAGGCCCTGATCCGAAGATCAGGGCCTTTTTTTGTCCAGCATCACCGCTCAGTTACAGGCCATTCGCAGCCTTGAACTCGCGACGACGACGGTGCAGCACCGGCTCGGTGTAGCCGTTCGGCTGTTTGGTGCCTTCGACCACCAGTTCGACCGCCGCCTGGAAGGCGATGTTGCTGTCGAAATCCGGTGCCAGCGGGCGGTACAGCGCGTCGTTGGCGTTCTGACGGTCAACCACCGGCGCCATGCGCTTGAGGCTTTCCATCACTTGGTCTTCAGTGACGATACCGTGGCGCAGCCAGTTGGCGATGTGCTGGCTGGAAATCCGCAGCGTGGCACGGTCTTCCATCAGGCCGACGTCGTTGATGTCCGGCACTTTCGAGCAGCCAACACCCTGGTCGATCCAGCGCACTACATAACCGAGAATGCCCTGGGCGTTGTTGTCCAGTTCGTTCTTGATCTGTTCCGCCGTCCACTGCGGGTTCACCGCCAGGGGGATGGTCAGGATGTCGTCCACCGAAGCGCGCGCACGTTTGGCCAGTTCGGCCTGGCGGGCGAACACATCGACCTTGTGGTAATGCAATGCGTGCAACGCCGCGGCGGTTGGTGATGGAACCCAGGCCGTGTTGGCGCCGGCCAGCGGGTGAGCGATTTTCTGCTCCAGCATCGCCGCCATCAGGTCGGGCATCGCCCACATGCCTTTACCGATCTGCGCGCGACCTTGCAGGCCGGTGCTCAAACCGATATCGACGTTCCAGTTCTCGTAGGCGCCGATCCACTTCTCAGCCTTCATGTCGGCCTTGCGCACCATCGGGCCGGCTTCCATGGAGGTGTGGATTTCATCGCCGGTACGGTCGAGGAAGCCGGTGTTGATGAACACCACGCGCTCGCTGGCGGCCTTGATGCACGCCTTGAGGTTGACCGTGGTGCGGCGCTCCTCGTCCATGATCCCGACTTTCAGGGTGTTGCGCGGCAGACCGAGCACTTCTTCGACACGGCCAAACAGCTCGTTGGTGAACGCGGCTTCTTCCGGGCCGTGCATCTTCGGCTTCACGATGTAGACCGAGCCGGTACGGCTGTTCTTGCGCGAGTTGTTGCCGTTGAGGCTGTGGGTCGCTGCGAGGCTGGTCACCAGGCCATCAAGAATGCCTTCCGGCACTTCGTTGCCGTCTTTATCGAGAATCGCATCGATGGTCATCAGGTGACCCACGTTGCGCACGAACAACAGCGAACGACCGTGCAGGCTCAGTTCCTTGCCATCGACACCGGTGTAGGTGCGGTCGGCGTTCATGGTGCGGGTAAAGGTCTGACCGCCCTTGGAGACTTCTTCCGACAGATCGCCCTTCATCAGGCCGAGCCAGTTGCGGTAGATCACCACTTTGTCATCGGCATCGACGGCGGCGACGGAGTCTTCGCAGTCCATGATGGTGGTCAGTGCAGCTTCCATCAGGATGTCTTTGACGCCGGCCGCGTCGGTCTGGCCGACCGGGGTGCTGGCGTCGACCTGGATTTCGAAGTGCAGGCCGTTGTTCTTCAACAGGATCGCGGTCGGTGCCGCTGCATCGCCATGGAAGCCGATCAGTTGGGCATCATTGCGCAGGCCGCTGTTGCTGCCGCCTTTAAGGGCGACCACCAGTTTGCCGTCAACGATCTTGTAGCCGGTGGAGTCGACGTGGGAGCCAGCAGCCAATGGCGCGGCTTCGTCGAGGAAGGCACGGGCGAAGGCGATGACCTTGTCGCCGCGAACCTTGTTGTAGCCTTTGCCTTTTTCCGCGCCGTCAGCTTCGCTGATGGCGTCGGTGCCGTAGAGCGCGTCGTACAGCGAACCCCAGCGGGCATTCGAAGCGTTGAGCGCGAAGCGGGCGTTCATCACCGGCACCACGAGCTGTGGACCGGCCATGCGGGCGATTTCTTCATCGACGTTTTGCGTCGTTGCCTGGAAATCGGCCGCTTCTGGCAGCAGATAACCGATGTCTTGCAGGAAGGCTTTATAGGCCACGGCATCGTGCGCCTGACCGGCACGCGCTTGGTGCCAGCCATCGATACGAGCCTGGAAATCATCGCGTTTGGCGAGTAGGGCTTTGTTCTTCGGCGCCAGGTCGTGAATGACCTTGTCGGCACCGGCCCAGAATTTGTCGGCGGTGAGGCCGGTTCCGGGAATGGCTTCGTTGTTCACGAAGTCGAACAGGACTTTGGCGACCTGCAGGCCACCGACTTGAACGTGTTCAGTCATTGCTTGCCTCACTCTGCTCAGCTATTTCGCTTTTCAGCTCTTCAAATTAACAATGAAGCCTTGGCTATTTAAACCACAAACCCCTTCCACCAGTACATGCCATTTCGGGCGGCTGGGATGGAACCGATCAACGGCGTTGAGGCCTTGCTGATAGGGCTTTCAGGGCTGCGACCGCGCCTGTGGCAGACATCGATCCAACGTTATGTAGTGCGCGCTGCGGCATACTACATGATCAATTGCGGTTGTGAAAATTAGACTAATTACGTCGTTCTGCGACCCCGTGACGCATTGCAGTCACGCCGGGGATAGGGATGTTCTCAAAAAAGTATGAGATTGTTCCAGTTAAATATAAGAAGTTGTACACGATTTGTTTTTTCAGATAGATCGGCGGTGTCCCATTCGCGGGCAAGCCCGCTCCCACAGGGATCGCGCAGGACCTTGTGGGAGCGGGCTTGCCCACGATGAGGCCAGTCCGGACGACATTGAGTCCGGGTCTGCCCAAAGCATCGGTCAACCCTTGCCTATACTTGCCTTTCTATAACAAAAGTCATGACCAGAGGGCTGCGCCATGGACCACCTCGTACTCACTGTTTTCGCACCGGACAAACCTGGGCAGGTCGAGCGCATCGCCCAGTGCATTGCCGAGCACGGCGGCAACTGGCTGGAAAGCCGCATGTCACGCATGGCCGGGCAGTTCGCCGGGATTCTTCGGGTGGGCGTGCCGGCCGAGGCCTACGAGAAATTGGTCGATGCCCTGCAGGCGTTGTCGGCCCATGGCATTCGCGTGCTGATTGCCGAAAGCGGCATCGAACAATCCTGCACCTGGAAACCGATTGCCATGGAACTGGTAGGCAATGATCGCCCCGGGATCGTGCGCGACATCACGCGTCTGTTGAGTGAGCAGGGGGTCAATCTGGAACGGCTGGTCACCGAAGTACGCCCGGCGCCGATGAGCAGCGAGCCGCTGTTCCACGCCGAAGCGATCCTCGCCGTGCCGCTGACCCTGTCTTTGGATGTGTTGCAGTCGCGCCTGGAAACCCTGGCGGATGATTTGATGGTGGAGTTGGTCTTGCGCAGCGAACCCTGACAGGGTTATCCAAGTTATACGTGCACCTGCCTGTGGATAACCTGTAGAGACAGCCCGCCAGCCCACGCCGGCTGGGCTTCTTCAGCAACTGATCAAAAAACCATCAGATTCAACAAGTTGCGCACAAACGCCGGGGATCACGCTGTGGATAACCTTGGGAAGGATCGATGCAGGCCACGAACTACGTGGCCTGTAGAGGTTCGTACGATTTTTGATCAGCTACGACGGCGCAGACTTATCCACGCATCGACGCTGTAGACCGCCAGCCCGGTCCAGATAAAGATAAACGCCACCAGTGTGCTGGACGACAAGTGTTCGCCAAACAGCAGCACGGCTTGCAACAGCACCAATGTCGGCGCCAGGTACTGGAGAAATCCCAACGTGGTGTAGGGCAAATGCCGTGCGGCGGCGTTGAAACACACCAGCGGCACCAGCGTCACCGGTCCGGCGGCAACCAGCCACCAGGCTTCGGTAGTCGTCCAGAACTCGGGCTGAGCGCTCATGGCCGTCTGATTGAATAGCAGCCAGGCCACGGCAATCGGCACCAACATCCAGGTTTCCACCACCAGTCCCGGTAGCGCCTTGACCGGCGCCTGCTTGCGGATCAGACCATAGAAGCCAAACGTCAGCGCCAGCATCAGCGATACCCATGGCAGGCTGCCGACTTGCCACACCTGCTGCGCCACACCGACCGCGGCCAGACCCACGGCGATCCACTGCATGCGCCGCAGCCGTTCGCCGAGGATCAACATGCCCAGCAACACGTTCACCAGCGGGTTGATGTAGTAGCCGAGGCTGGCTTCGAGCATGCGCCCGTTGTTCACCGACCAGACATACGTCAACCAGTTGGCCGCGATCAGCGTGCCGCTCAGCGCGAGGATCGCCAGCCGTTTCGGGTTGTCACGCAACTCGCGCCACCAGCCCGGATGCTTCCACACCATCAGCAGCAAGGCACCGAACAGCGCAGACCAGAGCACGCGGTGGATGATGATCTCCACGGCGGGCACGTTGGCGATGGCTTTGAAGTAGATCGGGAACAGACCCCAGATGATGTAGGCACTCAGGCCCAGGATGTACCCGCGACGCGGGTTGGCGGCTTGCATGCAGAATCCTTGCTTAGGCAGCTAACTAAAAAGGGGATTGTAAGGATATTTCTTGCTATGTGCTGATCCCTTGTAGGCGCGAGGCTTGCCCGCGAAGAACGATAACGCGGTGTATCAGGCTGACCGCGTTATCGTTCTTCGCGGGCAAGCCTCGCTCCTACAGGGGATAGCGGTGGTCAGAAGAGTTTGAGGGGTTCTTCGTTGAGCGCAGCCAGTTGCTCACGCAACGCCAACACCTGATCCCCCCAGTACCGCTCGGTCCCGAACCACGGAAAACTGTGCGGGAACGCCGGGTCGTCCCAGCGGCGGGCGAGCCAGGCGCTGTAGTGCATCAGGCGCAATGCGCGCAGCGGCTCGATCAGCGCCAGTTCCCGCGGGTCGAAGTCGTGAAATTCGTTATAGCCGTCCATCAATTCCGACAGTTGGCCCAGACATTCCTGACGATCGCCGGCGAGCATCATCCAGATGTCCTGCACCGCCGGGCCCATGCGGCAGTCGTCGAGGTCGACGATGTGGAACATTTCGTCGCGGCACATCATGTTGCCGGGATGGCAATCACCGTGCATGCGGATGTTCTGGTGCGGCGTGACGTTGTAGACGTCTTCCACACGCTTGAGCAGGTCGCGGGCCACGGACTCGTAGGCCGGCAGCAGGCTTTTGGGAATGAAATTGCCTTCGAGCAGCGTCGTCAGCGAATCGTGACCGAAGTTCTTCACGCCCAGCGCTTCGCGGTGCTCGAAGGGTTTTGTCGAGCCCACGGCATGCAGGCGGCCGAGCAGTTGGCCAAGGCGATACAGCTGATCGAGATTTCCCGGCTCCGGCGCGCGGCCGCCGCGGCGAGGGAACAGGGTGAAACGGAAACCGTTGTGTTCGTGCAGGCTGGCACCGTTGTGAATCATCGGCGCCACCACCGGTACGTCGCACTCGGCGAGTTCAAAGGTGAACTGATGCTCTTCGAGAATCGCTTCGTTGGTCCAGCGCTGCGGGCGGTAGAACTTGGCGATCAGCGGCTCGGAGTCTTCGATGCCGACCTGATAGACGCGGTTTTCGTAGCTGTTGAGCGCCAGGATGCGCGCGTCGCTGAGAAAGCCGATGCTTTCGACGGCATCGAGCACGAGGTCTGGGGTGAGGGTTGCAAACGGGTGGGCCATGCTGACTCCTGCGCGCAGCAGGCTGCCGCGTCCGGCCAAGCATGGTAGCGCAGACGGGGCTTCTATAGTGGTTGGGCTTGAGATGAGTGTTGTTTGAGCTGACGTCTTCGCGGGCAAGCCTCGCTCCTACAGGATGTATGCAGATTCCTTGTAGGAGCGAGGCTTGCCCGCGAAGAGGCCCTATCAGGCGCCGACGATCCCGCCATCCTCACGGGAAATCGTCATCACCGAAGACCGCGGCTTGCCATTCGGCAAATGCTCTGGGAACGTCGACCCACCGTTTTCCCCCGGATGCTGAATCCCGACAAACAGCGTCTTCTGATCCGGCGAGAAGCTGATTCCCGTCACCTCGCAACCAATCGGCCCGACCATGAAGCGGCGGATCTCTCCGGTCACCGGGTCGGCGCAGAGCATCTGGTTATTGCCCATGCCGGCAAAATCACCGGCGTTGCTCGAGTCGCCATCGGTCAGAATCCACAACCGTCCGGCCTTGTCGAAACCCAGGCCGTCCGGGCTGTTGAACATGTTCTGTGGCGTGATGTTCGACGAGCCACCTTTTGGCGTGCCCGCGTGGACGCCCGGGTTGCCGGCGACCACAAACAAATCCCAGGCAAAGCTTTTCGAACCGTGATCATCACGGTCGGTGCGCCAACGCAGAATCTGCCCGTACACGTTCTTCTCGCGAGGGTTGGGCCCGCCCACCGGTTGACCGTCTTCACCGCGCTTGGCGTTGTTGGTCAGCGTGCAATAGACCTGGCCATCCTTGGGGCTGACGACGATCCATTCCGGACGGTCCATGCGCGTGGCTTTCACCACCGTGGCCGCGAGGCGCGCGTGAATCAGCACTTCAGCCTGACTGGCAAAACCGCTGCTGGCGTCGATGCCGTTTTTACCGTGGGTCAGTTCGATCCACTCGCCCTGGCCTTTCGGGTGATCGCCGTTGCCGTCGCCCGCGTCAAAACGCGCCACGTACAAGGTGCCGTGGTCCAGCAGGTCGCGATTGGCTTTCGGGTTTTTGTGGTTGATCTTGTCGCGGCTGACGAATTTGTAGATGAATTCACCGCGCTCATCGTCGCCCATGTACACCACGGCGTGGCCGTCGTGGGTCTCGGCCAGGGCCGCGTTTTCATGTTTGAAACGGCCTAGCGCGGTGCGCTTGACCGGGGTCGACTGCGGATCGAACGGGTCGATTTCCACCACCCAGCCGTGACGGTTGAGTTCGTTGGGGTTTTTCGCCAGGTCGAAACGCTCGTCGTGCGGGTGCCAGTTGATCTCTTTGCTGGCCGCGACCACACCGTAGCGCTTCTGCGCGGCGTCAAACTTCTGTTCGGCATTGCTGCTGCCGAAGCAGTCGGTGAAGTTCTCTTCGCAGGTCAGGTAGGTGCCCCACGGCGTCTTGCCGTTGGCGCAGTTCTGGAAGGTGCCGAGCACGTTCTTGCCGTGTGGGTCGGCGCTGGTTTTCAACAGGTCATGGCCGGCCGCGGGACCGCTGAGGCTGATCGGCGCGTTACCGTGAATGCGGCGGTTGTAGCGCGAACCCTGGACGAACTGCCAATGGCCGTTCTTGCGCTGCACTTCGATCACCGACACGCCTTCGCAGGCCAATGCCTTGCGCACTTCTTCCTTCGATTGCGGCATGCCGCCGTGCGGGTAGAGGTAGCGGTAGTTGGTGTATTCGTTGTTGATCGCCATCAGCGCGCGATCTTTTTCACCCGGAAACTCGAACAGGCTCATGCCGTCGTTGTTGTCGCCGAATTGCACTTCCTGCTGCTCGGCACTGCCATTACCGCTCGGGTCGAACGCCGGACCGTTCTTTTGCAACGGCTGGCCCCAGCTGATCAGCACCGAAGACTTGTAGCCCGGCGGCAGGGTAATGGCGTCGCTGGTGGCGGCGGGGATGCTGTCAAAACCCAACAGTTTGCTGTTGCCAGCGCTGACGCTGGCCGCGAGCACGCTGCGGCTCAACAGGTTACCGCCGAGGAACATCGCTGCACCGCACAGGGCGCCCGCGCTGATGAAGCCACGACGGCTGAGGCCGACCATGTTCTCGAGGTCGGTGTTTTGGTTGTCTTCTAATAGGCTCACATCAGGCTCCCTGCGGGTTTTTGCAGTCACCTTAATGCGCGTTAATGACGCTTGTGTTTCAGAGCGGTGTACCGAGCAACACGTTGGAGGGCGCAAATTGCACCCGCACCGGTTTATCGGTAGCGAGGCCGAGCGTTTTCAGGTGCAGCGGCTCGGCCAGCGCGCACAGCGTCTGGCCATTGGGCAGGCCGATGCGCACTTCACTGGGACCGTCTTCGGCGTCGAGGACTTCTTCGATGATCCCGGTCAGGTCATTGTGTCCGGGCGTTGCAGTGTCTTCGATGGCCAGCAGGTCGAGCCAGCCAGCCTTGATCAGGGCGACGACTTCGGTGCCGGGCTCCAGCTCCAGGCGCACGGTGCTGTCGTGGGTGATCTGCACATCGAGGGTCAGGTCTTCGGCCAGTTCAAGACGAATCAGGTCGTTGCGCCCCTGAGCTTCAATCGCCAAGACCTTGCCGTGCAATTGATTGCGCGCACTGGTTCTGAGCATCAGGCGGCCGAGCAGGTCCAGGTCGCTGGCGTCTTCGGCGGCCTCCAGCACCTGAGCCTGCAGCGTTTGCAGCTTTTGATACAGGCGCAACACGCGTTCTCCTTCGCTGGACAGCTTCGCGCCACCACCGCCCTTGCCGCCGACACTGCGCTCCACCAGCGGTTTCTGCGCCAGGTTGTTCAACTCGTCGATGGCGTCCCACGCGGCTTTGTAACTCAGCCCCGCACTTTTCGCGGCGCGGGTGATCGAGCCCTGCTCGGCGATGTGCTGCAGCAACGCGATGCGCTGCGGGCGACGGACGATGTGCTGGGATAACAACGTGGGCAGGGACATGACGGGACGCTTTGGCTGGTGACGATGGTGAGGACGTTGGCGGCTAGGGCGGCGGGAGTCAAGTCATGTGCAATCCCTGTGGGAGCGGGCTTGCTCGCGAAGGCGTCAGCTCAGTCGAGATATTTGTTGAATGCCAGTCCGCATTCGCGAGCAAGCCCGCTCCCACAGGTTTGTGCCTGGCTTAAGTCAAGTGTTGTCACCGGGTTTGGGCGTGCGCGCCAGGCAATAGACATCGACCCGCGAGGCGCCGGCACCCATCAACAGGCGCGCCAGGGCCTGGGCGGTGGCGCCGGTGGTCAGCACGTCGTCGACCAGCGCCAGGTGACGCCCCTTGATCGACGCATCGGGTGTCAGGGCGAAGGCGTCACGCAGGTTCTTTTTACGGGCATCGGCCTTCAGGTCCTGTTGCGCGCTGGTGTCCTGAATTCTCTTGAGCAGGTGTTCGTCGCAGGGAATATCCAGGCTGATGCTCAACCAGCGGGCCAGCATCGCAGCCTGGTTGAAACCCCGTTGACGCAAACGCTTGGTCGCGAGTGGAACCGGGACCAGCGCGTCGGGCCGTTCCAGCGCTTCATCGAAGCGATGTTGCAGGGATTGAGTGAGAAGTTCGGCCAGCAGGCGACCAAACGGCCATTTCGCGCTGTGCTTGAAGCGGGTGATCAGACTGTCGAGCGGAAAACTGTAGGTCCACGGAGCGATCACTTGTTCGAAGGACGGCGGCGCCTTCAAACATTGGCCGCAGGTCATGCCCGCCGTGGGCAAGGGCAGGGCGCAGGTCCGGCATTGATCGCCGAGCCAGGGCAGTTCGGTTTCACACGCCGTGCAGATCGGCGTCGCTTCATCCGCCATCTCGCCGCAGAGCAGACAGGATTGTTTGTTTTTTAACCAGATGTAAACCGGTCCTTTGTATCGTGGTTGACAGCGCATCGCTCTTCCTTAAATATGCCGAACATCCGTGTCGCGTCTGTGGGTATTCCATTCCCCAGCCGCTTGCCAAGCATAATCAAGGAAACGCCCATGAGCGCCAGCACCTCTGCAACCCTGCGTCATGACTGGTCTTTGGCCGAAGTCAAAGCACTCTTCGTTCAGCCATTCAACGACCTGCTGTTCCAGGCGCAGACCGTGCACCGTGCGCATTTCGACGCCAACCGGGTACAAGTTTCGACGCTGCTCTCGATCAAAACCGGCGCCTGCCCGGAAGATTGCAAATATTGTCCGCAGTCCGGTCACTACAACACCGGCCTGGAAAAAGAAAAACTGATGGAAGTGCAGAAGGTCCTCGAAGAGGCCGCTCGCGCCAAGGCCATCGGTTCGACCCGTTTCTGCATGGGCGCGGCGTGGAAACACCCGTCGGCCAAAGACATGCCGTACGTCCTTGAGATGGTCAAGGGCGTGAAAGCCATGGGCCTGGAAACCTGCATGACCCTCGGTCGCCTGGATCAGGACCAGACCGAAGCGCTGGCCAAGGCCGGCCTCGACTACTACAACCACAACCTCGATACGTCGCCCGAGTTCTACGGCAGCATCATCACCACCCGCACCTACGGCGAGCGCCTGCAAACCCTGGCCTACGTGCGTGATTCGGGGATGAAAATCTGCTCCGGCGGCATCCTCGGCATGGGCGAGTCCCTCGATGACCGTGCCAACCTGCTGATCCAGCTGGCCAACCTGCCGGAACACCCGGAATCGGTGCCGATCAACATGCTGGTGAAAGTGGCCGGTACGCCGCTGGAAAACGCCGAAGACATCGACCCGTTCGACTTCATCCGCATGCTCGCCGTCGCGCGCATCCTGATGCCGCAATCCCACGTGCGCCTGTCCGCCGGCCGCGAAGCGATGAACGAGCAGATGCAGGCCCTGGCGTTCTTCGCCGGTGCGAACTCGATTTTCTATGGCGACAAACTGCTGACCACGGCCAACCCGCAGGCTGACAAGGACATGCAACTGTTCGGGCGCCTGGGAATTCTGCCGGAAGCGCGGGAAGAGCATGCGGATGAAGTGCATCAGGCGGCTATCGAGCAGGCGCTGGTGGAGCAGAAGAGCAGCGAGATGTTCTATAACGCGGCTGTTTGATCACCGCTGAACCCTGTAGGAGCGAGGCTTGCCCGCGAAGAAGTCACAGCGGTCGTTCAGTTAGACCGCGGCGCTCCCTTCGCGGGCAAGCCTCGCTCCTACAGGTGGTGCATGTTTTTCCTACTCCCGAGGCCTGCATGTCTTTCGATCTCGCCGCACGCCTGGCTGCCCGTCGTGCTGAAAATCTCTACCGCCAACGCCCATTGCTCCAAAGCCCTCAAGGCCCGGAAGTGGTGGTCGATGGCCAGCCGTTGCTGGCGTTCTGCAACAACGATTACCTGGGCCTGGCCAATCACCCGCAAGTGATCGAAGCCTGGCGCGCCGGGGCGTCCCGTTGGGGTGTCGGCGGCGGCGCTTCGCACTTGGTCATTGGCCACAGCACGCCACATCATGAGCTGGAAGAAGCGTTGGCTGAGCTGACTGGCCGCCCGCGTGCGTTGCTGTTCACCACCGGTTACATGGCCAACCTCGGCGCGGTCACCGCGCTGGTCGGGCAGGGCGATACGGTGATCGAAGACCGCCTCAATCACGCCTCGTTACTCGATGCCGGGCTGTTGTCCGGCGCGCGTTTCAATCGTTATCTGCACAACGATGCGGCGAGTCTGGCCAATCGTCTCGAGAAGGCCACCGGCAATACGCTGGTGGTCACCGACGGCGTGTTCAGCATGGACGGCGACATCGCCGACCTGCCAGCGCTGGCCCGGGAAGCGAAGGCCAAAGGCGCGTGGCTGATGGTCGACGACGCGCACGGTTTTGGCCCGCTGGGCGCCAACGGTGGCGGGATCGTCGAACATTTCGGCCTGAGCCAGGAAGACGTGCCGGTGCTGGTGGGCACCCTCGGCAAGGCGTTCGGTACAGCCGGTGCTTTTGTGGCGGGCAGCGAAGAGTTGATTGAGAGCCTGATCCAGTTTGCCCGCCCCTACATTTACACCACCAGCCAACCGCCGGCGCTGGCCTGTGCAACGCTGAAAAGCCTGGCGCTGCTGCGCAGCGAGCACTGGCGTCGTGAGCATCTGAACATCCTGATTCGTCAGTTCCGACAAGGCGCCGAGCAGATCGGCCTGGAGCTGATGGACAGCTTCACGCCGATCCAGCCGATCATGATCGGTGATGCCGGGCGTGCGGTGCAGCTCTCGCGCATGCTGCGCGAACGCGGATTGATGGTCACCGCGATCCGCCCACCGACCGTGCCTGCCGGCAGCGCCCGACTGCGTGTGACCCTGACCGCTGCGCACAGCGAAGCGCAGGTGCAGCTATTGTTAAATGGACTGGCCGATTGTTTTGCACAACTGGGACCGGAGCCAAGCCATGCGTGATCGTCTGATTCTGCTACCTGGCTGGGGCCTCGGGATATCACCGCTGGAGCCCTTGGCGGCCGCGTTGCAAGGGCTGGACGAGCACCTGCGCGTCGAGATCGAGCCGCTGCCGGAGCTGGAATCCAGCGACCTTGAAGAATGGCTGGATGAACTGGATTCGACGATCCCGCAAGACGCCTGGCTCGGCGGCTGGTCCCTCGGCGGCATGCTCGCTTCCGGGTTGGCGGCCCGGCGCGGCGATCGTTGTTGCGGCTTGCTGACGTTGGCGAGCAACCCTTCGTTTGTCGCCCATGAGCAATGGCCGAGCGCGATGCCCGGCGAGACCTTCGACGCCTTTCTGGCTGGATGCAGCGCCGATCCGCGCATGACGCTGAAGCGCTTTTCGCTGCTCTGCGCCCAAGGCGCCGAAGACCCGCGGGGATTGTCGCGGTTATTACTCGGTGGCGCGCCCCACAGCTCTGCTGCGGTATTGATGAACGGCCTGGAGCTGCTTGCACAACTGGATAACCGTCAGGCGTTGCAAGCGTTCCGCGGCCCGCAATTGCATCTGTTCGCCGGCCTCGACGGGCTGGTGCCTGCCGAAGCGGCGGGTGATTTACTGGCGCTGCTGCCGGACGTCGAAATCGGTCTGATTGAACAGGCCAGCCACGCGTTTCTTCTGGAAGACCCGCACGGTTTGGCGGGGGCGATCCAGGCCTTTTTGCATGAGTCCGGTGATGACTGATTTATCCCTTCCGCTTCCCCCTCCAAAGCAGTCCGGCGGCTTGCCGGACAAGCGCCAGGTGGCGGCGTCCTTTTCCCGCGCAGCGGCCAGCTATGACAGCGTCGCCGAATTGCAGCGTGACGTCGGAAGCCAGTTGTTGAGCTGTTTGCCGGGTGATTTCGTGCCGGGTCGATGGCTCGATCTGGGGTGTGGCACGGGGCATTTCAGTCGTGTGCTGAGTGAGCGTTTTCCTGCCGGTCACGGCGTGGCGCTGGACATCGCCGAAGGCATGCTCAACCACGCGCGTCCGTTGGGTGGGGCCACGCATTTCATCGCCGGCGATGCGGAACGACTGCCATTGCAGGATTCGACCTGTGACCTGATCTTCTCCAGCCTGGCGGTGCAGTGGTGCGCGGATTTCGCTTCGGTGCTCAGTGAAGCCCATCGCGTGCTGAAACCCGGTGGAATGTTCGCATTTGCTAGTCTGTGCGTAGGCACGCTATTTGAGCTGCGAGACAGCTGGCGGCAAGTGGATGGCATGGTGCACGTCAACCGCTTCCGCGAGTTCGGGGTTTATCAACAGCTGTGCGCGGCGAGCGGCTTGAAAGTCGCGAGTCTGCAAACCCGTCCTCACGTGCTGCATTACCCGGATGTGCGCAGCCTCACTCACGAACTCAAGGCGCTGGGTGCGCACAACCTGAATCCCGGGCGGCCTGGCGGTTTGACCGGCAGGGCGCGGATTCTCGGCCTGGTCGAGGCTTACGAACAGTTTCGTCAGGCCGAAGGCCTGCCGGCGACTTATCAAGTGGTGTATGCCGTTATGGAGAAACCCTTATGAGCGCAGCGTATTTCATCACCGGTACTGACACCGATGTCGGCAAGACCACGGTGGCTGCGGGCTTGCTGCATGCTGCGCGGTCGGCGGGCCTGAGTACGGCGGCGGGGAAACCGGTTGCTTCGGGTTGCGACGTGACGCCCAAGGGTTTGCGCAACGCCGATGCGTTGGCGTTGCTGGCGGAATGCTCGATACCGCTGACGTATGCACAGGTCAATCCGGTCGCGTTCGAACCGGCCATCGCTCCACATCTGGCGGCGCGGGAGGCTGGTGTGGCGTTGACGGTGCAATCCTTGCTGGCACCGATGCAGAAGATTCTGGAGATGCAGGCGGATTTCACCCTGATCGAAGGCGCGGGCGGTTGGCGCGTGCCGTTGGCGGATCAGGACAACCTGTCGGACTTGGCCATGGCGCTGGATCTGCCGGTGATTCTGGTGGTCGGCGTGCGGTTGGGCTGCATCAACCATGCGTTGCTGACAGCCGAGGCGATTGCCCAGGACGGTTTGCAACTGGCGGGTTGGGTGGCCAACATCATTGATGCAAAAACGGCGCGTCTTGAAGAAAACCTTGCGACGCTAGCCGAGCGAATCCCCGCGCCGTGTCTGGGGCGAGTGCCGAAACTCAAGCTGGTGACAGCGGAGGCGGTGGCAGAACACCTGCAGCTGGATTTGCTCGACTGAAGGCTCGAGCAATGGTTTTAGCTATGACAAGGCACTGTGCCATTAGTGTTTTTGTCGGGTGTTTTGCGCGGGCGTCTGCTTCAATGGCCGCTGTTGATCCTTTGTAGGACGAGTTCTCCCATGGAAATCTCAGGAAGTACCGCTTTTTATGCCGGTCTGAGCACGATTCAGACAGGGCAGAACCGTGTCGATCAGGCTTCCGGGCAGATCGCCAACACTACAATCGAACGCTCGGTGACCAGTCAGTCTTCCGAGGTTCAGGTCGATCGCCTGCGTTCGGTCGATCGCAGTCAGCAGTCTGACCTCGCCAGCAACATGGTCGAGATGGCGCAGGGCAAGTTTCAGGTCGAGGCGGGCGTGGCAGTCGCCAAGGCTTCCGATGAAATGCTCGGTACGTTGATCGATACCTTCGCCTGATCATCCGCTGAATCAGCACGTCCAACGCCGCGACCTTTCGCGGCGTTTTTGTGTGTAAGTCCTTCTCCCCTAACTAAACTTTTTTATACCGCGTGTTGCCTGGGCAACGGCGCAGGGTTGCCGTGCGTCCGGGATTTGCGCAGAGCGAAGACGAACGGCAAAAGATCGACGCTTGACAAGATTTGGGCGTAAACGTATGTTTCAAACAACTGTTTGACCGTTACAACAAATCACCACGGTCGTTCATTCCCGGTTACATCAGCAGAGGTTTATCGCTATGCCTGACTACAAGGCCCCCTTGCGTGATATTCGCTTCGTTCGTGACGAACTGCTCGGCTACGAAGCGCACTATCAGAGCCTTCCGGCTTGTGCAGACGCAACTCCGGACATGGTTGACGCCATTCTCGAAGAAGGCGCCAAGTTTTGTGAGCAGGTGCTGGCTCCGCTGAACCGCGTGGGTGACACCGAAGGCTGCACCTGGAGCGAGTCCGGCGTTAAAACCCCGACCGGCTTCAAAGAAGCCTACAAGCAATTCGTTGAAGGCGGCTGGCCAAGCCTGGCCCACGACGTAGAGCACGGCGGCCAAGGCCTGCCGGAGTCTCTAGGTCTGGCGGTCAGCGAAATGGTCGGCGAAGCCAACTGGTCGTGGGGCATGTACCCAGGCCTGTCCCATGGCGCGATGAACACCATCTCCGAGCACGGCACGCCTGAGCAGCAAGAGGCTTACCTGACCAAGCTGGTATCCGGCGAGTGGACCGGCACCATGTGCCTGACCGAACCGCACTGCGGCACCGACCTGGGCATGTTGCGCACCAAGGCCGAGCCTCAGGCTGATGGTTCCTACAAAGTCTCCGGCACCAAGATCTTCATCTCGGCCGGCGAACACGACATGGCCGACAACATCGTCCACATCGTTCTGGCCCGCCTGCCGGATGCACCGGCCGGCACCAAAGGCATCTCGCTGTTCATCGTTCCAAAGTTCCTGCCGAACGAAGACGGTACGATCGGTGCGCGTAACGCCGTGTCCTGTGGTTCCCTGGAACACAAGATGGGCATCCACGGTAACGCCACTTGCGTGATGAACTTCGACGCGGCCACCGGTTTCCTGATCGGCCCGGCGAACAAAGGCCTGAACTGCATGTTCACCTTCATGAACACCGCACGCCTGGGCACCGCGCTGCAAGGTCTGGCCCACGCCGAGATCGGCTTCCAGGGCGGCCTGAAATACGCTCGCGATCGCCTGCAAATGCGTTCGCTGACTGGCCCGAAAGCGCCGGAAAAAGCCGCTGACCCGATCATCGTTCACCCTGACGTACGCCGCATGCTGTTGACCATGAAGGCATTCGCCGAAGGCAACCGCGCGATGGTTTACTTCACCGCCAAGCAAGTCGACATCGTCAAGTACGGCGTGGATGAAGAAGAGAAGAAGAAAGCTGACGCGCTGCTCGCGTTCATGACGCCAATCGCTAAGGCCTTCATGACCGAAGTCGGTTTCGAATCCGCCAACCACGGCGTGCAAATCTACGGCGGCCACGGCTTCATCGCCGAGTGGGGCATGGAGCAGAACGTTCGCGACAGCCGCATTTCGATGCTGTACGAAGGCACCACCGGCATTCAGGCACTCGACCTGCTGGGCCGTAAAGTGCTGATGACTCAAGGCGAGGCCCTGAAAGGCTTCACCAAGATCGTCCACAAGTTCTGCCAGACCAACGAAGGCAACGAAGCGGTTCAAGAGTTCGTCACACCGCTGGCTGCACTGAACAAGGAATGGGGCGAGCTGACCATGAAGGTCGGTATGGCCGCCATGAAAGATCGCGAAGAAGTCGGCGCGGCGTCCGTGGACTACCTGATGTACTCCGGTTACGCCTGCCTGGCCTACTTCTGGGCTGACATGGCGCGTCTGGCTGCTGAAAAACTGGCATCCGGCACCACCGAAACAGCGTTCTACACCGCCAAGCTGCAGACCGCGCGCTTCTACTTCCAGCGCATTCTGCCGCGTACCCGCACTCACGTCGCAACCATGCTGTCGGGCGCCAACAACCTGATGGACATGAAAGAAGAAGACTTCGCACTGGGCTACTAAGTCCCGGGCTGTCGCTTCACGAAGCCGCTGTTCCCCTCAGGAACAGCGGCTTTTTTATGCGCGATTTCCACGCATAAATATTCCTGACTAAAACGCTAAGAAGAACGACGTTGCTGCCGTTAAAGAGGATGGCGATGTGACATGTCGCTCAGTGAGCGGGCACAATGCCATCTCAGTTTGCCGGGTCGGAGCTTTACCCTTGCCGCGTTCTTCCGTTGTACGTTTCAGTCATTTCCTACCGTCACTTCTGCTGTTGATTGCGGGGCTGGCGGCTGCCTACGTCAAGGATCTGAACGTCTTCTTCACGTCGCTGTTCAACGTGTTGCCGACCCTCGTTTTGTTGCTCGGCGGCGCTTACTGCGCGGTTTACCGACGTCAGCGCGAGCTGTTTCTGATGGTCACGGTGTACATCGCCTACTACCTGCTCGACACGCAGACCGACTACTACCGCGACAACGGCAAGGTGCGCGAAGACGCCGCTGTGGTTTTCCACCTGTGTTGCTTGCTGCTTCCGCTGCTGTTTGGAGTGTTCGCCGCGTGGCAGGAGCGCACCCATCTGTTCCAGGACATGGTCGCGCGTTTTGCGGTGTTGCTGGCGGTTGGCAGTGTGGCGTTGGGGCTGGAGCAAAGTTACCCACAGGCACTGCTGATGTGGCTGTCGGAAATCCGCTGGCCCGCCTTGCATGGCGCGTGGATGAGCCTGATCCAGTTGTCCTATCCGGTGTTCATCGCTTCGTTCCTGCTGCTGAGCTGGCAATACTGGCGTAACCCGAGACCGTTGCACGCCGCACAACTGGTGGGTTTGCTCGGGTTGTTCTGGGCATTGCCCAAGACTTTCATCCTGCCGTTCACCCTCAACATCATGTGCAGCCAGGTGATGTTGATGATTGCCGCAGCGGTCGCCCATGAAGCCTATCAAATGGCCTTTCGTGACGAGCTGACCGGTCTGCCGGGGCGCCGCGCCTTGAACGAGCGCATGCAGCGTCTGGGGCGCAATTACGTATTGGCGATGAGCGACGTCGACCACTTCAAGAAATTCAACGACACCCACGGCCACGATGTCGGCGATCAGGTGCTGCGCCTGGTGGCCAGCAAGCTGTCGAAAATCGGCGGTGGCGGTAGGGCTTATCGCTATGGCGGTGAGGAATTTGCACTGGTGTTTGCAGGCAAGACGCTCGAGGAGTGTATGCCGCACCTGGAAGTCATCCGCGAATCCATTGCGACCTACAACATTCAACTGCGTAACCAGGACAATCGTCCTCAGGATGATCAACAAGGTCGTCAGCGTCGTTCCGGATCAGGGGCTTCGAGTGTGTCGGTTACCGTCAGCATCGGCGTCGCCGAACGTGTGGAGCAACGCAACCCGGAAAAAGTGCTCAAGTCCGCAGACGAGGCGCTCTACGCCGCCAAAGGTGCCGGGCGAAACTGCGTGGTGGCTTACGGTCAGAACCGTCGTGGTGCGGTGCGCGAGGCGGCTGCGGGTTGAGTGATGATGGCGCATTCAGCGTCTGGACTGTGATTGTGAGGCGGGGTCGGCGGCAGTACGTTTAAGGCATCTGCTGCCGGAGAAATGACCATGCCCGAGTACAAAGCTCCCCTGCGCGACATGCGCTTTCTGATCGACCACGTCTTCGATTTTCACAGCAACTACGCGGCGCTGGGTGCTACCGACGCCAGCCCGGACATGGTCAATGCGATCCTCGAAGAAGGTGCGAAATTCTGCGAGAACGTGCTCGCGCCACTCAATCGCAGCGGCGACGAAGAAGGCTGCCATTTCGACAACGGCGTGGTGACTACGCCTACAGGCTTCAAACAAGCCTTCGCACAATACGTTGAAGGCGGCTGGCATGGTCTGGCGGCTGATCCCGCTTACGGCGGCCAGGGCTTGCCGAGTTCTCTGGGTCTGGTCATCAGCGAGATGGTTGCGTCCAGCAACACGTCCTGGGGCATGTACCCCGGTCTGACCCACGGTGCGATGTCGGCCATTCACGCCCACGGCACCGACGAACAGAAAAACACCTACCTGAGCAAACTCACCGCTGGTCAGTGGACCGGCACCATGTGCCTGACCGAGTCCCATTGCGGCACCGACCTGGGCATCATCAAGACCCGCGCCGTGCCTGCGGCAGACGGCAGTTACGCGATCTCCGGCAGCAAGATCTTCATCTCCGCCGGCGAGCACGACATGAGCGACAACATCATTCACCTGGTGTTGGCGAAATTGCCTGATGCGCCAGCAGGAACCAAGGGCATTTCGTTGTTCATCGTTCCCAAATTCCTACCCAATGCAGAAGGCGAAGCGGGTGAGCGCAACGGCGTTACCTGCGGCTCGATCGAGCACAAGATGGGGATCAAGGCGTCGGCCACCTGCGTGCTGAACTTCGACGAGGCCAGGGGCTTCCTGATCGGAGAGCCGAACAAGGGCCTGAACTGCATGTTCACCATGATGAACCATGCGCGCCTCGGCACCGGGATGCAGGGTTTGTGTCTGGGGGAAGCGAGCTTCCAGGGGGCGATCAAGTACGCCAACGACCGTCTGCAGATGCGCTCGCTGACCGGCCCGAAAGCGCCGGAAAAAGTCGCCGACCCGATCATCGTTCACCCTGATGTGCGTCGGATGTTGCTGACCATGAAAGCCTTCAACGAAGGCAATCGCGCGCTGACGTACTTCACCGCGCAATTGCTGGACGTTGCGCACCTGAGCCCGGATGAAACCACACGACAGGACGCCGAAGACCTGTTGGCCTTCCTGACCCCGATCTGCAAAGCCTTCATGACCGACACCGGGCTGGAAGTGACGAACCTCGGCATGCAAGTGTTTGGTGGCCACGGGTTCATTCGTGAGTGGGGCATGGAGCAACTGGTTCGCGATTGCCGGATCGCACCGATCTACGAAGGCACCAACGGCATTCAGGCGCTGGATCTGCTGGGGCGCAAAGTGCTCGGCAGCCAGGGCAAACTGCTGCGTGGCTTTACCAAAATCGTTCACACGTTTTGCGCGGCGAACGCCGGGCATCCGCAACTCGCCAGTTATGTGGCGCAACTCAATGGGTTGAATCAGCAGTGGGGCGAGTTGACCACCCAGGTTGGCATGGCCGCGATGAAAAATCCTGACGAAGTGGGCGCCGCGTCAGTGGATTACCTGATGTACAGCGGTTACATCATCCTTGGCTATTTGTGGTTGCGCATGGCGCTGGTGGCCCAGTCACAGCTGGATGCGGGCAGCGGCGACGGCGATTACTGCCGGGCCAAACTGGCGACCAGCGAGTTTTACTTCAAACGCTTGCTGCCGCGCACCGCCGCTCATCGCTCGGCCATCGAAGCGGGCAGCGATTGCCTGATGAACCTGCCGGCGGAGTTGTTTGCGCTGTAACGGTTACGTTTGAAAAGCTTCGCGGGCAAGCCTCGCTCCTACTGGATTTACGCCATTTCAAATTCGGCGCATGACCTGTAGGAGCGAGGCTTGCCCGCGAACGCGTTTTCGCAGGCATAAAATTCAATGACTAAAAATTACAAAAGGGTCACTAGCTGACCCTATGTGTCGCAAAAGTTGTTGGGTTACACTCGGACCCAACGAAAACTATCTTCCTACGAATCACCTGTAAAGTTCCTGCGAGGTTTGCCATGGCTGACTACAAAGCGCCCCTGCGCGATATGCGCTTCGTCCTCAATGAAGTATTCGAGGTCGCCAAACTCTGGGCCGAGTTGCCTGCGCTGGCCGAGACCGTCGATGCGGAAACCGTTGAAGCCATTCTTGAAGAGGCCGGCAAGGTCACCAGCAAAAGCATCGCGCCCCTGAGCCGTGCGGCTGACGAAGAAGGTTGCCATTGGGCGGACGGTGCTGTCACCACGCCGGCAGGTTTCACACAGTCTTATCAGACTTATGCCGAAGGCGGTTGGGTTGGCGTCGGTGGCGATCCGGCCTACGGCGGCATGGGCATGCCCAAGGCGGTGTCGGCCCAGGTCGAAGAAATGGTCAACTCCGCGAGCCTGTCGTTCGGTCTGTACCCGATGCTGACCGCCGGCGCCTGTCTGTCGATCAACGCCCACGCCAGCGAAGAACTGAAAGCCGCGTACCTGCCGAACATGTACGCCGGTGTCTGGGCCGGTTCGATGTGCCTGACCGAGCCGCACGCCGGCACAGACCTGGGGATCATCCGCACCAAGGCCGAACCTCAGGCCGACGGTTCCTACAAAGTCAGCGGCACCAAGATTTTCATCACCGGCGGCGAACACGACCTGACCGAAAACATCATCCACCTGGTGCTGGCGAAACTGCCGGATGCGCCAGCGGGGCCGAAAGGCATTTCGCTGTTCCTGGTGCCGAAGTTCATGGTCAATGCCGATGGCAGCCTGGGTGCGCGCAACCCGGCGACCTGCGGTTCGATCGAACACAAGATGGGCATTCAGGCGTCCGCGACCTGCGTGATGAACTTTGACGAAGCCGTGGGTTATCTGGTCGGCGAGCCGAACAAAGGCCTGGCGGCGATGTTCACGATGATGAACTACGAACGTCTGGGCGTCGGTATCCAGGGCCTGGCGTCGGGCGAACGCTCTTACCAGAACGCCATCGAATACGCCCGCGACCGTCTGCAAAGCCGTTCACCGACGGGCGCGCAGAACAAGGACAAAGTGGCTGACCCGATCATCGTCCACCCGGACGTGCGTCGCATGCTGCTGACCATGAAAGCCTCGAACGAAGGCGGCCGTGCGTTCTCGACCTACGTGGCCATGCAACTGGACACCGCCAAGTTCAGCGAAGACCCGACCACCCGCAAACGCGCGGAAGACCTGGTGGCGCTGCTGACTCCGGTGGCCAAGGCGTTCCTGACGGACCTCGGTCTGGAAACCACCATTCACGGTCAGCAGGTGTTCGGCGGCCACGGTTACATTCGTGAATGGGGCCAGGAGCAACTGGTACGCGACGTGCGCATCACCCAGATTTACGAAGGCACCAACGGCATTCAGGCGCTGGACCTGGTAGGACGCAAAATCGTTGGCAGCGGCGGGGCGTTCTACAACCTGTTCGCCGACGAAATTCGTCACTTCACCGCCACGGCCAGCGCTGATCTGGCCGAGTTCACCAAGCCGTTGAACGATGCCGTGACCACCCTCGACGAATTGACCGCGTGGTTGCTGGACCGGGCAAAAAACAACCCGAACGAGATCGGTGCGGCCTCGGTCGAGTACTTGCAAACCTTCGGTTACGTGGCCTACGCCTACATGTGGGCACTGATGGCCAAGGCGGCCTTGGGCAAAGAAGCGCAGGACGATTTCTACGCGAGCAAACTGGGTACGGCGCGGTTCTATTTCGCCCGCCTGCTGCCGCGTATTCACTCGTTGAGCGCGTCGGTGAAGGCCGGTAGCGAGTCGCTGTTCCTGCTGGATGCAGCGCAGTTTTGACAATGCAACGTCATGTAAGCATTCGCTTACATGACGTGCTGCTTTTCTCCCATAGATGCAGATTGGATCCACAGCTAATCTACTTCTCATGGACGTCGCGCAGGAAGCGCAAAGCAACAACACGGACACGTAGGATTCTGCCAGGACGGCGGAGTGAAATGGATGTCAGGGAAACAGTCTGCAAAGCCCCGCTTCGGCGGGGTTTTCTTTTGTCCGCAGAAAAGTGGTCAGCTCAGCCCAGCCAGGGTTGCCGAGCGCTCATCCGGTGTGTTCATCACTTCCTCCAGCAAGGTTCGCAACAAGGCCAGCGAGGCTTGCTGCCGCTGGACATCCCGACACACCAACCCGACTTTCAGCGGCACCCGCGGTTCGGTCAGTGGTTTCCAGAGCAGTTCACGGTTGCCGAGTGCTTTCTGCGAGCGGCCCGGAAGCACGGTCACCAGCCGGGTGTGCGGCAGACTGTCGAGAATCCCCGCCATATTGTTCAGTTCCGCCTGCACCTGCGGGCGTCGGCCCAGATTGGCCAGTTGCGTCTGCCAGATCTGCCGTACCTGAAACTCTTCGCCCAGCAGCAACATCGGCAACTCCGCGGCCTGGCTCATGGAGACTTTCTTGAATTCGCGCAGCGGGTGATCCGCCGGGATGACGAGCGTCAGTTCATCTTCGTACAGCATCACGCCGTGCAGCCCCGGCTGTCGGGGCGGCAGGTAACTGATGCCGATGTCCAGAGCGCCATTGAGCAGCCGCCGCTCGATCTCCAATCCGGTCAGTTCATAGATCTGCACCACCAGGTGCGGCTGAGCCTTTCGCACGCGTTCGAGCATTTGCGGCACGAGACTGGTGTGGACGGTTTGCAACACACCAATGGCCAGCGTGCGCAGCGCTTGCCCCTTGAAGTTGCCCAGCGCTTCACGTGCCCGTTGCAAACCATCCAGCAAGGGCAGGGCATGGTTGTACAACGTGTGAGCGGCCAGGGTAGGCAGCAGGCGTTTACTGCTGCGTTCGAACAGACTGACATCAAGGTTTTGTTCGAGGTGGCGGATCTGTTGGGACAGTGCTGGCTGAGAAATCGACAGCCGCTCGGCGGCCCGGCCGACATGGCCCTCCTCGTACACCGCGACGAAATAACGCAGTTGTTTGAAATCCATAAGATTTACTTATCGAAAATGCTGAAAAATCGAAATGGCTCGAGGCCCGCTCTGCGCCTAGTCTAACCGCATTCACAAGGCTTACAGGGCCATAGAGCGCGATGAATACCGTTTACGCCGAGGTTGTTTACATAGGTATGGCAAAAAACCTCAAGCGAGGTTTTTTCGGATGAACCTGTTCAATTTACGGCGTAGCGCTCCCAGCCTTGATGACCTGAACGCGGACAGTTTTCTGCCGGCCAGAAGTGACAACCTTTCCAGCGAGCACCTGATGCCCAGTGTCGAGCGGCCGAAACAGATTTTTGTGCGCGGCCAGGGCTCCTGGTTGTGGGACAGCGACGACCGTGCCTATCTGGATTTTTCCCAAGGTGGCGGAGCCAATAGCCTCGGGCATAGCCCTTCTGTATTGGTCAATGCCATTACGGCGCAGGCTCAATCGCTGATCAACCCCGGTTTCGGCCTGCACAACCGCGGCATGCTCAACCTTACCGAGCGGCTCTGTGTCAGCACCGGCAGTGATCAGGCGTACCTGCTCAACAGTGGCAGCGAAGCCTGTGAGGCGGCGATCAAACTGGCGCGCAAGTGGGGTCAGCGGCATCGCGGCGGTGCTTCGCGGATCATCGTGGCCAGCAAAGGTTGTCATGGCCGTAGTCTCGGGACGATTCCGGCGTCGGACAGTTCCAGTCTGGTCAATCGCTTCGAACCGCAACTGCCCGGCTTCAGCCACGTGCCGTTCAACGATCTCGCTGCATTGCATGCAGCAGTGGATGCCCGGACGGTGGCAATCATGCTCGAACCGATCCAGAGCGAAGCCGGGGTCATTCCCGCCGCCGAGCATTACCTCAAGGGGGTCGAACGCCTGTGTCGTGAACTCGGGATTTTGTTGATCTTCGACGAAGTGCAAACCGGTATCGGTCGGCTAGGCACATTGCTCGCGGAACAATCCTACGGCGTGCGCGCAGATATCGTCGTCCTCGGTAAGGGGCTGGGCGGTGGCGTGCCTCTGGCGGCGTTGCTGGCGCGGGGCAAGGCTTGCTGTTTCGACATCGGCGAACTGACGGGCACCCATCATGGCAACGCGCTGATGACCGCTGCCGGCCTTGCGGTACTCGACAGCGTGCAGGACAAGGGATTTCTCGAGCATGTCCGGGAAAACGGCCAGCACCTGCGCGAAGGCCTGGCCCGTCTGGCTCATCGCTATGGACACGGTGAATTACGCGGGCAGGGGCTGCTCTGGGGTCTTACCCTGTCCGAGGATTCGGCTGACGCCGTCGTTAAATCCGCGATGTACGAAGGGCTGCTGCTCGACGCCCCGCAAGCCGATTGTCTGCGTTTTACCCCGGCACTCACCGTCAGCAAGGCCAATATCGACGAAATGCTCCTGCGCCTGGCCCGAGCCTTTTCCCGCGTACGCACCGCACAGCTGCAATGCCGAAAAGGCATTGCCGTCTGATCAGACCTGCCCTGCACGAATTCCCGAACCGTCTCGCGGTATAACGCATCGCCCCACGTTTGATTCTTTTGACGTGGGGTGTTTTTTTGTCTGCGAATTCATTTGGATACCGGCATCCGGCGAAGATTTGCACTGAACCCTGACGAACAGCGCGGGTCGATTGGTTGTGTGGCTCACACGAGCCCACTTCACATCAGGAGCTGACCCATGGACTTCATTCGTATCATCATCGCCATTCTGTTGCCGCCACTGGGTGTGTTTCTGCAAGTCGGTTTTGCCGGCGCGTTCTGGCTGAATATTCTGCTGACGCTGTGCGGTTATATTCCGGGGATCGTGCACGCGGTGTACATCATCGCCAAGCGCTGATATTCGCGGCGCCAGACAGATCGCTTTCGCGGGCAAGCCTCACTTCTACACGAGCAGCGTTATAACCGTAGGAGCGAGGCTTGCCCGCGAAGGGGACGCCACGGTATCAGTCCGCGAGCGCCATCACCCGCCGATAAAACAACCACTCCTGCTCCAGCGCATGGGCCTGGTTGCCAGCCTTGCGGAAGCCGTGACGTTCATCCGCGTAGTAATGCGCTTCAACCAGAATGCCGTTTTTCTGCAGCGCCTCGACCATGTCGCGGGTTTGCTGCGGTACAACCACGGCGTCCAGTTCGCCCTGAAAGAAAATCACCGGCACGCTGATGTTGCTCGCATGCAGCAGGGGTGTTCGTGCAGCGTAGCGCTCGGCGTCTGTGACAGGGTCGCCGATCAGCCAATCCAGGTAATCGCCTTCGAACTTGTGCGTCGCCCGACCCAGGGCCACGGGATCGCTGACTCCGTAAAGGCTGGCGCCCGCGCGAAAGACTTTCTTGAACGCCAATGCGCACAGCGTTGTGTACCCACCGGCGCTGCCGCCGCGAATAAACGCCTTGTCGCCATCGATCAACCCGCGCTCGGCGAGATGGGTGACCACCGCGCAGGCATCCTCCACATCCACGTCCCCCCAACTCAAATGCAGCGCCTGGCGATAGGCCCGGCCATAACCGCTGCTGCCCCGGTAGTTGAGGTCGGCCACGGCGAAACCGCGTTGCGCCCAGTACTGGATGCGCGGATCGAGCATCGGGTAGCACGCCGATGTCGGGCCACCGTGGATGAACACCACCAGCGGCGGCTTCGTGTCGCCAGTCATCGCCGGGTAGAAGAAACCGTGAGCCTCGCCTGCACCGCTCGGGTAGCGCAGGGTTTGCGGAACGCTGATTTGCTCGGCAGGTAGCGGCGCCACGCCACCGGCCAATACCCTGACCGCTCGGGTTTTTCGGTCGATGGCGATCACGGCGGACGAACTGACCGGCGAGGCGGCGATGCAGTAGATGAATTGTTCATCCAGTGCGAGATGTCGGAAACGGCTGTAGTCCACGGTGAAATCTTCTGGGGTTTCACCGCAAAGTCCCAGTCGGCCGAATCCGTCTTCCGTCCAACTCGCCAGGTAAGTGCTCTCACTGAGGGGCAGCCAGGTGCAACCGCCCAACTGCCAGGGCGCTGGCCCATGGTCTGCGGCGGCGCTGGGTAAAGGGCCCAGCCCTTCTGAAGATTCCACCCACGGCTGCCAGTAGCCGCCACGATCCGTCAGACAATACAGGCGACCACTGTCATCGAATCGCGGCTGCTGCAGCGACTCCTGAACACCATCGCCCACCACGCAACGGGCTTGAGCGAAATGGCGGTCGTCCTGACGGTCTGCAACCATCAGACGCGTCGCGGTCCATGGCTGGTCGGGGCGGCTCCATTCGATCCAGGCCAATCGTTGAGCGTCGGGGCTCAACGTCGGCGCGGCATAAAAGTCCGCACCTTCAGCCAGCAGATGACGCGCGCCGTCCGCCAGATCGATGGCCACCAGACGATGCCGGTCTCGATGCTCTTCAACCGCCAACACCTGCCCGTGAGCAAACTGCAGGTCGCCATAGCGGCATTCGCCGGATGTCAGTACCTCGGGCGTTTGGTCTTTCAGCGATTGGCGATACAGCTGCTGATCCGCCTCATTGACGAAAACCACCCCGTCATCTGTCAGGCAAAACGCCCCTCCGCCATATTCGTACACTCGACTGCGCACACTGAAACCCGCTGGCGTCAGGCAATGTGCCTGGCCGTCCCGCCAATGCCAGATGCGGCAAGCGGCGTCCTCGGGGCGGTATTCGTTCCAGAACAGGCCATGCTGGCCAACCTGCAATTCGGCAAAGTCGATACCGGCAGCGACGGCCTTGGCCGCGCTGAAGGGTTCAGCTTTTGGCGATGAGTCGTGAGTTTCGTTCATTGCGAAAGGCCAGTTGTTCGATGGTCTGGGTCGCGTGCTCGGCTTCTTCGCGGGCCTTGAGAATCACGCCGTGATGTTCCGACTTGCTGCACACCGGGTCGGCGTTGCTCGCGTCACCCGTGAGCATGAACGCCTGGCAGCGACAGCCGCCGAAGTCCTTTTCTTTCTCGTCGCAGGAGCGGCACGGCTCGGGCATCCAGTCGTAGCCGCGAAAGCGGTTGAAACCGAAGGAGTCGTACCAGATGTGTTGCATGCTGTGGTCGCGTACGTTGGGAAATTGCACCGGCATCTGTCGGGCACCGTGACAGGGCAGGGCGGTTCCGTCCGGAGTCACTGTCAGAAAAATACTGCCCCAGCCATTCATGCAGGCTTTCGGGCGTTCTTCGTAGTAGTCCGGCGTGACGAAAATCAGCTTGCACGGATGCCCTTCGGCTTCGAGTTTGGCGCGGTATTCGTTGGTAATGCGTTCGGCGCGGACCAGTTGCTCTTTGGTTGGCAGCAGGCCGACACGATTGAGCTGCGCCCAACCGTAAAACTGGCAGGTGGCGAGCTCGACGAAGTCCGCCTCAAGGGCGATACACAGCTCGATGATCCGGTCGATCTTGTCGATGTTGTGCCGGTGGGTGACGAAATTCAGCACCATCGGATAGCCGTGAGCCTTTACTGCGCGCGCCATTTCCAGCTTCTGCGCGAAGGCCTTTTTCGAGCCGGCCAGCAAGTTGTTCACCTGCTCGTCGCTGGCCTGGAAGCTGATCTGGATATGGTCCAGGCCGGCCTTCTTGAAGTCGCTGATTTTCTGCTCGGTGAGGCCGATGCCGGAGGTGATCAGGTTGGTGTAGAAACCCAGCTTGCGCGCTTCGGCAATCAGTTCGGCGAGGTCCTGGCGCACCAGCGGTTCGCCGCCTGAAAAACCCAATTGCGCCGCGCCCATTTCCCGCGCTTCGCGAAATACCTTGATCCACTGCTCGGTGCTCAACTCTTTGCCCTGTTCGGCAAAGTCCAATGGATTGGAGCAGTACGGGCATTGCAACGGGCAGCGATAGGTCAGTTCGGCCAGCAGCCACAGCGGCAGACCGATTTCGGGTTTGGGCGGTAACTTGCCTGACACGGAATCAGGTAAGTTCGATCCAGTGCTGAGCACGGGCGACCTCCATGAATTGCTCGATGTCATCACCGAGTTCCGGCACGCCGGGGAACTGTGCGTCCAGTTCGGCGATGATCGCCGCTACGTCACGTTCGCCATCGATCAAACCGCCGATCAGCGCAGCGCTTTCATTGAGTTTGATCATGCCTTCCGGGTAGAGCAGCACATGGCCTTTCTGCGCCGGTTCGTACTGAAAGCGGTAGCCGGGGCGCCAGGTCGGGGTCTTGCTGCGATCGAAACTCATAAGGTGATTCCTTTGTGCCAGACCCGTTGCTCGGTCACGCTGTGATACGGCGGGCGTTTCAGTTCATAGGCCATGCTCATGGCATCGAGCATGCTCCAAAGAATGTCCAGTTTGAACTGGAGAATTTCCAGCATGCGCTCTTGGCCTTCCCGCGTCGTGTAGTGCTGCAACGTGATCGCCAGACCGTGTTCCACATCGCGCCGCGCCTGACCCAGTCGGGTGCGGAAATATTCATAACCGGTCGGGTCGATCCACGGGTAATGCTGCGGCCAGCTGTCGAGGCGCGATTGGTGGATCTGCGGCGCGAACAGCTCGGTCAGCGAGCTGCTGGCGGCTTCCTGCCAATTGGCCCGGCGGGCGAAGTTGACGTAGGCGTCCACGGCGAAACGTACGCCGGGCAGCACCAGTTCCTGGGAGCGCAGCTGATCCGGGTCGAGGCCGACGGCCTGGCCCAGACGCAGCCAGGCTTCAATGCCGCCGTCTTCACCGGGGGCGCCGTCATGGTCCAGCAGACGTTGAATCCACTCGCGGCGGATCTCGCGGTCCGGGCAATTGGCCAGGATGGCGGCGTCCTTCAGGGGAATGTTCACCTGATAGTAAAACCGGTTGGCAACCCAGCCCTGGATCTGCTCGCGGGTCGCCCGGCCTTCATACATCGCCACGTGGTACGGGTGATGGATGTGGTAGTAGGCGCCTTTGGCGCGCAGGGCCGCTTCGAATTCGGCGGGGGACAGTGGGGTGTCAGTCATGTCTGTTCTCCGGGAACAACCATTGGATTCTGTGGTGTCTGGTCGACGTCATCGCTGGCAAGCCAGCTCCCACAGTGGTCGCGTAACCCTGTGAGAGCGTGGCTTGCCCGCGATGGGGCCATTCGCTACAACACAATACTCATGCCGTCATACGCCACTTCAACCTCACGCCGAACCAGCTCGGCACGCTCCGGCGAATCCTCATCGAGGATCGGGTTGGTGTTGTTGATGTGGATGAGCACTTTGCGCTGTTTGGGCAGTTGCTCCAGCACTTCCAGCATGCCCCCGGGGCCGTTTTGCGCCAGGTGACCCATTTCCCGGCCGGTGCGGGTGCCGACGCCACGGCGCTGCATTTCGTCGTCGTCCCACATCGTGCCGTCCACCAGCAGGCAGTCGCTGCCGGCCATGATGTCCAGCAGCGGCGCGTCGACCTTGCCCAGGCCAGGCGCGTAGAACAGCTTGCCGCCGGTGTTCAGGTCTTCAATGATCAGTCCGATATTGTCGCCCGGGTGCGGGTCGAAGCGGTGCGGCGAGTACGGCGGCGCAGCGCTGCGCAGCGGCAACGGGGTGAAACGCAGGCTCGGGCATGCGGGGATGGTGAAGCTCTGGTCGAGTTCGATGCGGTTCCAGTTCAGGCCGCCGTTCCAGTGGGTCAGCATGGTGAACAACGGGAAACCGGTGCTCAGGTCTTCATGGACCATGTCGGTGCACCAGACATTGTGCGGGCAACCTTCGCGCAGGCTGAGCAGGCCGGTGGTGTGGTCGATCTGGCTGTCCATCAGGATGATCGCGCTGATGCCGGTATCGCGCAGGGCGCGGCCCGGTTGCATCGGGGGGTAACTCTGGAGTTGGGCACGGATGTCCGGCGAGGCGTTGCAGAGCACCCAGTTCACGCCGTCATCGGAAATCGCGATGGACGACTGGGTCCGCGCCTTGGCGTTCAGGCTCCCGTCGCGAAAACCTGCGCAGTTCACGCAGTTGCAATTCCACTGGGGGAAACCGCCGCCGGCGGCGGAACCTAGAATCTGGACAAACATGGGCGCTCCATCATTTCAACGCTGAAAATAAAAACGCCTCGGCAAAACCGAGGCGCTGAACGGCAGGACAAACTTAGCGGCTTGCGAAGTACATGGTGACTTCAAAGCCGATACGCAGGTCGGTGTAAGCAGGTTTGGACCAGGACATGGGAGCGCTCCTTCAGGTGATGGGACAGTTGAGATCTATACATATAGTCCACCTCCAGTCGGAGATGTTCAGATAGTTAGGTGGCTATGTTACTCAAAATTACAGAGTGAAAGGCCTGCATTCTCGGAAAAAGCTAATTGCACCAGCGGTAATGATCATTTTGTCACTTGCCAAGGCGCCTCTGGTTCCGAACTGCTGGCCAGGCAGCGCCAGCCACCTTCGGCGTTGTTCAGTCGATGGGCTGCGGCTATCAGGGCGGAGCGGTCGATGGCCAGAATCGACAAGGTCAGTTGCGTCAGGTAATCCGACGAGTGGCCGGCCAGCTTGCCTTGCCAGAGCAGTTCGGCCGCCTGCGTGGCGGGCAGCGAAGCGTTGTCGAATTGATTGGCCAACGCTTGGCGCTGGGCAATGAAAGCCGCCTCGTCGATCCCCTCGATCATTCCGGGCAGGTCATTCAGGAAGCACTCAATGTGTTCCAGTAACTGCAAGGGCGCAGTGCCCGGAGACTGCACGCCAAACAGGATTCCGGTCTGCCCATGGATCTGACGCAGCGCGCTGAACACCGCATACCCCAGTTGCAGCTCAACCCGCAGGCGCTGGTAGAACGGCGTCTGACAGACATGGGCCAGCAAGCGCCAGGCGGCTTCGTCGGAGATGTCCCGGGTAGGCGTCGGACAGAACAGCAACAACGCGTGTTCGCTGGACTCGGTGTCGAGTGTTGTCCACAGGCGCTGTGAGTTGATCGAGGGCAGCGGGGACGGTTGGGTGTCCGCTACGCCGGGCACCCGGCTCAGGGCCAGACCCAACGCCGCTTGAGTCTGTGCCGACAGGCCGGTGGCCAGGCCTTCCCAGCGCGCACTCGACCCTAGCTGCTGCAAATCATCTGAGACACCGGCGTGCAAAAGGCAATGATCGGGCAGCGCCTTGAGCAGTTGTTTTATCGGGATCAGCGCAGTGCTTTTCGGTGCTTCCTGTGAGAAACCGTTAGCAGGTTTTGTCAGCTCTTTCAGCGCATGTTCGAGAACGGTCGGCATCGACTCCTGCAGTCCCGTCACCTTCAACAGCCATTCATTTCCCGATGCGCTGAAGGAAAAGTCGACGCCCGCCTGACGCGCATCCTCGCGCAATGGCTGCAAGCTGTTTTCCAGGCGCTGTTGAAGGCGGGGATGAGGTGCAGCCTCGAGCCGCCAGCGCAAATAAATTGCGCCTTCAGCGGTGTTATCCGGCAAGGCCTGGCTGAATTGCATCGGCGAGTTTTCCCGACGGCTGCGCGAACGATCCTGGGCAAATGTGCGCAGGCCGCGGTGCTTGCTGGTTTGCCCGCGAATCAGTCCGGCGTTTTGCGGCGGCGCCTCTGCGCGCAAGAACGGATTCGGTGCCGGCAGTTGCCATTCTCCGCTGAAGTTATCCACAGCACCGATTGCCTTCAGGATGTCTTTGAGCGCTACAACGCCTTGCTCGGATAAGCCGGTTTCAAGCTGTTCGCTGTCGAATCGGGCCATTTGCAAAGCACTGCTGACCTGATGCTGGCGCTGAAGCAGGGCCGCGTACTCTTCTCGCAGAGCGGTCCAATTCTGCTGAGCAGCAAAAAAGCCCAGCCAATCCTGGAGCTGCTCGCGCAGGACGCTCGCCGGTTCCTCCGTTGTGAACTCAATGTGCAGCACGGCTTGTCCGGCAAACTGATACAGCGTGTCTGCTTTCAAATGCTCAGCCAAACCGCGTGCGCGCAATTCACTCAACAACCCACCGGGTTTCGCGGCGTTCATCCAATGGCACAGAAACGCCAATGCTGCGGTCGACGAAGCGGGCAGTGATTCGAAGGCAAACAGCAGATCAAGCCGTCGCTCGCTCACCTGTTGATAACTAGCTTCCGAAGACTCCATCAGCGGCACGGGCGCCTGTTGGGGAGCGTTTTCTCCGACGGGAATCGCCGCGGCGAAACTCAGCGCCATTTGCTTCAGCTCTTCGATACTTTGCGGGCCGGCCAGGCTCAGCGTCATCTGCCCGGTCTGATAAAACCGCTGATGGAACTCCTTCAGCGCCTGCTGAAAGTCCGGTTGTGCCAGCGGCAGGCTGTCGCGGTTGCCGGCATGAAACCCGCGCAATGGATGAGTCGGCGAAAGCCCATCGAACAACGCCAGCTGCTGTTGCGCCGTCGCGTCTTGCGACCAGGCCACAAACTCTGCCTGCAACACTTCCCGTTCCCGCTGCTGATCGTCCGGATTCATACGCGGGTGAGCGAGCATGTCTGACAGACGCTCCAGCCCACCGCTGAATGCCTGCGGCGGCAGTTCGAAAAAGAAGTCTGTGGTGCGTTCGCTGGTCCGTGCATTCACTTGCCCGCCGTGACCTTGCATGTAGGCCATCAGCCCTTGTTGCGCAGGAAAACGCTCGGTGCCGAGAAACAACAGGTGTTCAAGAAAGTGCGCCAGGCCGGGCCATGCCAATGGCACGTCATGACTGCCCGCAGCGACCCGCAACGCCGCCGCACAACGCTTCAAATTCGGGGCATGACGCAGCGTTACCCGCAGGCCGTTGGCCAGGGTTTCAGTGTGGGGGCGAGGTTGATTCAACGCAGGCATGAGCACTTCCAGAACAGAGAAGCGCTAATGCTAGCGGATTACGGGTGATCAGCGCTTGTTCAGCTCGCCGTAAAGCTCCGGGCGGCGATCGAGCAAGTAGCGATTGGCGGCGCGGGAATCGACCATCAATTGACGATCCAGCTCACCAACAATCAGCGCTTCATCGAGACCGGCCTGGGCGATGCGGCTGCCATCCGGTGCGGCGATGCTGCTTTGGCCGCAGTACTGGATTTCGCCTTCGCTGCCGCAGTAATTGGCGTAAGCCACGTAGCACTGGTTTTCGAAGGCGCGGGCGCGGACGGTGACATCGGCGACGAAGTCGTAAGGAATCATGTTCGCTGTCGGCACCAGAATCAGCTCGGCGCCGGCCAGGGCCAGACGCCGCGCGTTTTCCGGAAACTCCATGTCGTAGCAGATCAGGAAACCGAGCTTCCAGCCATTGAGCTCCACCAGCGGGAAATCATCCTGCCCGGCGCTGAACATCGAGTGATCGAGGTCGCCGTACAAGTGAGTCTTGCGGTAGTTGCACAGGCGCTCGCCATTGCCGTCGATCAACTGCACAGCGTTGTAGATCTGCCCATCCTCGGTACGCTCGGGGTAGCCATACAAAATGGCGATCCCCGCGGTTTTGGCAATGCGCGCAATCTGCTGCGCCGATTCACCGTTGTGCACTTCCGCCAGTACGCTGACGGCATCGACGCCGATGTTGTAGCCAGTCAGGAACATCTCCGGCAGCACCAGCAAATCGGCGCCTTTGGCCTCCATCGCCAGTTGATGCAGGCGTTGCAGATTGCCGGCGACATCCAGGGGCAGCGGCGGACATTGGTAAAGGGCTACGCGCATTTAGGATTCCTCTTACTCGGGCAGGGCGATCGGGCCGATTTCGTTGAACACATCTCCTGGACCCGGGTTCTCGGCGTGAGTTTCACCGCCGAAGTGTTTCATGATGCCCCACACCGCATTGAGCGAGGTCTGCACCGCACCTTCAACCCACGCCGGCGTCCACGAAACGTCGTCACCCGCGATGAAAATCCCGCGTTGTTCAGCCGGCATCTCGTCCTGCATGAAATGCGCGTACATGCGCTGGTTGTAGCGATAGTGGCCGGGCAATGCACCTTTGAACGCGCCGAGGAAATGCGGGTCGGCTTCCCACGACACGGTGATCGGGTCGCCGATGATCCGCGCGGCGATGTCGACTTTCGGGTAGATCTTCTTCAACGAATCCAGCGCTAGTTTCACGCGCTTTTCCACCGGGTGCGGGAGCATTTTCAGCGCATCGCTCATCCATGAGTACGACAGGCAAATCACCCCAGGCTTGTCGTCGCCGTTGTCGAACAGGTAAGTGCCACGGGTCAGGCGATCGGTGAGGGTCATGCTCATCAGGTCGCGGCCGGTTTCCGGGTCCTTGTCCTTCCAGAACGGGCGGTCGACCATCACGAAGGTTTTCGACGATTGCATGTAGCGAGTGCGGTCCAGGGCCATCCACATCTTTTGCGAGAACAGGGTTTCGTCGCATTCGATCTGGGTGGTCAGCAGCCAGCTCTGGCAGGTGGTCAGTACCGCCGCGTACTCGCGGGTGTCGCCGTTGTTGTCGGTGACCGCAAAACGGCCGTCCGGGGCGTGAGCGATTTTTTTAACCCCGGAACGTGGCGCGCCCCTGTGCAGCGACTTGAGGCTGGTGCCTTCGGGCCAGTGCACACAACGTTCCGGCACATGACGCCAGATGCCTTGCGGCACTTGTTCAACGCCACCGACGACCAGATGTTGGTGATCGTCGCAGTTGGTCATCACGACGCGGAAGATTTCCAGCATTGAGTTCGGGAAGTCCGAGTCCCAGCCGCCGGTGCCGAAACCGACCTGGCCGAACACTTCGCGGTGATGGAATGAGAGCTTGGCGAAGGCTTCGGAGGTGGCGACGAAGTCGTAGAAAGTGCGGTCGTCCCACAGCGGAACCAGGGTGTTCCACAGTTCTTTGAGGCGCGGCACGTCACGGTCGCGGATCGCTTGCTGGATATCGGAGAACTGCGACCCGGCCTCCAGGGCGTCGGCCCAGGCGTCAGCCACTTCCTGGAACAATGCAGGAAGATCCGCCAGCTTCTGTGCGTAGTGGGTTTTGCCTTCCAGGTCGATCACGGTGCTGCCAGAGGCAGGCGTCAAAGGGTTCGGGAAGGGTTTGGTCTCGAGACCGAGCTTGTCGACATAGTGGTAAAACGCCGTGGACGACACCGGGAAGCGCATGCCGCCCAGTTCGGCGACGATGCCATCGGTCCCGTTGAACGCCTGGGAGCGCAGACGACCGCCCATCTTCGAGGCTTCGTAGACGACAGGCTTGAGGCCCAGTTTCATCAGTTCATAGGCAGCCACCAATCCAGCGATGCCTGCGCCGACAATCGCCACTTCGGCACCGTGGTTGTGCGCAGGAATGCTGCCGAGGCCAGCCGGGTGCTCGATCCAGTCGTCGAAGGCGAACGGAAAGTCCGGGCCGAAAATAGTGACTGGCTTTTTACCGTCTGCAGGATGGCGATTGTTCTTGTTCATGGCTGACCTTGCTGGCGACCGGACGCGGGATGCGCGTCTGAGTATAGGAAAAGATGGCAGCCATTCTAGAGAGCGTAGAACACGTTAATAAGACGCAATGTGTCGTCGTTTTGCTAATTTGTTGATCAAAGTGACGATCAGTGACTACACACTGGTTAATGTGGGAGCGGGCTTGCTCGCGAATGCGGTGGACCAGTCGACAGCAATGCCGGCTGATACACCCCTTCGCGAGCAAGCCCGTTCCCACAGGGAATCGCGTCTAAACCGGCTGCCCGCGATCAATCTTGCTGCTGAGAATGATCGACGTAGTCGTCTTCTCCACCCCATCCACACTCCCGATCTGATCCAGCAACTGATCCAGCTGCTCTGGCGAATCAGTCCTCAACCACGCCACATAATCAAATTCGCCACTGACCGCACACAACTGCTGCACCTGGGCCATCGCACTCAACCGCCGTAACACTTCCTTGCCGGAACGTGGTTGCACCGTGATCCCAACGTATGCCTGCAAGCCGCCGTCCACCACCCGTTGACCCAACCGCACGCCATACCCGGTGATGACCCTGGCCTTTTCCAGCCGCGCCAACCGCGAAGTCACAGTGGTGCGCGCGATACCCAATTGCCGGGCAAGCATGGCCACGCTTTCGCGGGCATTGATCTGCAGGGCGGCGATCAATTGGCGGTCGATTTCGTCAAGAACGGGCGGGCGGATGTCGGGCAAGGGTGGTCTCCAGCGATACAGATCAATGGTTCAGCATGTTACAGGCACAGCTCGAACTCCGGATGCCTGATCTAGGCTCAGTACCGCTCATGCCATTTTTGCGTGCGACAATTTGCCATAAGTAACCAGTTCGTACATTATTCCGCGCTTGTCACAAATGGGGAATATTTCCGACATGAATACTTCTGGGGCTGCTGGCGGCAGCAAATGGTTGCTGCGTGGGCTGGGTGTCCTGATTGCATTGATCGGGCTTGGACTGGCCGGCGGTGGTGGTTATCTCGTGTCGCTCGGCGGCAGTTGGTATTTCCTGCTGATGGGCCTGGCGATGCTGGTGTCCGGGCTGATGATCGCCCGTCGTATGCCGCTAGGCGCGCGGTTGTATGGTGTAGCGCTGATCCTTACTGCGATTTGGGCGGTGTGGGACACCGGCTTCGAATACTGGCCACTGGTTTCGCGCGTACTGACGTTTGCCGTGATCGGTCTGGTTGTCGCGCTGATCTACCCGACGCTCGTGCGCGCTTCAGGCGCGACGGCGGGTCGGGGTGCTTATGGCCTGGCCGGTATTCTGGGCGTCGGCGTCGTTGCAACGATGGCCTACATGTTCGTGCCGACCCACGTGGTCAAGGCCAGCGCTGAACCGGCTGTTACGCCTGTCGCACCGGGCACCGAGCAGAAAGACTGGGCCCACTGGGGCAATACCACTGCCGGCAACCGTTTTGCCGCACTGGACCAGATCAACAAGGGCAACATCGACAAGTTGCAGGTCGCGTGGACCTTCCGCACCGGCGACATCCCGCAAAGCACCGGCGCCGGCGCTGAAGACCAGAACACCCCGCTGCAAATCGGCGACACGGTCTACACCTGCACGGCCTACGGCAAGGTTTTCGCCCTCGACGCCGACACCGGCGCCCAACGCTGGAAATTCGACCCGCAAGGCACGGCGCCGAACTGGCAGCGGTGCCGTGGGCTGGGTTATTCCGAAGCCCCTGCGTCTTCGGGCAATCAGCCTACAGCCTGTACGAAACGTCTGTTTCTACCGACCGGCGATGCCCGTCTGATCGCGATCAATGCCGACACCGGCAAACCGTGTGAAGAGTTCGGCAACAAAGGCACGGTCGACCTGACCACCGACATGGGCGAAGTAAAACCGGGTTACTACCAGCAAACCTCGACGCCACTGGTCGCAGGTGACGTGGTGATCGTCGGTGGCCGCGTGGCCGACAACTATTCCACCGGCGAACCGCCAGGCGTCGTCCGCGCTTATGACGTGCGCAACGGTGAATTGGTGTGGGCGTGGGATCCGGGCAATCCGAACACCACCAAGCGCCCACCGGCCGGTGAGACGTATACCCGAGGCACACCGAACGTGTGGTCGGCGATGTCCTACGACGCCAGGCTCGGTCTGGTTTACCTGCCCACCGGCAACGCCACGCCAGACTTCTTCGGCGGCCAGCGCACGGCATTCGATGACAAATGGAACTCGTCCATCGTCGCCATCGACGTGAAGACCGGCCAGGTGCGCTGGCACTTCCAGACAACTCACCATGACCTGTGGGACTTCGACCTGCCCGCGCAACCGCTGCTGTACGACGTGCCGGACGACAAGGGCGGCCTGCAGCCGGCCTTGGCCCAAGTGACCAAACAGGGCGAGATCTTCCTGCTCAACCGTGAAACCGGCGTGCCGATCGCCCGTGTCGAAGAGCGCCCGGTGCCGCAAGGCAATGTGCCCGGCGAGCGCTACTCGCCGACCCAGCCGTTCTCGGTGGACATGCCGTCTATCGGCAACAAGACCCTGACGGAAGCGGACATGTGGGGCGCCACCCCGTTCGATCAGTTGATGTGCCGCATCCAGTTCAAAGGCATGCGCCACGAAGGCGTCTACACCCCGCCGGGCATGGACCGCGCCCTGCAATTCCCGGGCTCGCTGGGTGGCATGAACTGGGGCAGCGTCTCGGTTGATCCAAACACGAACTACATGTTCGTCAACGACATGCGCCTGGGACTCGCCAACTACATGATCCCACGCAGCAAGATCGCCGCCGGAGCCAGTGGCATCGAGATGGGCGTAGTGCCGCAGGAAGGCACACCGTTCGGTGCCATGCGCGAACGCTTCCTCTCGGCGGCCGGTATTCCGTGCCAGAAACCGCCGTTCGGCACGATGTCCGCCATCGACCTCAAAAACCACAAACTGATGTGGCAGGTCCCCGTCGGCACCGTGCAAGACACCGGTCCGCTGGGCATCCGCATGCACCTGCCAATGCCGATCGGCATGCCGACCCTCGGTGCGTCCCTGGCCACTCAGTCCGGCCTGTTGTTCTTCGCCGGTACTCAGGATTTCTACCTGCGTGCTTTCGATACCGGCAACGGGAATGAGATCTGGAAGGCGCGTTTGCCAGTCGGCAGTCAGTCCGGCCCGATGACTTACGTTTCACCGAAAACCGGCAAGCAGTACATCCTGTTGACGGTGGGTGGTGCGCGTCAGTCGACCGATCGTGGCGACTATGTGATTGCGTATGCGTTGCCTGAGTAAAGGCTGAATCGCAGGGACGAGAAAGCCGCGCAGATGCGCGGCTTTTTTGGCTGAGCGGACAGGATGGACAGCGATCGTCAATCGTAGTCGAATGCGGAATCTGGGGATGCGGGGCGATGAAATGACCAGGAACATGCCTGCAGCTGTGCGGAATCACGCATTACAGATTGCCCATCACGAAATGGGCCACTACGTCGTGGCCCGCGCGTTGGGGTTTGCAACAGGCGGCGTGACCCTGTCGGTGACCATGGACTTGCGACATCAAGGGGGCGCTTCCATCACGTTGGCGCGGCCGATTTCGACGATGGAAGCAATGAAAGCGCATTTGGAGGCCCGGATGATGGTCCTGTTGGCCGGCGCTATGGGGCAGACATTGTCTTCATCCGGGAAACGCGTCGACAAGTCGAAAGCGGTAGCCATCCTGAAAGGCGCGCAGGGGGCGGAGCAGGATTACGCCAAAGTAAAAGAGTTGCAGCATTTGCTGCGCAATATCACCTGTCACGATACGGACCCTGCGTCATCTGAGCGAATTGCGGATGAGCTCCAAGCGATGACTGATCGCGTATGGGTTCGGGTTCAAACAATCGTCGAGGACCTGGCCGATACGATCACTGGATTGGGAAGCGTGCTGGTCGACGGCATGGTCATCGTGGAGCAGTGGGGCAGGGCGGCGGATACGTATGAGGTCGTTTTTACCCGTGAAATGCTTGAGCGGTTGGGGCCAGTGCAGGCCATTCCAGCGTTAGGTGTTTGGGCGTAACGATTGTGTTCAATCGTCCTTATGGGCGCCCATTTGCCTTCGTAGTCACTATTTCGAAACCCCGAGTAACCAGCGTATTTCAAGGGGTAGCGTTTCGCGTGAGACTACTGAGCGTAATTCTGCGCGAAGGCAGCGATTGCCTGGGTCGCCTGGAAGTCGACCAACTGCAAGCCGCTCTCCTGGATGCTCGTCTTGGCGACCTGTACCGCTTTCCGGTGGCGAGGCGATTGACTTTCAGCTGGAGTGGTTACGGGGATCAGGACGTTTTTCAACTGAATGATTCCTTCCTTTTCAGCCCGTACAAATTTCATCAGCCACTGGTCGCAGTGGTCGAGTATCGCGCTTGGCTCAGTCTGATCAAAAGCCAAAGGTTTGATCGCGGCCACCACTTCGTTTCGATGAACCAACGGCAGGTGCAATTTGGTCAGTTCGCCAGTCAGAGTGTCATCCCGGAAATTGCGGATCGATGCTTCTAAGAACATCGTCCGAATATCTCGAACCATTAATTCTTCGGGACGATCACGTCCTACGCCTAGGCGCTCGATATAGCGGCTATACAGCGTTGCAAGTGTTGCGTCGAAGTTTTCCACCAAAATCGAGCGCATGGGACTGAAGCGAACTATTGATTCCTTCGGCTCGGTCAAGAAGCGGAAGTGGTTAACGATCTGCGATTCCTGGGCTTCTGCAGTCATGAGGCGCACGCTATCCAATTCATTCTGGGCTATTTCCATGGCCTTGGCGAATAGGTTGCTGCACTCGAAAAAATGGTTGACCCGTTTCAGATTTCTACGGGCGAGCCTGTACTCCATGCGTCCTATGGCTGGTGCCGAGAGAACGATGCCAACATTGGCAAACTCTTCGGTTTCGGCGAAAGGCGCGAAGCGCACGATGCTGTAAAGGCAGGTGTATTTCATTGCAGGACGCTCCAGAACTCGTCCGATTGGCAGAGCATCAGATTGCTTTCAATTTCTTCGAGCAGAATATCGAACCCAGGTTTGCCGATGGATTCACACCATTCATCGGGGATATCCAAGCATAGGTCACGAAATCGCTTTGCAGTGTCGTGCATCCGTTGGCCGTATTCAACTTTGTCGACCATATCCAGTTGCCATGTACGATTGTTCGGGCCAAACACGTGGCTTTCCGAGAACTTTTGGGCATCCATGGGCCATTGAAATGCCTGGTTGTGGTCTATCAGCTGGAGCTGGTTATCGAATCCAGACATCAGTAGGTTGGGCCGCCCGCCCAGTGGCCCTAACTGGCGATCAGCGTTGCCTACCCAATAGTCGAAGATAAATACGGCTTTTTGCAGATTGCTAGGAACCTGCTGCGCTTGTGAATACAAAAGGTCTGCTGCATCGGCGACATACGCCAAGGCATAACTGTCACCCGGCCCTAGATCGTTACGTGCTTCCAAGTTGTAGCGCAATAGGGCGGGATCAATGTAGATATAGCCATGTTCGGGAATCGGTAGGCCGAATTGAGCTGCGAGACGGGCACAAAGTAGTTCTGCAATGCGCTCGTTTGGCGGCAATTCCAATCCCTTGGCCACATAATGCTTGTCATTACTGGCACGGCACAGAAAGGGACGTGTAATGCCTCCCTCCAGTCGCCGGATAATCTCAACCGCTTCTATGTAATTGCCCACGGCCATTTCCGGCGTCCTTAAAAATCAGCTTGCCAGACGATACTGGTCTACGCGCTGCTGCACCATGCCCTGCAATGATTTTTTAGGTCCATCGTATAAGCAAAATCCCAACTGAAATTCATAGCCCACTCGGGATACTCTGCTGCGCTAAATAATCGGTAGTTGCGCGGTTGCTTCTTTTCGATGCAAAAGTTATTTTCGCCTCGTCAGCACAGACCGGAGCCTTCGACGCAAGGGGTGTTGATTTCGGTGGCGCAAGCCACTCCTAGCCAGTGAGCGGGATAAGCGGGAAACCGTGAAAGGAGAGACCGATATTGAGATTTACAAGAAGCCCTGATGCGGAAGCATCGGGGCTTTTTGCTGTCTATCAAACGGTATCCGTTACTATTCGGACTTCGTATCGGTGCGATCAGGCCCGCGTTCCAGCACCTTCATCACATCATCGACCACAGCCTTGCTCATCGCCGTCAGGTAATGTGCGGCCCAGATATGGCGGTCGGTATCGCGGTTAAAGGCAGCGTCTCTGGTCAGTTCCTTGGAAAGGAACAGAAAATCGGAGGCCATGGCTAACGCATCACTGAGGGGAACGTCTCGCGTGACATGGAACAGCGGTTGGTTCGAGCAGTAGATGAAGGGGGTGAGGCCGATGGTTTTCAGTTCTGAGGATGCTGAAGGGTTCGCTTTTGTCATTGTGTAGCTCCTAATTTGGGAGGCTGTCACATTCGTTTCCAAGCGAATGGGTGACAGCTGTGCGCAGGTTGGAAAACCGGGAAATTAGGAAACCGGCACGTCCGAAGACGTCCCGCGCACAGCCGCCATAACTCAAGAGCTCAAGCCAGGAAAGCCTTTGCAATCGTGAAGAGGCGCTGTTGCGAATAATTTCGACGGGTTTCCAAGCCCGATCGCTGAATGGTCAGCGACGTCCCGAGACTATCCCGTCGAAGAAAAGCGCAACAAGGCATCAAAGTGCCCAAAAAGGACGATTCGGAGTTTGCCTACAACGTCTGCGGACGTCATCCGATATTCCGACACCAGAAGTAAACAAAACCAAACGCCAGACGCGAACACCCAGCTCCAGCGAGCAACCACCGTTAACAATTTCATTGGCAACCCGAGTGGTCGCTCGGCCGCTAACGCCTAGAGTTATTCCCTTGAGATCATATTCCTTGGGTGACATATTGGTATGGGTTGGGAAGTGGAATACACCGATGAATTTGAAGGCTGGTGGGATCGCCTCAACGAAGCAGAGCAGGACTCCGTACAGGCAACAGTGATGTTGCTAGGTGATGAGGGACCGCAGTTGGGTTTTCCTTACACCAGCGATATCAAGGGCTCCCGGCATGGCAACCTCCGAGAGTTGAGGGTGCAACATGCTGGCAGACCCTACCGTGTGCTGTATGCCTTTGATCCTCGGAGATGCGCGATCCTGTTGATCGGCGGTGATAAAACCGGCCACGATCGTTGGTATCTGAAGCACGTGCCGCTAGCCGAACGTCTGTACGACGAGCATTTGGAAACTTTGAAGAACGAGGGCTATGACAATGGCTAAAAAATTCGCTGATTTAGTGGCAGGGCGCTCGCCTGAGGCTCAGGATCGTGTCGACGCGCTGGTTCGAAAGATGCGAGCGGAAATGCCGTTGCACGAGTTGCGACAGGCTCAGGCATTGAGCCAGGAAACGTTGGCCAAAACCCTGCATGTCAATCAGGCGGCGATTTCGAGGATGGAGCGACGCACCGACATGTACATCAGCACGTTGCGCAACTACATACGCGCAATGGGCGGCGAACTGGAAATCATCGCGACCTTTCCTGAGGGGCAGGTAAAGATCGAAAACTTTGCAAGCTGAGCGACTTAAAAACCAGTTCTAAAAAAACCAGTCATTCAGACACGAAAAAGCCGCGCATTCAGCGCGGCTTTTTTGTTTGGTGGGCCCACACGGACTTGAACCGTGGACCAAAGGATTATGAGTCCTCTGCTCTAACCAACTGAGCTATAGGCCCTCAGTAGGCCGCGGATTATAGCGACGGTTTCTCGGCTGTGCTATCCGAAAAATCCGATACGGCTATACGAAGAAACGTCGCGGCGAATTCGTCCGCCGGCAAGGGCAGGCTGACGATGTAGCCCTGAATCTGTTCGCAGCCTTCCTCCGCGAGGAATTGCTGCTGCGCGAACGTCTCGACGCCCTCGGCTATGACGGTGAATTGCATGCTGCGCCCCAGCGCGATGATCGCGCGAACAATGGCTGCGTCATGGGGATCATCCGGCAGGCCGCGGACGAACGACTGGTCGATCTTGAGGATATCCAGCGGCAGGCGCTTGAGGTAACTCAGGGATGAATAGCCGGTGCCGAAGTCATCGATGGCCAGTTGTACGCCCAGGTGTTTGAGTTGATGCAGCACCGCCAGCGCTTCCTCGGCCTGGCTCATGATGAAGTTTTCGGTAATTTCCAGTTGCAATAGTCCTGGCTGAAGACCGTTGTCCTTGAGCAGTTGTTCGATCCGGCCGAGCAGGTTGGGCTGGCGCAGTTGCGCGCCGGCGAGGTTGACTGACAATGGACCGAGGCATTCATAAGTCCGGTTCCATTCGTACATCTGCCGGCACGCGGTCTCGAGTACCCAGTCGCCGATCTGCAGAATCATCCCGTTCTCTTCGGCCAGGGGAATGAAGTGCTCGGGCGGCACGGCGCCGAAGGTCGGGTGATGCCAGCGGATGAGGGCTTCAGCCCCCACCAGGCGATTGTCGTCCAGGCTGATTTTCGGCTGGTAGTGCAGCAACAATTCATTGCGCTCGATGGCGCGGCGCAGTTCGTGTTCCAGTGCGACGCGCTCGCTGGCCTGAGCGGTCAAGTCGCGGGTATAGCTCTCGACTCGGTTGCGGCCCTTGGCCTTGGAGCGGTACATCGCTGCATCGGCGTTCTTGACCAGTGTGGCGACGTCGCAGCCGTCCTTGGGGTAGAGGCTGGTGCCAATGCTGGCACTGATGAAGAACTCATGCTCGCCCGCCTGGAATGGCGCAGAGAAGCAGTTGAGCAACTTGGTCGCGATGTTGTCGGCATCGCTGGATTGCTGCAGGCCCGGCAAGAGGATGATGAACTCGTCACCGCCGAGGCGCGCCACGGTGTCGATGTCGCGCAACTGGTCCTTGAGGCGCACGGCGATGCCCTTGAGCAGCAGGTCGCCGACCGGGTGGCCAAGGCTGTCGTTGATGTGCTTGAAGCGGTCAAGGTCGAGGAATAACACGGCGCCCTGGCCACCGTTTTCCTGCTGGTTATTGAGTGCGGTCAGCAGTCGGCTCTCGAACAGTGTGCGGTTCGGCAAGCCCGTCAGCGGGTCGTGGTGCGCCTGGTAATCGAGTTTGGCCTGCGCGTGCTTGAGGCTGGAAATGTCCGCGAACACCGCGACAAAGTGGGTGATGAACTTGTCGCGGTTGCGCACGGCGCTGATGGTCAGCCAGCTCGGATAGAGTTCTCCGTTCTTGCGCCGGTTGGAAATCTCGCCCTGCCAATGACCTTCAGCTGTCAGTTGATGCCACATGGCCGCGTAGAAAGCGCTGTCATGCAGGCCCGAGGCGAGCAGGCGAGGGGTGTGGCCCAGTGCCTCGCTTTCGCTGTAGCCGGTGATTTCGGTAAACGCGCGGTTGACCGCGCTGATGTGTTGCTGGGTGTCGGTGATCAACACGCCCTCGGCGGTGCTCTCGAACACGGTCGCCGCCTGTTGCAGTTTTTCCTGCATCAGGTGGCGCTCGGTGATGTCCCGGGCGATGGTCAGCATGCAGTCTTCGTCGCCGATCGGCAGCGGACGGCTCGACACTTCACAGAGGCGGATCTGCCCGTCGCTGCGGCGAATATGGCAACTGAAGTCGCGGACGAAACCGTCCCGATGCAGCAGGTCGAGCATCTGTTTACGTTCGTTGAGATTGACCCAGATCCCCAACTCCAGCGCCGAGCGATCCACGGACATCGCGCTGTTGAAACCGGTAATACGGCTGAAACCCTCGTTGACCTCCAGCAGCAAGCCGTCACTCTGCCGGGACAGCAACAAGCCATCGGGCGAAGCATGGAAGGCCTTGGCGAACTTTTCTTCGGAGGTTTGCAGCTGTTGCTGGGTTTCCTTGAGCTGGCTGATATCCCGCACGACCACCACCAGCGCCGGGGTGGTGTCGAGGTCGAAGGGTTCGGCGGAGATCAGGCCGGTAAACACCTGGCCATTGTTGCGGCGAAAGGGCATCTCCAGGTTACGAATGCTGCCGGCCTGCAAGCGCTGCAGCAAACCCGGGCCGACGCCGGGAATGCCCCAGATATTCAGGTCGGTGGCGGTCTGGCCGATGACGTCTTCAGCCTTGAGGCCGATCTGTTCTTCGAACGCTTCGTTGACCTCCAGCAAGCAACCGTCGGAGAGTCGCGCGATGACCAGGATGTCCGGGCATTGCTGGAAGACCGAGGCGAACTTCTGTTCCGACAGGCGCAGTGCTTCTTCGGTGCGCTTGGCCTCGCTGATGTCGATCATCAGGCCGCGCATCACCGGTTCGTGACCGTGCTCGATCAGACTGACGATGTCGCGTACCCATATGCAGCGGCCGTCGGCGGTGATGACCCGGTAATCGAGGCTGTGATCGCGCCCGGCCAGGACTTCGTGATCACAGAAGGTCTGGGCACGGGTCAGGTCGGCGGGATGGATGATGTTGCGCCAGAAGCCTGGAATCAGCCAATGGGCCAAGGGGTAACCGAGCAATTCTTCGGCGTGGGGCGACACGTAGCTGTAGGTGAAATCGGTGATCCGCGCCTCCCAGGCAATGGCCGAAAGACTCTCCACCAGCCCGCGGTAATGGTATTCGCTGCTGCGCAATTCCTGTTCGAGGTCGACGCGGCGGGCGATTTCCGAACTCAGGCGGCGGTTGATCCGAATGACGACCGCCAGCACCGTCATCAGCAGCAGCAATCCCGGCAGGCCGTACACCAGCAGATCGGACCAGAATGTTCGATGATCGAGAACGTTGCCGACCCAATGCTCCTGAATGGAGCTGATTTCGGCCGGGGTCATGTCCGCCAGGACTTTGTCGAGGATGCCGACCAGAATCTTGTTTTCCCTGGGCACACCCATGGCCAGTTGATAGCGATAGGGTGTTTCGCCGCTGACATACAGCCCGTCGAGCTTGAGCTGTCGCAGGCTCCAGACGCTGGAGGCCAGATCGCCGACCACTGCGTCCACTTCATCGGTCGCCAGTGCCTGCAAGGCAGAGCTGACATTGGGCAGCCCCACCAGATTCAAGTCGGGATGGTGGGTACGCAGCAGTTCATGGGGCGCGTAGTTTTCCACCACTGCGATTTTCAGGCCGTACAGGTCTTCGAGTTTGCGCGGTTGCGCGCCGCCGACGTGGGCAAGTATGACAATTGGAAAGTCGAGGTAGGGGCGCGTAAATGACAGGTAGGTCTGGCGCTCCGGGGTCGACATGATGCCCGGTAACAGGTCCAGTTGGGCGTGTTTGGCCTGTTCGAGAACAACCGTCCAGCTCACGGGTTCGATGGGCGTGAGCTTGATGGCCAGGCGTTGGCGGATCAGGTCGATGTAGTCCGCCGCAAGGCCCTGATAGCGGCCCTGATCGTCGCGAAACTCGAAGGGAGGCCATGACGCATCGACACCCAGGCGCAGGTCCGGGTGGGCCGTCAGCCAGCTACGTTCTTCGTCGGTCAGAGTCAGCGCGCCAGCCGTTGCGGTCCAGGTCATCAGCGACAGCAAAAAAAGCACGGTCGGCAGTCTGGGCATAACGGTCTCGTTATGGCTCGGGGAATGCTTCGAGTGTAGACGCGCTATTCGGCGGGAGGGAAGTGCGGGGGATTTTATCTGCACAAAGCAAAACCCCCGGCCTGGGCCGGGGGTTCTGTGATCACTCGTCGAGGAAGGAGCGCAAATGCTCACTTCTCGTCGGGTGGCGCAGCTTGCGCAGCGCCTTGGCTTCGATCTGACGAATCCGTTCACGGGTCACGTCGAACTGCTTACCAACCTCCTCGAGGGTGTGGTCGGTATTCATGTCGATACCGAAGCGCATGCGCAGAACCTTGGCTTCACGGGCAGTGAGGCCGGAGAGAACTTCGCGAGTCGCTTCTTTAAGGCTCTCAACGGTAGCGACATCGATTGGCGACTGCATGGTCGAGTCTTCGATGAAGTCACCCAGGTGGGAGTCTTCGTCATCACCGATCGGGGTTTCCATGGAGATCGGCTCTTTAGCGATCTTCAATACCTTGCGGATCTTGTCCTCAGGCATTTCCATGCGTTCGCCCAGCTCTTCCGGGGTCGGTTCGCGACCCATTTCCTGCAACATCTGCCGGGAAATACGGTTGAGCTTGTTGATCGTCTCGATCATGTGCACCGGAATACGGATGGTGCGGGCCTGGTCGGCGATCGAGCGAGTGATCGCCTGACGGATCCACCAGGTGGCATAAGTCGAGAATTTGTAGCCGCGGCGGTATTCGAACTTGTCTACCGCTTTCATCAGACCGATGTTGCCTTCCTGGATCAGATCGAGGAATTGCAGGCCACGGTTGGTGTACTTCTTGGCGATGGAGATCACCAGACGCAAGTTCGCTTCAACCATCTCTTTCTTCGCGCGGCGGGCCTTGGCCTCACCGATCGACATGCGACGGTTGATGTCCTTGATCTCGGCGATCGTCAAACCGGTTTCGGTTTCCAGCGCGGTCAGCTTCTGCTGGCAACGAATGATGTCCGGTTGCAGGCGACCAATGGCTTCAGCGTATTTGCTTTTGCCTTTGGCCAGTGCATCGGTCCAGCTTTCGTCGACTTCATTGCCCGGGAACTGGCGCAGGAAATCGGCACGCGGCATGCGGGCATCACGAACGCACAGTTGCATGATCGCGCGCTCTTGCTGACGCAGACGATCCAGGGCACTGCGAACACGCTCGACCAGGCCTTCGAATTGCTTCGGCACCAGTTTGATCGGCATGAACAGCTCAGCCAGGGCCAACAGTTCGGCGATTGCCAGCTTGTTGCCACGACCGTGCTTTTTCAGCGCCTTGCGGGTGATTTCCATCTGATCGGAGACAGCGCCAAAACGCTGTGCCGCGATAACCGGATCCGGACCGCTTTCGGCTTCTTCTTCGTCATCCGTTGCTTCGGCGTCATCGTCGTCGGTGTCGTCGTCCGCTTTCACGGCTTTCGGGTCGACTGGCGGTGGCACTTCTGCAGCAGGCGGCGCAATGCCGTCGTCCGGGTCGATATAACCGCTCAGGACGTCGGACAGGCGGCCACCTTCGGTGGTGACGCGAGTGTACTCGGAGAGAATATGGTCAACCGTGCCAGGGAAGTGCGCGATTGCGCCCATCACTTCGCGGATGCCCTCTTCAATACGTTTGGCGATTTCGATTTCGCCTTCACGTGTGAGGAGCTCTACCGTACCCATTTCACGCATGTACATGCGCACTGGGTCGGTGGTGCGACCAATGTCGGTCTCGACCGCTGCCAACGCTGCTGCTGCCTCTTCGGCCGCGGCTTCGTCGGTATCGGCGTCGGCCAGCATAAGGGAATCCTTATCTGGCGCAACCTCGAATACGTTGATCCCCATGTCATTGATCATGCGGATGATGTCTTCCACCTGTTCCGGATCTGAAATATCCTCCGGCAGGTGGTCGTTGACCTCCGCGTAAGTCAGGTAACCCTGCTCACGACCAAGTGTGATCAACTCTTTGATACGAGACTGCTGTTGCGCTTTTCCGGACATAACACCCTATCCACTGAAGGTCTTGGCGGGCAAAAAACAAGCCGAGGATTATACCTGAGCTATGACCTCACGCGCCAGTTGAGGTCGGGTTTGGTGTTGCCATATTGCGTTTTAATAGGTCGCGCATCTGATTTGCGATCTGATTTGCTTCCTCTGGGGTCAATCCCGGTTGCCTTGCTTTTCTGATAAGTGCTTCCAGGCTATCGGTGTGTTGACCGGCTGATAGCCTAGTAATGGTGTCTAAAAACTGTTGTTCAAGGTTGTCGCCTTTAATCAGCCATTCCTTTTCTGCCAATGCCTTGAGAAGGCGACCCTGTTCGGTCCCGTGCCATCGGGCCATCAACTGAATTGAGTTTAGCTTAGGATTTTTTTGCACGGCCTCGATCAGGGCCACCAACAGTTGAGCGTAAGTGTTGCTCTCGTTGGCGAAGTGATCGGCGGTTTCTACCTTGCCGGCGAGCTCCGGGTGATGAATGAGCGTGCGAAGCGCGATCAGCGTCGGGGCCTCCACGGCAATCGGAGTGCGCGGTGCGCTCGGTTGATCGCGATCACCGCCGCGCTTGCCGTTCTTGTCCCACGGTTTCTTGTCCCATTTCTTGCCGCCGGCGCCAGGTTTCTTCGGCGTCCACTCCTGCTGCGGCACGTACATCTCTTGTGCCTGCGGCTGATGGTAGTCGCTGTAGTCCGGCATGGCGTCGTAATCGACGCCCGGATCGTAGGCCGGTGGCGCGTCTTGAGGCGCGCTTTGCACCAGTTGGCTCACGGCTTCACCGCTGAGTCCGGTGATTTCGGTCAGGCGCTGGCGCATCAGGATGCGCAGGTTGGCCCCCGGGACTTTATCAATCAGCGGTGCGGCGAGGGTGGCCATGTGGGCCTTGCCTTCGAGCGAGCGCGGATCGGATTCCTCGGTCAGTTGCTGAAAGAAATAATCTGCCAGCGGCTGTGCGTGCTGGTTAATTCGCGCGCGGAATGCGTCGGTGCCCTCGGAGCGGACCAGCGTATCCGGGTCTTCGCCCTCGGGGAGAAACAGGAAGCGCGCCCGTCGCCCGTCTTGCAGGCAGGGCAGTGTGGCTTCCAGCGCTCGCCATGCGGCGTTGCGGCCCGCCTGGTCGCCGTCAAAGCAGAACAGCACGTTGGGCACGACGCGAAACAGTCGTTTCAAGTGCTCTTCGCTGGTGGCGGTGCCCAGTGTGGCGACGGCATTGCGCAGGCCTTGCTGGGCGAGGGCGATGACGTCCATGTAGCCTTCGACGACGATGATTTCGTCGAGGTTGCGGTTGTTTTTGCGTGCTTCATAAAGGCCGTAGAGTTCCTGGCCCTTATGGAATACCGGGGTTTCCGGTGAGTTGAGATATTTCGGTTTGTCATCGCCCAATACCCGACCGCCGAAGGCGATGATTCGCCCGCGGCTGTCGCGGATCGGAAACATCACGCGATCGCGGAAGCGGTCATAGCGTTTGCCTGTTTCGGCGTTCTCGATCAGCAGGCCGGCATCGACCATGGCTTTCTGTTGCAGGGTGTCGCTGCTCAAGTGCTTGAACAGGTTGTCCCAGCCGGGCGGCGCAAAACCGAGGCCGAAGTCCCTGGCAATCTCGCCGGTCAACCCGCGACCCTTCAAGTAATCCACAGCGGCTTTGCGCGATGGATGGCTTTTCAGTGCCTGGCGGTAGAAATCGGCCGCGGCGGTGAGCAGCGGGTACAGCGGCGAATCGGTCGGTTGTCGCGGTTTGTGCGGCCGGCCGCTTTCTTCGCGGGGAATTTCCATGCCGGCGGCTTTGGCCAGTTCTTCGACAGCCTGGATGAAGTCCAGGTTGTCGTGGTCCATCATGAAGCCGAGGGCGTTTCCGCCAGCACCGCAGCCGAAGCAGTAATAGAACTGCTTGTCGGGACTGACACTGAAAGAGGGGGTTTTTTCTTTGTGAAACGGGCAGCAGGCGGTGTAGTTCTTGCCGGCCTTTTTCAGTTGCAGGCGCGAGCTGACCACATCGACGATGTCGGTGCGGTTCAGAAGGTCGTCAATGAAGCTCTGGGGAATTAGCCCGGCCATGGCGTTCTCGTCATCTGCGCTGAAATGGAACCGAAACGAAGTGCGGCCGAACGCGGGTCGTTGTTTGAGGCGCGCAAAATGTGCGGCTCGACCAGTGTCGTCTGCGTAATCGCTGTCGGGAAGTGTATCTGCCGAAAATCCACTGACGTTAATACCAATCAGTATTCGACTATTTGAAAGTGTTTCGCTGAATCCGCTGCGGCCAGTCGAGGGCCCCGGAAAGCTCATAAGCGGGCACGCAAGAAGGTGCCTTGGGCTGATCGTCGTGAGAGGAATCAGTGGGTGTGCTCGTCAGTAGCCTTGGAAGGCTCGTCAGAAAAGACGTGCACCGCTGGCAAAAGAGCCAGGTCTGACGCTGTGAAGCAGGGTTGTCTCGGTCGCATGTGCGGCTTTGACGGTGAAGCATCAAGCGTTTTCCGCAAATGCCATTAGCCCGGCTGAGGGCCGGGCTTGGCAGAAGCTTGCTACGATCGTCTGTGTATTAGTACAGACGAACGGCGCGGCGCTGTTCGCGCTGAACTTTCTTGGCGTGACGCTTAACAGCGGCTGCTGCTTTGCGCTTACGCTCAGAAGTTGGCTTCTCGTAAAATTCGCGGCTACGAACTTCAGCCAGTACACCGGCTTTTTCGCAGGAGCGCTTGAAACGACGCAGAGCTACGTCGAAGGGTTCGTTCTCTTTTACTTTGACGGCTGGCATCCAGAGCTACCTTCATTCATTACCGGGGTCAACATCCTCGCGGCAAAAGAGCACTTGAAGACGTCGGTTTTTAAGGGTTGCGGATGTTAACCCCTCATCGCTCGGAATGCAAAGCCTCTGATCGAAAACCGCTAGTCGGGGCATCGCATGGCGACTATTATGCGCGCCTTCGAATTCAGCCTAAACAAGGCGCAAACCCATGCTAGTACTGGGATTAGAAACCTCCTGCGACGAAACCGGTGTCGCATTATACGACAGTGAACGCGGCCTGCTGGCCGACGCGCTGTTCAGCCAGATCGACCTGCACCGCGCCTATGGCGGTGTGGTGCCGGAGCTGGCCTCGCGCGACCACGTCAAACGCATGCTGCCCTTGATTCGTCAGGTGTTGGCCGAGGCCGGCTGCGTGCCGACCGAGATCGATGCGATCGCCTACACCGCAGGTCCCGGGCTGGTCGGTGCGTTGTTGGTGGGTGCTTCCTGCGCTCAGGCGCTGGCCTTTGCCTGGGGCATTCCGGCCCTTGGCGTGCACCACATGGAAGGCCATTTGCTGGCGCCGATGCTGGAGGCGAAACCGCCAGAATTCCCGTTCGTCGCTTTGTTGGTGTCCGGCGGCCATACGCAGCTGGTTCAGGTCGACGGGATCGGTCAATACACGCTCCTGGGCGAAACTCTTGACGATGCGGCCGGTGAAGCGTTCGACAAGACGGCCAAGATGATGGGGCTGAATTATCCCGGCGGTCCGGAAATCGCTCGTCTGGCGGAGCAGGGCGTTGCAGGGCGTTTCACCTTCCCGCGTCCGATGTGCGACCGTCCGGGACTGGCTTTCAGCTTCAGCGGCCTGAAGACATTTGCCCTGAACACCTGGCAACAGAGCGTCAGCGCCGGGGACGACAGCGAGCAAGCCCGTTGCGACATCGCGCTGGCGTTCCAGCAGGCCGTGGTGGAGACTTTGACCATCAAGTGCAAGCGTGCCCTGAAACAGGCGGGCATGAAGCGTCTGGTGATCGCTGGCGGCGTCAGCGCGAACAAGGCGTTGCGAACATCCTTGGAGAAAATGCTCGGCGACCTGAAGGGCGATGTGTTTTACGCCCGTCCGGAGTTCTGCACCGACAATGGCGCGATGATCGCGTTTGCCGGTTGCCAGCGTTTGCAGGCCGGTCAGCATGAAAGCCTGGCGATCAGTGTTCAGGCGCGCTGGCCGATGGAGCAATTGTCGGGGCTGTGATGAGCGACGCTCACGTGCGGTCTCTAAAAATGCCGTTCGCGCCCGGCAAACAGGTCGCGTAGATTGCCGCGATGACGCCAGACGATCAGCCCCGTGAGCGCGCTCATGGGCAGCAACGCCGCTGGTTCTTGCCAGGCCAGCAGCGGCAGGGTCAGCGGTGTAGCGATCAGGGCGGCGAGTGAGCTGGTGCGGGTCAGGAAGAACGTCAGCAGCCACGCGCAGACCGCCAGCAGGGCAGCAGGCGGGTAAAGACCCAGCAACATGCCAGCGGCCGTGGCGACACCCTTGCCGCCGCGAAAGCGAAAGTACAGAGGGAACAGGTGACCGATGACGGCGCAAACGCCGATCCAGGCCTGTTCTTGCAGCGAAAGGCCCGCAATGCCTGCGATCAACACCGGCAGCAGGCCTTTGCAGAGGTCGCCGATGAGGGTCAGGATGGCGAGCTTCTTGCCGGCCAGGCGTAACATGTTGGTGGCGCCGGCATTGCCCGAGCCACTCATTCGCGGATCCGGGTTACCGGTCAGGCGGCTGAGCAAAATGGCGAAGGACAGAGAGCCGAGCAGGTAGGCGAAGGTCGCCAGTAACCAAAACATGCTAACTATTCCGGGCGAGGACGCCCTGATTCTAACGGCGCATTGCGCCCTTGTCGTGCAGTGGAGAAGAGTGCTTGGACAGAGTGTTTATCGAGGGCCTGGAAGTCGACACCGTGATTGGTGCCTACGACTGGGAGCGAGGCATCCGACAGTGCCTGCGTCTGGATCTGAGCTTCGCCTGGGATAATCGCCCGGCCGCCGCCGGTGACGACCTGACCCTGGCGCTCGATTACGCGAGCGTTTCGTCGCGCATCCAGACCTTTGCCGAGCAGGCGCAGTTCCAGCTGGTCGAAACCTTTGCCGAGCGTCTGGTTGAAGTACTGATGAGCGAATTCAGCATTACCTGGATGCGCCTCAAGTTGACCAAGCCAGGCGCCGTCCCGGCGGCCACCGGTGGTGTGGGCGTGGAGATCGAGCGCGGATGTCGCTGACTCAGGTGTATCTCGGGCTCGGTAGCAATATCGAGCGCGAAACCCATTTGCAGGCTGGCCTGGAAGCCCTGGCGGGTTTTTTGGTGGATATACGCTGCTCGGCGGTGTTCGAAAGCCAGCCTGTGGGAATCAAGAGCGGGCCGTTTTTCAATTTCGTGGTGTCGGCTTACACCGATCTGCCGCTGATGGAGCTGGACCGCCGGTTGAAATTCATTGAGGCGGACAATGGCCGCTATGCGCCGGACCGCAAGGGTTTGCCGCTGGATATCGACGTTTTGCTGTTCGGCGACCTTGTGGGCAACTTCGATGGCCTGATTCTGCCAAGGGCTGAAATTCTCAAAAATGCCTTTGTGTTGTGGCCGTTGTCGCTGATTGCGCCGGATCGTGTGCATCCGGGTGTGGGCAAAAGCTTTGCGACGTTGTGGGCCGAAGCGCAGATTGATCAGGTGTTGGCGCCGGTGGCGTTTGAGTGGCGAGGCGTGCAGCTGACCTCTTCGAATTTGTTGTGAGGCGGATGACGCCTTCGCGGGCAAGTCTCGCTCCTACAGGTGATCGCGTACCCCTGTAGGAGCGAGGCTTGCCCGCGAAGCTTTTCAGGCAGACGCCGCTTCCTTGTAGGCCTTCAACGCCTTGAGCCGTTCCCGCTTGATCGCCTCACCCAACTCCGGCCCCGTGAATCCCTTCTCCAGCAACGGCTGAACCGCCACGCTCCGCGCCGCAGTCGCCGCCCCGCGCAAATAGTCCGCTTGTGGATAACTTCTTTGTTCCAACCCTTTGCGCCCACGCGCGTCCATTTCGCACGCGGCAATAAACTCTTCGAACCGCTGCGGCCGACGGTACACGTCAAAGCTCTGCAGCAACTCTAGCAACGTTGAAGGCTTCAGCTCCAGGGCGCGATGGCCGTGGGTGTGATACTGGCCCACCAACAGCGCCAATTCCTGGCAGTCCTTCGGCGCCTTGAAGCGTTCATTGACCGCTTTGATCAGCTTCAGGCCTTTGTGCTCATGAGCAATGTGCCGGGGCCATTCTTCTTCCGGCGTCAGTCCTTTGCCCAGGTCATGCAGCAGGCAAGCCCAGCGCACAGTCAGCGGTTGTTTGTGCAGTGCGGCCTGTTCGAGCACGCTCAAGGTGTGCACGCCCGTGTCGATTTCCGGATGGTGGGCTTCCGGCTGGGGGACTCCAAACAGTGCGTCGACTTCCGGCATCAACACCTTCAGCGCTGTGCAGTCGCGCAGCACCTGGATGAACACTTGTGGCTGATCTTCCATCAGTGCGCGGGAAATTTCCTTCCAGCTGCGTTCGGCGGTCAATGCTTCCAGTTCACCCGACTCGCTGAGTTGGCGCATCAAGTCCAGCGTTTCAGGTGCGACGGTGAAACCCAGTTCCGCATAACGAGCAGCAAAGCGCGCAACACGCAGCACACGGAGCGGATCTTCGGCGAAGGCGGGGGAAACGTGACGGAGAATGCGAGATTCGAGATCGCGCTGCCCATGGTAAGGGTCAGTTAGATTCTGTTGATCGTCTTCGGCCATCGCGTTGATCGTCAGGTCACGACGGATCAGGTCTTCTTCGAGCGTCACTTCGGGGCTGGCGTGAAAGGTGAAGCCGCCATAGCCGCGTCCGCTTTTGCGTTCGGTCCGGGCGAGGGCGTATTCCTCACCGCTTTTCGGGTGAAGAAACACCGGGAAGTCAGCCCCTACCGGGCGAAAGCCCTTGGCGAGCATTTCTTCAGTGGTGGCCCCGACCACGACCCAGTCGATATCAGTGACAGGTTTGCCCAGCAGCCGATCACGAACCGCGCCGCCGACTTTATAGATCTGCATAAAAAACCTCCGTTAGCTCGACAGAATAACCGTTGCGTCGAACTTCCGGAGGCTGAAAAAGGGTCAAAGATGGATAACGGCCAGGTCCAACCGGCCGTAATCGCCTTCGCTGTGCTCGCTTCTGGGCGGAACATGATGGGTTTTCATCACCTGATCCCCTTGCAGGGTTTCCAGGTGAATGTCGAAGCCCCAGAGTCGGTGCAAGTGCTTGAGCACTTCCTCGGTAGACTCGCCCAGCGGTTTGCGGTCGTGTTGCTGGTGACGAAGGGTCAGCGATCGGTCGCCACGGCGGTCGATGCTGTAGATCTGGATGTTGGGTTCGCGATTGCCCAGGTTGTACTGCGCAGCAAGGGTTTCACGAATGGTGCGGTAGCCATCTTCGTCATGAATGGCCGGCACCAGCAGATCGTCCTTCTGATCGTCATCAAGAATGCTGAACAGCTTCAGGTCACGGATCACCTGGGGTGACAGGTACTGCAGGATGAAGCTTTCATCCTTGAAACTGCTCATGGCGAACTTGATGCTCGACAGCCAGTCGGTACCGGCAATCTCAGGGAACCAGCGGTAGTCCTCTTCGGTAGGATGTTCACACATGCGCCGGATGTCCCGGTACATGGCAAACCCCAAGGTGTAGGGATTGATTCCGTTGTAGTACGGGCTGTCGAAACCCGGCTGAAAGACCACGCTGGTGTGGGACGTCAGGAACTCCATCATGAAACCGTCGGTGACCAGCCCTTCGTCGTACAGGTCGTTCATCAGGGTGTAATGCCAGAACGTCGCCCAGCCTTCGTTCATCACCTGAGTCTGGCGTTGTGGGTAAAAGTACTGCGCGATTTTGCGCACGATGCGCACGATCTCGCGCTGCCACGGTTCCAGCAGCGGCGCATGTTTTTCGATGAAGTACAGGATGTTTTCCTGGGGTTCGGCGGGGAAACGAGCGTTGTCCTTGTCGCTGTACTTGTCCGCGCCTTTTGGAATGGTGCGCCACAGATCGTTGATCTGCTTCTGCAAATGCTCTTCCCGATCCTTTTGCCGACGACGTTCCTCTTCAGCGGAAATCGGGTAAGGGCGTTTGTAGCGGTCAACCCCGTAGTTCATCAGTGCATGGCAGGAGTCCAGCAGGTCCTCGACCGCATCGATGCCGTGGCGCTCTTCGCACTGCATGATGTACTGCTTGGCGAACACCAGATAATCGATGATCGAGCTCGCGTCGGTCCAGGTGCGGAACAGGTAATTGCCTTTGAAGAAGCTGTTGTGCCCGTAGCAGGCGTGGGCCACCACGAGGGCCTGCATGCAGATGGTGTTTTCTTCCATCAGATAGGCAATGCACGGGTCTGAATTGATCACGATCTCGTAGGCCAGCCCCATCTGACCGCGAGAGTAGGATTTTTCGGTACTGAGGAAGTGTTTGCCGTAGGACCAATGGTGATACCCCAGCGGCATGCCGACGGAGGCATAGGCGTCCATCATCTGCTCGGCCGTGATCACTTCGATCTGGTTGGGGTAGGTATCGAGTGCATAGCGAGCCGCGATACGGCTGATTTCGCGGTCGTAGGCCTGGATCAGCTCGAACGTCCATTCGGAGCCGGTGGAAATGGGTTGGCGCTTCTGCTCTTTGGCGGTCATGTCACTAACCTGCGCTGGAAGAGTTCACGGAAGACCGGATAGATATCCCCGGCCGAGACCAGTTGTTGCTGGGCAAAAGTGTCAGAAAAGGCTTCGGCGATACGCTCGTATTCGAACCATAAGGCCTGGTGTTCGCGGGGGGTGATCTCAACGTAAGTGTAGTACTGCACAAACGGCATGATCTGGTTGATCAGGATATCGCGGCAGATCGGCGAGTCGTCATTCCAGTTGTCGCCGTCGGAGGCCTGGGCGGCATAGATGTTCCACTCGTTGCTCGGATAGCGTTCGGCCATGATCTCCTGCATCAGTTTCAACGCGCTGGAAACGATGGTGCCGCCGGTCTCGCGGGAGTAGAAAAACTCTTCCTCATCCACTTCCCGGGCGCTGGTGTGGTGCCGGATGAACACGACGTCGATCTTGTCGTAGTTACGCTTGAGGAACAGATACAGCAGGATAAAGAAGCGCTTGGCAATGTCCTTGGTTGCCTGGGTCATGGAGCCGGATACGTCCATCAGGCAGAACATCACGGCCTTGGAGCTGGGGTTGGGTTGCTTGATCAGCAGGTTATATTTGAGGTCGAAGGTATCGAGAAACGGCACGCGGTGAATGCGCGCGCTGAGCTTTTCGATTTCGGCCTCGATTTCCTGAATATCGCCGAAGTTGTCAGGTTCATCCCGCTTAAGTCGCAGGAGTTCTTCTTTGGCTTCGCGCAATTTCGCCCGGCTGCTGCCGGACAGGGCGATGCGCCGTGCATGGGCCGAACGCAAGGTGCGGATGATATTGATCCGCGACGGGTTGCCTTCGTTACTGATCCCTGCGCGTACGGTCTTGAAGGTATCGGTGCCGGTCAGGTTGCGCTTGACCAGGTTTGGCAGCTCAAGGTCCTCGAACATGAACTCGAGGAATTCTTCCTGGGTGATCTGGAAGACGAATTCGTCCATCCCTTCACCCGAGTTGCCGGCCTTGCCCGGGCCTCTGCCGCCACCACCTCCGGGCGGACGGGCAATGTGCTCGCCACTGGTGAATTCCTTGTTACCCGGATGCACGACAGTCTGCTTGCCGCCACGACCGTGGTGAAGCACCGGCTCGTCGATGTCGCGGCCGGGAATGCTGATCTGTTCGCCGTGTTCCATATCGGTAATGGAGCGCCGGCTGACCGCCTCTTCGACAGCCTTTTTGATGTGATCACGGTAGCGCCGCAGAAACCGCTGACGGTTTACCGTGCTCTTGTTCTTGCCATTGAGACGTCGGTCGATCACATAGCTCATGACTGCTCCTTAGAAGCTGTCCTGAAAGGGGCGAGCGGTGATGCAGCATCGGACCGGGAGCCAAGGGATATTCAACGCTCCCCCAAGCGCTTTGGATGCTGCCTGAACTCGCTACCGACTTTCGAACACCTTCCAGAGGCCTGTGTAACAGAAAATGCGTACACAGGTCTCTGGCTGACGACAACCGGTCTGACCGGCAGCGGGTTATTGTGATTTTCTGACCCGCAGGTACCACTCGGACAGCAGTCGTACCTGTTTGTCGGTGTAACCCCGCTCGACCATCCGTGTGACGAAGTCGTTGTGCTTCTGCTGGTCCTCTTTGCTGGCCTTGGCGTTGAAGCTGATGACCGGCAGGAGGTCCTCGGTGTTGGAGAACATTTTCTTCTCGATGACCACCCGCAGTTTTTCGTAGCTGAGCCAGGTTGGATTCTTGCCGTTGTTGTTGGCCCGGGCGCGCAACACGAAGTTGACGATTTCGTTGCGGAAATCCTTCGGATTGCTGATGCCGGCCGGTTTTTCGATTTTCTCCAGTTCTTCGTTCAGTGCCACGCGGTTGAGGATCTCGCCGGTTTCCGGGTCGCGGTATTCCTGGTCCTGGATCCAGAAGTCTGCATACAGCACGTAGCGATCGAAGATGTTCTGGCCGTACTCGCTGTAAGACTCGAGGTAGGCCGTCTGGATTTCCTTGCCGATGAATTCGATATAACGCGGCGCCAGGTACTCCTTGAGGAAGCGCAGATAGCGTTCGCGGGTTTCGGCCTGGAATTGCTCCTGTTCGATCTGTTGTTCCAGCACGTACAGCAAGTGCACCGGGTTGGCGGCGATTTCGTGCGGATCGAAGTTGAAGACTTTCGACAGGATCTTGAACGCGAAGCGGGTCGACAGACCGTTCATGCCTTCGTCGACACCCGCGTTGTCGCGGTATTCCTGGATCGACTTGGCCTTCGGATCGGTGTCCTTGAGGTTTTCACCGTCATACACGCGCATCTTGGAGTAGATGTTGGAGTTTTCCGGCTCCTTGAGGCGTGAGAGCACAGTGAACTGGGCGAGCATCTTCAGTGTGTCGGGTGCGCAGTGAGCCTTCGCCAGCGAACTGTTGAACAACAGCTTGTCGTAGATCTTCACTTCGTCGCTGACCCGCAGGCAGTACGGCACTTTGACGATGTAGATCCGGTCGATGAAGGCTTCGTTGTTCTTGTTGTTGCGGAAGGTGTGCCATTCCGATTCGTTGGAGTGGGCCAGCAGGATCCCGGTAAACGGAATCGCCCCCAGACCTTCGGTACTGTTGTAGTTGCCTTCCTGAGTAGCGGTCAGCAATGGGTGCAGCACCTTGATCGGCGCCTTGAACATTTCGACGAATTCCATCAGGCCCTGGTTGGCCCGGCACAGCGCGCCCGAGTAGCTGTAGGCGTCGGCGTCGTTCTGCGGAAACTCTTCCAGTTTGCGGATATCGACCTTGCCCACCAGTGCCGAGATGTCCTGGTTGTTTTCATCTCCCGGCTCGGTTTTGGCCACGGCGATCTGGTTGAGGATCGACGGGTAGAGTTTCACCACGCGGAACTGGCTGATGTCGCCGCCAAATTCGGCCAGGCGTTTGGTGGCCCATGGCGACATGATGGTATTGAGATAGCGCCGCGGAATGCCGAAATCTTCCTCGAGGATCGCGCCATCTTCAGTGGCGTTGAACAGACCCAGGGGTGATTCGAAAACCGGGGAGCCTTTGATCGCGTAGAACGGCACCTTCTCGATCAGCTGCTTCAGCTTCTCGGCCAGGGACGATTTACCGCCACCGACAGGGCCGAGCAGATAGAGGATTTGTTTCTTCTCTTCCAGGCCCTGAGCGGCATGGCGGAAATACGACACGATCTGGTCGATGCATTCTTCCATCCCGTGGAAGTCTTCAAAGGCCGGATAGCGGCGGATCACCTTGTTGGAAAAGATTCGCGAAAGCCTCGAGTTGGTCGAGGTGTCGAGCAGCTCCGGTTCTCCGATGGCCAGCAAGAGACGCTCGGCGGCGGAAACGTAGGCGCTGCGGTCCTTTTTGCACAACTCCAGGTACTCTTGCAGCGAGAGTTCTTCCTGGCGTGTGGACTCGAAGCGTTGTTGGAAGTGGCTAAAGATACTCATGACGTCACCTCGCTCGATACGTGGAGCCGACGCCGGATCATTCAGTCGATGCTGGCAGCAACCGAACAGGCGGTCGCTGTTTACCCCCCAGAACTCTTTCGGAACTGACGACTCCGAAAGCTACTCCCGATGATCCGCGCGCCGGTGTACCGGCTCTCCCCTGTTTTGGATGGCCTGCGCTTAAGGATAGTTGGGAATTCAGGAGGTAAAGGGCGGATACGTAATTAGTTGTGGCTGACCGTTCGTCTGCCACCGCGCTAGCCCGCGGGAGCCGGGGGCTTGCGCGTTACAAAAATATTATTCGGAAGTGCCTTGCGCAGTTTCCGAAGGATAAGTCGTACGCCACAGCTCAAAACCGCCATCCATGCTGTAGACGTCGGAGAAACCCTGGCTGATCAGGTAGGCCGCGGCGCCCTGGCTGGAATTGCCGTGATAGCAGACCACGACCGTCGGGGCATCCAGGTCGGCGCCCTGGATGAAAGCGTGCAGGGAATGATTGTCCAGATGCTTCGAGCCGGCGATATGCAGCGCGGCAAATGTTGCAGGATCTCGAACATCGACCACCACTGCGCCTTGCTCGCGCAAGGCCTGGGCCTGTTCTGGGGGGATGCGTTTGAATTCGCTCATGGCGGGCTCCTGTGGCTCGGCTGAAAGCGCAGTCTAGCGCTGGGCGCTGACTGACGTTTGTTCGGGAATAGGGGAGGCGACTGGCGGCACGGCATGGCCATGCTCGTCGCATTTGCACTGCAGGCGCTCAAGGGTGTCGACGTTCATCAGGGTCATCGACCCGCCCCAGACGCAACCGGTGTCGAGGGCGAAGATGCCCGGCTCGTTGCACTGGCCTTCGAGCGCTGCCCAGTGACCGAAAATGATTTTCACGCCCTTGGTCTTGCGTTCCTTGAACTGGAACCAGGGTTTGTAACCCGCCGGTGCGCTGTCGAGCCCTTCCTTGCTCTTGAGGTCGAGCTTGCCTTCGCTGGTGCAGAACCGCATGCGGGTGAAATAGTTGGTGATCACGCGCAGGCGGGTCACGCCTTTGAGGTCGCTGTCCCACTTCAGCGGCTCGTTGCCGTACATGCCATCGAGGTAAGGAGCAAAACGGTTGTCGTCGCGCAGGGCCTCTTCGACCTCGGCGGCGCACTTCAATGCTTTGCGCAGCGACCATTGTGGCGGTATGCCGGCGTGGACCAGGGCGATGTTGCGCTGTTCGTCATAATGCATGAGCTTTTGCTGGCGCACCCACTCCAGCAGTTCCGCGCTATCTGGTGCTTCAAGAATCTCACGCAGGGTGTCGGCTTTCTTCAGGCGTTCAATGTTATGCCCGGCGGCCAGCAAATGCAGGTCGTGGTTGCCGAGGACGCAGACCAGTGATTCGCGAATGCTATAGAGGAAGCGCAAGGTTTCCAGGGACTGCGGGCCACGGTTGACCAGATCGCCGACCAGCCACAGCTTGTCCTTGGCAGGGTCGAAGGCGACTTGCTTGAGCAGGCATTGCAACGCTTGAAGGCAACCTTGCAGATCGCCGACGGCATACGTCGCCATCAGTGCAAGGCTCCGGGCACCGCCAGCCGGAAGGGCGCAATGACAGCGTCGAAGTGCTTGCCGTCATTGGCAACCATTTCATAGGTGCCCTGCATCGTACCGACCTTGGAAGTCATGACGGTACCGCTGCTGTAGGTGTGGCTGTCGCCCGCATCGATCAACGGTTGCTGACCAACAACGCCGGCACCGCGAACCTCTTCGACATGTCCGTCTCCATCGGTGATCACCCAGTGCCGCGACAACAGCTTGGCGGGTAATTCGCCATTGTTGTGCACGGTGATGGTATAGGCGAAGGCAAAGCGGTTTTGCTCGGGTTGCGATTGTTCTGCCAGATAGCGGGTGACGACGCTGACGTCGACCTGATAACGAGGATCGGACATGCAAGAGGCCTTAAAAACGAAGCGGGACGCGGGGCGTAGCTGATGTTAATCAGTCTAGGCCAAGTATCGGGTAGTAAACCAGACATGGGGGCTGGTGTCCTACCCGATAACGCTTGTTGCCTGTCAGTCGGCGGCGGGTTTCTGTAGGACTTGTTCGCTTAGCTTGTCGGCCAGGCGCACAAAGGCAGCCAGATCGAGCTGTTCTGGACGCAGGCTGCCGTCGACACCGGCGGCGGTGATCTCGTCATTGCTCAGCAGCAGTTTGAGGGTGTTGCGCAGGGTCTTGCGACGCTGGTTGAAGGCTTCGCGCACGACGCGCTCCAGCAGCCGGTGATCCTTGGCGGGGTGTGGCAGTACCGCGTGTGGCACCAGGCGCACGATGGCCGAATCGACTTTCGGCGGCGGGTTGAACGCGCCCGGGCCAACGTTGAACAGGTGCTCTACGCGGCAGTGGTACTGAACCATGATCGACAGGCGACCCCAGTCACCGCCGCCAGGGCCTGCGGCCAGACGCTCGACCACTTCTTTCTGCAGCATGAAGTGCATGTCGCGAATGATGCCCGCGTTGTTCAGCAGGTGGAAAATCAGCGGCGTAGAGATGTTGTACGGCAGGTTGCCGACCACTCGCAGGCTGTTCGGTGCGGCATTCAGGCTGTTGAAGTCGAACTTCAGCGCGTCACCCTGATGCAGGTTGAAGTTGCTCTTGCCGGCGAACTGCTGGTTGAGGATCGGGATCAGGTCCTTGTCCAGCTCGACCACGTCCAGCTGGGCGCCGCTGTTCAGCAGGCCTTGAGTCAGCGCACCCTGGCCCGGACCGATTTCCAGCAGGCGGTCTTCGGGTTTGGCGTGGATGGAGCGCAGGATGCGGTCGATAACGCCGGCATCGTGGAGGAAGTTCTGGCCGAAACGCTTGCGCGCCCGGTGTTGGTAATGCTCGGTCATAAACGGGTCTCGGCCATCTGGTAGGCGGTTTCCAGGGCGACTTGCAGGCTGCCGGTGTCGATTTTGCCGCTGCCGGCCAGGTCCAGGGCTGTGCCGTGGTCGACCGAGGTGCGGATGATCGGCAAGCCGAGGGTCACGTTGACTGCCGCGCCGAAGCCTTTGTATTTCAGCACGGGCAGGCCCTGGTCATGGTACATCGCCAGCACCGCGTCGCAGTGCTCCAGATATTTGGGGGTAAACAGAGTGTCGGCGGGCAGGGGGCCGCGAAGGTCCATGCCCTCGCCGCGCAGGCGCTCTAATGTAGGTTCGATGATGTCGATTTCTTCATGGCCCAGGTGTCCGCCTTCACCGGCGTGCGGGTTGAGCCCGCAGACCAGGATGCGTGGCCGGGCGATGCCGAATTTTTCTTGCAGGTCCGCGTGCAGAATACGCGTGACCCGTTCCAGACGCTCCGGCGTGATTGCATCGGCAATCTCGCGAAGGGGCAGGTGAGTGGTGACCAGCGCTACGCGCAAACCGCGAGTCGCGAGCATCATCACGACTTGCGCGGTATGCGTCAGGTCAGCGAGAAATTCCGTGTGGCCGGAAAAGGCGATGCCTGATTCATTGATCACACCCTTGTGCACAGGGGCGGTGATCATCCCGGCAAAATGCCCGTCCAGGCAGCCTTGACCCGCGCGGGTCAGGGTTTCCAGAACGAAAGCAGCATTGGCTTTGTCGAGTTGACCGGTAATGACTGGCGCACTGAGCGGCGTATCCCAGACATACAGGCTGTTGGCTGGCGCGGGTTCATCCGGCCAGTTGTCCGGTGTGACCGCCAGCAAATCGACAACCACACCCAGCTGCGCGGCCCGCTCAATGAGCAGGTCGCGGCTGGTAATGGCAATCAGGGGGTGTGGCTGGGCTTGCGAGGCGAGCAGCAGGCACAGGTCGGGACCTATGCCGGCCGGTTCACCGGGTGTCAGCGCGAAACGCTTGGGTTTCACTGCGCTGCCTGGTCTGCACCAGGGAGTTTGATCTCTACGTACGCTTCGTCACGGATCTGACGCAGCCAGGTTTGCAGTTCTTCGTCGTATTTGCGGTTACGCAGTACGGTCATGGCTTGCTGCTCACGGGCCTGGGTGGTGCTGTCAGTGGCGCGACGGCCAAGGACTTCCAGAACGTGCCAGCCATATTGAGTCTGGAACGGCTTGGACAGCTGACCTTGCGGGGTACTGGCCATCACTTCGCGGAACTCCGGCACCAGTGCATTCGGGTCGATCCAGTTCAGGTCGCCGCCGTTGAGGGCGGAACCCGGATCTTCCGAGAAGCTCTTCGCCAGCTCGCCGAAATCTTCACCCGCTTCGATTCGGGTGTAGAGCGACTGAGCCAGTGCCTTGGTTTTTGCTTCGTCGCGGATCGGACTCGGTTTGACCAGGATATGACGAACGTGCACTTCGTCACGCGTCTGGGTCTCGCCGCCACGCTTGTCGAGGATCTTCAGGATGATAAAGCCGCCCGGCGTGCGCATTGGCTGGGTAACGTCGCCAACCGTCATGGTGCTCAGCATGCGATCGAACGGAGGTGGCAATTGAGCGGCTTTACGCCAGCCCATGTCGCCGCCTTCCAGTGCGGTTTCGCTGGCGGATTTGGCGATTGCCAACTGACCGAAGTCAGCGCCTTGCTTGAGCTGCTGGTAAACCGCGTCTGCCTGTTTGGCTGCATTCTGAATCGCGTCGGAGTTAGCGCTTTCCGGCGTAGGAATCAGGATGTTGGCCAGACGGAATTCTTCGGACAGCTGCATTTTGCCAAGGTCGGAGGCGAGGAAGTTCTTCACTTCCTGTTCGGACACCTGGATGCGTTCGGCCACGCGGCGTTGACGCACACGGCTGATGACCATTTCGCGGCGAATCTGCTCGCGGGCGTCGTCATAAGACAGACCGTCGCGAGTCAGGGCGGCACGGAATTGTTCAAGCGACATGTTATTGCGCTGGGCAATGGTGCCGACGGCCTGGTTCAGCTCTTCATCGGTAATGCGAATGCCGGAGCGTTCGCCGATCTGCAGTTGCAGGTTCTCGACGATCAGACGCTCAAGCACCTGCTGGTCCAGCACGCTGGCCGGCGGCGCGGAAGCGCCGCGTTTGGCGATGGTTTGCTGAACTTCGTGAACACGCTGGTCCAGTTGGCTCTGCATGACCACATCGTTATCGACAATGGCCACCACTTTATCGATGGACTGTACCGCGGCATTCGCCGCAGTACCCAGGAACAGCGCGCCCAGCACTAGCGGGCGCAGACAATCAGAAAGCTTGGTCTTCACGTTCACGATAACCTTGGATGCCTTTGTCGAGGAAGCTCTCTACTTTGGCGCCGGTGAGGCCGCCGAGACCTTTCAGAACGATTTGTAGGAAGATGCCATGGTCGCCTTTTTCGTTTTCCGGGGCGTTCTGACTGAACTCGTCATACGACACCCAGTACCGATTGATCAGGCGCAGTTTCCAGCAGCAGTTGTCGTACTCGAAGCCACCGAAGGCTTCCAGGGTACGGTTGCGGTTGTAGTCATACTGCCAGCGACTGATGGCGTTCCACTGCGGCACGATCGGCCAGATCACCGAGAAATCGTGCTGCTGGATCTTGTAGTAGTCCTTCACGTAGCCCGGGGTGCCCGGAGTGCCGTAGTCACCACCGCCCACCGACCACTTGCCGGTGTTCTGGTCGTAACGGACCTGGTCATTACGATAGCGATAGCCGGCGTTGATGACCTTGTTCGGGTTGTCTTCTGGCTGGTAGTGGAACATCGCGCTGCCCGAGCGAGGGCTGCGGCTGTCCGGGTCCCAGTTGTAATCGGCGGTTGTGCGCCAATCGCGGTTCCAGCGGTATTCGTATTCCAGCGCATACGGTGAAACATTGGCACTCGCATCGTCGCGGGTTTTTGCATCGATACCCGGCAACTGGACTTCGCGATCCTTGAAGTACAAGGCCTGGCCGACGCTGATGCGTTGGCGTTCGAAGCCGTCTTCTTCGATCCAGCGGTTGGTCACGCCCAGCGACAGCTTGTTCTCGTCGCCGACACGGTCGGCACCTGAGAAACGGTTGTCGCGGAACAGAGACGCATAGTTGAAGGTGTATTCGCCAGTGTCGAAGACCGGGATGTCCTTCTGGTCTTCCTCAGGGACATAGAGGTAGAACAGGCGAGGTTCCAGGGTCTGGCGATAGTTTTTACCGAACCAGGTGGTGTCGCGGTCGAAATACAGGCCGCTGTCAATGCTAGCGATCGGGACGCCACGGTTTTGCGAACTGCTGAACGACTCGCCGAGGGCCGAAGCGTTATTGCGATTCGTCAGGAGATCGTTTTTGCCGGTGCCATCAAGATCAAGGTCGTACTGAGTGTATTGATACTTGAGCGATGGCTTCACGAAACCATACGTCCAGTCCAGCGGCAGGCTCACGCCTGGCTTGAGGTTCAGACGATTACCGTTGGCACGTGCCAGGCCGGTCACGTTGGTGTCCAGGCGCGGCGACAGGACGCCGTTTTCATCGGAGAACTGACCTGTTTCCAGGTCCCGCTCAAACCGCACGACTTCTGTTTCGTAGTCGAAATTCAAGCCTTGCGGATGCACCGGCAGCTGACCGTTGAAAGTGAGCTGCGGCAAGCGATCATACGGCGTGATGTTCGAAACGGTTGCAAGCTGATACGCCTGGGCGTTCAAGCGAGCGGTGTAGCTGTCGCCACGGTAGGTGACGGAACCCTGCTGGTTGACGTAATCCTCGCTTTTCACGCCAATCTGATCGGTCTGCAGATCCTGGAAGTAATACGGATCGCTGATCTTGGTGTAATCGACCTGGGTGAAAACGCGAGAGTCAAGACCACCCTTGTGCTGCCAGTTGTACATGTAGCGGGTTTTTTCGTAGTCGGTCTGCTGACTGCGCTCTGTATCGTCATCGTTGAGGTACGCGGCGCCGAACTGACCTTCGCTGGACTTGGTCAGATAACGGAATTCGCCTTCCATCAACAGGCCGCGCTTGCTCATGTAGCGCGGGTACAACGTGGCGTCGTAGTTCGGCGCCAGGTTGAAGTAGTACGGCGTGACGAGCAGGAAGCCGGTATCGCTGCCGGTGCCGATGGTCGGCGGCAGGAAGCCGGACTGACGACGATCGTCGATCGGGAAATAGATGTACGGCGTGTACAGAACCGGAATGTCCTTGACCCGCAGCGTCACGTTGGTCGCGGTACCGAAACCGGTAGCCGGGTTCAAGGTGATGTTGTTGCCCTTGAGCTGCCAGGCGTTGCTGTTCGGTTCGCACGTGGTGTACGTACCATCCTTGAGGCGGATGATCGCGTTCTCGGCACGTTTGGCGTACAGCGCGTTACCGCGGATACGGGATTTGTGCATCACGTATTCGGCGTTGTCGACCTTGGCTTCCCCGGTGTCGAGCTGCACTTCGGCGTGGTCGCCGACGATCAGCGCGCCGTTGTCGCGAATGCGCACGTTGCCGTCCAGTTCGCCACGGCTCTCGGCCTGGTAGAGGTTCGCCTCGTCGGCTTCAGCCTGCATGCTGCCCTGACGCAAGACCACGTCGCCCGCGAGGGTAGCGATCTGCTCGTCCTGCTTATAGCGGGAGGCCTTGGCGCCGACAAAGGTCGGAGCGTCACTTTTATTCGTCTTGTCATTCATGCCAGGACGAATCGGTTCGATATAGGAACCAGAGCAGTAAGGACCGGTTTCGGCCAATTGCGCTGCAGTGAGCTTCTCGCGCGGAACCCAGTCGAGGTGACTGTAGTCTTCGCTACGTGACTTGAGGCCGCGACCTTTGGCTTCGGTGACCAGCGCAGTCTTGGGGCCAGTGTCTTCACTGGCGCCGCTTTCGGCTGGTGCTTCGCCGGTTGCGGAAACTGCGCTGCCGTCATGGACGGGACGCGGTGGCAATGCAGCCGCCGGCGTCTTTGGCGCACAGTTCCAGGCACCCGAAGCAGAGACTGAGCAGTCATACTGTTCCGCGGCGACCACGAACGAAGTGGCTAGAGGTTGCAGGGCCAGCAGACTGCCGGTAACCAACAACGGAAATTTTTTACGAAACGCGGGGGATTTCAATGCCATCTTATTAGTCCGGGCTTCCTGCGTGCCATCTGCCCGCGGTGTGGGCCGCACGCCTCTCGATGGTCTGAAAAAGATGCTGGATAATAAAGCATGACCCGCTTGACGGCTAGCGCCGTCGGAGACCCTTGCAATGCCTGACCAAGATGTACGTTTGCAACACCTGAAAGTTTGGCTCGATGAGCAGTTGGCGACCCTCTTTGCAGAGCAAGGTTGGGGCGCTGTACCCCCGGCCACGTTGACCGCGGCCAGTAGTGATGCGAGTTTTCGGCGCTATTTCCGCTGGGAAGGCGCAGGCAGAAGTTTCGTCGTGATGGACGCGCCACCGCCCCAGGAAAACTGCAAACCCTTCGTGGACATCGCTTTTTTGCTGGCGAAATCCGGAATAAATGTGCCGAAAATTTATGCCGAAGACCTCGAACGCGGTTTTCTTTTGCTGAACGACCTGGGCAACAAGACCTATCTGGACGTCATCGACAGCGAAAACGCCGACGATTTGTTCAAGGATGCCCTGCAGGCACTGCTGGCTTTTCAGCAATTGCCGATGGTTGCACCGCTGCCGAGTTACGACGTGGCGCTGTTGCGCCGCGAGCTGGAATTGTTCCCGGAGTGGTACGTGAAGCGTGAGTTGGGCATCGAGTTCGACGCTGCGCAGCAAATGCTCTGGCAGAACGTGACAGAGCTGTTGATCGACAGCGCGCTGGCGCAGCCGAAAGTGCTGGTGCATCGCGACTACATGCCGCGCAACCTGATGCTCAGCGAGCCGAACCCCGGCGTGCTGGATTTCCAGGACGCGGTCTACGGCCCGGTGACCTACGACGTGACCTGCCTGTTCAAGGACGCTTTCCTGAGCTGGCCCGAGGCGCGTGTGCGCGGTTGGCTGGAAGATTACTGGCAGCAAGCGGGCGCCCTGGACATTCCGGTTCAGCCGGACTTCGAAGACTTCCTGCGTGCCAGTGACCTGATGGGCGTGCAGCGTCACCTGAAAGTCATCGGCATCTTTGCGCGAATTTGCCATCGCGACGGCAAGCCGCGTTACCTCGCCGACGTGCCGCGTTTCTTTGCCTATATAGACGCCGTGATCGCCCGCCGTCCTGAACTGGCCGAGCTGGATGTGTTGCTCCTCAGTCTGCGTGCTGGAGCGACGGCATGAAGGCAATGATTCTGGCAGCGGGCAAGGGCGAGCGCATGCGCCCGTTGACCCTGACGACCCCCAAACCGCTGGTTCGTGCCGGCGGCGTGCCGTTGATCGAGTACCACTTGCGGGCGCTGGCCGCCGCCGGGTTTACCGACATCGTGATCAACCATGCGTGGCTGGGTCAGCAGATCGAAGACTATCTGGGCGATGGTTCATCGTATGGCGTGAGCATTCAGTATTCGCCAGAAGGTGAACCACTGGAAACCGGCGGCGGGATACTCCGCGCGTTGCCGTTGTTGGGTGATGAGGCGTTTGTGGTGGTCAACGGTGATATCTGGACCGACTACGACTTCAGCGTGTTGCATCAACCCATCAACGGCTTGGCTCATCTGGTGCTGGCGGATAACCCGAACCACAACCCGGCGGGCGATTTCGCTCTGGTCGACGGTCAAGTGCACGATGGCCAGCCTGATGCGCCGACCCTGACTTACAGCGGCATCGCCGTGTTGCATCCGCAGTTGTTCGACGGCTGCGAGTCCGGGGCTTTCAAGCTGGCACCGCTGCTGCGCAAAGCCATGGCTGACGGGCAAGTGACGGGAGAGCGGCTGCACGGTCGTTGGGTGGATGTCGGTACTCACGAGCGTCTGGCTGAAGTCGAAACGCTGATTGAAGCGAGTCGCTGAGATGCTGTGGCCAGGGACTCTGATTGGAGCCGGAGCGGGCTATGCCATCGCCAGCATTCCGGGGGCCATGCTCGGCGCCTTGTTGGGGCAAGCGCTGGATCGGCGTTTGAAACTGCAGAGCTGGGCGCATTTACGCGAAGCGCTCGGTGGTCGTCCGGTGCTGCGCAACGATGAACTGCTTTTCGTGTTGCTGGGGCGGTTGGCCAAGTGTGACGGGCGGGTAGTGGATGGCCACATCCAGCAGGCGCGTCAGGAAATGCAGGCGCTGGAAATGACCGAGTCGGCAAAACGCCGGGCGATCGCGGCGTTTAACCGCGGCAAGTCGGGGCATGACCGGTTACGCGGCTATCTGCGACGCTTGAGTGCTCAGCCCCATGCGGCGGAAGGCGTGTTGCGCGCCTGCTGGCGAATGATCTGGGCCGACGGCCGCGCCGGTCATGCCGAGCGCGAGTTGATTGCCCAATGGGGCAAATGGCTCGGCTGGACGTCGTATCAGGTTCAGGCGCTGGCGGCGGACTACGAACCGTCGAGGCGATCGGTCGTCAGCGGTGCTGTCACTTATCAGGAAGCGTTGCGGCTGTTGGGCGTTTCCGCCACCACCGAACCGGAGCAGATCAAGCGCGCTTATCGACGTCTGCTGAGTCGCCATCATCCGGACAAGATTGCGGGCAGCGGGGCAACGGCGTTGCAGGTGCGTGAAGCGACTGACAAGACGCGCGAATTGCATACCGCCTATACGTTGATCCGACAGCGGCGGGATTTTCGCTAGCCGGTGAGTTATGTATCGACAGCGCCGACGCCTTCGCGGGCAAGCCCGCTCCCACAGGTTTTATGTCGTACGCAATTTATGTGATCGACATAAAACCTGTGGGAGCGCGCGGTGCAGCGATCCGACTTGCCCGCGAAGGGAACAACTCGGTCTATCAGTTCGCCTCTGACTTGGGATTCAACCAACCCCGCACCCGGCGCACCAACTGCTCCTGCTCAGCCTTGCTATCCCCCGGCAAGGCCTTGAGCGATACCTGACTGAACGCCGAAGCCTTCAAACGCTTGCTGGCCTGCAAGCGTTCCAGCGCCGCGTTGCGGTCCAGCGGCTTGTCCATGTAGAAGATGTCGGCCGTCGGCAATTTAAGGGTCGGTGTCAGTTCGGCCAGTTCAGGCTTCACCGTAACGGGCGTCTGGGCGGCGACCATCGCGAATTTCTCGACCTGCGAGGGCTGCTTCTCGCTCAGGTAACGTGCGGCCCAATACGCGCCGGTGCCATGGCCGAGCACCACAATGCGGCGAGCGCTCTGTTGTTCGGCGTAGGCAATGGCCGCATCGATGCGTGCGAAGATTCGCTCGGCGTCGGCTTTGGCCTGCTCGTCGCTGGTTTCGACGATGGCCTTGTCGACGACTTCCGCTTCACCGCCCGCCGCTTGCTCGATGGGTGCGGCGGTAGTCGAGTCCTTGCTGCCTACGTCAGGCGTCTTCGGCGTTGGGGGCACTTCGACGACACGTGGCGCAATGGCATCGCTTTGCCGGTCGGGCAAGGTGATACTCAGGCTGCTCCACTCGGCGTCGGGCAGTTTGCGTCGCAGGGGACCGATTGCTTGCGGCCAGTCAACGGTTTCACCGGCGCCCGGGATGATAATCACCGCGCCTTTGGGATCCGCCGAATTGGCCGGTTTCCACAAGGCCAGAAAGGTATCGCTGCCCGCTTGCAGTTGTTGCTGTTCCTGAACAGGGATTTTTCGCTCAAGTGCTGTCGCTTCTTCCTGACTACGCTCAAGCAGCGGCTGACGTTCGACCGGTTTTTCGTCTGCGGATTTTTCCGCGGCGGCGGGTGCGGGATCAGCGGCCTGGACGGAAAAGGCGCAAGGCAGGATCAGCGACAGGCACAATGCTGGCAGTGCCAGGCGGTAGACAGGGGGCATCGGATATTCCAGGCCAGAAGATATTCCGGCAGCCTAATGGGTTGGTCAGTATTTGTCAGTGTGTGAGACTTCGATGAAGCGTTTTCGCTGCCTGTGGGTTATCGGCTGTTTGTGGTTTCCCTTGATGGGCTGGGCGGCGCCTGCGCCACCGGCGCACGTCGCACAACTGTCCGCACGTCAGCAGGAATGGCTGGCGCAGCACGGTGAATTGCGTGTCGGGCTGGTGTTGCAAGTGCCCTATGCGCAATACGATCGCCGCTTGCAGCGATTGTCCGGGGTCAACGTCGAGTTGATGAAGTGGCTGGCCAAATCGCTCAAGGTCGAGCTCAGCTGGCGCAATTTTCCCGACCTCGCGCAGCTGGAGGCCGCCGCCCGCGAAGGTGAAATCGACCTCGCGCCGGGGTTGACGCAAACCCCCGGTGGCCTGCGCCTTTGGCAGTTTTCCGACCCGTACATGCGGGTGCCGCAACTGGTGGTCAGCGACCAGAAGGCAGCCGGTGGAGTGGAGCTGGAAAAACTCGACAGCCAGACCCGCGTTGCCGTGCGCATGCCCAGCGCCACCGCCGATTACCTGCGCAGTAATTATCCGCATCTGAACCTCCAGGGCGTACCGATGGAGCGCCAGGCCTTGCAACTGTTGCTGAGTCAGCAGGCCAGTTACGCCGTGGTCGACGAAGCACAGTTGGGGCGTCTGTCTGTCGAGCCGGAGTTCGCCGGGTTGGTGGTGGTCGGCGACATCGGTCTGCCGCAACTGCTGCGCGTGGCCACGCGCCGGGACTGGCCGGAACTCGCCGGCATTGTCGAAAGCGCGCTGCGAGCGATCCCGGCCAAGGATCTGGAACAACTGCACAATCAATGGCTGCAACCCAAGTACCCGCGACTGACAGAATCGCCGGGTTTTTGGCAGAACCTCAGTCTGCTGTTGGCGGTGTTGATGCTGAGCTGCATGGCGATCGTGTTCTGGCAACGTCGGCAGCAACACAGCCTGGAGCATCGTCTGTTGGCGGCGCGGGAAGACATTGCCTTGCGAGCCGCCAGTGAAGAAGCGTTACGCCTCACCCAGTTTTCCATCGATCAGAGCACCGTCGGCATTCTCTGGGTGAACTGGGACAGCCATGTGCGCTACGCCAACCGGGCCGCCGAAACCATGCTCGGCTATCCGGCGGGCGGCATCATCGACCGGCCGCTGATCGACTTCGAGCCCGGCCTGCACATGGACCGCTGGCTGAACCTGTGGAAACGCGCCCGCGCCAGCGAAGAAGGGCCGCAAAGTTTCGAAACCAATTGCCTGCGGGCCGATGGCAGCCTTTTGCCGACGGATGTTTCGTTGAGCTTTTTGCGGTTTCGCGATGGCGAATACCTGGTGGTCTACCTCAATGACGTTACCGAGCGCCGTCGTGCCCTGGCTGCGTTGCAGGAAAGTGAGGCGCGCCTGCAAGGGATCGCCGCCAACGTGCCGGGATTGGTCTTTCGCCTGGAGCGGGCGCCGGTGACGGGGCAGATCGACTTTGCCTACATCAGCGAAGGCAGCGAGAGCCTGGTGGGTTATTCGCCGGCGACCCTAGCCCATCGCGACAAAGGTCTGCGCAGTCTGGTGCACCCGGACGACAAGGCCAGCTACCACCGGACGCAGGATCACGCGCTGGACACCGACAGCGACTGGTCGTGGCAGGGGCGGATCCTCACGCGTCAGGGCGAGCAGCGCTGGGCCGAGATCAAAGCCATCACTCGACGTCTCGAAGATGGCGCCTATGTCTGGGACGGCATTGTCTGGGACATCAGCGAGAGCAAGCGTATCGAGCTGGAACTGGCCAGCTCCCGTGAGCAGTTGCGTGAGTTGTCGGCGCACCTGGAGAGCGTGCGGGAAGAGGAAAAGGCCCGTATCGCCCGGGAAGTCCACGACGAGCTGGGTCAGATGTTGACCGTGTTGAAGCTGGAAACGTCCATGTGCGAATTGGCCTACGCCCAGCTCGATCCTGGCCTGAATGAACGCTTGAACAGCATGAAGCGGCTGATCGCTCAGTTGTTCCAGTTGGTGCGCGATGTGGCGACGGCGCTGCGGCCACCGATTCTCGATGCCGGGATCGCCTCGGCGATCGAATGGCAGGCCCGGCGTTTCGAGGCGCGCACGCAGATTCCGTGCCTGGTGCAGGTGCCGGACAACTTGCCGGTGCTCAGTGATGCCAAGGCGATTGGCTTGTTCCGGATCCTTCAGGAGGCGCTGACCAATGTCATGCGGCATGCCCAGGCGCATACTGTCGAACTGACGCTGGCGCTTGAAGGTGACGAGTTGTGTCTGACGGTTAGCGATGATGGCGTAGGATTTATCGCCACTACCGGCAGGCCGACTTCCTTTGGGGTTGTCGGCATGCGCGAGCGGGTGTTGATCATGGGCGGGCAGCTATCGCTTGAAAGTGAACCGGGGGAGGGTACGACCCTGAGTGTGCGTGTGCCGTTGGATGAAGTCTGAGAGTTTGTGGTGTTTGAGCTAACGCCTTCGCGAGCAAGCCCGCTCCCACACTAGTCCGCATTCGCACAAAACAAACCCGATCAACTGTGGGAGCGGGCTTGCTCCGGCGGCGTTCCGACGATAGATCTTGAATCTGGAGAAGCTTGTGATCCGTGTACTGGTAGCCGAAGACCACACCATCGTTCGCGAAGGCATCAAGCAATTGATCGGCCTGGCAAAGGACTTGCTGGTGGTGGGGGAGGCGAGTAATGGCGAGCAGTTGCTCGAAACCCTGCGGCACGTGCCCTGCGAGGTGGTGTTGCTGGACATTTCCATGCCCGGAGTCAATGGCCTCGAGGCGATCCCGCGGATTCGTGCACTGAACAATCCGCCGGCGATCCTGGTGCTGTCGATGCATGACGAAGCGCAAATGGCTGCCCGCGCATTGAAGGTGGGTGCTGCCGGCTACGCGACCAAGGACAGCGACCCGGCGCTGCTGCTGACGGCGATCCGCAAAGTAGCGGCGGGCGGGCGTTACATCGACCCGGACCTGGCCGACCGCATGGTCTTCGAAGTCGGCCTGACCGATTCGCGGCCCCTGCATTCATTGCTCTCGGAGCGTGAATTCTCGGTGTTCGAGCGCCTGGCCCAAGGCGCCAACGTCAACGACATCGCCCAGCAACTGGCCCTGAGTAGCAAGACCATCAGCACCCACAAGGCGCGGCTGATGCAGAAACTCAACATCACCTCGCTGGCCGAACTGGTGAAGTACGCGATGGAGCACAAGCTCCTCTAAACCGCACGCAATCCCTGTAGGAGCGAGGCTTGCCCGCGAAGCCTTTAGCGCCTGTGAGGACGCCTTCGCGGGCAAGCCTCGCTCCTACAGGAATCTCGTTGTCATATCCATTTGCGACACGCCTGCAAACCCGCTTTTGCCCGGTCTTGCGGCTCGCAGCTTGAAACTTGCCACTGCCCCTATCCAATCCCGCCATCCTTGTAGGGCAATCCCTACCCCCAATCTTCCATCCGGCTGAGGCGATTCTCTCCTGCGCCCCGATTTGCGTGCTCCCCAGCGTCCACTAGGCTTAGCCCACAGCAGTCATCAATAACAAAGGTGTGGGTATGAGCCAGGTCGATTCAAACGCAGGGGCCAGCGACATTCTGGTCAGCTTTCGTGGAGTGCAGAAGAGCTACGACGGCGAGAACCTGATCGTCAAAGACCTCAACCTGGACATTCGCAAAGGCGAGTTCCTCACCTTGCTCGGGCCGTCCGGTTCGGGCAAGACCACCAGCCTGATGATGCTCGCCGGTTTCGAAACGCCGACCGCCGGCGAAATCCTCCTGGCCGGGCGCGCCATCAACAACGTGCCGCCGCACAAGCGCGACATCGGCATGGTGTTCCAGAACTATGCACTGTTCCCGCACATGACCGTCGCCGAGAACCTCGCGTTTCCGCTGACCGTGCGCGGCTTGAACAAGAGCGATGTCAGTGACCGGGTCAAACGTGTCTTGAGCATGGTTCAGCTCGACAGCTTCGCCCAGCGCTATCCGGCGCAACTGTCCGGCGGTCAGCAACAGCGTGTGGCGTTGGCCCGCGCGTTGGTGTTCGAACCGCAACTGGTACTGATGGACGAGCCCCTGGGTGCGCTCGACAAACAACTGCGTGAACACATGCAGATGGAAATCAAACACCTGCACCAGCGCCTCGGCGTGACCGTGGTCTACGTGACCCATGACCAAGGCGAAGCCTTGACCATGTCCGACCGCGTGGCCGTGTTCCATCAGGGCGAAATCCAGCAGATCGCTCCGCCGCGCAGCCTCTACGAAGAACCGAAGAACACCTTTGTCGCCAACTTCATCGGCGAGAACAACCGTCTCAACGGCCGTTTGCACAGCCACACCGGCGACCGTTGCGTCGTCGAACTCGGTCGCGGTGAAAAGGTTGAAGCCCTGGCGGTCAACGTCGGCAAGACCGGCGAACCCGTCACGCTGTCGATTCGTCCGGAACGCGTGAGCCTCAATGGTTCGAGCGAGTCCTGCGTCAACCGCTTCTCAGGGAGGGTGGCGGAATTCATCTATCTGGGCGACCACGTCCGGGTTCGCCTGGAAGTCTGCGGCAAGACCGACTTCTTTGTGAAACAACCGATTGCCGAGCTCGATCCCGCGCTCGCTGTCGGCGACGTGGTACCGCTTGGCTGGCAGGTCGAACACGTTCGCGCGCTCGACCCACTTCTAGAGGCGAACTGATCGCCCCCTGCTTCAACCAACCCTGCACGTGGAGAGAACAATAAATGTTGAGATCCCTGAAATTCACCGCCCTGGTCATGGGCATGATCGGTGCGGCACACGCGATGGCGGCGGGCCCGGACCTGACCGTGGTGTCCTTTGGCGGGGCGAACAAGGCCGCGCAGGTCAAAGCCTTCTACGCACCGTGGGAAGCGGCGGGTAACGGCAAGATCGTCGCTGGCGAGTACAACGGCGAGATGGCCAAGGTCAAGGCCATGGTCGACACCAAGAGCGTGTCCTGGGACCTGGTGGAGGTTGAATCGCCAGAACTGTCCCGTGGTTGCGACGAAGACATGTTCGAGCAACTCGACCCGGCGCTGTTCGGCAAGTCCGAAGATTACGTCAAAGGCGCTATCCAGCCCTGCGGCGTGGGCTTCTTCGTGTGGTCGACCGTGCTGGCCTACAACGCCGACAAGCTGAAAACCGCGCCGACCAGCTGGGTGGATTTCTGGGACACCAAGAAATTCCCGGGCAAGCGTGGCCTGCGCAAAGGCGCCAAGTACACCCTGGAATTCGCACTGATGGCCGACGGCGTTGCGCCGAAAGACGTCTACAAAGTGCTGGCCGGCAAAGACGGTCAGGACCGCGCATTCAAGAAGCTCGATGAGCTGAAACCAAGCATTCAGTGGTGGGAAGCCGGCGCGCAACCGCCGCAATACCTCGCTTCGGGTGACGTGGTCATGAGCTCGGCCTACAACGGCCGGATCGCAGCGGTACAGAAAGAAAGCAATCTGAAAGTCGTGTGGAACGGCGGCATCTACGACTTCGACGCCTGGGCGATTCCAAAAGGTCTCGACAAGGCACGTGCTGAAGCGGCGAAGAAATTCATCGCGTTCTCGGTGATGCCGCAACAGCAGAAGACCTACTCGGAAAACATCGCCTACGGTCCAGCCAACACTCAGGCCGTACCGTTGCTGGCCAAGGATGTCCTGAAAGACATGCCGACCACCCCGGAAAACATCGCCAACCAGGTGCAGATCGACGTCAGCTTCTGGGCTGACAACGGCGAGCAACTGGAACAGCGCTTCAATTCCTGGGCTGCCAAATAAGACCACCCCGTGGGCTTATCCACTCTTGTAGGAGCAAGGCTTGCCCGCGAAGAGGTCAGCACATTCAACATCAATGTTGACTGACTCGTCGCCTTCGCGGGTAAGCCTCGCTCCTACAGGGGTGATGCATAGTTATCAAGAACAGAGGCGGCCTCGCGGTCAAAGGATGCCGCCTCTGTAACGATCAAAGATTTCCGGAGTACGCCATGGCCACCGCCATTCCCCTGAACGCGGGCACTGACCCCACCTTGAAGCAGCGGCTCAAGCACGCCGAGCGGATCAACCGCTGGAAGGCCCAGGCCTTGATCGCGCCGCTGGTGCTGTTTCTGTTGCTGGTGTTCCTGGTGCCGATCGTGGCGCTGCTCTACAAAAGCGTGGGTAACCCGGAAGTGGTCGGCGGCATGCCACGCACCGTGGCGGCCATTGCCGGTTGGGACGGTCGCGGCCTGCCCGCTGAACCGGTGTACAAAGCGGCCAGCGAAGACCTCGCTGAAGCGCGCAAGAATCAGACCTTGGGCGACCTGTCCAAGCGCTTGAACATGGAGTTGGCCGGCTACCGCAGCCTGCTGACCAAAACCGCCCGCGCCTTGCCGTTCGCCACCGAACCGACCTCTTATAAAGAAGCACTGGAAGGGCTCGACGAACGCTGGGGTGATCCGGCCTATTGGCAAGCGGTCCGGCGCAACACCAGCAACATCACGCCTTACTATTTGCTGGCGGCGGTGGATCATCGCATCGACGACCTCGGCGAAATCGCCCCGGCCACGCCGGATCAGGCGATCTACCTCGACATCTTCGCCCGCACCTTCTGGATGGGCCTGATCATCACCGCCATTTGCCTGGTGCTGGCCTATCCGTTGGCCTACTTGCTGGCGAACCTGCCATCGCGCCAAAGCAACCTGCTGATGATTCTGGTGCTGCTGCCGTTCTGGACCTCGATCCTGGTCCGGGTCGCCGCGTGGATCGTGTTGCTGCAATCAGGTGGCTTGATCAACAGCGGCCTGATGGCCATGGGCATCATCGATAAACCGCTGGAACTGGTGTTCAACCGCACCGGGGTCTACATCTCGATGGTGCACATCCTGCTGCCGTTCATGATTCTGCCGATCTACAGCGTAATGAAAGGCATCTCGCCGACCTACATGCGCGCCGCGATTTCCCTCGGCTGCCACCCGTTCGCCAGTTTCTGGCGGGTGTACTTCCCGCAGACCTACGCCGGTGTCGGCGCCGGTTGCCTGTTGGTGTTCATCCTCGCCATCGGCTACTACATCACCCCGGCGTTGCTGGGCAGCCCGAACGATCAGATGGTCAGCTATTTCGTCGCCTTCTACACCAACACCAGTATCAACTGGGGTATGGCGACCGCACTCGGTGGGCTGCTGCTGTTGGCGACCGTGGTGCTTTATCTGATTTACAGCTGGCTGGTAGGCGCCAGTCGCTTGCGCCTGAGCTAAGGGGAGAATGAAATGCTGAGTCCTTATATGTCGCCCATCGAACGGGTGTGGTTCTACAGCTTGCGGATCCTCTGCGGCTTGATCCTGTTGTTCCTGATTCTGCCGGTGCTGGTGATCATTCCGCTGTCGTTCAACTCGGGCAGTTTCCTGGTGTATCCGCTGCAGGGTTTCTCGCTGCACTGGTACCAGGACTTCTTCGCCTCGGCGGAATGGATGCGCGCACTGAAGAACAGCATCATCGTCGCCCCGGCGGCGACCGTGCTGGCGATGATCTTCGGTACGCTGGCGGCGATTGGTCTGACCCGCGGCGATTTCCCCGGCAAGCCGCTGGTGATGGCGCTGGTGATTTCGCCGATGGTGGTGCCGGTGGTGATCATTGGTGTGGCGAGCTATCTGTTCTTCGCCCCGCTGGGCCTGGGCAACAGCTTCTTTTCGCTGATTGTGGTGCACGCGGTACTGGGCGTGCCGTTCGTCATCATTACCGTGTCGGCGACGTTGCAAGGGTTTAACCACAATCTGGTGCGTGCGGCTGCCAGCCTCGGTGCTTCGCCGCTGACCGCGTTCCGCCGCGTGACCTTGCCGCTGATTGCTCCCGGCGTGATCTCCGGGGCGCTGTTTGCCTTCGCGACCTCGTTCGATGAAGTGGTGGTGACGCTGTTCCTCGCCGGTCCCGAGCAAGCGACCTTGCCACGGCAGATGTTCAGCGGTATCCGCGAAAACCTCAGCCCGACCATTGCCGCCGCCGCGACGCTGCTGATTGCCTTCTCGGTGATCCTGTTGCTGACCCTGGAATGGCTGCGTGGCCGCAGCGAAAAACTGCGTACCGCCCAGGTCTAAAGCTACACACGGTAAAAATGGGGGAGCGGGCTTGCTCGCGAAGGCGGTAGAAGACTCGATATATGAGTCGACTGACACTGCGCTTTCGCGAGCAAGCCCGCTCCCACATTTGATTTGTATCGATCCCGCCAGGCATGTTCAGTCATTCACACCCTGAATAGCAGACAAACCCCAATCCCCAGCTACTATTGTGCCCAGCTCCCCTATCTATAAGAGGCTGCGCACGATGAGTCTTTCCTCTTTCAAAATCGCTCACAAACTGATCACCGGCGCAGGGGCCATCGAGCAACTGGCCGCCGAACTCACGCGCCTGGACATCGACAACCCGCTGATCGTCACCGACGCCGCGCTGGTCAAGTCCGGCACGGTCGAGCTGGCACTCGCGCAGCTGGGTGACCGCAGCTACGAGATTTTCGACCGTGTATTGCCGGACCCGGAAATCGCCATCGTCGAAGACTGCATGCGCGTTTACCGCGAAGGCGGGCACGACGGGCTGATCGGTCTGGGCGGCGGCAGCGCGATCGACATTGCCAAAAGTGTTGCAGCCTATGCCGGTTACCACGGAGAGCTGGAGGATCTGTTCGGCATCGACCAGGTGCCGCGCAAAGGCCCGCCGCTGATCGCCATCCCGACCACCGCCGGGACTGGCTCGGAAGTGACCAACGTCGCCATCCTCTCCGACAAGGTCGCGCAGCTGAAAAAGGGCATCGTCAGCGACTATCTGCTGCCGGACGTGGCGCTGGTCAGCCCGCAAATGACCCTGACGTGCCCGCGCAGCGTCACCGCCGCCAGTGGCGTCGATGCGCTGGTGCACGCCATCGAGTCTTATTTGTCCCTCAATGCGTCAGCGATTACCGACGCGCTGGCCATCGGTGCGATCAAGTTGATCACCAAAGCGTTACCCAAGGCCTACGCGAATCCTTCCAACCTGCAGGCTCGCGAAGACATGGCCACCGCCAGCCTCATGGCCGGCATGGCTTTCGGCAATGCTGGCGTCGGCGCGGTGCATGCGCTGGCGTATCCGCTGGGCGGTCGTTTCAACATCGCCCACGGTGTCAGTAACGCCTTGTTGCTGCCGTACGTCATGACCTGGAACAAGATGGCCTGCGTCGAGCGCATGCAGGATATTGCCGAAGCCATGGGGGTGCAGACCGCTCATCTGAGCGCCAATGACGCCGCGGACAAAGCCGTCGAAGCGATGACGGCGTTGTGCGCAGCCGTGGAAATCCCGCCGGGCCTGCGCAGTTTCGGCGTTCCCGAGGATGCGATCCCGGCAATGGCCGTGGAAGCTGCGGGGATCGAGCGTCTGATGCGCAACAATCCGCGAAAATTGAGCGCGATTGATATCGAGAAGATCTACCGCGCGGCTTACTGATTATCGCGTCACGGTGCGCGCGCCAAAGCATGAGGTATACAATGCGCGCCATCGTGATTCTGCTCAGAAAAGGTGCGTCATGCAGCCCTTCGTAATTGCTCCGTCGATTCTCTCCGCCGACTTCGCCCGCCTGGGTGAAGAAGTGGACAACGTTCTCGCCGCTGGCGCCGACTTCGTGCACTTCGATGTCATGGACAACCACTACGTGCCGAACCTGACCATCGGCCCGATGGTCTGCGCCGCGCTGCGCAAGTACGGCGTGACCGCGCCGATCGACGCACACCTGATGGTCAGCCCGGTGGACCGCATCGTCGGTGACTTCATCGAAGCCGGCGCGACCTACATCACCTTCCACCCGGAAGCCACGCAGCACGTTGACCGTTCCCTGCAACTGATCCGCGAAGGCGGCTGCAAGTCGGGCCTGGTGTTCAACCCGGCGACCCCGCTGGACGTGCTCAAGTACGTGATGGACAAGGTCGACATGATCCTGCTGATGAGCGTCAACCCGGGCTTTGGCGGGCAGAAGTTCATCCCCGGCACCCTCGACAAGCTGCGTGAAGCTCGCGCGCTGATCGATGCCTCGGGCCGTGACATTCGCCTGGAAATCGACGGCGGCGTGAACGTGAACAACATTCGTGAAATCGCCGCCGCTGGCGCCGACACCTTCGTGGCCGGCTCGGCGATCTTCAATGCGCCGAACTACCAGGAAGTGATCGAGAAGATGCGCTCCGAACTGGCGCTGGCCCGCCCATGAGTGGCTTTGAGCAGCTGTTCCCGGGGCGTCTGCCACGGCTGGTGATGTTCGACCTGGACGGCACGCTGGTCGATTCGGTCCCGGACCTCGCCGCGGCGGTGGATAACATGCTGCTCAATCTCGGGCGCAAGCCTGTCGGCATCGAATCGGTGCGTGACTGGGTTGGAAACGGCGTGCACATGCTGGTGCGCCGGGCCCTGGCCAATCACATCGACGGCGAGGGTGTCGATGAGGTCGAGGCCGAGCACGCGCTGGAATTGTTCAACGGCTTTTATGCGGACGGTCACGACCTGACGGTGGTTTACCCCGGCGTGCGTGACACCCTCAAATGGTTGAACAAGCAAGGCGTGGAAATGGCGCTGATCACCAACAAGCCGGAACGCTTCGTCGCGCCGCTGCTGGATCAGATGAAGATCGGCCGTTACTTCAAATGGATCATCGGCGGAGACACCCTGCCACAAAAAAAACCCGATCCGGCCGCGCTGTTTTTCGTGATGAAAATGGCCAACATTCCGGCGTCGCAGTCGTTGTTCGTCGGTGACTCGCGCAGCGATGTGCTGGCGGCGAAAGCGGCCGGGGTCAAATGCGTGGCCCTCAGTTATGGCTACAACCATGGCCGGCCGATTGCCGAAGAGTCGCCGGCGCTGGTCATCGATGATTTGCGGAAACTAATTCCCGGTTGCCTGGATCCGGCCGCTGAGATAACGTTGGCCGACGCTGTTCAACCCCCTTCTGGAAACGCCATCGTGGTGGTCACTCGCAAACTCTGGATGAAAGTCATCAAGGCCCTGGCCCGCTGGCGTTGGCGCGCCTGACTTGTTCCTGGCCGGTCTCCCGGCGCGTTTGCATACCTGACTGTTAGCACCTCAAGCCACGAGGCTACCCCATGATTCGCGAAGAATTCCTGCGTTTGGCCGCTGCCGGCTACAACCGCATCCCGCTTGCCTGCGAAACCCTGGCCGACTTCGACACGCCGCTGTCGATCTACCTGAAACTGGCCGACGAACCCAATTCCTACCTGCTCGAATCGGTGCAGGGCGGGGAAAAGTGGGGCCGTTACTCGATCATCGGCCTGCCGTGCCGCACCGTGCTGCGGGTTCATGACCATCACGTCAGCGTGACTCATGACGGCGTCGAGATCGAAAGCCACGAAGCGGAAGATCCGCTGGCCTTCGTCGAAGCCTTCAAGGCCCGCTACAACGTACCGACCATCCCCGGCCTGCCGCGCTTCAACGGTGGCCTGGTAGGTTATTTCGGCTACGACTGCGTGCGTTATGTGGAGAAGCGTCTGGGCAAATGCCCGAACCCGGATCCGCTGGGCGTGCCGGACATTCTGCTGATGGTGTCCGATGCGGTGGTGGTGTTCGACAACCTCGCCGGCAAGATGCACGCGATTGTCCTGGCCGACCCGTCGCAGGAAGGCGCCTTCGAGCAAGGTCAGGCGCGCCTGGAAGAGCTGCTGGAAAAACTCCGCCAGCCGATCACCCCGCGCCGTGGCCTGGATTTCAGCAAGCAGCAATCGGCTGATCCAGTGTTCCGCTCCAGTTTCACTCAGGACGATTACGAAAAAGCCGTCGACACCATCAAGGAATATATCCTGGCTGGTGACTGCATGCAGGTCGTGCCGTCCCAGCGCATGTCGATCGACTTCAAGGCTGCGCCGATTGATCTGTACCGGGCGCTGCGCTGCTTCAACCCGACGCCTTACATGTACTTCTTCAACTTCGGCGACTTCCACGTCGTCGGCAGTTCGCCGGAAGTGCTGGTGCGGGTCGAAGACAACCTGATCACCGTGCGCCCGATTGCCGGCACTCGCCCGCGTGGGGCCACCGAAGAAGCGGACCTGGCGCTGGAAAAAGACCTGCTGTCCGACGACAAGGAAATCGCCGAGCATTTGATGCTGATCGACCTGGGCCGTAACGACACCGGTCGCGTCTCGGAAGTCGGTTCGGTGAAGCTCACCGAGAAAATGGTCATCGAGCGTTATTCCAACGTGATGCACATTGTTTCCAACGTCACCGGGCAACTGAAGGCAGGGCTGACGGCGATGGATGCGCTGCGGGCGATTCTGCCGGCGGGCACCTTGTCCGGCGCGCCGAAGATTCGCGCGATGGAAATCATCGACGAACTGGAACCGGTCAAGCGTGGCGTCTACGGCGGCGCGGTCGGTTATTTCGCCTGGAACGGCAACATGGACACCGCGATTGCCATTCGCACCGCGGTGATCAAGAACGGCGAGCTGCATGTGCAGGCCGGTGGCGGCATCGTTGCCGACTCGGTGCCGGCGCTGGAATGGGAAGAAACCCTGAACAAGCGTCGCGCCATGTTCCGTGCAGTCGCCCTGGCTGAACAAACCCCGGAAAGCTGACCGATGAACGTGACCCGTATGCCATGTCGCTTTGCCTGACAAAGCGCTGCGGGTCACTCATTCGAAGGCAGTCTTTATAGTCAGTGAATTCAAGAGGTTCTCACGCCATGTTGCTGATGATCGATAACTACGACTCTTTTACTTACAACGTTGTGCAATACCTGGGTGAGCTCGGCTCCGAGGTCAAAGTCGTGCGCAACGATGAGCTCACCATCGCCGAAATCGAAGCCCTCAACCCTGAGCGGATCGTCGTGTCTCCCGGTCCCTGCACTCCGAACGAAGCCGGCGTCTCGATTGATGTGATCAAACACTTCGGCGGCAAATTGCCGATCCTGGGTGTCTGCCTGGGCCATCAGTCCATCGGCCAGGCCTTTGGTGGCGACGTGGTCCGCGCCCGTCAGGTGATGCACGGCAAGACCAGCCCGGTGTTTCACGAGGACAAAGGTGTCTTCGCCGGCCTGAACAATCCGTTGACGGTTACCCGTTATCACTCCTTGATCGTCAAGCGCGAAACCCTGCCGGATTGTCTGGAACTGACTGCATGGACCCGGCATGAAGACGGCTCGGTCGACGAGATCATGGGCCTGCGCCACAAGACGTTGAACATCGAAGGTGTGCAGTTCCACCCTGAGTCTATCCTGACTGAACAGGGCCACGAGCTGTTCGCCAACTTCCTCAAACAAACCGGCGGCACGCGCTAAGGACTTTCCATGAATATCAAGACAGCCCTGAGCCGTATCGTCGATCACCTCGACCTCAGCACCGAAGAGATGCGCGATGTCATGCGCGAGATCATGACCGGGCAGTGCACGGACGCGCAGATCGGCGCGTTCATGATGGCCATGCGCATGAAGAGCGAAAGCATCGATGAGATCGTCGGCGCCGTGTCGGTCATGCGCGAGCTGGCGGACAAGGTCGAACTCAAGACCCTCGACGGCGTCGTCGATGTGGTCGGCACCGGCGGTGACGGGGCCAATATTTTCAACGTCTCGACGGCGTCTTCCTTCGTAGTGGCAGCGGCGGGTTGCACCGTCGCCAAGCACGGCAACCGTGCAGTGTCGGGCAAAAGTGGCAGCGCCGATCTCCTCGAAGCGGCAGGCATTTACCTGAACCTGACCCCGGTTCAGGTGGCGCGTTGCATCGACAACGTCGGCATCGGTTTCATGTTTGCCCAGACTCATCACAGAGCCATGAAGTACGCCGCCGGCCCGCGCAAGGAGCTTGGTTTGCGTACCCTGTTCAATATGCTCGGCCCGCTTACGAATCCGGCCGGTGTGAAACATCAGGTGGTGGGCGTGTTCAGCCAGGCGCTGTGCCGGCCTTTGGCCGAAGTCTTGCAACGTCTGGGCAGCAAGCACGTGCTGGTGGTGCACTCGAAGGATGGCCTGGACGAATTCAGCCTGGCCGCGCCGACCTACGTGGCGGAATTGAAAAATGACCAGATCACCGAGTATTGGGTCGAACCGGAAGATTTGGGCATGAAAAGTCAGAGCCTGCACGGCCTGGCGGTGGAAAGCCCGGCCGCTTCGCTCGAGCTGATTCGCGATGCCCTCGGCAAGCGCAAGACCGAGAGCGGTCAAAAGGCCGCCGAGATGATCGTGCTCAATGCCGGAGCCGCGTTGTACGCTGCCGACCTGGCGACCAGTTTGAAAGAAGGCGTTGCCCTGGCGCACGATGCGCTGCACACAGGCCTCGCTCGGGAAAAACTTGAGGAGTTGGGTGCATTTACCGCGGTATTCAAAGTGGAGAATGAGGGATGAGTGTACCGACGGTTCTGGAAAACATTCTGGCGCGCAAGGTCCAGGAAGTCGCCGAGCGTAGCGCTCGCGTGAGCCTGGCAGAGCTGGATATTCTGGCCAAGGCGGCCGATGCACCCCGTGGTTTTGCCAAGGCACTGATCGCTCAGGCCAAGTTGAAACAGCCGGCGGTCATTGCTGAAATCAAGAAAGCCTCGCCAAGCAAAGGCGTGATTCGCGAGAACTTCGTTCCTGCCGACATCGCCAAAAGCTACGAGAAGGGCGGGGCGACCTGCCTGTCGGTGCTCACCGACATCGATTACTTCCAGGGCGCCGATGCATACCTGCAACAGGCCCGGGCGGCGTGCAAACTGCCGGTGATCCGCAAGGATTTCATGATCGATCCGTACCAGATCGTCGAAGCCCGTGCATTGGGCGCTGACTGCGTGCTGTTGATCGTTTCCGCGCTGGACGACGTGAAAATGGCCGAGCTGGCTGCCGTTGCGAAAAGCGTCGGCCTCGATGTGCTGGTCGAAGTCCACGACGGCGACGAGCTGGAGCGGGCCTTGAAAACCCTCGACACACCGCTGGTCGGCGTGAACAACCGCAACCTGCATACCTTCGATGTCAGCCTGGAAACCACCCTTGATCTGTTGCCGCGTATTCCGCGCGATCGTCTGGTGATTACAGAAAGCGGCATTCTCAATCGGGCCGATGTCGAGTTGATGGAAATCAGCGACGTGTATGCGTTTCTGGTGGGCGAAGCGTTCATGCGCGCCGAAAGCCCTGGCACCGAGCTGCAACGTCTGTTCTTCCCTGAACGTGGCGTTGCCGTCAGCGGCTCGACCCTCGACTGAGTTCAGTCAGACAAACCGCGGTGCCCCTTTCGCGAGCAAGCCCGCTCCCACATTAGACCGCGCTGGTACAGACAACGCCGTTCTAATGTGGGAGCGGGCTTGCTCGCGAAAGGGGCCTAAAATTCCCCAAGACTTCATGTCTTAAGGAGTTGTTCATGTTCAAACCGACTTCACTGACTGTCGAGGCTGGTCTCCTGGCCGAACAGGATTTGCTGGCCTCAATCTGCACCGGCGATTCAGAGTTTGGTCTGCTGTTCTGGCAACCCAGTGATCAAGCCTTGGTCATGCCGCGCCGCTTGAATCGCCTGCCTGGTTTCGAGGCTGCATGCGAAGTCTCTGCCGCCGCAGGCTGGCCGGTACTGTTGCGCGAAACCGGCGGCGAGCCCGTGCCGCAATCGGCAACAACCATCAACATCGCGCTGGTCTACGCGCCGCCACGCAGCGAGGGCGACCAGAACCGCATCGAAACCGCTTATCGCCGACTCTGCGACCCGATCTGTGAATTGCTCGATGAACTGGGCGGCGTTTCGTCTTTGGGCGAAGTGGATGGCGCGTTCTGCGATGGCCGTTTCAACGTCAATCTCGACGGACGCAAATTGGTCGGCACCGCTCAGCGCTGGCGCCAGAGCAAGGGTGGTTCGCGTCCGGTCGGGTTGGTGCACGGTGCTTTGTTGCTGGATAACGAGCGTGAATCGATGGTTGCGGCCGTCAATCGTTTCAACGAGGCGTGCGGTCTGGAGCAGCGGGTTCGCGCCGAGAGCCACATCGCCTTGCATGAAAAGTTTGCGGCGCCCGATGCACTGGAGCGGCTCGACGCGCTCTATCGCCAGTTGCTGGCAGACATGTTCAAGGTTTAGCGCGTACCGAAGACCACCATGGTCTTGCCTTTGACGTCCACCAGGTTGCGTTCCTCCAGATCCTTGAGGACGCGGCCGACCATCTCCCGGGAACACCCGACAATCCGCCCGATTTCCTGACGGGTCACCTTGATCTGCATGCCATCGGGGTGGGTCATGGCGTCTGGCTGTTTGCACAGTTCCAGCAAGCAACGAGCGACTCGACCGGTGACGTCGAAGAACGCCAGGTCACCCACCTTGCGAGTGGTGTTGCGCAGGCGTTGTGCGATTTGTCCGCTCAATACGTAAAGAATGTCTGGATCTTGCAGGGACAGCTCGCGGAATTTCGCGTAGCTGATTTCCGCGACTTCGCACTCGATCTTGGCACGAACCCAGGCGCTGCGTTCCTGTTCCAGGCCCGCCTGTTCAAACAGACCCAGCTCACCGAAAAAGTCCCCGGAATTGAGGTAGGCGATGATCATTTCACGGCCGTCGTCATCCTCGATGAGGATGGTGACCGAGCCCTTGATGATGAAGAACAGCGTCTCCGAGCGGTCGCCGGCACTAATGATGTTGCTCTTGGCCGTATAACGACGGCGCTGGCAATGCATCAACAACTTGTCGAGGTTCTTGATTTTGGGTGTAGGGGCAATAGCAACCATGGTTGTATCCCGAAAAGATTGCACGGTATGTTTGGTTTTTTTATGAGGCACTGGGGTTGCTGCGCAGCTGGCTATGCGCCAGCGAATTGGCGCCAGCTTAACAGACACTTCCTGCAATATTCGAGAATTTACCTACGAAGCAGATGGTTATGTCTTAGGAAGGCGAGCGCTGTCAATCCGGGGCCCTGTGCTAAGCTGGCGACCCTTTTTTAGACAGTGGAGTCTTGGCGATGAAGGCACGCATCCAATGGGCTGGCGAAGCCATGTTCCTCGGCGAATCCGGCAGCGGTCATGTCGTGGTCATGGACGGTCCGCCCGATGCCGGTGGTCGTAACCTGGGTGTCCGGCCGATGGAAATGCTCCTGCTGGGTGTGGGCGGTTGCAGCAATTTCGATGTGGTCAGCATCCTCAAGAAGTCCCGTCAGGCTGTTGAAAGCTGCGAAGCCTTCCTCGAAGCCGAGCGCGCGACCGAGGACCCGAAGGTCTTCACCAAGATCCACATGCATTTCGTGGTCAAGGGCCGCGGGCTGAAAGAAGCCCAGGTCAAGCGCGCCATCGAGCTGTCTGCCGAGAAGTATTGCTCGGCGTCGATCATGCTCGGCGCGGCCGGCGTTGAGATTACCCACGACTACGAAATCATCGAACTCGGTTGAATCGACATTCAACTATCATAAAAGCAGTGCAGACTCTGGCGATCCCAAGCTGACGTCTGCATAATGCGCCACTTTTTTCAGGGGAGTGGTCCGTCAGCCGACAGGCCGCTCGCCCGAACAGACAACCAAAATCGCCATCGCGAAGAGGTGTTAACCGTCCTACGCAGGTGCGTCGTTCGCATCTGACGGGCATGCTTGATCACGCGGCCCGGGCCGCAATACATAGAGAGTTTTTAACGGTGAAAAGCAAACTCAAGCTCCACGGGTTCAATAACCTGACAAAGACCTTGAGCTTCAACATCTATGACATCTGCTACGCGGAAACCCCGCAAGACCAGCAGGCTTACGTCGAGTACATCAATGAAGAGTACAACGCGAAACGCCTGACGCAGATCCTCACAGAAGTTGTCGATATCATTGGTGCCAACATCCTGAACATCGCCAGTCAGGACTACGACCCACAGGGCGCCAGCGTCACGATTCTGATCTCGGAAGAGCCGGTGACCCCGACCGACAGCCAGATCGAAGAGTCCCCGGGCCCGTTGCCCGAGATCATCCTGGCCCACCTCGACAAGAGTCACATCACGGTGCATACCTACCCGGAAATCCATCCGGACGCCGGTATTGCGACCTTCCGTGTGGACATTGACGTGTCGACCTGTGGCGTCATTTCACCGCTTAAAGCGCTCAACTTCCTGATTCACCAGTTCGATTCGGACATCGTGACCGTGGATTATCGTGTGCGCGGTTTCACCCGTGACGTCGAAGGCAACAAGCACTTCATCGATCACGAGATCAACTCGATTCAGAACTACCTCTCCGACGACACCCGCGACGCGTACCAGATGACCGACGTGAACGTGTACCAGGAAAACCTGTTCCACACCAAAATGCTGTTGAAGAACTTCGAACTGGATAACTACCTGTTCGGTGATGCGACCAACAACCTGTCCCCTGAGCAACGTGCTCAAGTGACCGACCGTGTGAAACACGAAATGCTCGAAATCTTCTACGCGCGCAACATGCCGACCTAAGATTTCGCAGGCACAAAAAAGGCGACTCCCTCACGGCAGTCGCCTTTTTCATGTCTATCGCAAAAAAAACCTGTAGGAGCGAGGCTTGCCCGCGAAGAGGCCCTGTCTAACAACGCTAATCTCAGATCCGATAGGTACTCTTGGTCATCACCTTGGCCATCAGACTCATCCCGAACTTCACCGGCGCTGGAAAACGAAAGCCCCCGGCCTCCAATGCACTTTCGGCATGGTGCTCTTCATCAATGCGCATCTGCTCAAGAATCGCCCGGGACTTTTCGTCCTCGGCCGGCAGCTGCTCAAGGTGCTCATTCAGATGCTTGCACACCTGATGCTCGGTAGCCGCAACGAACCCCAGGCTGACTTTGTCGCTGATCAACCCGGCCACCGCGCCAATGCCGAACGACATGCCGTAGAACAGCGGATTGAGAATGCTGGTGTGGCTGCCCAGCTGTTTGATGCGTTGTTCGCACCAGACCAGATGGTCGATTTCTTCTTCGGCAGCATGCTCCATGGCCGCGCGCACCTGCGGCAGCTTGGCGGTCAGGGCCTGGCCCTGATACAGCGCCTGGGCGCAGACTTCGCCGGTGTGGTTGATACGCATCAAACCGGCAACGTGCCGGGTGTCTTCGTCGCTCATTTGCGTTTCCGGCTGCACGATCGCAGGGGACGGACGGTACGGCTGGCCACTGAAGGGCAGCAGGGTACGCATCGCGGCATCGGCTTGCAGCAGAAGACGGTCAATCGGCGAGTAGTGACGTTGGGTAGTCATGCTGACCTCCGGGAAGAATCTCGGCGGCCAGTTTAACCCAATCGGCCAGGGAAGGTTTGCGCTGGGTCATGTGGATGTCGCCGTGATCTGTAGGAGCGAGGCTTGCCCGCGAAAGCGATCTGACAGTCACCATTGATGTCGCCTGATAAACCGCCTTCGCGGGCAAGCCTCGCTCCTACAAAGGAGTGCGGTGCATCAGCCCGGCGGCCAGTGCATCTGGCGCTGCCCCAGTACGTGCATATGAATGTGATAGACGGTCTGCCCACCTTCTTCATTGCAGTTCATGACCACACGAAAGCCCTTCTCGCAGCCCAGCTCCAGTGCCAGACGTTGCGCAGTGAACAGAATATGCCCGGCCAATGCCTTATCGTCCTCGGTGAGGTCGTTGAGGGTGCGCACCGGTTTCTTCGGGATCACCAGAAAATGCACCGGTGCCTGTGGGGCGATGTCGTGGAAGGCCAGTACCTGGTCGTCCTCGTAAATGATCTTCGCCGGGATTTCCCGGTTGATGATTTTGGTGAACAGAGTATCCACAGCTGTTTTCTCCGTTATTTGGGCTGGCCTGAGTGTACTCATCGGCTATCGCCGAGCCCAGCCTTTTGCCTTGAAGGTTGATCAGCGCGGGCAGTAGGCCTTGTTGACCATGCCCGCGATTGTCCGGGTCAGCCAGCGTGAGCCAAGCCGTGGCAGGAAGGCGAGCCAGCGGTTCAGGCGACCCGGAATGATAATGGCGCGATTTTTATCCAGCGCCCGCACGGTATAAAGCGCGACTTCCTCCGGGCTCATCAGCAGTTTGCTGTCGACCAGTTTGTCGGTGTCCAGTTGTGCTGTGCGGAAAAACGCCGTGCGAGTAGGACCGGGACAGAGTACCGACACCTTGACTGCGCATTTCTTCAGCTCGACGCGCAACCCTTCGGAAAAGTGCAGCACATAGGCCTTGCTGGCGTAGTAAGTGCTCATCCAGGGGCCGGGATGGAAGGCCGCGACCGAGGCGACATTCAGGATCTGCCCGCCCCCTTGCAACGCCATGCTGTTACCGATGGCGTGACACAGGCGGGTCAGGGCCAGGATGTTCACTTCGATCAGGTCTTGTTCGGTCATCCAGTCCTGCGCCAGGAACGGGCCGCAGGTGCCGATGCCGGCGCAGTTCACCAGCAAGTCGATCTGCCGGTCACCTTCCTCCAGTTCCAGCAGAAACCCGGACAACCGCAGCGGCTCGCCGAGGTCGCAGGCACGGAACAACACTTCCACACCAAAACGTTGAGTCAGTTCAATCGCAATACTTTCCAGCTGATCACGCTGTCGGGCCACCAGAATCAGGCTGCGGCCACGGCGGGCCAGCGCTTCGGCCATCGCCAGGCCGATGCCGCTGGAAGCGCCAGTGATCAGAGCGTAACGGGTCATGCAGTTCTCCATCGCAACAGCTCCGCGCCGGCGACGCAGGTGTCACGGGCGGGGAGCGCTGTTCATTCTTTCGCAGAGTCTACAGGGGCCGGGGCTTCTTCGGCTTCCTCGTCTGCGGAATCGGGTGCTGCTTCGGCCTCCGCGGCAGGCTCGACTTCCACTTCGTCGGTGGTCACCGAACCGCTGTCATAGCTGGTTTCGGCAGCGCTTTCGTACTCTTGCTGGATTGCACTGAAGCCTCCAGCCAACAAACCAACAAAGCCAAGAGCAATCACCACGACCCACAGCGAAGACAGCACTTTGACGGCCGTGGTATTCGGCGGTGGTGGAGGGCCGTAGCGATTGGCGATGTTGGTACCCGGCACGCACATGATCACGAACGGAAAGAAACTGCCCACGAACGGCACAAGATTCAGCAGCCAGAGCCAGCCGGACCAGCCAATGTCGTGCAGGCGCTGAACGCTGATCTGAATGCTGACCACCGCGATGGCGATGCACAGGAAAAATGCCACCAGGCCTCCGACAATCAGGCCGGCGGTCGAGTCGCTACTGATCAGGGCGATGGCGAAAATCGCCACGACCGATCCGATGCCGAGCATGACCAGCGTCAGGACCATGGTCCAGGCCAGGTAACGCAAACGACCAATGCGTCCTTCGACGCCAAAAGGCTTGAGCGTGGCGAACTGCGGCAGGTTTTCGCCAACAGTGGCCCGGGGCGGTGCGTAGGGAGATTCAGGGTCTGCGAATACCGGTGGGCTGCTTGCGGCGGAGTGGTGTTGAACATCGTCCAGGTTCAGTTCAATCGAAGGTTCGGCTTCGATACGGGCATCGATGCCGGTTTTCGTCAGCGCCTGAAGGTAGGTATGCGCCTCTGTCTGCGACAGATTTTGCTTGAGTGTCACGGTCTGCCCGGTGAACAGCCGTTCGATGGCCGCCACATCGCTTTTATACAATCCGGCCAGATTGAGTTTGGCAGTGGTGATGTCGACCCCCGGCAGCAGAGCGCCGTCGAATACGATCTTGAAACGGTTGTCGCTCATTGCGAGGCATCCTTGTCGCGAGTGTTTGAATAGTCAGAGTGTTGCGAGCATGGAGTGTAAGGCCAGCCGAGGATGGCTGGCCAAATTTTCCCATCAGCGCGGCCAGCGTTTCGGCAGTTGTGCTGCCAGTTCCAGCGCCTTGCGGTATTCAGCGTCCAGTCGGGCGACCAATTGGTCCACGCTCGGCAGATCATCGATCTCACCGACGCCCTGGCCGGCGGACCACACGGTTTTCCAGGCCTTGGCTTCATCGCTCAATGGCTTGAGCTTGGAGCCGAAATTGACCTCGCCCTTATTTTGCAGCGCCGCCATGTCGAAACCGGCCGCTTCCAGGCTCTGACGCATAAAGCTCGCCGGTACGCCCGACACCGCTGGCGTATGGATGATGTCTGCCGCTCTGGACGTCAGCAGCATCTCTTTGTAGGCGTCAGGCGCATGACTTTCAGCGGTGCCGATAAATCGCGTACCGAAGTAGGCCAGATCCGCACCGAGCAATTGTGCCGCGAGTATCTCGTGGCCGTGGTTGAGGCATCCGGCCAACAGCAGCGTCTTGTCGAAGAATTGGCGGATTTCGGCAATCAGGGAAAACGGGCTCCAGGTACCCGCGTGTCCACCGGCACCGGCGGCCACGGCAATCAAGCCATCGACGCCCGCTTCGGCGGCTTTCTCGGCATGTCGACGAGTCGTCACGTCATGGAAAACCAGGCCGCCATAACTGTGAACGGCATCGACCAGTTCTTTCACGGCGCCGAGGCTGGTGATCACGATCGGCACCTTGTGCTCGATGCAGATGTCCAGGTCCGCCTGCAGCCGCGGGTTGCTGTTGTGGACGATCAGGTTCACGGCATAAGGCGCGGGGTTGTCCAGTGTCGCCAGGCCCGCTTCGATCTCTTCCAGCCAGGCCTTGAAGCCGCTGCTCTCACGCTGGTTCAGCGCGGGAAAGCTGCCCACTACGCCATTACGGCAGCAGGCGAGCACCAATTGTGGATCGGAAATCAGGAACATCGGCGCTGCCACGACGGGCAGGCGCAAACGTTGTTCAAGCAAAGCAGGCAGCGACATTGGAAGTACCCCGGTGAGTGGTGCCGATTGAAGTTAGAACGGCCGAACGACGACCAGAATTACGATAGCCAGCAATATCAGAACCGGCACTTCATTGAACCAGCGATAAAAGACATGGCTGCGGGTGTTCTCGCCACGGGCAAAACGTTTCACCTGCGCGCCACACATGTGGTGGTAGCCGATCAGGATCACCACCAGCGTCAGCTTGGCGTGAATCCACGCGCCCTGGCTGAATATGCTGGGGTTCAACGCGATCAGGGCAATGCCGAAAATCAGCGTGGCGATCATCGCCGGGCCCATGATGCCGCGGTACAGCTTGCGCTCCATGATGCTGAAGCGTTCCTTGCTGACGGTGTCCTCGCTTTGGGCGTGATAGACGAACAGGCGCGGCAGGTAGAACAGGCCGGCAAACCAGCAGACCATGCTGATGATGTGAAGCGCTTTGAGCCACAGATAAAGCATTTTTAGTTATTCCCAGGTTCACGGTGGCAAAGATAGTAGAGGGTAGAGCGTCCGCACGTCACCTTGCCGGTTGTCGCAGGACGATACGGGCCCTATTATCGACGGCTTTCCAGTGGGTTCGTTGAGGGCAGGTTTATGGTCAAGGTCGGTATCGTCGGCGGCACGGGTTACACCGGTGTCGAACTGCTGCGTCTGTTGGCGCAGCATCCGCAGGCAGAAGTGGTCGTGATCACTTCCCGATCCGAGGCCGGTCTGGCCGTGGCTGATATGTACCCGAACCTGCGCGGTCATTACGATGGCCTGGCGTTCAGCGTTCCGGACATCAAGACCCTGGGCCCCTGCGACGTGGTGTTCTTCGCCACGCCTCACGGTGTCGCCCACGCATTGGCCGGTGAACTGCTGGCGGCCGGGACCAAGGTCATCGACCTGTCGGCGGACTTCCGCCTGCAAGACGCTGACGAATGGGCCAAGTGGTACGGCCAGCCGCACGGTGCGCCAGAGCTGCTGGAGGAAGCGGTCTACGGCTTGCCGGAAGTCAATCGCGAGCAGATCAAACAGGCGCGCCTGATCGCCGTACCGGGTTGCTACCCGACGGCCACGCAATTGGGTTTCCTGCCGTTGCTCGAAGCCGGTCTGGCCGATACCACCCGCTTGATCGCTGACTGCAAGTCCGGCGTAAGCGGTGCCGGTCGTGGTGCTTCCGTTGGTTCGCTGTACTCCGAAACCTCGGAAAGCATGAAGGCCTACGCCGTCAAAGGTCACCGCCACTTGCCGGAAATCCGTCAGGGGCTGCGTCGTGCAGCGGGCAAGGACGTCGGTCTGACCTTCGTTCCGCACCTGACCCCGATGATTCGCGGCATTCATTCGACGCTCTACGCGACGGTCGTGGATCGCTCGGTGGATCTACAGGCGTTGTTTGAAAAACGCTATGCCAACGAACCGTTCGTTGATGTGATGCCAGCCGGCAGTCACCCGGAAACCCGTAGCGTGCGCGGCGCCAACGTCTGCCGTATCGCCGTGCATCGTCCGCAGGACGGTGATCTGGTGGTGGTGTTGTCGGTGATCGATAACCTGGTCAAAGGCGCGTCGGGTCAGGCAGTGCAGAACCTGAACATCCTGTTTGGGCTGGATGAGCGTCTGGGCCTGTCCCACGCCGGCATGCTGCCGTAAGGTTTATCCCGCTCAGCAAAAAGGCCCGTCATTCGGGCCTTTTTGCATTTCCTGCCGGCAATCGGGTTTATTGATATACCGTAACAATAGTTGACCGATTTTCTAGGAGAAGCGGATAATGCGCGTCATCACGCATTATGGCGGCGTAACGCCGGGAGATAGTCAGCATGAGCGTCGAATCCTTCACCCCCACGGCTTTGCAATTCACCCACGGTGCCGCGCACAAGGTGAAGAGTCTGGTCGATGAAGAGGGGAATGATCGCTTGAAGCTGCGCGTATTCGTTACGGGCGGCGGTTGTTCAGGTTTTCAGTACGGCTTTACATTTGATGAAGAAGTGGCCGATGACGACACCATCGTCGAGCGCGAGGGTGTGAGTCTGGTCGTGGATCCGATGAGCTTCCAGTACCTGGCGGGCGCCGAGGTGGATTATCAGGAAGGTCTGGAAGGTTCGCGTTTCGTCATCAAGAATCCGAACGCCTCCACCACGTGTGGCTGCGGCTCTTCGTTCTCGATCTGATCGCGCATCACGGCATTGCAAGCGCCGCATGACCTCAGGGTTCTGCGGCGTTTTGCTGTCTGGGCTTTGGAAAATCAGGCGGGATAGATGGCGCCGAGTACGCGCAGGCCGCGGGCACCAGTGACGCTTGGTCGGTTGGCGGCGATGCCTTCGAGGCAACAGTGGGCCAGCCACGCGAAGGCCATGGCTTCTACCCAATCGGGGTCAACGCCATGAGTGGCTGTGCTGCTGACTGTCGCGCCGGGCAGCAGGTTGGCCAGTCGCTTCATCAATGTGGCGTTGTGCGCGCCGCCGCCGCAAACCAGCAACTCCCGGGTGTCCGATTGAGCGCTTTGCAGCGATTCGATGATGGTCAGTGCGGTCAATTCAAGCAGCGTTGCTTGTACGTCTTCGGCGGCGAAGGTCGGCAGTTTTGACAGATGCTGTGTCAGCCATGCCAGGTTGAACACTTCGCGACCAGTGCTTTTAGGGCCTTTGGTCACGAAGAACGGATCGTCGAGTAGCGCTTTCAACAGGGCAGGTTCGACCTTGCCGCTGGCCGCCCAGTGCCCATCACGATCAAAGTTCTCGCCGCGTTGCTGATGAATCCAGGCGTCCAGCAACACATTGCCCGGGCCGCAGTCGAAGCCCGCAACGGGTTTGCCGGGCTCGATCAGGCTGAGGTTGCTGAAGCCGCCAACATTCAGTACCGCGCGGTTGCCGGCCTGTTCTGCAAACAAGGCTTCGTGGAAGGCTGGAACCAGCGGCGCACCTTGACCGCCGGCGGCCACATCGCGGCTGCGGAAATCGCTGACCACGGTGATGCCGGTCAATTCGGTCAGCAGGGCAGGATTGCCGATCTGCACCGTGAAGCCGCGGGCCGGTTCGTGTCGAATGGTCTGGCCGTGGCTGCCAATCGCGCGAATGTCTTCGGGTTTCAGGTCTTGTTGAGCAAGCAGGGTATGAATGCCCTGCGCCGCCAGTTTGACCCAGTTCTGCTGGGCAATGGCTGAGCGGGCTATTTCGTCCGGGCCGCTGGAGCACAAGCCAAGCAGCTCGGTGCGCAGGGCGTCAGGCATAGGAATGTAGTGCGTGGCGATCAGCTTGATCGCCGGTGCCAGTTCGATCAGCGCGATGTCCAGGCCATCGAGGCTGGTCCCGGACATCACACCTATATAGAAGGTCATGGCTTAGCGCTTGCTCGAAGCCAGTTGGGTGGACTTCTCTTGGTCCATGCGCGCCATCAGCGGCTGACTCTGCGCGAGGAAACGAGCGCGTTCCGCTTTGGAAATCGGATCGGCCATCGCCACCTTTTGACCCAGCGGATCGACGTGAACACCATTGACCTGGAACTCGTAGTGCAGGTGCGGGCCAGTAGACAGGCCGGTGGTGCCGATATAGCCAATCACTTGCCCCTGCTTGACGGAGCTGCCGGTCTGGACGCCTTTGGCAAATCCCTGCATGTGGCCATACAGCGTGCGATAGGTGTTGCCGTGCTGAATGATCACGGTATTGCCGTAGCCGCCGCGGCGACCTGCCAGCAACACTTTGCCGTCGCCGGCCGCCTTGATTGGCGTACCGCGTGGCGCAGCGTAGTCGACGCCTTTGTGGGCGCGGATCTTGTTCAGGATCGGGTGTTTGCGGCCCATGGAGAATTTCGAGCTGATGCGGGCGAAATCCACGGGTGTACGGATAAACGCCTTGCGCATGCTGTTGCCGTCAGCCGTGTAGTAGCTGCTGTTGCCTTGTTTGTTGGTGTAACGCACGGCGGTGTAGGTCTTGCCGCGGTTGGTGAAGCGCGCAGAGAGGATCGGGCCGTTGCCGACGGCCTTGCCGTTGACGACTTTCTGTTCGTAGATCACGTCGAACTCGTCGCCCTGGCGAATATCCTGGGCGAAGTCGACGTCGTAGCCAAACACGCTGGCCATGTCCATCGTCAGGCTGTGGGACAGGCCGGCGCGAGCGGCGGATTGCGACAGCGAACTGTTGATCACACCATGAACGTAGGCAGAGCGCACGGTAGGCTTGGCGGTGATTTTGTTGAAGACATAACCCTTGTCATTCTTGGTCAGCGTGATGCTTTCGAGGTCGCTGATCTTGCTGTGCAGGTTGGTCAGCTGGCCTTCAGGGTTCAGTTCAAATTCGAGTTTCTGGCCGTGCTTGAGTTGGCTGAATTGCTTGGCCTGCTTGTCGCTGGCCAGTACTTCATGCACCGAAGCGGCTGGCAGACCGACTTTCTCGAACAGGGTAGAGAGCGTATCGCCCTTGGCGACAATCACTTCCCTGTGGTTGGGTGCCTTCTTTTCTTCGACAACCGGCGCAGGGGCGGCCTGAGCGGTTTCCGGGGTGTCTTCGGCGCTGTTTTCAATCTGCGCGAAAGGGGAAGTTGCCGGCTCATTTGTGGCTTGGACCGCTTCAGCGGCGTCTTGATCTTGTGTCAGTTGTTCAGCAGGGCTTTCCAGCTCAAGACTCAGGGTCGTCTTTTTGGCTTCTACATCACTGGAAGGGAATACCAGAAGCGCCAGGCTCAGAAGGGCGGCGATGCCACTTGCTGCGAGCAGGTGGGTCTTCGGGTAAAGCGGAGGCGCTTTAGACGATTCTTTGGTCATAGGTAATTTTGACTTTGAAAAAGATGAATTGGAAAAGATGAATGACATGATGAAGATGAAATAACTGTATAAAATATAACCAAATCATCTCTGAAGCAAGTCCGTGGTCACTCTGCCAGCGGATTGGCGTCATTGCGCCGGCCAAACTTTGTATTTGACGCGTGATCTTGTATGGTTGGTTCCCTTTGAATTCGAGCCTTGCGGGTCTGTTATGAAGTCGGTTGAAGAGCAGCTAGCGCTGATCAAACGTGGTGCGGAAGAACTGTTGGTCGAGTCCGAGCTGATCGAAAAGCTCAAGCGTGGCCAGCCGCTACGTATTAAGGCAGGCTTCGATCCGACTGCGCCGGATCTGCACCTGGGTCACACCGTGCTTATTAATAAGCTGCGTCAGTTCCAGGAGCTGGGGCATCAGGTGATCTTCCTTATAGGTGACTTCACCGGGATGATCGGTGATCCGAGCGGCAAAAGTGCAACACGTCCACCGCTTACCCGTGAGCAGGTTCTCGAGAATGCCGAGACCTACAAGACCCAAGTCTTCAAGATTCTTGATCCGGCGAAAACCGAAGTGGCGTTCAACTCCACCTGGATGGACCAGATGGGGCCGGCCGACTTCATTCGCCTGACATCGCAGTACACCGTTGCGCGCATGCTTGAGCGTGACGACTTCGACAAGCGCTACACGACCAATCAGCCAATCGCCATTCACGAGTTCCTCTATCCGCTGGTTCAGGGTTACGACTCGGTCGCCTTGCGCGCGGATATCGAACTGGGCGGCACCGACCAGAAGTTCAACCTGCTGATGGGGCGTGAACTGCAACGCGGTTATGGTCAGGAGCCTCAGTGCATTCTGACCATGCCGTTGCTCGAGGGGCTGGATGGCGTGAAGAAGATGTCCAAATCGCTGGGCAACTACGTCGGTATCCAGGAAGCGCCGGGGGTGATGTACAGCAAGCTGGTTTCCATTCCGGATGCGCTGATGTGGCGTTACTTCGAATTGCTCAGCTTCCGCTCCATGGATGAGATCAATGCATTCCGTGCTGATGTCGAGGCGGGCGCGAATCCGCGTGACATCAAGATCAAGCTGGCCGAAGAAATCGTTGCGCGCTTCCATGGTGAGGAGGCTGCGGCCAATGCTCACCGTGCAGCGGGTAATCGCATGAAGGATGGTGAGCTTCCGGACGATTTGCCGGAAATCGAATTGACCGCTACCGAAGATATGCCGATCGCTGCTGTCCTTAATAAGGCCGGTCTCGTGAAGAACTCGGCAGTGGCGCGTGACCTCCTGAATTCTGGCGGTGTTCGTATAGATGGTGAGGTTGTCGATCGCACCTTTATATACGTACTGGGCGCGACCCATGTTTGCCAGGCTGGGAAGAAGGCATTTGCGCGTATTTCGCTTAAATCCGAATAAAGCTGAAATCAGGGGTTGACGGCAGATTCTGGAAGTCTATAATTCGCCCCACTTCCGGCGCAGTCGAAACGTAAAACTCCTTGGTAAACAAAGAGTTACGCAGTTTTCGACGGCGAGTTGCTTCAGATCATCGAAGCCCAGAAGGAGTTGATCAGGTCGTGTGTTTTCGCCTGATTGACGGTTCGATCTTCTCGGTCGAGAGCGGAGAAAAAGAGGTGTTGACAGCAGCGAGTAACGCTGTAGAATTCGCCTCCCGCTAACGAGAGATCGGAAGCGCAAGTGGTTGAAGTTGCAAAGGAAACTTTGAAAACTTCTGAAAATAACCGCTTGACAGATACAGAGGGCGCTGTAGAATGCGCGCCTCGGTTGAGACGAAAGATCTTAACCAACCGCTCTTTAACAACTGAATCAAGCAATTCGTGTGGGTGCTTGTGGAGTCAGACTGATAGTCAACAAGATTATCAGCATCACAAGTTACTCCGCGAGAAATCAAAGATGTAACCAACGATTGCTGAGCCAAGTTTAGGGTTTCTTAAAAACCCAAAGATGTTTGAACTGAAGAGTTTGATCATGGCTCAGATTGAACGCTGGCGGCAGGCCTAACACATGCAAGTCGAGCGGTAGAGAGAAGCTTGCTTCTCTTGAGAGCGGCGGACGGGTGAGTAATGCCTAGGAATCTGCCTGGTAGTGGGGGATAACGCTCGGAAACGGACGCTAATACCGCATACGTCCTACGGGAGAAAGCAGGGGACCTTCGGGCCTTGCGCTATCAGATGAGCCTAGGTCGGATTAGCTAGTTGGTGAGGTAATGGCTCACCAAGGCGACGATCCGTAACTGGTCTGAGAGGATGATCAGTCACACTGGAACTGAGACACGGTCCAGACTCCTACGGGAGGCAGCAGTGGGGAATATTGGACAATGGGCGAAAGCCTGATCCAGCCATGCCGCGTGTGTGAAGAAGGTCTTCGGATTGTAAAGCACTTTAAGTTGGGAGGAAGGGCATTAACCTAATACGTTGGTGTCTTGACGTTACCGACAGAATAAGCACCGGCTAACTCTGTGCCAGCAGCCGCGGTAATACAGAGGGTGCAAGCGTTAATCGGAATTACTGGGCGTAAAGCGCGCGTAGGTGGTTTGTTAAGTTGGATGTGAAATCCCCGGGCTCAACCTGGGAACTGCATTCAAAACTGACAAGCTAGAGTATGGTAGAGGGTGGTGGAATTTCCTGTGTAGCGGTGAAATGCGTAGATATAGGAAGGAACACCAGTGGCGAAGGCGACCACCTGGACTGATACTGACACTGAGGTGCGAAAGCGTGGGGAGCAAACAGGATTAGATACCCTGGTAGTCCACGCCGTAAACGATGTCAACTAGCCGTTGGGAGCCTTGAGCTCTTAGTGGCGCAGCTAACGCATTAAGTTGACCGCCTGGGGAGTACGGCCGCAAGGTTAAAACTCAAATGAATTGACGGGGGCCCGCACAAGCGGTGGAGCATGTGGTTTAATTCGAAGCAACGCGAAGAACCTTACCAGGCCTTGACATCCAATGAACTTTCCAGAGATGGATTGGTGCCTTCGGGAACATTGAGACAGGTGCTGCATGGCTGTCGTCAGCTCGTGTCGTGAGATGTTGGGTTAAGTCCCGTAACGAGCGCAACCCTTGTCCTTAGTTACCAGCACGTAATGGTGGGCACTCTAAGGAGACTGCCGGTGACAAACCGGAGGAAGGTGGGGATGACGTCAAGTCATCATGGCCCTTACGGCCTGGGCTACACACGTGCTACAATGGTCGGTACAGAGGGTTGCCAAGCCGCGAGGTGGAGCTAATCCCACAAAACCGATCGTAGTCCGGATCGCAGTCTGCAACTCGACTGCGTGAAGTCGGAATCGCTAGTAATCGCGAATCAGAATGTCGCGGTGAATACGTTCCCGGGCCTTGTACACACCGCCCGTCACACCATGGGAGTGGGTTGCACCAGAAGTAGCTAGTCTAACCTTCGGGAGGACGGTTACCACGGTGTGATTCATGACTGGGGTGAAGTCGTAACAAGGTAGCCGTAGGGGAACCTGCGGCTGGATCACCTCCTTAATCGACGACATCAGCTGCTCCATAAGTTCCCACACGAATTGCTTGATTCATTGAAGAAGACGATAAGAAGCAGCCCGAAATTGGGTCTGTAGCTCAGTTGGTTAGAGCGCACCCCTGATAAGGGTGAGGTCGGCAGTTCGAATCTGCCCAGACCCACCAATTTTTGTGTGGGATCCTGTAGCAATACGGGGCCATAGCTCAGCTGGGAGAGCGCCTGCCTTGCACGCAGGAGGTCAACGGTTCGATCCCGTTTGGCTCCACCACTACTGCTTCTGTTTGTTGAAAGCTTAGAAATGAGCATTCCATCGTGATGATGGTGAATGTTGATTTCTAGTCTTTGGCTAGATCGTTCTTTAAAAATTTGGGTATGTGATAGAAAGATAGACTGGACGTTACTTTCACTGGTAACGGATCAGGCTAAGGTAAAATTTGTGAGTTTAATCGCGAATTTTCGGCGAATGTCGTCTTCACAGTATAACCAGATTGCTTGGGGTTATATGGTCAAGTGAAGAAGCGCATACGGTGGATGCCTTGGCAGTCAGAGGCGATGAAAGACGTGGTAGCCTGCGAAAAGCTTCGGGGAGTCGGCAAACAGACTTTGATCCGGAGATGTCTGAATGGGGGAACCCACCTAACATAAGTTAGGTATCTTAAGCTGAATACATAGGCTTAAGAAGCGAACCAGGGGAACTGAAACATCTAAGTACCCTGAGGAAAAGAAATCAACCGAGATTCCCTTAGTAGTGGCGAGCGAACGGGGACTAGCCCTTAAGTGGCTTTGAGATTAGCGGAACGCTCTGGAAAGTGCGGCCATAGTGGGTGATAGCCCTGTACGCGAAAATCTCTTAGTCATGAAATCGAGTAGGACGGAGCACGAGAAACTTTGTCTGAATATGGGGGGACCATCCTCCAAGGCTAAATACTACTGACTGACCGATAGTGAACTAGTACCGTGAGGGAAAGGCGAAAAGAACCCCGGAGAGGGGAGTGAAATAGATCCTGAAACCGTATGCGTACAAGCAGTGGGAGCCCACTTTGTTGGGTGACTGCGTACCTTTTGTATAATGGGTCAGCGACTTATTTTCAGTGGCGAGCTTAACCGAATAGGGGAGGCGTAGCGAAAGCGAGTCTTAATAGGGCGTCTAGTCGCTGGGAATAGACCCGAAACCGGGCGATCTATCCATGGGCAGGTTGAAGGTTGGGTAACACTAACTGGAGGACCGAACCGACTACCGTTGAAAAGTTAGCGGATGACCTGTGGATCGGAGTGAAAGGCTAATCAAGCTCGGAGATAGCTGGTTCTCCTCGAAAGCTATTTAGGTAGCGCCTCATGTATCACTGTAGGGGGTAGAGCACTGTTTCGGCTAGGGGGTCATCCCGACTTACCAAACCGATGCAAACTCCGAATACCTACAAGTGCCGAGCATGGGAGACACACGGCGGGTGCTAACGTCCGTCGTGAAAAGGGAAACAACCCAGACCGTCAGCTAAGGTCCCAAAGTTATGGTTAAGTGGGAAACGATGTGGGAAGGCTTAGACAGCTAGGAGGTTGGCTTAGAAGCAGCCACCCTTTAAAGAAAGCGTAATAGCTCACTAGTCGAGTCGGCCTGCGCGGAAGATGTAACGGGGCTCAAACCATACACCGAAGCTACGGGTATCACTTAGGTGATGCGGTAGAGGAGCGTTCTGTAAGCCTGTGAAGGTGAGTTGAGAAGCTTGCTGGAGGTATCAGAAGTGCGAATGCTGACATGAGTAACGACAATGGGTGTGAAAAACACCCACGCCGAAAGACCAAGGTTTCCTGCGCAACGTTAATCGACGCAGGGTTAGTCGGTCCCTAAGGCGAGGCTGAAAAGCGTAGTCGATGGAAAACAGGTTAATATTCCTGTACTTCTGGTTATTGCGATGGAGGGACGGAGAAGGCTAGGCCAGCTTGGCGTTGGTTGTCCAAGTTTAAGGTGGTAGGCTGGAATCTTAGGTAAATCCGGGATTCTAAGGCCGAGAGCTGATGACGAGTTATCTTTTAGATGACGAAGTGGTTGATGCCATGCTTCCAAGAAAAGCTTCTAAGCTTCAGGTAACCAGGAACCGTACCCCAAACCGACACAGGTGGTTGGGTAGAGAATACCAAGGCGCTTGAGAGAACTCGGGTGAAGGAACTAGGCAAAATGGCACCGTAACTTCGGGAGAAGGTGCGCCGGTGAGGGTGAAGCATTTACTGCGTAAGCCCATGCCGGTCGAAGATACCAGGCCGCTGCGACTGTTTATTAAAAACACAGCACTCTGCAAACACGAAAGTGGACGTATAGGGTGTGACGCCTGCCCGGTGCCGGAAGGTTAATTGATGGGGTTAGCTAACGCGAAGCTCTTGATCGAAGCCCCGGTAAACGGCGGCCGTAACTATAACGGTCCTAAGGTAGCGAAATTCCTTGTCGGGTAAGTTCCGACCTGCACGAATGGCGTAACGATGGCGGCGCTGTCTCCACCCGAGACTCAGTGAAATTGAAATCGCTGTGAAGATGCAGTGTATCCGCGGCTAGACGGAAAGACCCCGTGAACCTTTACTATAGCTTTGCACTGGACTTTGAATTTGCTTGTGTAGGATAGGTGGGAGGCTTTGAAGCGTGGACGCCAGTTCGCGTGGAGCCAACCTTGAAATACCACCCTGGCAACTTTGAGGTTCTAACTCAGGTCCGTTATCCGGATCGAGGACAGTGTATGGTGGGTAGTTTGACTGGGGCGGTCTCCTCCTAAAGAGTAACGGAGGAGTACGAAGGTGCGCTCAGACCGGTCGGAAATCGGTCGTAGAGTATAAAGGCAAAAGCGCGCTTGACTGCGAGACAGACACGTCGAGCAGGTACGAAAGTAGGTCTTAGTGATCCGGTGGTTCTGTATGGAAGGGCCATCGCTCAACGGATAAAAGGTACTCCGGGGATAACAGGCTGATACCGCCCAAGAGTTCATATCGACGGCGGTGTTTGGCACCTCGATGTCGGCTCATCACATCCTGGGGCTGAAGCCGGTCCCAAGGGTATGGCTGTTCGCCATTTAAAGTGGTACGCGAGCTGGGTTTAGAACGTCGTGAGACAGTTCGGTCCCTATCTGCCGTGGACGTTTGAGATTTGAGAGGGGCTGCTCCTAGTACGAGAGGACCGGAGTGGACGAACCTCTGGTGTTCCGGTTGTCACGCCAGTGGCATTGCCGGGTAGCTATGTTCGGAATAGATAACCGCTGAAAGCATCTAAGCGGGAAACTAGCCTCAAGATGAGATCTCACTGGGACCTTGAGTCCCCTGAAGGGCCGTCGAAGACTACGACGTTGATAGGTTGGGTGTGTAAGCGCTGTGAGGCGTTGAGCTAACCAATACTAATTGCCCGTGAGGCTTGACCATATAACACCCAAGCAATCTGTGAACTCGAGAGAGGCCAGATTGCGGTGTGTGAAGACGAAACGAACCGAAAGTTCGGATACAAACACACAAACTATCGCATACCCATTCGCTGGAGCGTGATCTCGCAAGAGAAAACGAGCCGGCTACCGAATTTCTTGACGACCATAGAGCGTTGGAACCACCTGATCCCATCCCGAACTCAGCAGTGAAACGATGCATCGCCGATGGTAGTGTGGGGTTTCCCCATGTGAGAGTAGGTCATCGTCAAGATTAAATTCCGAAACCCCAATTGCGAAAGCAGTTGGGGTTTTGTTTTGCCCGCAGGAAAATCTGTCCGGTACGGTTTCTATGCAACAACTCAAGGCGTAGCTATCATGCGGGCCTCATGGTGAGGCGGGACTTGCATGCTGACATTGTTAAAGCTTCTGAAAGATGGCCGATTCCATTCGGGTCAGGACCTGGGCGCCGCCTTGGGTGTCAGTCGTAGTGCTGTCTGGAAACAGCTTCAGCTTTTAGAGGCTGAACTTGGCTTGTCTATCCACAAGGTGCGAGGGCGCGGTTATCAACTGGCTTCGCCGTTGACGCTGCTTGATTCTGTCGCGATTGCCGAGCAGGCCCCTTCTTGTGATTGGCCCATTCTAATTTTCGATTCAATTGACTCCACTAATGCTGAGGCATTGCGTGCAATTGATCGTGGCCAGGCAGCACCATTCCTTGTGCTCGCCGAGCGGCAGACGTCTGGTCGCGGGCGCCGTGGGCGTAAGTGGGTGAGTCCTTTCGCGGAAAACATCTATTACAGTCTGGTGCTGCGTATTGATGGTGGTATGCGCCAGCTCGAAGGTTTGAGTCTTGTTGTAGGACTTGCCGTCATGCAAGGCTTGAGAGCGCTGGGTGTTTCAGATGCGGGCTTGAAGTGGCCGAACGATGTTCTGGTGGGTCAGAAAAAAATCGCAGGAATATTGCTCGAGTTGGTCGGAGATCCTGCTGATGTGTGCCACGTGGTGCTGGGTGTTGGAATTAATGTGAATATGCAGATGGCCGATGAGGTTGATCAGCAGTGGACGTCCATGCGGCTCGAGTCGGGGCGGGCCTTTGATCGCAATCATCTGGTCGCTCGGTTGAGCGAGAAGCTCCAGGTATATTTGGAGCGGCATCAGCTCGGCGGATTTCCCGCTATCCAGGCTGAGTGGGAGCAAAATCATCTATGGCAGGGGCGGGTGGTGTCGTTGATCGCTGGTGTTAACCAAATAGATGGCGAAGTGCTGGGTATTGATAGTCAGGGTGCTCTGCGCTTGAAGGTGGGTGGTGTGGAAAAAGTCTTTAGTGGCGGTGAGCTCAGTTTGAGGTTGCGTGATGATTCTTGAGCTCGACTGCGGAAACAGTTTCATCAAATGGCGAGTACTTGGCGCGGATGTGCGCAAGACGGTCGGTGAAGGAGTCGTCGATTCGAATCTCGCATTGCTGGAGAGTTTGAGTGCGCTCGAGGGGCTTGCTCTCAAGTTCTGTCGGTTGGTCAGTGTCAGAACGAGTGAGGAAACCGGCGCATTGGTTTCTCTGCTGACAGAGGCTTTTGGCGTGTCGGTTGCTTGTGCGACACCCGCTCGCGAAATGCTGGGGGTGCGCAATGGCTACGAAGAGTTCGAGCGCCTGGGGCTAGATCGCTGGTTGGCGATGCTTGGAGGATTCCACCTGGCATCGCGTGCTTGCCTGGTGCTGGATTTCGGTACTGCTGTCACTGCGGATTACGTCGCTGGTGATGGAGAGCATCTCGGAGGATTTATTTGTCCGGGGATGCCGTTGATGCGGAATCAGTTGCGTACCCACACCCGTAAAATTCGTTATGGAGATCTCGCTGCCGAGCGCGCTCTGGAAAGTCTCGTTCCGGGTCGGACCACCGTCGAAGCGGTTGAGCGGGGCTGCTCGCTGATGCTCAGAGGGTTTGTTCTGACTCAGTTAGAGCTCGCGCGTAGTTACTGGGGGGCCGATTTTACCGTATTCCTCACTGGGGGAGATGCGGGACTGGTTTCCGAGATCGTACCTGAGGCCAGAGTGGTTCCAGATCTGGTGTTTGTGGGTTTGGCTATGGCATGTCCTTTGTCCTGAGGTTCATATGCGTTGGTTGTTCCTGCTGCTGCTTGTTCTCAACGTGTTCTATTACATCTGGCACCAACAGGAGGCTCCTCTTCGCGCGAAGGATGTCACTCCTTTGAGTTTGTACCGCGGGGCTCAGCAGGATATTCGCTTGTTGAGCGAGACGACTGATGCGTCCCGGGATAAAGGAAAAGCTACCCGGCCGGACAATAGCTGTTTGTACCTGGGTGGCTTCGTTCGTCCAGAAGCCGTTCAGGCTGTTGAGCGACGCTTGAATGGCATGGAGATCAAATATCAGTCCTTGCCAAAAGATCTCCCAGAGTTTGCTGGTTACTGGGTGCGCGTGGCTCCAGAAAGCCGGCGCTGGCTGGATGATGTGCAGCTGCAAAACCTTTCCAGAGAATTCAATGAGTTAAAACATAAAATAATGCCGTGCGAGGGGGTTGCACCCGCTGAATAGTTTGCATAGAATGGCGCCCGCTTCGCAGTGAAGACCTTTAAAGGTCGACGGTGCAAAGCGAGGTCAACGCAGCTAACCTCAGGTTTTTAATGAGAAAATGCTTGACAGAAGGCTGGCATGATATAGAATGCCGGCTCGCTTAGGAGGGGTTCCCGAGCGGCCAAAGGGATCAGACTGTAAATCTGACGTCTACGACTTCGAAGGTTCGAATCCTTCCCCCTCCACCATTTTTAGCGAGAGCTGCAAGCTCCGCGGGTATAGTTTAGTGGTAGAACCTCAGCCTTCCAAGCTGATGATGCGGGTTCGATTCCCGCTACCCGCTCCAAGTTTGCAGATCCTGCAAAGTGTTGCGCTCTTGTAGCTCAGTTGGTAGAGCACACCCTTGGTAAGGGTGAGGTCAGCGGTTCAAATCCGCTCAAGAGCTCCATATAACAAGGCAGATATGAAAATATCTGCCTTTGTTTTAATGGCTTGTTTGACTTGCTCAATTCTTCTCCTAGGGGTGATTTTGATGGCTAAGGAAAAGTTCGAACGTAATAAGCCGCACGTCAACGTAGGTACCATTGGTCACGTTGACCACGGCAAAACTACTTTGACTGCTGCCTTGACCCGTGTCTGCTCCGAAGTTTTCGGTTCGGCAAAGGTTGACTTCGACAAGATCGATAGCGCCCCTGAAGAAAAAGCTCGTGGTATTACCATCAACACCGCTCACGTTGAATACGATTCGGCCGTGCGTCACTACGCACACGTTGACTGCCCTGGTCACGCCGACTACGTAAAAAACATGATCACCGGTGCTGCTCAGATGGATGGTGCGATTCTGGTTTGCTCGGCCGCTGATGGTCCGATGCCGCAAACCCGTGAGCACATCCTGCTGTCCCGCCAGGTTGGCGTTCCGTACATCGTTGTCTTCCTGAACAAGGCTGACATGGTTGACGATGCTGAGCTGCTGGAGCTGGTTGAGATGGAAGTGCGCGATCTGCTGAGCACTTACGATTTCCCAGGTGATGACACTCCGATCATCATTGGTTCTGCGCTGATGGCGTTGAACGGTCAGGACGACAACGAGATGGGTACCACTGCCGTCAAGAAGTTGGTTGAGACTCTGGATAGCTACATTCCGCAGCCTGAACGTGCTATTGACAAGCCGTTCCTGATGCCGATCGAGGACGTGTTCTCGATCTCCGGTCGCGGTACTGTTGTGACTGGTCGTGTTGAGCGTGGCATTGTTCGCATCCAGGAAGAAGTTGAGATTGTTGGTCTTCGTGACACCGTCAAAACTACTTGCACGGGTGTTGAGATGTTCCGCAAGCTGCTCGACGAAGGTCGTGCTGGCGAGAACTGCGGCGTTTTGCTGCGCGGTACCAAGCGTGATGATGTTGAGCGTGGCCAGGTTTTGGTCAAGCCAGGCACCGTCAAGCCGCATACCAAGTTCACTGCTGAGGTTTACGTTCTGAGCAAGGAAGAGGGTGGTCGTCATACGCCATTCTTCAAGGGTTACCGTCCACAGTTCTACTTCCGTACGACTGACGTGACTGGTAATTGCGAGCTGCCAGAAGGTGTTGAAATGGTGATGCCGGGTGATAACGTTCAGATGACCGTTACCCTGATCAAAACCATCGCGATGGAAGATGGTCTGCGATTCGCAATCCGTGAAGGCGGTCGTACCGTCGGCGCTGGTGTCGTAGCCAAAGTCATCGAGTAAGTTGTTGTAATGTCTTTTTCGGGCCGGCATAATGGTCGGCCTGATTTTGTTTTAGGTCAGTAGCTCAATTGGCAGAGCGACGGTCTCCAAAACCGTAGGTTGGGGGTTCGATTCCCTCCTGACCTGCCAGATTCACTTGGTGTGTCTGGCTTTCTTTTCACAGGATCTTCATAGATGACTCCTAAAGCTGAAGCTCAAGGCTCTCGCTTCGATCTGCTCAAGTGGCTAGTAGTAGTCGCTTTGGTGGTTGTTGGCGTTGTTGGCAATCAGTATTACTCTGCTTCGCCGATCCTGTACCGCGTACTTGCATTGCTTGCCATTGCTGCTGTAGCTGCCTTTGTAGGCCTGCAGACAGTCAAGGGCAAGTCTTTCTTTGTGCTGGTGAAGGAAGCTCGCACCGAGATTCGTAAAGTCGTATGGCCAACTCGCCAAGAAACCACGCAGACCACGTTGATTGTTGTGGCTGTTGTTCTGGTTATGGCGTTGCTGTTGTGGGGGCTTGATTCCCTGCTCGGCTGGCTTGTTTCCTTGATTGTCGGCTAAGGGTGTCCCGTGGCTAAGCGTTGGTACGTTGTGCATGCTTACTCCGGTTACGAGAAGCATGTCATGCGCTCGTTGGTAGAGCGCGTAAAGCTGGCTGGCATGGAAGATGGCTTTGGCGAAATTCTGGTTCCCACTGAAGAAGTGGTTGAAATGCGTAATGGCCAGAAACGCAAAAGCGAGCGCAAGTTCTTCCCAGGTTATGTGCTGGTTCAGATGGACATGAACGAGGGTACTTGGCACTTGGTCAAGGATACTCCTCGGGTGATGGGTTTCATCGGCGGTACTGCTGATAAGCCTGCACCGATTACAGATAAAGAGGCAGAAGCGATTCTGCGTCGCGTTGCTGATGGTAGCGATAAGCCGAAGCCGAAGACGTTGTTCGAGCCAGGCGAGTCGGTACGTGTCAATGACGGGCCGTTTGCCGATTTTACCGGTACGGTTGAAGAAGTTAACTACGAAAAGAGCCGGATCCAAGTGGCAGTGCTCATTTTCGGTCGCTCTACTCCGGTAGAGCTCGAGTTCAGCCAGGTCGAAAAGGTCTAGCTGAGCAAGCATCCCAACCCCGCAGCCCTAGGCTGTGGGGTTTTGTCGTCACTGGGATAAACGCGCAAGTAACCGGGGAGCCTTTCGAGGCGTTCGAACCCGTAATTGGAGTGCCTCATGGCCAAGAAGATTACCGCTTACATCAAGCTGCAAGTGAAGGCCGCTCAGGCTAACCCAAGCCCACCTGTTGGTCCTGCTTTGGGTCAGCACGGCGTGAACATCATGGAATTCTGCAAGGCTTTCAACGCCCGTACTCAGGGTATTGAACCAGGCCTGCCGACTCCAGTGATCATCACTGTCTACAGCGACCGTAGCTTCACTTTCGAAACCAAATCCACCCCTGCTTCGGTTCTGCTGAAGAAGGCGGCCGGTCTGACTAGCGGTTCCGCTCGTCCGAACACCGTTAAGGTTGGCACCGTGACTCGTGCTCAGCTGGAAGATATCGCGAAAGTTAAAAACGCGGATCTGACTGCAGCTGATATGGAAGCAGCCGTGCGTACCATCGCCGGTTCTGCTCGTAGCATGGGCCTTAACGTGGAGGGTGTGTAATGGCTAAGTTGACCAAGCGTCAAAAGGCTATCGCCGACAAAATCGAAGCAGGCAAGTCCTACAACTTTGTAGACGCTGCTGCTCTGCTGGCTGAGCTGTCGACTGTCAAGTTCAGCGAGTCGTTCGACGTTGCTGTGAACCTGGGTGTTGACCCGCGTAAATCCGACCAGGTCGTTCGTAGCGCTACTGTGCTGCCACACGGCACTGGCAAGACTGTTCGCGTTGCCGTGTTCACCCAGGGTCCAGCTGCTGAGGCCGCTCTGGCTGCCGGCGCTGACCGTGTAGGCATGGACGACCTGGCTGCCGAAATGAAAGGCGGCGACCTGAACTATGACGTAGTTATCGCATCCCCGGATGCAATGCGCGTTGTAGGTCAGTTGGGTCAGATCCTCGGTCCACGTGGCCTGATGCCTAACCCTAAAGTCGGCACCGTAACCCCAGACGTAGCTACCGCGGTTAAGAACGCCAAGGCTGGTCAGGTTCGTTATCGCACCGACAAAAACGGCATCATCCACACTTCCGTTGGCAAGATCGGCTTTGACGCCGTCAAGCTGAAGGAAAACGTTGAAGCCCTGATCGCTGATCTGAAGCGTATCAAGCCAGCTTCCTCGAAAGGCATTTACGTCAAGCGCGTTACCCTGAGCACCACTATGGGCCCAGGTCTGGTCATCGACCAAAGCTCGCTCGACGCGTAAGACACAAGTTGGCGCAAGCGATTGCGCTAATTGAAAGATTGGGGTCCCTGCCTGGCGGGGGCTATCCAAGACCGTAGGCGACGCAAGTCTTAAACCTCAAGCCTACGCAGATGGTGCTCCCGGTTCCTTACCGAATCAGACACCAAAACGACATCTGGCCTCGGTTGGATGAAACGGTAACAAGCAGGAGTTTTTCCCGTGGCAATTAAACTTGAAGACAAGAAGGCCATCGTCGCTGAAGTCAACAAGGCTGCCCAAGTTGCTCTGTCCGCTGTCGTGGCTGATGCCCGTGGCGTAACAGTAGGCGCTATGACCGGACTCCGTAAAGAGGCTCGTGAAGCTGGCGTTTACGTACGTGTTGTACGTAACACCCTGCTCAAGCGCGCCGTTGCTGGCACTCAATATGACGTGCTCAACGACGTGTTCACTGGCCCGACCTTGATTGCATTCTCCAAAGAACATCCGGGCGCTGCTGCCCGTATCTTCAAAGAGTTCGCAAAAGGTCAGGATAAGTTCGAGATCAAGGCAGCTGCGTTCGAGGGCAAGTTCCTCGCGGCTAATCAGATCGACGTACTGGCAAGCCTGCCGACCCGTGACGAAGCAATTTCTCAGCTGATGAGCGTGATTCAAGGCGCAACCAGCAAATTGGCTCGTACTCTGGCGGCTCTTCGCGACCAGAAAGAAGCTGCTGCAGCCTAAGGCTGAGCGTCTCCTTTCAGCGTTTATTGTTTATTTCGATGGCCGCGTAGGCTGTCACCCCAATACAGGAATTTATAGTCATGTCTCTGACTAACGACCAAATCATCGAAGCAATCGGCGAAAAATCCGTTCTGGAAATCGTTGAGCTGATCAAGGCCATGGAAGAGAAGTTCGGCGTTTCCGCTGCTGCTGCTTCCGCTGGTCCAGCTGCTGTTGCTGCCGTTGTTGAAGAACAAACTGAATTCAACGTCATGCTGACCGAAGCTGGCGAGAAGAAAGTTAACGTGATCAAGGCAGTACGTGAACTGACCGGTCTGGGCCTGAAAGAAGCCAAGGCTGTAGTTGACGGCGCTCCTGCCATGGTTCTGGAAGCTGTTTCGAAAGACGCAGCTGACAAAGCCAAAGCTACTCTGGAAGAAGCAGGCGCTAAAGTCGAGCTGAAGTAAGCATCGACTTTGCTCCTCCAGCCCGAGCGTTAAGCGAAAGGCTGATGGCTGGTGGCTCTTGCCACCGGCCTTTTTCCGTTATTGGCAACCGACTGGGTCGGTGCTGGTAACGAGCTGTAACCACCCGATGCGGTGGCGCAAACCATGGGGTTTGCACGATTTTCTGGCTGCTCCCGTCGGGAGGGGCCAAACAAGCAGGTGACCAAGCTGGGGAACGCTGATGGCTTACTCATATACTGAGAAAAAACGTATCCGCAAGGACTTTAGCAAGTTGCCGGACGTCATGGATGTGCCGTATCTCCTGGCAATCCAGCTGGATTCGTATCGTGAATTCTTGCAGGCGGGAGCGACTAAAGATCAGTTCCGCGACGTGGGCCTGCATGCGGCCTTCAAATCCGTTTTCCCGATCATCAGCTACTCCGGCAATGCTGCGCTGGAGTACGTCGGTTATCGCCTGGGCGAACCGGCATTTGATGTCAAAGAATGCGTATTGCGCGGTGTAACTTACGCCGTACCTTTGCGGGTAAAAGTGCGCCTGATCATTTTCGACAAAGAATCGTCGAACAAAGCGATCAAGGACATCAAAGAGCAAGAAGTCTACATGGGTGAAATCCCCCTGATGACTGAGAACGGTACCTTCGTAATCAACGGTACCGAGCGTGTAATCGTTTCCCAGCTGCACCGTTCCCCGGGCGTGTTCTTCGACCACGACCGTGGCAAGACGCACAGCTCCGGCAAACTGCTGTACTCCGCGCGTATCATTCCTTACCGCGGTTCGTGGCTGGACTTCGAGTTCGACCCGAAAGACTGCGTGTTCGTGCGTATCGACCGTCGTCGCAAGCTGCCTGCATCGGTACTGCTGCGCGCGCTCGGCTATACCACTGAAGAAGTGCTCGACGCGTTCTACACCACCAACGTCTTCCACGTGCAAGGTGAAAACCTCAGCCTGGAACTGGTGCCTCAGCGCCTGCGTGGTGAAATTGCTGTCCTGGATATCCTGGATGACAAAGGCAAGGTTATTGTCGAGCAAGGTCGTCGTATCACCGCTCGCCACATCAACCAGCTGGAAAAAGCCGGGATCAAAGAGCTGCAAGTGCCTCTGGACTACGTCCTGGGTCGCACTACCGCCAAGGTCATCGTGCATCCGGCAACCGGCGAAATCCTGGCAGAGTGCAACACCGAGCTGAACACCGAGATCCTGGCGAAAATCGCCAAGGCTCAAGTTGTTCGCATCGAAACTCTGTACACCAACGATATCGACTGCGGTCCGTTCGTCTCCGACACTCTGAAGATCGACTCCACCAGCAACCAATTGGAAGCGCTGGTAGAGATCTATCGCATGATGCGTCCAGGCGAGCCGCCAACCAAAGACGCTGCCGAGACTCTGTTCAACAACCTGTTCTTCAGCCCTGAGCGCTACGACCTGTCTGCGGTCGGCCGGATGAAGTTCAACCGTCGTATCGGTCGTACCGAGATCGAAGGTTCGGGCGTGTTGTGCAAAGAAGACATCGTTGCGGTTCTGAAGACTCTGGTCGACATCCGTAACGGTAAAGGCATTGTCGATGACATCGACCACCTGGGTAACCGTCGTGTTCGCTGCGTAGGCGAAATGGCTGAGAACCAGTTCCGCGTTGGCCTGGTACGTGTTGAGCGTGCGGTCAAAGAGCGTCTGTCGATGGCTGAAAGCGAAGGCCTGATGCCGCAAGACCTGATCAACGCCAAGCCAGTGGCTGCCGCGGTGAAAGAGTTCTTCGGTTCCAGCCAGCTGTCCCAGTTCATGGACCAGAACAACCCGCTGTCCGAGATCACCCACAAGCGTCGTGTTTCTGCACTCGGCCCTGGCGGTCTGACTCGTGAGCGTGCTGGCTTTGAAGTCCGTGACGTACACCCGACGCACTACGGTCGTGTTTGCCCGATTGAAACGCCGGAAGGTCCGAACATCGGTCTGATCAACTCCCTGGCTGCCTATGCGCGCACCAACCAGTACGGCTTCCTCGAGAGCCCGTACCGTGTGGTGAAAGACGCTCTGGTCACCGACGAGATCGTATTCCTGTCCGCCATCGAAGAAGCTGATCACGTGATCGCTCAGGCTTCGGCCACGATGAATGACAAGAAAGTCCTGATCGACGAACTGGTAGCTGTTCGTCACTTGAACGAGTTCACCGTCAAGGCGCCGGAAGACGTCACCTTGATGGACGTATCGCCGAAGCAGGTAGTTTCGGTTGCAGCGTCGCTGATCCCGTTCCTCGAGCACGACGACGCCAACCGTGCGTTGATGGGTTCGAACATGCAGCGTCAAGCTGTACCAACCCTGCGCGCTGACAAGCCGCTGGTCGGTACCGGCATGGAGCGTAACGTAGCTCGTGACTCCGGCGTTTGCGTCGTGGCTCGTCGTGGTGGCGTTATCGATTCCGTTGACGCCAGCCGTATCGTGGTTCGTGTTGCTGATGACGAAGTTGAAACCGGCGAAGCTGGTGTCGACATCTACAACCTGACCAAGTACACCCGCTCCAACCAGAACACCTGCATCAACCAGCGTCCGCTGGTGCGTAAAGGTGATCGGGTTCAGCGTAGCGACATCATGGCCGACGGTCCGTCCACCGACATGGGTGAACTGGCACTGGGTCAGAACATGCGCATCGCGTTCATGGCATGGAACGGCTTCAACTTCGAAGACTCCATCTGCCTGTCCGAGCGTGTGGTTCAGGAAGATCGCTTCACCACGATCCACATTCAGGAACTGACCTGTGTGGCGCGTGACACCAAGCTTGGGCCAGAGGAAATCACTGCAGACATCCCTAACGTGGGTGAAGCTGCACTGAACAAACTGGACGAAGCCGGTATCGTTTACGTAGGTGCTGAAGTCGGCGCAGGCGACATTCTGGTAGGTAAGGTCACTCCGAAAGGCGAGACCCAACTGACTCCGGAAGAGAAGCTGCTGCGTGCCATTTTCGGTGAAAAAGCCAGCGACGTTAAAGACACCTCCCTGCGTGTGCCTACCGGCACCAAGGGTACCGTCATCGACGTACAGGTCTTCACTCGCGACGGCGTTGAGCGTGATGCTCGTGCACTGTCGATCGAGAAGACTCAACTCGACGAGATCCGCAAGGACCTGAACGAAGAGTTCCGTATCGTTGAAGGCGCCACTTTCGAACGTCTGCGTTCCGCTCTGGTCGGCCACAAAGCCGAAGGCGGCGCCGGCCTGAAGAAAGGTCAGGACATCACCGACGAAGTTCTCGACGGTCTTGAGCATGGTCAGTGGTTCAAACTGCGCATGGCTGAAGATGCTCTGAACGAGCAACTCGAGAAGGCTCAGGCCTATATCGTTGATCGCCGCCGTCTGCTGGACGACAAGTTCGAAGACAAGAAGCGCAAACTGCAGCAGGGCGATGACCTGGCTCCAGGCGTGCTGAAAATCGTCAAGGTTTACCTGGCAATCCGTCGCCGCATCCAGCCGGGCGACAAGATGGCCGGTCGTCACGGTAACAAAGGTGTGGTCTCTGTGATCATGCCGGTTGAAGACATGCCGCACGATGCCAATGGCACCCCGGTCGACGTTGTCCTCAACCCGTTGGGCGTTCCTTCGCGTATGAACGTTGGTCAGATCCTTGAAACCCACCTCGGCCTCGCGGCCAAAGGTCTGGGCGAGAAGATCAACCGGATGATCGAAGAGCAGCGCAAAGTTGCTGAGCTTCGTAAATTCCTCGACGAGATCTACAACCAGATCGGCGGTCGTAACGAAGATCTGGATAGCTTCTCCGATCAGGAAATCCTGGATCTGGCGAAGAACCTGCGTGGCGGCGTTCCAATGGCCACTCCAGTGTTCGACGGTGCCAAGGAAAGCGAAATCAAGGCCATGCTGAAACTGGCAGACCTGCCAGAAAGCGGCCAGATGCAGCTGACCGACGGCCGTACCGGCAACAAGTTCGAGCGCCCGGTTACTGTTGGCTACATGTACATGCTGAAGCTGAACCACTTGGTAGACGACAAGATGCATGCTCGTTCTACTGGTTCGTACAGCCTGGTTACCCAGCAGCCGCTGGGTGGTAAGGCGCAGTTCGGTGGTCAGCGTTTCGGGGAGATGGAGGTCTGGGCACTGGAAGCATACGGTGCTGCTTACACTCTGCAAGAAATGCTCACAGTGAAGTCGGACGATGTGAACGGCCGTACCAAGATGTACAAAAACATCGTGGATGGCGATCACCGTATGGAGCCGGGCATGCCCGAGTCCTTCAACGTGTTGATCAAGGAAATTCGTTCCCTCGGCATCGATATCGATCTGGAAACCGAATAACACGTGACGCGAATCGAGAGCGGGGCAGGATTGCCCGCTTTCTGCTCCGCCAGGAGGAAAGGCCTTGAAAGACCTACTGAATTTGCTGAAAAACCAGGGTCAAGTCGAAGAGTTCGACGCCATCCGTATTGGATTGGCATCGCCTGAGATGATCCGTTCGTGGTCGTTCGGTGAAGTTAAAAAGCCGGAAACCATTAACTACCGTACGTTCAAACCTGAGCGTGACGGCCTGTTCTGCGCCAAGATCTTTGGCCCGGTAAAGGATTACGAGTGCCTGTGCGGTAAGTACAAGCGCTTGAAGCACCGTGGTGTGATCTGCGAGAAGTGCGGCGTTGAAGTCGCGCTGGCCAAAGTTCGTCGTGAGCGCATGGCGCACATCGAACTGGCCTCGCCAGTTGCCCACATCTGGTTCCTGAAATCGTTGCCGTCCCGTATCGGCTTGCTGATGGACATGACCCTGCGTGATATCGAACGTGTTCTCTACTTCGAGAGCTATGTCGTTATCGATCCAGGCATGACCACCCTTGAAAAGGGTCAGCTGCTGAACGACGAGCAGTACTTCGAAGCGCTGGAAGAGTTCGGCGACGATTTCGATGCCCGCATGGGTGCCGAAGCTGTCCGTGAACTGCTGCACGCTATCGATCTGGAACACGAGATTGGCCGTCTGCGTGAAGAGATTCCGCAAACCAACTCCGAAACCAAAATCAAGAAGCTGTCCAAGCGTCTGAAGTTGATGGAAGCCTTCCAGGGTTCCGGCAACCTTCCAGAATGGATGGTGCTGACCGTTCTGCCGGTTCTGCCGCCAGATCTGCGTCCACTGGTCCCGCTGGATGGCGGTCGCTTCGCGACTTCCGACCTCAACGATCTGTATCGTCGAGTGATCAACCGTAACAACCGCTTGAAGCGCCTGCTCGATCTGTCCGCTCCGGACATCATCGTGCGCAACGAAAAGCGTATGTTGCAGGAAGCTGTCGATGCACTGCTCGACAACGGTCGTCGTGGTCGTGCTATCACCGGTTCCAACAAGCGTCCTCTGAAATCCCTGGCTGACATGATCAAGGGTAAGCAGGGTCGTTTCCGTCAGAACTTGCTCGGTAAGCGTGTTGACTACTCCGGTCGTTCGGTAATTACCGTAGGTCCGACCCTGCGTCTGCACCAGTGCGGTCTGCCGAAGAAAATGGCTCTCGAGCTGTTCAAGCCGTTCATTTTCGGCAAGCTGGAAATGCGTGGTCTCGCTACCACCATCAAAGCTGCCAAGAAGATGGTCGAGCGCGAGCTGCCAGAGGTTTGGGACGTTCTCGCTGAAGTGATCCGTGAACACCCGGTTCTCCTCAACCGTGCACCGACCCTTCACCGTCTGGGTATCCAGGCGTTTGAACCGGTACTGATCGAAGGTAAGGCTATCCAGCTGCACCCGTTGGTCTGTGCTGCGTACAACGCCGACTTCGACGGCGACCAAATGGCCGTGCACGTACCGCTGACGCTGGAAGCCCAGCTGGAAGCGCGTGCGTTGATGATGTCGACCAACAACATTCTGTCGCCAGCCAACGGTGAGCCAATCATCGTTCCGTCGCAGGACGTTGTATTGGGTCTGTACTACATGACTCGTGAAGCGATCAACGCCAAGGGCGAAGGTCGTGTGTTCGCGGATCTGCAGGAAGTTGACCGTGTGTTCCGTGCTGGCGAAGCCGCACTGCACGCCAAGGTCAAAGTGCGGATCAACGAAACCGTCAACGATCGTGATGGTGGCAGCGTCAAGAACACCCGTATCGTCGACACCACTGTCGGCCGTGCGCTGTTGTTCCAGGTTGTTCCACCTGGCCTGTCGTACGATGTCGTCAACCAGCCGATGAAGAAAAAAGCGATCTCCAAGCTGATCAACCAGTGCTACCGCGTGGTTGGTTTGAAAGAGACCGTGATCTTCGCTGACCAGTTGATGTACACCGGTTTTGCCTATTCGACCATTTCCGGCGTTTCCATCGGTGTTAACGACTTCGTTATCCCGGATGAAAAAGCCCGCATCATCGGTGCTGCTACCGACGAAGTGAAAGAGATCGAAAGTCAGTACGCCTCCGGCCTGGTAACCCAGGGCGAGAAGTACAACAAAGTGATCGACCTTTGGTCCAAGGCGAACGACGAAGTTTCCAAAGCGATGATGGCCAACCTCTCGAAAGAGAAAGTCATCGACCGTCATGGCGTCGAAGTCGACCAGGAATCCTTCAACTCGATGTACATGATGGCCGACTCGGGCGCACGGGGTTCTGCTGCGCAGATCCGTCAGCTCGCCGGTATGCGTGGCCTGATGGCCAAGCCGGACGGCTCCATCATCGAAACGCCGATTACTGCGAACTTCCGTGAAGGTTTGAGCGTACTTCAGTACTTCATCTCCACTCACGGTGCTCGTAAAGGTTTGGCGGATACCGCGTTGAAAACTGCGAACTCCGGTTACCTGACTCGTCGTCTGGTAGACGTAGCGCAGGATCTGGTTGTGACCGAGATCGATTGCGGCACCGAACATGGCCTGGTAATGACTCCGCACATTGAAGGCGGTGACGTTGTTGAGCCATTGGGTGAACGCGTATTGGGTCGTGTCATTGCCCGTGACGTATTCAAGCCAGGTACCGAGGAAGTTATCGTTCCTGCCGGCACGCTGGTAGATGAGAAGTGGGTCGAGTTCATCGAGCTGAACAGCATCGACGAAGTGATCGTGCGTTCGCCGATCAGCTGCGAAACCCGCTACGGCATTTGCGCCAAGTGCTACGGCCGTGACCTGGCTCGTGGTCACCAGGTGAACATCGGTGAAGCGGTCGGCGTTATCGCTGCCCAGTCCATCGGTGAGCCGGGTACCCAGCTGACCATGCGTACGTTCCACATCGGTGGTGCGGCAAGCCGGACCTCCGCAGCCGACAGCGTTCAGGTGAAGAATGGCGGTACCGTCCGTCTGCACAACCTGAAGCACGTTGAGCGAGTGGATGGTTGCCTGGTTGCTGTGTCCCGTTCCGGTGAGCTGGCCATCGCTGATGACTTCGGTCGTGAGCGTGAGCGTTACAAGCTGCCGTACGGTGCTGTGATTTCGGTTAAAGAGGGTGACAAGGTCGACGCTGGCGCAATCGTGGCCAAGTGGGATCCGCACACTCACCCGATCGTTACCGAAATGAAAGGTACCGTGACCTACGTGGGCATGGAAGAAGGCATCACGATCAAGCGTCAGACTGACGAATTGACCGGTATGACCAACATTGAAGTACTCGACGCCAAAGACCGTCCAGCTGCCGGTAAAGATATCCGTCCTGCTGTGAAGATGGTTGATGACAACGGCAAGGATCTGTTGCTGCCAGGCACTGACGTTATCGCTCAGTACTTCCTGCCAGCCAACGCCCTGGTCGGTGTTGCGGATGGTGCGAAAATCGCGATCGGTGATGTTATCGCTCGTATTCCGCAAGAGACTTCGAAGACCCGTGACATCACCGGTGGTCTGCCGCGTGTTGCCGACTTGTTCGAAGCCCGTCGTCCGAAAGAAGCCTCGATTCTGGCTGAAGTCAGCGGCACCATCGCGTTCGGTAAAGAGACCAAAGGCAAGCGCCGTCTGGTTATCACCCCGAACGACGGTAGCGATCCGTACGAAGAGCTGATTCCGAAGTGGCGCCACCTGAACGTCTTCGAAGGCGAACAGGTAAACCGCGGCGAAGTTATCTCCGACGGCCCTAGCGATCCACACGACATCCTGCGTCTGCTGGGTGTGAGTGCGCTGGCCAAGTACATCGTGAACGAGATCCAGGACGTTTACCGTCTGCAAGGCGTGAAGATCAACGACAAGCACATCGAGACCATCCTGCGTCAGATGCTGCGTAAAGTTGAAATCGCTGAATCCGGCGATTCCAGTTTCATCAAGGGCGACCAGATGGAATTGACTCACGTTCTGGTAGAGAACGAGCGTCTGGCAGGCGACGAGAAATTCGTTTCCAAGTTCACTCGCGTGTTGCTGGGTATCACCAAGGCGTCGTTGTCCACCGAATCGTTCATCTCGGCGGCTTCCTTCCAGGAAACCACTCGAGTACTGACCGAAGCGGCGGTAACCGGCAAGCGCGATTACCTGCGCGGCCTGAAAGAGAACGTAGTCGTGGGTCGTCTGATCCCGGCGGGTACCGGTTTGGCATATCACAGCGAGCGCAAGCGTCGCCGTGATGCTGACAAGCCGTTGCGCGTAAGCGCCAGTGAAGTGGAAGCTGCACTGACCGAAGCGCTGAACTCGAGCGGTAACTGAGTTCTGCGATAAATGAGCGTAAGGCCCCGATCGTCCCGTTCATCGAATCAAGACATTTTGTCGAGGTTGGATGAGCGGGAAGGTCGGGGCCTTGCCTTGACTGGGGACAAGATCCTCTTTAGACTCTTGTACCCCTAAATTTGGCGGGAATTCGTTCCTGCCATTTTGCTTTTCTTGCAAGACAATAGCGTCGCAAGACAACAGTGGAGCTAGTAGATGGCAACTATCAACCAGCTGGTACGTCAGCCGCGTAAGCGTATCGTCGAGAAATCCGACGTGCCCGCGCTGCAGAACTGCCCGCAACGTCGTGGCGTATGCACCCGTGTGTATACCACCACGCCGAAAAAACCTAACTCGGCACTGCGTAAAGTATGCCGTGTGCGTCTGACCAACGGTTTCGAGGTTTCCTCGTACATCGGCGGTGAAGGCCACAACCTGCAAGAGCACAGCGTCGTCCTGATTCGTGGCGGCCGTGTAAAAGACTTGCCAGGTGTTCGTTACCACACCGTTCGCGGTTCTTTGGATACTTCCGGCGTTAAAGGTCGTAACCAGGGTCGTTCGAAGTACGGTACCAAGAAGCCTAAGTAGTAGCGGCTTTTTGTAAAAACTGAATCATCTATTTTTCTGAGTCGATAAGAGTAAGGTCGGAGGCGTCCCGAAAGGGCACCGATTCCGAGCGAACCTGAAGACCGTTTGAGGGCTTATCCATGCCAAGAAGACGCGTAGCAGCCAAGCGCGAAGTGCTTGACGATCCAAAATACGGCAGCCAGATCCTGGCCAAGTTCATGAACCACGTGATGGAAAGCGGCAAGAAAGCCGTTGCCGAGCGTATCGTTTATGGCGCGCTGGAAAAGGTTAAAGAACGCAAGAACAGCGACCCCCTGGAAATCTTCGAGAAAGCTCTCGACGCCATCGCTCCGCTGGTCGAAGTAAAGTCGCGCCGTGTAGGCGGTGCTACTTACCAGGTTCCGGTCGAAGTTCGTCCGTCCCGTCGTAACGCTCTGGCAATGCGCTGGTTGGTAGACTTCGCCCGTAAGCGCGGCGAGAAGTCTATGGCTCTGCGTTTGGCTGGCGAACTGTTGGACGCTGCTGAAGGTAAAGGTGCTGCAGTTAAGAAGCGTGAAGACGTGCACCGTATGGCTGAAGCCAACAAGGCTTTCTCGCACTACCGCTTCTAATTTTAGCGTCACTAATTTTGCGAGGGCTTTATGGCTCGTACAACACCGATTAATCGCTACCGTAACATTGGTATCGTAGCTCACGTGGATGCTGGTAAAACCACCACCACCGAGCGCGTCCTTTTTTACACTGGCAAAAGTCACAAAATGGGCGAGGTGCATGACGGCGCCGCGACCACCGACTGGATGGTGCAGGAGCAGGAGCGTGGTATTACCATTACTTCTGCTGCCATTACCGCCTTCTGGCAGGGTTCCGAGAAGCAGCACAAAGACCAATACCGCTTCAACGTCATCGACACCCCGGGCCACGTTGACTTCACTATTGAAGTTGAACGTTCCCTGCGTGTTCTCGACGGCGCGGTCGTTGTGTTCTGCGGTACCTCGGGTGTTGAGCCTCAGTCGGAAACCGTATGGCGTCAGGCCAACAAATACGGCGTTCCACGTCTTGTTTACGTAAACAAGATGGACCGTGCTGGTGCGAACTTCCTGCGCGTGATCGGTCAGATCAAGCAGCGTCTGGGTCACACCCCGGTGCCAATCCAGTTGGCTATCGGTTCCGAAGACAATTTCCAGGGTCAGATCGATCTGATGGCCATGGAAGCTGTTTACTGGAATGACTCCGACAAAGGCATGGTTCCTGTTCGCAAGCCTATCCCTGCTGAATTGCAGGAACTGGCTGACGAATGGCGCGGCAACATGATTGAAGCTGCAGCCGAAGCCAGCGAAGAGCTGATGAACAAGTACCTCGAAGGTGAAGAACTCACCAACGCGGAAATCAAGGCCGCTCTGCGTCAGCGTACTATCGCTGGCGAGATCGTTCTGGCTGTTTGCGGTTCTTCCTTCAAGAACAAGGGTGTTCCCCTGGTTCTCGACGCCGTTATCGACTACCTGCCTGCTCCTACCGACATTCCTGCCATCAAGGGTACTGACCCGGATGACGAGACCAAGGAAATGGAGCGTCACGCAGACGACAGCGAGCCGTTCTCGGCTCTGGCGTTCAAGATCGCTACCGACCCATTCGTGGGTACCTTGACCTTCGTTCGAGTTTACTCGGGCGTGTTGGCCTCCGGCGACGGCGTGATCAACTCGGTTAAAGGCAAGAAAGAGCGTGTGGGTCGTATGGTGCAAATGCACGCAAACGCCCGTGAAGAAATCAAGGAAGTACGCGCTGGTGACATCGCGGCCTTGATCGGCATGAAGGACGTCACCACTGGTGAAACTTTGTGCAACGCTGACAAGCCAATCATCCTGGTTCGCATGGACTTCCCGGAGCCGGTTATTTCGGTTGCCGTAGAGCCTAAGACCAAGGACGACCAGGAAAAAATGGGTATCGCTCTGGGCAAACTTGCTCAGGAAGATCCATCTTTCCGCGTCAAAACTGATGAAGAGACTGGTCAAACGATCATCTCCGGCATGGGCGAGTTGCACCTGGACATCCTGGTTGACCGGATGCGCCGTGAGTTCAACGTCGAAGCCAACATCGGTAAGCCTCAGGTTTCCTATCGTGAGCGCATCACGAAGAATTGCGAAATCGAAGGCAAGTTCGTTCGTCAGTCCGGCGGTCGTGGTCAGTTCGGCCACTGCTGGATCCGTTTTGCTCCTGCTGACGAAGGTCAGGAAGGTCTGCAATTCGTGAACGAAGTAGTGGGTGGTGTGGTTCCTAAGGAATACATCCCGGCTATCCAGAAGGGTATCGAAGAGCAGATGAAGAACGGCGTTGTTGCCGGCTATCCGCTGATCGGCCTGAAGGCTACTGTGTTTGATGGTTCCTACCACGACGTCGACTCCAACGAGATGGCGTTTAAGGTGGCTGCTTCCATGGCTACCAAGCAACTGGCCCAGAAGGGCGGTGGTGAGTTGCTTGAGCCGATCATGGCGGTAGAGGTTGTTACACCTGAAGACTATATGGGTGACGTGATGGGCGACCTTAACCGTCGTCGCGGCATGATCCTGGGTATGGAAGACACGGTCTCCGGCAAAGTAATTCGTGCTGAAGTTCCGCTGGGTGAGATGTTCGGTTATGCGACCGACGTCCGTTCCATGTCCCAAGGTCGCGCAAGCTACTCTATGGAATTCAAAAAATACAATACGGCTCCGTCGCACATCGTCGAAACCGTTACCAAAAAACAAGGCTGATTCAGCCCCTTTAGGCTAGGAGTTAATTGTCGTGGCTAAAGAAAAATTTGATCGTTCCCTACCGCACGTCAACGTTGGCACCATCGGTCACGTTGACCATGGTAAAACCACTCTGACTGCTGCTCTGACTCGCGTCTGCTCCGAAGTTTTCGGTTCGGCTGTTGTTGCTTTCGACAAAATCGATAGCGCTCCAGAAGAAAAGGCTCGTGGTATCACCATCAACACCGCGCACGTTGAATACAACTCGCTGATTCGTCACTACGCTCACGTTGACTGCCCAGGTCACGCTGACTATGTGAAGAACATGATCACCGGTGCTGCTCAGATGGACGGCGCTATCCTGGTTTGCTCGGCCGCTGATGGTCCGATGCCACAAACCCGTGAGCACATCCTGCTGTCCCGTCAGGTTGGCGTTCCGTACATCGTTGTCTTCCTGAACAAGGCTGACATGGTTGACGACGCTGAGCTGCTGGAACTGGTTGAGATGGAAGTGCGCGATCTGCTGAGCACTTACGACTTCCCAGGTGACGACACTCCGATCATCATCGGTTCGGCTCTGATGGCTCTGAACGGCCAAGACGACAACGAAATGGGCACCACTGCCGTTCGTAAACTGGTTGAGACTCTGGACAGCTACATCCCAGATCCAGTCCGTGTTATCGACAAGCCGTTCCTGATGCCAATCGAAGACGTATTCTCGATCTCCGGTCGCGGTACTGTTGTAACTGGTCGTATCGAGCGCGGTATCGTCAAGGTTCAGGATCCACTGGAAATCGTTGGTCTGCGTGACACTACCGTCACCACCTGCACCGGTGTTGAAATGTTCCGCAAACTGCTCGACGAAGGTCGTGCTGGCGAGAACTGCGGCGTGCTGCTGCGTGGCACCAAGCGTGACGACGTTGAGCGTGGCCAGGTTCTGGTCAAGCCAGGTTCGGTTAAGCCGCACACTACCTTCGAAGCTGAAGTGTACGTGTTGAGCAAAGAAGAAGGCGGTCGTCACACTCCGTTCTTCAAAGGCTACCGTCCACAGTTCTACTTCCGGACCACTGACGTGACCGGTAACTGCGAACTGCCGGAAGGCGTTGAAATGGTAATGCCAGGCGACAACATCAAAATGGTTGTCACCCTGATCAAAACCATCGCAATGGAAGATGGTCTGCGTTTCGCTATCCGTGAAGGCGGTCGTACCGTCGGCGCTGGCGTCGTAGCCAAAATCATCGCTTAATAAGTGATGACTTGAAAAAGCCCCCGCTTAGCGGGGGCTTTTTTATTGGGTTGACACCTATCTGGGGCGTCTATAGAATTGCGCCTCCTTTTAACGGGCGTATTGCGCTCGGTGGGAATAGCAGCCGGAGTCTGAAATCCAATGCAAAATCAGCAAATCCGTATCAGGTTGAAGGCTTTTGACCATCGCCTGATCGACCAATCCACCCAGGAAATCGTGGAAACCGCGAAACGTACTGGTGCTCAAGTGCGTGGTCCAATTCCACTGCCTACCCGTAAAGAGCGGTTCACCGTTCTGGTCTCCCCGCACGTCAACAAAGATGCGCGTGACCAGTACGAGATCCGTACTCATAAGCGCGTTCTGGACATCGTCCAGCCAACGGATAAAACCGTTGATGCTCTTATGAAGCTTGATCTTGCGGCCGGTGTGGAAGTGCAGATCAGCCTCGGCTAAGACTCGGTCTTAGTCGTGTAACGCTCTGAAATGGGCGGCCATAGCGGGTGAAAGCCCCGTACACTCATGAGGTTTACAACATGACTATTGGTGTAGTCGGTCGTAAATGCGGTATGACCCGTATTTTCACCGAAGAAGGTGTCTCCATTCCGGTCACGGTCATTGAGATCGAGCCGAATCGCGTCACCCAGTTCAAAACTGAAGAGACCGATGGCTATCGTGCAGTGCAAGTCACTGTAGGCGAGCGTCGTGCTTCGCGTGTTACAGCTGCTCAGGCTGGCCACTTCGCTAAAGCGAACGTTGCCGCTGGTCGTACCGTAATGGAATTCCGCCTTGAAGAAGGCGAGTACCAGGCCGGCGATCTGATCAACGCTGAAATCTTCGCCGCTGGTCAACTGGTTGATGTAACCGGTCAGTCCAAGGGTAAAGGCTTCCAGGGTACGATCAAGCGTTGGAACTTCCGCGGGCAAGATAATACCCACGGTAACTCCGTGTCCCACCGCGTTCCAGGCTCTATCGGCCAGTGCCAGACTCCTGGTCGTGTATTCAAGGGCAAAAAAATGTCCGGTCATATGGGCGCTGAGCGCGTGACCGTGCAGTCCCTCGAAGTAGTGCGCGTGGACGCTGAACGCAATCTGTTGTTGGTCAAGGGCGCTGTTCCTGGCGCTACTGGCGGCAACTTGGTTGTACGTCCAGCAGCCAAGGCTCGCGGTTAAGGGGAAGCTGACATGCAATTAAATGTAAATGACGCTCAAGCGATCGAAGTTTCCGAACTGACATTTGGCGGCGAATTCAACGAGACGCTGGTTCACCAAGCAGTCGTGGCCTACATGGCCGGCGGCCGTCAAGGTAGCAAGCAGCAAAAGACCCGTTCCGACGTTCGTGGTGGCGGTAAGCGCCCATGGCGTCAGAAAGGTACTGGCCGTGCTCGTGCCGGTACTATCCGTAGCCCAATCTGGCGTGGCGGCGGTACCACTTTCGCAGCTCGTCCTCAGGATCACACCCAGAAGCTGAACAAGAAGATGTATCGCGCAGCAATGCGTTCCATCCTTGCTGAGCTGGTGCGTACTGATCGTCTGGTTGTGGTTCAGGACTTCGCTGTTGATGCACCGAAGACCAAAGATCTGCTGAGCAAACTGACCGGCATGGGCCTGACTGACGTCTTGATCGTGTCTGAAGTGGTTGATCAGAACCTGTACCTGGCTGCTCGTAACCTGCCACACGTTGATGTACGTGACGTGCAAGGTTCCGATCCAGTTAGTCTGATCGCATACGACAAGGTGTTGATCACCGTGTCGGCCGTGAAGAAATTCGAGGAGCTGCTGGGATGAACCAGGAACGCGTATTTAAAGTTCTGCTTGGCCCGCACGTTTCCGAGAAGGCTACGGTTCTGGCTGACAAGAAAGGCCAGTTCGTTTTCAAGGTTGCAACTGACGCAACCAAGCTGGAAATCAAGAAGGCCGTCGAAAGCCTGTTCAGCGTGAAAGTAGAGCGTGTTACTACCCTGAATGTTCTGGGTAAGAGCAAGCGCACTGCTCGCGGTCTGGGCAAGCGTAATGACTGGAAGAAGGCAGTTATCTCCCTTCAGCCAGGCCAAGATCTCGATTTCAGCAGCAGTGCTGAGTAAGGAAGGGGTGCATCATGGCAATCGTTAAATGCAAACCGACTTCCCCTGGCCGCCGTTTTGTGGTCAAGGTGGTCAACCAGGAGCTGCATAAAGGCGCTCCTCACGCACCGCTGCTCGAGAAAAAATCGAAGACTGGTGGTCGTAACAACAATGGTCGTATTACCACTCGTCACATCGGTGGTGGCCATAAGCAGCATTATCGTCTGGTCGATTTCCGTCGCAATGACAAAGATGGCATCGCTGCCACTGTCGAGCGTATCGAATACGATCCAAACCGTACTGCTCACATCGCTCTGCTGCTGTACGCAGATGGCGAGCGTCGCTACATCATCGCGCCTAAAGGCGTGAGTGCTGGCGACCAGCTGATCGCAGGTGCTCTGGCACCGATCAAGCCGGGCAACGCTCTGCAACTGCGTAACATTCCAGTTGGTAGCACCGTACACGGCATCGAATTGAAGCCAGGTAAAGGCGCGCAAATCGCTCGTTCCGCTGGTGCTTCGGCTCAGCTGATCGCTCGTGAAGGTGTCTACGTGACCCTGCGTCTGCGTTCTGGTGAGATGCGTAAAGTGCTGGCTGAATGCCGCGCGACCCTGGGTGAAGTCTCGAACTCCGAGCACAGCCTGCGTTCGCTGGGTAAAGCTGGTGCCAAACGCTGGCGTGGCGTTCGCCCAACCGTTCGTGGTGTTGCCATGAACCCGGTTGACCACCCACATGGTGGTGGTGAAGGTCGTACCTCTGGTGGTCGTCATCCGGTATCGCCATGGGGCTTCCCGACTAAGGGCGCGAAGACTCGTGGTAATAAGCGTACCGACAAAATGATCGTCCGTCGTCGCAAGTAAATAGAGGGATACGACAGTGCCACGTTCTCTGAAAAAAGGTCCTTTTATTGATCTTCACCTACTGAAGAAGATCGAAGTGGCGGCGGAAAAGAACGATCGCAAACCAGTGAAAACCTGGTCGCGTCGTTCGATGATCCTGCCACAAATGGTCGGTCTGACCATTGCAGTGCATAACGGTCGTCAACATGTTCCAGTTCTCGTGAACGAAGACATGGTCGGCCACAAACTGGGCGAGTTTGCCGGTACCCGCACATATCGTGGGCACGTGGCAGACAAGAAAGCCAAGCGTTAAGGGGTAAGGAACGATGGAAGTAGCCGCTAAGTTGTCGGGCGCTCGAATCTCCGCCCAGAAAGCCCGCTTGGTCGCCGACCAGATCCGCGGGAAGAAGGTGGGCGAAGCGCTCAACCTGTTGGCTTTCAGCAGTAAGAAAGCCGCCGAGATCATGAAGAAAGTGCTGGAGTCGGCCGTAGCCAACGCCGAGCATAACGAAGGCGCAGACGTTGATGACCTTAAAGTCAGCACCGTTTTCGTCAACGAAGGGCGTTCGCTGAAGCGAATCATGCCACGTGCCAAAGGCCGTGCTGATCGCATCGTCAAGCGGTCTTGCCATATCACTGTCAAGGTTGCTGACAAGTAACGGAGTCGAAGAGATGGGTCAGAAAGTACATCCCATTGGCATTCGCCTGGGAATCGTCAAGGAGCACACCTCCGTCTGGTACGCAGACGGTCGGACTTATGCGGACTATTTGTTCGCTGATCTGAAGGTGCGTGAGTATCTCCAAGACAAACTAAAAAGCGCGTCCGTAAGCCGTATCGATATCCATCGTCCGGCTCAAACTGCACGTATCACCATCCACACCGCTCGTCCAGGTATCGTTATCGGGAAGAAAGGTGAAGATGTTGAGAAACTGCGTCAGGACCTGACCAAACAAATGGGTGTGCCTGTGCACATCAATATCGAAGAAATCCGCAAGCCGGAACTCGACGGTATGTTGGTTGCGCAGAGCGTAGCTCAGCAGCTGGAGCGTCGCGTAATGTTCCGTCGCGCTATGAAGCGCGCTGTACAGAACGCCATGCGCATTGGTGCCAAAGGCATCAAAATCCAAGTGAGCGGTCGTCTCGGCGGTGCTGAAATCGCACGTACTGAATGGTATCGCGAAGGTCGTGTGCCACTGCACACCCTGCGTGCCGACATCGACTATGCCAACTACGAAGCTCACACCACTTACGGTGTGATCGGTGTAAAGGTTTGGATCTTCAAAGGCGAAGTAATTGGTGGTCGCCAAGAAGAACTGAAACCACAAGCACCAGCGCCTCGTAAAAAAGCTGCTAAGTAAGGGGTACGCCAAATGTTGCAACCAAAGCGTACGAAGTTCCGCAAGCAGATGACAGGCCACAACCGTGGTCTGGCTCAGCGCGGTAGCAAAGTCAGCTTCGGCGAGTTCGCGCTGAAGTCTGTAGCTCGTGGTCGTCTCACCGCTCGTCAGATCGAGTCAGCGCGTCGTGCACTGACCCGTCACGTTAAACGTGGCGGCAAGATCTGGATCCGTGTATTCCCGGACAAGCCTATTTCCAAAAAGCCCCTCGAAGTTCGGATGGGTAAAGGTAAGGGTAGTGTGGAGTACTGGGTTGCCCAGATTCAGCCAGGCAAAGTCCTGTATGAAATCGAGGGCGTTTCTGAAGAGCTGGCGCGTGAGGCTTTTGCCCTGGCTGCTGCAAAGCTGCCGCTCGCCACCGCTTTTGTTAAACGGACGGTGATGTGATGAAAGCGAACGAACTTCGTGAAAAAGACGCGCCGCAGCTTAACGAGCAACTGCTCGGCCTGCTGCGCGACCAGTTCAATCTGCGCATGCAGAAAGCAACTGGCCAGTTGGGGCAGTCTCACCTGCTCCGGCAAGTTAAGCGTGACATCGCTCGCGTGAAGACTGTGCTCAAACAGCAGGCAGGTAAGTAATCATGGCTGAAGCCGAAAAAACCGTCCGTACGCTGACTGGCCGTGTTGTCAGCGACAAAATGGACAAGACCATCACCGTTCTGATCGAGCGTCGCGTAAAGCACCCGATCTACGGTAAATACGTTAAGCGTTCGACTAAGCTGCACGCGCACGACGAAACCAATCAGTGCCACATCGGCGACAAAGTCACTATTCGTGAAACTCGTCCGCTGGCCAAGACCAAGTCTTGGGCACTGGTTGATGTTCTCGAACGCGCTGTGGAAGTCTAAGGACTAGGGGTCGGAGAAATTATATGATTCAGACTCAATCCATGCTCGATGTGGCCGATAACAGCGGCGCTCGCCGCGTTATGTGCATCAAGGTGCTGGGTGGCTCCCATCGTCGTTACGCTGGTATCGGTGACATCATCAAAGTTACCGTGAAGGAAGCAATTCCTCGCGGTAAAGTGAAAAAAGGCCAAGTGATGACTGCTGTTGTAGTCCGCACTCGTCACGGCGTACGTCGTGCAGATGGCTCCATTATCCGCTTTGATGGCAACGCTGCTGTTCTTCTGAACAACAAGCAAGAGCCGATCGGCACCCGTATCTTTGGGCCAGTGACCCGTGAACTTCGTACTGAGAAGTTCATGAAAATCGTCTCGCTCGCCCCAGAAGTGCTGTAAGGAGATCCGACATGCAAAAGATTCGTCGTGACGACGAGATCATCGTGATCGCCGGCAAAGACAAAGGTAAGCGCGGTAAGGTGCTTAAGGTTCTCGCTAACAACCGTCTGGTTATTGGCGGTCTGAACCTGGTTAAGCGTCATACCAAGCCTAACCCGATGTCGGGCGTACAAGGCGGTATCGTCGAAAAAGAAGCTCCACTGGACGCTTCTAACGTCGCCATTTTCAACGGCGAAACCAACAAGGCTGACCGCGTTGGTTTCAAAGTAGAAGACGGCAAGAAAATTCGTGTCTTCAAGTCGACCCAAAAAGCGGTTGATGCTTGAACACTGCTAGGTAGAAGACCATGGCACGACTAAAAGAGATTTACTGGAAGGAAATCGCACCGAAGCTTAAGGAAGAACTTAAGCTTTCGAACGTGATGGAAGTTCCACGCGTTACCAAAATCACCCTGAACATGGGTCTGGGCGAAGCGGTCGGTGACAAAAAAGTCATCGAGCACGCTGTTGCTGACCTGGAAAAGATCACCGGCCAGAAAGTCGTTGTGACCTACGCTCGGAAATCCATCGCTGGCTTTAAAGTCCGTGAAGGTTGGCCGATCGGCGTCAAAGTGACCCTGCGCCGTGAGCGTATGTATGAATTCCTGGATCGTCTGCTGTCGATCTCCCTGCCTCGGGTTCGCGACTTCCGCGGCCTGAATGCCAAGTCCTTCGATGGTCGTGGTAACTACAGCATGGGCGTTAAAGAGCAGATCATCTTCCCGGAAATCGACTACGACAAGATCGATGCTCTCCGCGGTCTGGACATTACCCTGACCACCACTGCCAAGAACGATGATGAAGGTCGCGCCCTGTTGCGTGCTTTCAAATTCCCGTTCCGCAACTGATTGGAGTAGGAAAATGGCCAAGATGAGCATGAAAAACCGCGAGCTGAAGCGTCAGCTCACGGTTGCCAAGTACGCCAAAAAGCGTGCAGCACTGAAAGCTATCATCGTTGATCTGAACGCAAGTCCAGAAGCGCGTTGGGAAGCTACAGTAGCTCTGCAGAAGCAGCCACGTGACGCAAGCGCTTCGCGCATGCGTAACCGCTGCCGCCTGACCGGTCGTCCACACGGCGTTTACCGCAAGTTCGGCCTCGGCCGTAACAAACTGCGTGAAGCGGCAATGCGTGGTGACGTACCTGGTCTGGTTAAAGCCAGCTGGTAAGCACTATCAAAGTCTCGGTGTTCGGGATCGCAAGATCCTGACCGCCGGTGACCTTGAACTTGAATCAAGCCCCTTTTGGGGCTTGATTCATTTGTGGGGTGTGTCTAGAATACCCGGCTCGCCTGAGCCCGTGCTTTTTTCGCATGGATGTACTCGGCGACACGTAGTAGCCGCAAGGCTAATTTTTTGTGTATTAGGAGCGTCTAGCCCATGAGTATGCAGGACCCGTTAGCGGACATGCTAACTCGAATCCGTAATGCCCAGATGGCTGAAAAGTCCGTCGTAAGCATGCCATCTTCTACTTTGAAGGTAGCTGTTGCCAAAGTCCTGAAGGACGAAGGTTACATTGCGGGTTATCAGATCAGCAGCGAAATCAAGCCACTGCTGTCCATCGAGCTGAAGTACTTCGAAGGCCGTCCGGTCATCGAGGAAGTGAAGCGCGTTAGCCGTCCAGGCCTGCGTCAGTACAAGTCCGTCGATGATCTGCCAAAAGTTCGTGGCGGTCTCGGTGTGTCTATCGTCTCCACCAACAAAGGTGTGATGACGGATCGTGCTGCGCGCGCTGCCGGTGTCGGCGGCGAAGTTCTTTGCACTGTGTTCTAAGGGGGGATAAGCATGTCACGCGTCGCTAAGAACCCCGTTAAGCTGCCAGCCGGTGTCGAAGTAAAATTCGCAGGCCAACAGCTTTCGGTGAAGGGTGCCAAGGGCACTCTCGAACTGAACATCCATTCGTCCGTTGAGATCGTTGAAGAAGCTGGTGAGCTGCGTTTCGCTGCTCGCAATGGCGATCAACAAACTCGCGCAATGGCTGGTACCACTCGTGCGTTGGTAAACAACATGGTCCAAGGCGTAAGCCAAGGCTTCGAGCGTAAGCTCCAGCTGGTCGGTGTTGGTTACAAAGCGCAAGCAAAAGGCACAGTGCTGAACCTGGCTCTTGGCTTCTCGCACCCAGTGGATTATGAACTGCCGGAAGGCATCACCGCTGAGACTCCTAGCCAGACCGATATCCTGATCCGGGGTATCGATAAGCAGCTGGTAGGTCAAGTGGCCGCCGAGATCCGCGACTTCCGTCCACCAGAGCCGTACAAAGGCAAAGGTGTGCGCTACGCGGACGAAGTCGTCCGTCGTAAAGAAGCCAAGAAGAAGTAGGGCATAGCAAATGACCGACAAAAAAGTTACTCGACTGCGTCGCGCTCGCAAAGCACGCCTGAAAATGCACGAACTCGAAGTCGTGCGTCTCTGCGTGTTCCGCTCGTCGCAGCACATCTACGCCCAGGTCATTTCGGCCGACGGCAACAAAGTCCTGGCATCTGCCTCGACTTTGGATAAAGAACTGCGTGATGGCGCCACTGGCAACATCGACGCGGCCACTAAGGTTGGCCAGCTGGTCGCTACGCGTGCTAAAGCCGCTGGCGTCTCGCAGGTGGCTTTCGACCGCTCTGGCTTCAAGTACCACGGCCGCGTCAAGGCGCTGGCTGATGCTGCTCGTGAAGCTGGGCTGGAGTTCTAAGTTATGTCAAATAACGACCAAAAGCGCGACGAAGGCTACATTGAGAAGCTGGTTCAAGTTAACCGCGTAGCCAAAACCGTAAAAGGCGGCCGTATCTTCACTTTCACCGCGTTGACCGTGGTTGGTGATGGTAAAGGGCGTGTTGGCTTCGGCCGTGGCAAGTCACGTGAAGTGCCTGCTGCGATCCAGAAGGCAATGGAAGCTGCTCGTCGCAACATGATCCAAGTTGATCTGAACGGCACCACCCTGCAGTACGCAATGAAGTCCGGTCACGGCGCTTCGAAGGTGTACATGCAGCCTGCATCTGAAGGTACCGGTATCATCGCTGGCGGCGCTATGCGTGCTGTTCTCGAAGTTGCTGGCGTTCAGAACGTTCTGGCCAAGTGCTACGGCTCGACTAACCCGGTAAACGTGGTTCACGCCACTTTCAAAGGTTTGAAGGCTATGCAGTCTCCTGAATCCATTGCCGCCAAGCGTGGCAAAAGCGTCAAGGAGATCTTCTGATCATGGCTACCGTTAAAGTTACGCTGATCAAAAGCATGACCGGCCGCATCCCTAACCACAAACTGTGCGTTAAGGGTCTGGGTCTGCGTCGCATCGGTCACACTGTAGAAGTACTTGATACTCCCGAGAATCGCGGGATGATCAACAAGGCTTACTACATGCTGCGTGTCGAGGGTTAATCGATGAAACTCAATGATCTGAGTCCAGCGCCGGGTTCCCGTCGCGAAAAGCATCGTCCGGGCCGTGGTATCGGTAGTGGTTTGGGCAAGACCGGTGGCCGTGGCCACAAAGGTCAGTCCTCCCGCTCCGGTGGCACCATTGCTCCAGGCTTTGAAGGCGGTCAACAGCCGCTGCATCGTCGCCTGCCGAAGTTCGGTTTCGTTTCCCTGAAAGCCATGGATCGCGCAGAAGTGCGTTTGTCCGAGCTGGCTAAAGTGGAAGGCGACATCGTCACCGTGCAGTCCTTGAAAGATGCCAACGTGATCAACGTCAACGTACAGCGTGTGAAAATCATGCTGTCCGGCGAAGTGACTCGCGCTGTTACCATCGGAAAGGGAATCGGCGCCACCAAAGGTGCGCGTGCGGCTATCGAAGCAGCTGGCGGCAAGTTCGAGGAATAAATGGCTAAGCAAGGTGCTCTCTCTGCGCTCGGCAAAGGCGGTATGTCTGAACTCTGGGCTCGTCTGCGTTTTCTGTTCCTGGCGATTATCGTCTACCGAATAGGCGCACACATCCCGGTTCCAGGTATCAACCCGGACCGACTCGCGGACCTGTTTCGACAGAATGAGGGGACCATTCTTAGCTTGTTCAACATGTTTTCCGGCGGCGCGCTGGAGCGGATGAGCATCTTTGCACTGGGGATCATGCCGTACATTTCGGCATCGATCATCATGCAGCTGATGACCGCCGTCAGCCCGCAGCTGGAGCAGTTGAAGAAGGAAGGTGAAGCTGGCCGTCGCAAGATCAGCCAGTACACCCGCTACGGCACTGTCGTCCTCGCTCTTGTTCAGGCAATTGGCATGTCCATTGGTCTGGCGGGGCAGGGCGTTGCGTTCACTGGTGACTTTGGCTTCCATTTCGTCGCGGTATCCACTTTTGTGGCTGGTGCGATGTTCATGATGTGGCTGGGTGAGCAGATTACTGAGCGTGGTGTTGGCAACGGTATCTCGATGTTGATTTTTTCGGGTATCGTCGCCGGTCTTCCGAGAGCGATCGGGCAGTCTTTCGAGTCTGCACGTCAGGGTGATATCAACATCTTCGCCCTGGTTGCCATCGGTTTGCTGGCAGTAGCGATTATCGGTTTCGTGGTGTTCATTGAGCGTGGTCAGCGTCGTATTGCTGTTCACTACGCCAAGCGTCAGCAGGGCCGTAAGGTCTTCGCTGCGCAGACTAGCCACTTGCCGCTGAAGGTGAACATGGCCGGTGTTATTCCGGCCATTTTCGCGAGCAGCATTTTGCTGTTCCCGGCTTCGTTGGGTGCCTGGTTCGGCCAGTCTGAAGGTATGGGCTGGTTGCAGGACATCTCGCAGTCGATCGCTCCTGGTCAGCCGTTGAATATTCTGCTGTTTAGTGCAGGGATTATTTTCTTCTGCTTCTTCTATACGGCGTTGATGTTCAATCCGAAAGACGTAGCGGAAAACCTGAAGAAGTCCGGTGCCTTTATTCCGGGCATCCGTCCAGGTGAGCAGTCTGCGCGCTACATTGATGGCGTTCTGACTCGCTTGACCATGTTCGGTGCTCTTTACATGACGGCCGTGTGTCTGCTTCCCCAGTTCCTGGTGGTTGCGGCAAACGTACCGTTCTACCTTGGCGGGACCTCGTTGCTGATCGTCGTCGTGGTTGTGATGGACTTCATGTCCCAAGTACAATCGCACCTCGTTTCGCACCAGTACGAATCCCTGATGAAGAAAGCCAACCTGAAGGGTTACGGCAGCGGCATGTTGCGCTGAGTACCCATAAGGTTCGAGGAGTTGGTGATGAAAGTTCGTGCATCGGTGAAAAAGCTGTGCCGTAACTGCAAGATTATTCGCCGCGAAGGTGTTGTTCGAGTAATTTGCAGCGCGGAACCGCGTCACAAACAGCGCCAAGGCTGAGTGTGATTGTGCTTCAAGCCCGGTAGCTAGTGCGCTACCGGGTTGATTATTTGTTATTACAGCGATATTATCTCGCGCCCTATTTCTTGGCTTCCGGGGCGTAGGTAGCTGTCAATTGGAGTCCCACTGAATGGCCCGTATTGCAGGCGTTAACATTCCAGATAACAAGCATACTGTTATCTCGCTGACCTACATCTATGGTGTTGGTCGCACTACTGCGCAGAAGATCTGTGCAGTGACTGGGGTAAACCCAGCCGCAAAGATCAAGGATCTGAGCGACGAGCAGATTGAACAGCTGCGTGGCGAAGTGGCGAAGTTCACCACTGAAGGTGACCTGCGTCGCGAAATCAACATGAAAATCAAGCGTTTGATGGACCTCGGTTGCTATCGCGGTCTGCGTCATCGTCGTGGTCTTCCAGTGCGCGGTCAGCGTACCAAGACTAACGCGCGTACCCGTAAAGGTCCGCGTAAGCCGATCCGCAAGTAATCGCCCCAGCGAATCGACAGGAAATTAATCATGGCTAAACCTGCTGCTCGTCCTCGTAAAAAAGTTAAAAAGACAGTGGTTGATGGCATCGCCCACATCCATGCTTCTTTTAACAACACAATCGTGACCATCACCGACCGTCAAGGCAACGCTCTTTCCTGGGCTACCTCCGGTGGTTCGGGTTTCCGCGGTTCCCGCAAGTCCACCCCGTTTGCTGCTCAAGTAGCTGCTGAACGTGCTGGTCAAGCTGCGCTGGAATACGGTCTGAAAAACCTCGACGTTAACGTCAAAGGTCCAGGCCCAGGTCGTGAATCTGCAGTCCGCGCTTTGAACGGCTGTGGCTACAAGATCGCCAGCATCACCGACGTGACGCCAATCCCGCACAACGGGTGCCGTCCGCCGAAGAAGCGCCGCGTGTAATCCAGGAGATTGTAAAGAATGGCTCGTTACATTGGTCCAAAATGCAAACTCGCTCGTCGCGAAGGCACCGATCTCTTTCTGAAGAGCGGCGTGCGCGCGATCGAATCGAAGTGCAACATTGAAGCAGCACCTGGTATCCACGGCCAACGCCGCGGTCGCCAGTCCGATTACGGCACCCAACTGCGTGAAAAGCAGAAGGTCCGTCGTATCTACGGCGTTCTCGAGCGTCAATTCAGCGGCTACTACAAAGAAGCTGCTGGCAAGAAAGGTGCAACTGGTGAAAACCTGCTGCAACTGCTCGAATGCCGTCTGGACAACGTTGTATACCGTATGGGTTTTGGCTCTACTCGTGCCGAATCCCGTCAGCTGGTATCGCACAAATCCGTCAGCGTTAACGGTCAGACCGTAAACGTACCGTCTTACCAGGTTCGTGCTGGTGACGTGGTCGCGATTCGCGAGAAAGCAAAGAACCAACTTCGCATTGTCCAAGCTCTCGATCTGTGTGCCCAACGTGGCCGCGTAGAATGGGTAGAAGTAGACACTGAGAAGAAGTCGGGCGTTTTCAAGAACGTTCCAGCTCGCAGTGATCTGTCCGCCGACATCAACGAAAGCCTGATTGTCGAGCTCTACTCCAAGTAAGGGCTAGAAAATAGGTGCATCCATGCAGATTTCGGTAAATGAGTTCCTGACACCCCGCCATATTGATGTGCAGGTTGTCAGTCCAACCCGCGCCAAGATCACTCTCGAGCCTCTCGAGCGTGGTTTCGGCCACACCCTGGGCAACGCGCTGCGCCGCATCCTGTTGTCCTCAATGCCCGGCTGTGCAGTAGTCGAGGCCGAGATTGACGGTGTACTCCATGAGTACAGCGCCATCGAAGGCGTACAGGAAGACGTAATTGAAATCCTGTTGAACCTTAAAGGTCTGGCTATCAAGCTGCACGGTCGTGACGAAGTTACGCTGACCTTGTCGAAGAAGGGTTCGGGGGTGGTTACCGCTGCCGATATTCAGCTGGATCATGATGTCGAGATCGTTAACCCCGATCACGTAATCGCTAACCTGGCGTCTAACGGCGCCCTGAACATGAAGCTCACCGTAGCTCGTGGTCGTGGTTATGAACCGGCAGACTCGCGTCAGAGCGATGAAGACGAAAGCCGCAGCATCGGTCGCTTGCAGCTTGACTCTTCGTTCAGCCCGGTTCGCCGTATCGCATACGTGGTGGAAAACGCCCGTGTCGAGCAGCGTACTAACCTGGACAAGCTGGTTATTGATCTGGAAACCAACGGTACCCTGGATCCTGAAGAGGCTATCCGCCGCGCTGCAACCATTCTGCAACAGCAGTTGGCTGCGTTCGTCGACCTCAAAGGTGACAGTGAGCCAGTGGTTGTTGAGCAGGAAGACGAGATCGATCCGATCCTGCTTCGCCCGGTTGACGATCTGGAACTGACTGTACGTTCGGCTAACTGCCTTAAGGCGGAAAACATCTACTACATCGGTGACCTGATTCAGCGTACCGAAGTAGAGCTGTTGAAGACTCCGAACCTTGGCAAGAAATCCTTGACTGAAATCAAGGACGTTCTGGCCTCCCGCGGTCTGTCCCTCGGCATGCGCCTCGACAACTGGCCGCCTGCAAGTCTTAAGAAGGACGACAAGGCGACTGCCTGATCGTCGTAATCACCGAACGTCGTGTTTGGTAAGGAATGAACCATGCGTCATCGTAAAAGTGGTCGTCACCTGAGCCGCACTAGCTCGCACCGCAAGGCCATGTTTCAAAACATGGCAGTGTCGCTGTTCGAGCACGAGCTGATCAAAACTACACTGCCGAAAGCTAAAGAACTGCGTCGCGTTGCTGAGCCGCTGATCACTTTGGCCAAGACAGACAGCCTGGCTAACCGCCGTCTGGCTTTCGACCGTACTCGTTCGAAAGCTATCGTTGGTAAGCTCTTCAACGACCTGGGCAAGCGTTACGCTACCCGTGAGGGTGGCTACCTGCGCATCCTCAAGTGCGGCTTCCGCACTGGCGACAACGCGCCTATGGCGTACGTCGAGTTGGTTGATCGTGCTACCGGCGGTGAAGCTGTATCCGCTGAGTAAGACGTCAGTCTGAAACGAAAAACCGGGCCTTAGTGCCCGGTTTTTTGTGGGCGATTGAAAAGTTTTGCCCATGCGATCCATTTCATTAGTTATTTTCTATCGACGTCCACAGGTTAATGAATTAGTAGGTGTAACGTTCATGATCAATACTCCCTCTCAGCCGATTAGCCGGCAGTTAAAGAAGACAGAGGAAGAGATCGCATGAGCCAAAATAAAACACTTACAACCGCCAGTGGCGCTCCTGTCGCCGACAACCAGAATTCCCGCTCCGCCGGCCCTCGCGGCCCTTTGCTCCTCGACGACTTCCACCTGATCGAGAAGCTCGCCCACTTCAACCGTGAAAACATCCCGGAGCGCCGCGTACACGCCAAGGGTTCGGGTGCTTACGGAACGTTCACTGTCACGCGTGACATCACCGAGTACACCAGCGCCAAACTGTTTGAATCCGTCGGAAAGCAAACCCCAACCTTCCTGCGGTTTTCCACCGTAGGCGGTGAGCGCGGTTCGGCCGACACGGAACGCGATCCACGTGGCTTCGCCCTGAAGTTCTACACCGAGGAAGGCAACTGGGACATCGTAGGCAACAACACGCCGGTGTTCTTCATTCGTGATCCGCTCAAATTTCCGGACTTTATCCACACTCAAAAGCGCCTGCCGCAGAGCAATCTGAAAAGCGCGCAGATGATGTGGGACTTCTGGTCGCACTCGCCTGAGGCGCTGCACCAGGTCACTATCCTGTTTTCGGACCGTGGCATTCCTGACGGCTATCGTCACATGCACGGCTTCGGCAGCCATACCTACAGCCTGATCAACGCCAGCGGCGAGCGTCACTGGGTGAAGTGGCACTACAAGACCCAACAAGGGATCAAGAACCTGGCGCCGGCAGAAGCTGCACGCCTGGCGGGCACGGATCCGGATTACGCACAACGCGACCTGTTCGGTGCCATTGAGCGCGGTGATTTCCCGAAATGGCGCGTGTGCATTCAGATCATGACCGAGGCCCAGGCTGCGGCGCATTACGAGAACCCTTTCGACGTGACCAAGACCTGGTCGCAGAAAGAGTTTCCACTGATTGAAGTGGGCGCGCTGGAGCTCAACCGCAATCCGCTCAACTACTTCGCTGAAGTCGAGCAGGCGGCGTTCGGTCCGAGCAACATGGTGCCTGGTGTTGGTCTGTCGCCGGACCGCATGTTGCAAGGCCGCGTGTTCGCTTACGCAGATGCGCACCGCTACCGTATAGGTACCAACCACCAGCAGCTGCCGGTGAATGCACCTCGCAGTCCGGTCAACAGCTACCAGCGTGATGGTTCCATGGCGTTTGGCAGCAATGGCGGTGCTGCGCCGAATTACGAGCCGAACAGCTACGTTGAATCGCCGAAACAAGCACCTCGCTACGCTGAGCCTGCTCTTGCACTGAGTGGCGCAGCTGATCGTTACGATCATCGCGAAGACACCGACTACTACAGCCATGCCGGTGCGTTGTTCCGCCTCATGAGCGATGAGCAGAAAGCGCTGTTGGTCAACAACATTGCCGGGGCAATGGCTGGCGTCTCAAGCGATGTGGTTGATCGCCAATTGCAGCATTTCTTCAAGGCCGACCCGGCGTATGGAGAAGCAATCGCAAAGGCTCTCAACGTACAGATTAACGAAGTCTAAACGAGAAGCAGAACCGCCCTCATTTGGGCGGTTTTTGCGCTATTTAAACCACTTTTCTCAGAATATCTTCGCTTTTATCGCGCAAAGAAAGTGACCAAACAGTCTCCGTGGTTCAAACTACAGACTTTCAAGCAGGGAGATGTAGGGCGATGCAAGGCCACCCAGACGTAATCGATTACCTCAACACGTTGCTGACCGGCGAACTGGCGGCGCGTGATCAATATTTCGTCCATTCGCGGATGTATGAGGACTGGGGTTTCACCAAGCTCTACGAACGTATCAACCACGAAATGGAAGAGGAAGCCGGGCACGCTGATGCCCTGATGCGCCGTATCCTGATGCTCGAAGGTACGCCGCGTATGCGTCCGGACGACCTTGATGTTGGCACCACTGTGCCGGACATGCTCGCTGCTGACCTGCGCCTGGAATACAAAGTCCGCGCCGCACTCTGCAAGGGCATCAAGCTCTGCGAGCAGCATAAAGACTATGTCAGTCGCGAGATGCTGCGGGTTCAATTACATGACACCGAAGAAGACCACACCTACTGGCTTGAAAAGCAGATGGGTCTGATCAAGTTGATCGGTCTCGAGAACTACCTGCAATCCCACGCCTGATTGCACTGAAACAAAAAAAGCCCCTGTCACCGACAAAGTGACAGGGGCTTTTTCATGGGCCGGGTTCAGGCCTTGTCGCGAGCCAGCAGCGGCTTGAGGTAGAAACCGGTGTGGGACTGCTTCATCTCGGAGACTTCTTCAGGCGTACCGACCGCAATGATCTGTCCGCCTTTGGAGCCACCTTCGGGCCCAAGATCCACCAGCCAGTCAGCCGTCTTGATCACGTCAAGATTGTGCTCGATCACCACCACGGTGTTGCCGTGGTCGCGCAGGCGATGCAACACGTCGAGCAGTTGCTGGATATCCGCGAAGTGCAGACCGGTAGTCGGTTCATCGAGGATATACAGCGTCTTGCCGGTATCGCGTTTGGACAGTTCGCGGGACAGTTTCACCCGCTGCGCTTCACCACCGGACAGCGTGGTCGCGGATTGCCCCAGCTTGATGTACGACAGGCCGACATCCATCAGCGTCTGAAGCTTGCGTGCCAAGGCAGGCACCGCATCGAAGAACACCCGAGCTTCCTCGATGGTCATCTCAAGGGTTTCATGGATGCTCTTGCCCTTGTACTTGATCTCCAGCGTTTCGCGGTTGTAGCGCTTGCTCTTGCAGACATCGCACGGAACGTAGATGTCCGGCAGGAAGTGCATTTCAACCTTGATCAAGCCGTCGCCCTGGCAGGCCTCGCAGCGTCCACCCCTCACGTTGAACGAGAAGCGCCCCGGCCCGTAGCCGCGCGAGCGGGATTCCGGTACGCCAGCGAACAGTTCGCGAATCGGCGTGAACAACCCGGTGTAGGTCGCCGGGTTGGAGCGAGGCGTCCGGCCAATCGGGCTTTGGTCGATGTCGACGACCTTGTCCAGATGCTCCAGGCCCTTGATGCTGTCGTGAGCCGACGCTTCCAGCGTCGTTGCACCATTGAGTGCTGTAGCGCTCAGGGGAAACAACGTGTTGTTGATCAGTGTCGACTTGCCCGAACCCGACACGCCCGTCACGCACGTCAGCAGGCCGATCGGAATGTCCAGATCGACGTTGCGCAGGTTGTTGCCGCGAGCACCCTTGAGGGACAGCGACAACTTCTTGTTACGCGGTGTGCGTTTGGCCGGTACGGCGATCTTCACCCGGCCCGACAAGTACTTGCCGGTCAGCGAGTCAGGGTGAGCCATGACCTCGGCCGGTGTGCCTTCGGCGACGATATGGCCGCCATGCACGCCAGCACCCGGGCCGATATCCACTACATAGTCAGCCAGGCGAATCGCATCTTCATCGTGCTCGACCACGATCACCGTGTTGCCGATATCGCGCAGGTGCTTGAGCGTGCCCAGCAACCGATCGTTGTCGCGCTGATGCAGGCCAATCGACGGCTCATCGAGGATGTACAGAACGCCCACCAGGCCGGCACCGATCTGACTGGCCAGACGAATCCGCTGAGCTTCACCGCCAGACAACGTGTCGGCACTGCGATCCAGCGACAGATAGTCGAGGCCGACATTGACCAGGAACTGCAGACGCTCGCGGATTTCCTTGAGGATCTTGTCGGCAATTTCACCGCGACGCCCGGTCAACTTCAGCACACCGAAGTATTCGCACGCATCGCCAATCGGCAGATTGGTGACGGCCGGCAAAGTCTTCTCGCCCACCCAGACATGCCGCGCCTCGCGACGCAGGCGTGTGCCACGGCAATCCGGACACGGCTGGGTACTGAGAAACTTGGCCAGTTCTTCGCGCACGGAGGCCGATTCGGTTTCGCGGTAGCGACGCTCCAGGTTCGGTACGATGCCTTCGAACGGGTGCGAACGTTTCACGATGTCGCCGCGGTCGTTCAGGTACTTGAAGTCGACGTTCTGCGAGCCGCTGCCGTGCAGGATGAATTTCTGCTGATCGGCGGGCAGGTCGTTGAACGGTACTTCGAGGCTGAACTTGTAGTGCGACGCCAGCGACCCGAGCATCTGGAAGTAATAGACGTTGCGCCTGTCCCAACCGCGAATCGCGCCTTCGGCCAGGGTCAGTTCGCCATTGACCAGTCGCTTGATGTCGAAGAACTGCTTCACGCCCAGGCCGTCGCACGTCGGGCAGGCGCCGGCCGGGTTGTTGAAGGAGAACAGCTTGGGTTCCAGTTCGCTGATGGCGTGGCCGCAAATCGGGCAGGCGAAGCGAGCGGAGAAGATAATTTCTTCACCCTGCTCATCGTCCATCGGCGCGACCAGGGCAATGCCGTCGGCCAGCTTCAGCGCGGTCTCGAACGATTCGGCCAGGCGCTGTTGCAGGTCGGCGCGGACCTTGAAGCGGTCGACTATGACATCAATCGAATGCTTCTTTTGCTTGTCCAGCTTCGGCAGCTCATCCAGTTCGCAGATCCTGCCGTTGACCCGGGCCCGCACAAAGCCCTGGGCACGCAACTCTTCGAAGACCGAAAGGTGTTCGCCTTTGCGCTCGCGAATGACCGGTGCCAGCAACATCAGTTTGCTGCCTTCCGGTTGCGCGAGGACCAGGTCGACCATCTGGCTGACGGTCTGGGCTTCCAGCGGAATGTCGTGATCCGGGCAGCGCGGAATACCCACGCGAGCGTAAAGCAGGCGCAGGTAGTCGTAGATTTCGGTGATGGTGCCGACCGTCGAACGCGGGTTATGCGAGGTCGACTTCTGTTCGATGGAAATGGCTGGCGACAGGCCTTCAATGGTGTCGACGTCAGGTTTTTCCATCATCGACAAAAACTGCCGGGCATAGGCCGACAGCGATTCGACATAGCGGCGCTGGCCTTCGGCGTACAGCGTGTCAAACGCCAGGGACGATTTGCCGGATCCGGACAGGCCGGTGATGACGATCAGTTTGTCCCGTGGCAGGGTCAGGTCGATGTTCTTCAGGTTGTGGGTTCGGGCCCCACGAATCAGGATCTTGTCCAAAGTGGCCTCGCTCGGCGGGCGTCGAAAACGTAGGAGTATACGGCCAAATACTGGATGGATGCACACTATCAAACGAGTGGGTGACTGTCGTACATGAAGAGTCTGTCAGCGAAGCGCGTCAAAGCGTCGCGATATACCCTGTCAATCGATGGGACTGGTAGAATCGCCGCCGGTTCACATGAGGTTTTTCCATGCACGATCCCCACAGCGAACGCATGAGTGGCAGTGAGACCCGCGCAGCAAGCGGTCTGGCCCTTGTGTTCGCGTTCCGTATGCTTGGCATGTTCATGGTGTTGCCGGTTTTGGCGACCTATGGGATGGATCTGGCAGAAGCGACCCCGGCCCTCATCGGGCTGGCGATTGGCGCTTATGGCCTGACCCAGGCGATTTTCCAGATTCCTTTCGGTTTCATTTCCGACCGCATCGGGCGCCGCCCGGTGATTTACCTGGGGCTGATCGTCTTCGCCCTCGGCAGCGTGCTGGCGGCCAATGCCGATTCGATCTGGGGCGTTATCGCCGGACGAATCCTGCAAGGCGCCGGGGCCATTTCCGCGGCCGTGATGGCGTTGCTGTCAGACCTGACCCGCGAACAGCATCGGACGAAAGCCATGGCTATGATCGGCATGACGATCGGTCTGTCGTTCGCTGTCGCCATGGTGGTGGGACCGTTGCTGACCCGTGCTTTCGGCCTGTCCGGGCTGTTTCTCGCCACGGGTGGCATGGCGCTGCTTGGCATCGTGATTGTGATGTTCATGGTGCCGCGCTCCACCGGGCCGTTGCAGCATCGCGAGTCCGGTGTCGCGCGTCAGGCGCTGATGCCGACGCTCAAGCACCCGGACCTGCTGCGCCTGGACCTGGGCATTTTTGTGTTGCACGCGATGTTGATGTCGAGCTTCGTTGCTTTGCCGCTGGCCCTGGTCGAAAAAGCCGGGTTGCCCAAGGAGCAGCACTGGTGGGTCTATTTGACCGCGCTGCTGATTTCTTTCTTCGCCATGATCCCGTTCATTATCTACGGCGAGAAGAAACGCAAAATGAAACGAGTTTTATTGGGAGCGGTGCTGACGCTGATGCTCACTGAGCTATTCTTCTGGCAGTTCGGCGATAGCTTGCGGGCCCTGGTGATCGGGACGGTGGTGTTTTTCACCGCGTTCAATCTGCTGGAAGCTTCGTTGCCATCGCTGATCAGCAAGGTTTCACCGGCTGGCGGCAAGGGCACGGCGATGGGGGTTTATTCCACCAGCCAGTTCCTCGGTTCGGCGTTGGGCGGGATCCTCGGCGGCTGGATGTTCCAGCACGGCGGTTTGTCGGTTGTATTCCTCGGATGCGCCGGCCTGGCTGCCCTCTGGCTGGCCTTTGCTGTTACCATGCGCGAACCACCTTACGTGACGAGCCTGCGCTTGCCGTTGTCGCCCGAGGCGATCCGCGAAGCGGGTCTGGTCGAGCGCCTGAAGGCCGTCGTAGGGGTAACAGATGCAGTAATCGTCGAAGATGAAGCGGCGATTTACATAAAATTGGACACCGAACTATTGGATCGCACCACCCTCGAGCGCCTGGTGAACAACCCGCCCGAGGCAGCGTGCGTAGCCTAGGAGAACGTTATGGCCCGTGGGGTTAACAAAGTCATATTGGTCGGCACTTGCGGCCAGGATCCCGAAGTTCGCTACTTGCCTAACGGTAACGCCGTGACCAACCTGAGTCTGGCGACCAGCGAACAGTGGACCGACAAGCAAACCGGCCAGAAAGTCGAAAAGACTGAATGGCACCGTGTGTCGATGTTCGGCAAGGTAGCGGAAATCGCCGGCGAGTACCTGCGCAAAGGTTCGCAGGTCTACATCGAAGGCAAGCTGCAGACCCGCGAGTGGGAAAAAGACGGTATCAAGCGTTACACCACTGAAATCGTGGTCGACATGCAAGGCACCATGCAATTGCTGGGCGGCCGTCCACAGCAGGGCGACCAGCAAGGCGGGGGCAACAACTATCAGCAGTCCGCCCCGGCTCCACGCCAGCAGGCTCCGCGTCCGCAACAGTCGTCGGCACCACAACAGTCGCGCCCGGCTCCACAGCAGCAGGCCGCTCCTCAGCCGGCTCCGGATTTCGACAGCTTTGATGACGATATCCCGTTCTAAAAAACGAGCTCAGACTTTCTTGTAAGGTTTAGCCGCGAAACCCCCGATCAGTCTTTCGACTGGTCGGGGGTTTTCTTTTGCCCCTCATTTTGTAGGAGCCAAGCTTGCTGGCGAAGAACGATAACGCGGTGTTCCTGATTTACCGCGTCATCATTCTTCGCCAGCAAGCTTGGCTCCTACAGGATTGCGGTCAGCGGGATAAAGTCGTGACGTTGGCCCGTGCCGAGTGCAGCTTCTTGTAGCTGTCGATCAACCGCAGGTGCCGGTCGAGACCTTCGAGTTTCATGCTGGTCGGCGTCAAGCCATGGAAGCGCACGCTGCCGTTTACCGACCCGATCGCTGCATCCATGCGCTCGTTGCCAAACATCCGGCGGAAATTGGCCTCGTAGTCTTCCAGTTCCAGGTCTTCGTCCAGCTTCATCTCCAGCACAGCATTGACGGCTTGGTAGAACAAGCCGCGCTCAACCGTGTTGTCGTTGTACTGCAGGAACATTTCCACCGCCTCTTTCGCCTCTTCATATTGCTGCAAGGCGAGATAGATCAGCAGCTTCAGCTCCAGGATCGTCAGCTGACCCCAAGCGGTATTGTCGTCAAATTCGATGCCGATCAAGGAGGTGATGTCGGTGTAGTCGTCCAGCTCGCTTTCCACCAGGCGCTCCGCCAGCGCTTGCAGTTCGGCTTCGTCCAGGCGATGCAGGTTCAGGATGTCTTCGCGGAAGAACAACGCTTTGTTGGTGTTATCCCAGATCAGATCGTCTACCGGATAAATTTCCGAATAGTCCGGCACCAGAATGCGGCAGGCCGTCGCGCCGATATGCTCGTAGACCGCCATATAGACTTCCTTGCCCATGCCTTCGAGAATGCCGAACAGGGTCGCGGCTTCCTCGGCGTTCGAGTTTTCACCCTGGCCGGAGAAGTCCCACTCCACGAATTCGTAATCCGACTTCGAACTGAAGAAGCGCCACGACACCACGCCGCTGGAGTCGATAAAGTGCTCGACGAAGTTGTTCGGCTCGGTCACCGCATGGCCTTCAAACGTCGGCTGGGGCAAGTCGTTGAGGCCTTCGAAACTGCGGCCCTGGAGCAACTCGGTCAGGCTGCGCTCCAGCGCCACTTCCAGGCTCGGGTGCGCGCCGAACGAGGCGAACACACCGCCGGTACGCGGGTTCATCAACGTGACGCACATCACCGGGAATTCACCCCCCAGGGACGCATCCTTCACCAGCACCGGGAACCCCTGTTCTTCCAGCGCCTGAATACCGGCCAGTATCCCTGGGTACTTCGCCAGCACGTGGGCCGGCACATCCGGCAGTGCGAACTCACCTTCGATGATTTCGCGTTTGACCGCGCGCTCGAAGATCTCCGACAGGCACTGCACCTGGGCTTCGGCCAGCGTGTTACCGGCACTCATGCCGTTGCTCAGGTACAGGTTTTCAATCAGGTTGGACGGGAAATACACCACCTCGCCGTCCGACTGGCGCACGTAGGGCAGCGAACAGATGCCGCGCTCTTCATTGCCCGAGTTGGTATCGATCAGATGAGAACCGCGCAGCTCGCCGTCGCGGTTGTAAATCTTCAGGCAGTACTCGTCGAGAATTTCAGCCGGCAGTGCATCTTTACGGCCAGGCTGGAACCAGCGTTCATCCGGGTAGTGCACAAACGCGGCGTTGGCGATGTCTTCGCCCCAGAACTGGTCGTTGTAGAAGAAGTTGCAGTTGAGGCGCTCGATAAACTCGCCCAACGCCGACGCCAACGCGCTTTCTTTGGTTGCACCCTTGCCGTTGGTAAAGCACATCGGCGAGTGCGCATCGCGGATATGCAGCGACCACACGTTGGGCACGATATTGCGCCACGAGGCGATTTCGATCTTCATGCCCAGGTCCGCCAGAATGGCCGACATGTTGGCGATGGTTTGCTCCAGCGGAAGATCTTTGCCGGCAATGTAAGTGCTCGCCTCTGAACTGGAAGCAGGCATCAACAACGCCTGGGCGTCGGCGTCGAGGTTTTCCACCTCTTCGATCACAAACTCAGGCCCGGCTTGCACCACTTTTTTCACGGTGCAACGGTCGATGGAACGCAGGATGCCCTGGCGGTCCTTGTCGGAGATGTCCGCCGGCAATTCGACCTGAATCTTGAAAATCTGGTTGTAGCGGTTTTCCGGGTCAACAATGTTGTTCTGCGACAGGCGGATGTTATCCGTGGGGATATTGCGCGTGCTGCAGTACAACTTCACAAAGTACGCCGCGCACAACGCCGACGAAGCCAGGAAGTAGTCGAACGGACCCGGTGCCGAGCCATCGCCCTTGTAGCGGATAGGTTGATCGGCCACCACCGTGAAGTCATCGAACTTGGCTTCAAGTCGAAGGTTGTCGAGAAAGTTGACCTTGATTTCCATGGGGGATTACCAGAATAACGGCTAGACGATTTGGCCGCCATTATCCGGCTTTTCAGCGGTAAGTCTCAGAAAAAAGGCCAGTCACGTGTACGCGTGACTGGCCTTCCTTGTTTTCGGCGCGACGGGTGGCAGCACCCCCGACGCAAAAGCGTTGATTAATGATGCGCCGCCAGGAACTCGTCGGTGGAGACTACGCTGGCATAGGCAAAACCCAGGGCCGACATGAACGCGGCGTGAACGTGGGCGGCCGGAACGGTGAGGCCGTTGAACTCCAGGTCACGGGAGGCACAGGCGTCGTGGATCACGGTGACGCTGTAGCCAAAATCCGCGCCTGCACGGGTGATGCCATCGACGCACATGTGGCTCATGCTGCCGACCACCACCAGTTCCTTGATGCCTTGTTCGTCGAGGATCGACTTCAGTTCGGTTTCGCGGAACGAGTTGACGAAGTGCTTGAGCACCACCGGCTCGTCGGCGCGGTTGAGGACTTTGGGGTGCAGCTTCGCGCCTTCGGAGCCCGGGGTGAAAAATGGTGCTTCGTCGGAAGTGAATTCGTGGCGGATATGCACCACCGAATCACCGGCATCGCGGAAGGCCTTGAGCAGGCGTACGGCGTTGTCCGCAGCGGCATCCGCGCCGACCAGCGGCCACTTGCCTTGGGGGAAGTAGTCGTTTTGGATATCGACTACGATGAGTGCTTGCTTGGCCATGACTGTTTCCTCGAAGTGCGTGTTGGGTGTGGAATGAAGTATCGGGTCTGGCTGGCCGTCCGTGGATTGGCCGCACCGACAATAGAAGGGGGAAAACTGACAATGGACGCACAAAGGGCAATCGCCGAACTGGGCGTGCTGATTTATCCGGGCGCGCAGATGGCGGCGGTGCACGGGCTGACGGACTTGTTCGGCGTGGCGAACCGGATTGCCGCCGACTATCAGGCGGCGCAGTTGCCGCTGTTGCGGGTCAGCCATTGGCAGGCTGATGGAGATCTGCCGCCCCAGCGTGTCTACGACAGCCATCCCGCGCCGGACGGTGCATTGGTGGCGGTGTTGATCCCGCCGTCGATTGCCGGTTTTTCCGAAGGCCAGGCGCCGCAAGGCTTGCTGAGCTGGATTCGGCAGCAACATGCACAAGGTGCGACCCTTGGTGGCGTCTGCGTGGGCTCGATGCTATTGGCCGAAAGCGGTCTGCTCGACGGCCGCAGTGCCACCACCCACTGGACTTCGGCCAAGGCCTTTGCCGAGCGTTATCCGGCGATCAGACTCAAGGCCGACACACCGATCGTCGACGATGGCGACCTGATTACCACCGCCGGGTTGATGGCCTGGTCCGAGCTGGGTTTGCGTCTGGTCGACCGCCTGCTGGGACCGAGCATCGCCACCGGTACCGCGCGTTTTCTAGTGGTGGAGCACAGTGACAGCGCGAACGAATGCGGCAGTAATTTTTCACCGATTCTCAGCCATGGCGACGCCTCGATTCTCAAGGTTCAGCATTGGCTGCAAAGCACCGGGGCGACGGATGTGTCGCTGACGGCGATGGCCGAACGGGCAGGGCTGGAAGAGCGCACGTTCCTGCGCCGATTCCGCGCAGCGACCGGGTTGAAACCCACCGAGTACTGCCAGCACCTGCGGGTCGGCAAGGCCCGGGAAATGCTTGAGTTCACCAACGGCACCATCGATCACATTGCCTGGACCGTGGGCTATCAGGACCCGAGCGCCTTTCGCGCGACGTTCAAGAAGATAACCGGGCTGGCGCCGAGTGATTATCGGGCGCGGTTCGGCGTTTCGCCGACGGCAGCCGTGGCTCGTTAGCCCGAACGCCGCAGATCAAAATGTGGGAGCGGGCTTGCTCGCGAAGGCGGCATGTCAGTCGATATTGATGCTGACTGACACTCCGCATTCGCGAGCAAGCCCGCTCCCACATTAGAACTGCGCATGGCTTGGGTCGTGCAAAATGCCGGAACTGAAACAGGTGTCGTGCAGAATGAGACAGGCTCATTGCTATCACCGTTTTGGCAACTGATTGAATTGCAGAGCCTTTCACCTCAGCCCCGCTTGGCCTGATCTCTGCACCCCTACAACTACATTCATCGAGCGCCGATTGAAGGGGGACGCATGACCCCAACAAACCGCAAGAAACTGGTAGTCGCCCATTCGGTGCGCACCGACGCGCCACAACACGAAGTCGAAACCAATCGCGCGCTGGCCCGTTGGCTGGCGCAGATCCTCGGGCTCAAATTCGGTGGCAGTTACGACCGCGAACGGCACAACGGTCATGATCTTTATCTGTTGCCCACCCAAACCCTGGTCGGTGCCGCTGCCGCGCGGCAGTTGGGCGTCAGCGGACCGGAGGATTTGTGGGGTGGCTATGTCGAGCATGATTTCATCTGCACCAAAGCCATCAGCCACGGCCTGCGCAACAAGAACGCTCATGCTCCGCAAGGGTGGTCGCCGCTGTTTTCCGAGCGGGTGCGCAGCGTGGTGCTTGATGGCCTCAGCGTATTTTCCCTCGACGATGCACGCCCTGCGGCGGAACACCTGCTCTACAGCGGTCCCATTCGCTTGAAGCCGATTCATGCCTGCGCCGGGCGGGGTCAGGAAGTGATCAAAAGCCTTGATCAGTTCGATGAAGTCCTTGCCAGACCCGATGCCCAAGCGCTGTTCACCGAAGGCGTGGTGCTGGAGCAGGACCTGACCGACGTGGTGACCCACAGCGTCGGCCAAAGCTTCATCGGCGATAAAGTGCTGAGCTACTGTGGTGATCAGTACTTGACCAAAGACGCTCAGGGCGAGCAGGTTTATGGAGGGTCCAACCTGCTCGTGGTGCAGGGCGACTACGACGATCTGCTCGAGCTGGATCTGCCCGATGAGGTGCGATTGGCGATCCGCCAGGCGCAGGTGTTCGACAACGCCGCAGACGAGGCTTATCCCGGTTTCTACGCGTCGCGGCGCAACTACGACATCGCGCAAGGCCTGGACACTAACGGCCTGCAGCGCAGCGGCGTGCTCGAGCAGTCCTGGCGCATGGGCGGCGCCAGCAGCGCGGAAGTGGCGGCGTTGCAGAGTTTCGTCAACGATCCGGGCATGCGCGCCATCCGCGTGTCATCGGTGGAAACCTACATCGATCAGGCGCTGCCGGCGCACGCCATTGAGGTGTACCGCGGGCCGGCGCAAAACAGTGAATTTCTTCTCAAGTACGTAACGGTCCAATCCTATGACGGCTAGAAGCGAAACCATTCAGATCGACATCGACGATGAACAGATGAGCGGGACTTTCCTCAGCCCCAAATCGAAAGTCCCCGGCGTGCTCTTCGTGCACGGCTGGGGAGGCAGCCAGGAGCGCGACCTTGAGCGGGCCAAAGGCATCGCCGGTCTCGGCTGCGTATGCCTGACGTTCGACTTGCGCGGGCACACCGGCGGCACCGGCATTGCGCTGGCGCGGGTCACGCGGGAAGACAACCTGCGCGACCTGCTGGCGGCGTATGACCGATTGCTCGCGCACCCGGCACTCGATACCTCGGCGATTGCCGTGGTCGGCACAAGTTATGGCGGTTACCTGGCGTCGATCCTGACGTCATTGCGGCCGGTACGCTGGCTGGCGCTGCGGGTGCCGGCGCTGTATCGCGACGAGCAATGGCATACGCCCAAACGCGACCTGGACAAGATGGATTTGCGTGATTACCGCAGCACGCTGGTTCGCGCCGACAGCAATCGCGCGCTGCACGCCTGTTCGCAATTTACTGGGGATGTGTTGTTGGTTGAGTCTGAGACCGACGACTGGGTGCCACACGCGACGATCATGAGCTACCGCGCCGCGTGCCAGCAGACGCATTCGCTGACGCACCGGATTATCGATGGCGCCGATCACGCATTGAGCGAGCCGGTTTCACAGCAGGCGTACACCTCGATCCTGGTGGACTGGATTACCGAGATGGTGGTGGGTGAGCGGTTGAGTATTATTCAATCAAAGTAGGTGGGGATCTTACGGACGCCATCGCGGGCAAGCCCGCTCCCACAGGGTTCAGCGGTGTTACGCAAATAGCATGAACACCGCTACTCCCTGTAGGAGCGAGGCTTGCCCGCGAAGGCGTCCTCGCAAGCGACACATCACTTGGGCTTTTTCGCAATCCTCAGCGATTTAGCCTTGGTCTCGACGACCAGATACATCACCAGCGTAATCAGCAACGGCAAGATGAAATAGATCGCCCGATACGCCAGCAACCCCGCCACCAGGCTCCCCCGCGACACCTCATGTTGCAGCAGTGCCACAAACACCGCTTCCAGCACCCCGAGCCCGGCTGGAATGTGCGTGATGACCCCGGCGATGGCGCTGATCAGCAACACCCCGAGCACCAGCGGATAATCCAGTTTGCTTGGCAGCAAGGTGAAAATCACCGCCGCCATCAGCGACCAGTTCAGGGCGCCGAGGCACAGTTGCAGGATCGCCATGCGCAAGGACGGCAGGTTGATTTCCACGCCGCGAATGGCCCACTCGCGCCGCTTGGAAAACCGGCAGGCTGCCAGGTATCCGGCGCTCACCAGCAGCAACAGAATCCCCACCCCTTGCAACGCGCCAGTGCTGAGTTTCCAGCCGGGCGGCATGCGCACCAGTCCGCTGCTGAACACTGCGCCGGCAATCACCATGTAGCCGAACCAGTTCGTCGCCAGGCTCAGGCCGAGGATTTTCGCGATGTTGCTTTTACTCACGCCGAGCCGCGAATACAGGCGATAACGCATGGCGATGCCGCCGACCCAGGCACTGAGATTGAGGTTAAACGCGTAGCTGATGATGCCCACCGGCAGGATCTGCTTCCAGGTCAGGTCCTGACGGATGTAGGTGCGGCCGATCAGGTCGAAGCAGGCGTACACCAGAAAACTCACCAGGGTCAGCCCGGACGCGATGATCAGCGTGCGTACCTTGAAATCAGCGAGGTTGTCGAACACTTCGCTCCATTCGATGCGCTGGGCCAGCATTGTGAACAACACGATCAGCGCCAGGAAAAACAGCATCGTCAGCGGCTTTTTCCAGCGGCTCCAGCGTGTTGTTTTCGCCGGGGCGGGCGTCGGGCTGTCATCGTGAGGTGCCGAGTGCGTTTCAGCGCGATCCATGGTCATCACTCCCGGCAACGTGGGTGAAGGGTTTCAGGCGCGGCTTGTGTGCCGGCAGCCAGCCGGCCCACGCAGGGAAGTGCCGCAGGAAGTGAAACACCAGGAAACCGACGGTCATGTGCCAGACCCGTCCGCGCGGGGATTTGTCCGCCGACATGGCTTTGCAGTGGTGGTTGCTCAGCGTTTCGAGGCGTTCGAACAAATCGCGATTGAAGGCGCGATCGCGGATCAGCACGTTGGCTTCAAGGTTCATCGACAGGCTCAGCGGGTCGAGATTGCTCGAACCGACGGTGCTCCAGTCTTCGTCCACCAGCGCGACTTTGCCGTGCAGCGGGCGCTCGCAATATTCGTGAATCTGCACGCCGGCCTTGAGCAAGTAGTCATAGGTCATGCGCGCCGCCAGTTTGGCCACCAGCATGTCCGGCTGACCTTGCAGGATCAGCCGCACATCGACGCCACGGCGAGCGGCATTGCGTATCTCGCGCAGCAAGCGGTAGCCGGGAAAGAAGTAGGCATTGGCGATGACCACGCGACGTTGGGCACTGCGCAGGACTTGTCGATAAACCTCTTCGATATCGGTCTGGTGATCGCCATTGTCGCGGTACACCAGCCGGACCTGGCCATCGTGGTCGCTGAAGGCCAGTTCCGAACGTCGCTGCCGACGTCGCTGCCACCAGTATTTGGCTCGCGCCGGGCGGCCGCTTTGCAGCAGGGCGAAGTGATGAATGTCGGCCACTGCCGGTCCCTGCACTTCAACCGAGTAATCCTGCTTGGCCTCGGGGCCGAAGTCGGCCAGATGGTCGGCGGAAAAGTTGATCCCGCCGATGAACGCGATCGTGCCGTCGACCACCACGATCTTACGGTGCAGGCGCCGAAACCAGTTGGTGCGAAAGCCGAGACGTTTCGGCGCCGGGTCAAATATCTGAATGCGCACACCGGCCTCGCTCAATGCGGTGAGATAGCCGGTGGTCAGCTCGCCGCAGCCAAAACCGTCGAGGCTGGCGGTGACTCGCACACCGCGTTGTGCCGCCTCGATCAGCACCTGCTGCAACTCGTTGCCGACCTTGTCCTCGAACACGATGAAGGTTTCCAGGAGGATTTCGGTCTTGGCCTGGCGCATGGCCTCGAACACCCGCGGAAAATAGGCTTCGCCGTTTTCCAGCAGTTCCACCAGGTTGTTGCCCTGCCAGCCGTAATGGACGTCGACCACGCCGGGCTCATGGACCGGCGGGTCGGTGGGCAAGTGCTCCACGGTGGTTTTTTCCATCGGTGCGCTGCTCATAGCTCGATCTCCACCGATAGCGGTGCGTGGTCGGAAAGGTGTGACCAGGGCCGTGCCGCCAGGACTTGCGGACGGCTGGCCTTGAGGTTGCGCACGTAAATGCGGTCCAGGCGCAAGGCCGGCATTCGTGCCGGAAAACTGCGCGCGGGTTTGCCGTGGAGTTCGGCGAACACCTCGCGCAAACCACAGGGCTTGAGCAACGCATCGGCGCGCTGGCGCCAATCGTTGAAGTCGCCGGCGACAATCACCGGAGCATCGGTCGGCAGGTCTTCGAGGCGCTGGGTCAGCAGTTTCAGCTGTTCGTTGCGATGGGTTTCGCGCAGCCCCAGATGAACGCAGATGGCGTGCACTTCGGGGCCGTCGCCGGGCAGACGCAATACACAATGCAGAATGCCGCGGTTCTCGTGTCCGCTGATGGACACGTCGAGGTTGTCGTGGCGAATGATCTGGAATTTCGACAGCAGCGCATTGCCGTGGTCGCCCGCCGGGTACACCGCGTTGCGCCCGTAGGCGAATTGCGGCCACAGCGTATCGGCGAGAAATTCATACTGCGGCATCGTCGGCCAGTTGCTGTAGCGCCGGGGGTGATGCTCGTGGGTGCCGTGGACTTCCTGCAAAAACACCACGTCGGCGGACACGCTGCGCACCGCTTCACGCAGTTCCGGCAGGATGAAACGTCGGTTGAGCGCGGTAAAACCCTTGTGCGTGTTGACCGTCAGCACAGTGAAGCTGCGCACGGCGGCCATGGCTGGCAGCTGATCATCGGTGGTGCTGAACGGCTCGGGCCCATTCATGGCAGCACCCCTTCGGCAGCCGGCTCGCCGGGGGCAGTGGCGAGGCCCTTGTCGAGATGAAAATGTTCGAGCAAGCGGCGGGCATCGAAGGGCGCGCGGACTTTGATGTCATTGTCGAAATAGCAAAACACTTCGCGGGATTTGCGCGCCTTGGGTTTTTGCCGCGGTGCGATCAGCTGCGGGTCCGAGGGTTGTCGGCCGTGGTTCCAGGCATCGATCCGTTCGCCCCAGCGTTCCAGCGCTTGAGGGGTGTAACCGCTGGCATAGAGTTCTTCGGCGCCGTGCAGACGCAGGTAGACGAAGTCGCTCGTGATGTCTTCGCGATACGGCCATTTACCGGCGGTGTCAGCGATGACCAAGGCGACGTTGTGGCGTTTCAGGAGGCGGACAAACGCCGGGTCGACGAAGCTCTCGTGGCGGATTTCCACAGCATGGCGCAGCGGCTTTTTCTTGTGCGCCTTCATGCTGGCGTGACCGTTCACGTGCGAATCATGCTGGCGGGCGAGGGCGGCGGCTTGTTCGGTGTCGTGGGGTAATTGCTCGAAAAAGTGTTCGAACAGCTCGGCGTCGAATTTGAAACTGGGCGGGAATTGCCAGAGGACGGGACCGAGTTTTTCCTTGAGTTCCAGGACACCGGAGGCAAAGAAATTCGCCAGGGGTTTGTGGATATCCCGCAGGCGTTTGATGTGAGTGATGAAACGCGGGGCTTTGATGCTGAAGACGAAGTCCGCCGGGGTTTCGTTGTACCACTCGGCATAACGCTCAGGCCGTTGCAGGGCGTAAAACGATCCATTGATTTCGATGCTGTTGACCGCCCGCGAGGCGAATTGCAACTCGCGTTTCTGGGTCAGCCCCTTGGGGTAGAAATCGCCCCGCCAGGGAGTGTAGCGCCAGCCTGAAATACCAATGTGAATCCCCGCCATGTCGCCTCCCGTCTGATGGTCCCCGGTTGCCTCTGTCTTTTGATGACTGCGGGACAAGCGAGAAAGTTTCGACGGGACTACGGACGGTAAAAGCTCGAAAGAACTCCAGGGATCCTGTGGGAGCGGGCTTGCCCGCGATAGCGGACTATCTGTCGCACTGCCGCCATCGCGGGCAAGCCCGCTCCCACAGGTTTTATCAGTGGCCGGCGACGACGCGGGTCGAACCTTCAGCCGGTTCGGCATACACCGGGCCGAGACGATCGAGACGGCCGCTCCACGCGGTCAGCGCCAGCGCCACCAGCACCACCAGGCCGCCGATCCACGCGGTATGGATCAGACCCAGGTGCGCGACGATCAAACCACCGCCCCACGCACCACCGGCAATGCCGAGGTTGAACGCAGCGATGTTCAGCCCAGAGGCCACGTCCACCGCATGCGGCGTGTGATGTTCGGCCTGACGCACCACATACACCTGCAAACCCGGCACGTTGCCGAATGCGACCGCGCCCCAGACCAGTACGGTGGCCAGCGCCAACCACGGGTTGCCGGCGGTGAACGTCAGCACGAACAACACGGCGGCGAGCAGGGCGAAGATGATTTTCAGGGCGCTGATCGGGCCGCGTTTGTCGGCCAGTTTACCGCCCCAGATGTTGCCGACCGCCACCGAGATGCCGTAGACCAGCAGCACCAGGCTGACGGTGCTGGCGCTGAAGCCAGAGATGTCCTGGAGAATTGGCGCCAGGAACGTAAACGCGATGAACGAGCCGCCGTAACCGACCGCCGTCATGGCGTACACCAGCAACAGACGCGGTTGCTTGAGCACCTGCAATTGCTGCAACAGCGAAGCCGGTTTGCTGTGGGCAATGTTCTTCGGCACGTAGAGCAGGCTGCCGATGAAGGCGATCACACCCAGTGCAGAGACGGCGAGGAAGGTTTCACGCCAGCCGAAATGCTGACCGATGAACGTTCCCAGTGGCACGCCGGTGACCAGCGCCACGGTCAGGCCGGTGAACATGATCGCAATTGCACTGGCAGCTTTTTCCTTCGGCACCAGGCTGGTGGCGATGGTCGAACCGATCGAGAAAAACACCCCGTGGGCCAGGCCGGTGACGATTCGCGCAATGATCAGCGATTCGTAGCTCGGCGCTTTCCAGGCCAGCAGGTTGCCGAGGGTGAACAGCACCATCAGCGACAACAGCAGCAGTTTGCGCGGGACTTTGCCGGTGAGGGCGGTCAGCACCGGGGCGCCAATGGCAACACCCAATGCGTAGAGGCTGACCAACAGGCCGGCGGACGGCAGGCTGACGCCGAGGTCGGTGCCTATCGTGGGTAACAGGCCAACGATGACGAACTCGGTCGTCCCGATGGCGAAGGCGCTGAGGGTCAGCGCGAGCAAGGCAATGGGCATGGCTGCAACTCCGGTGGATTGATTGATGGAGCGCAGTGTCCGGGTTTGGGTTATGCGGAAAAATAGAGGGGTGGGCATTTGATATTTGAGCTGTGCGCAAAGATCGTCCTGCTGGTGATGAACCCTGTGGCGAGGGGCCTTGCCCCCGTTGGGCCGCGCAGCGTCCCCAAATCCTGACTCCCGGTTTCTACAGATGTACTGCGGTCACAGGTTTTGCGACCGCTTCGCAGTCGAACGGGGGCAAGCCCCCTCGCCACAGGGTTGGTGTTTTCCCTCACAGGGACCAGTGCGGGCTGTTATCTCACGGTGAAAACCGAACTTGCCGGGCATTTGCCAATCAGTTCCTTACAGACCCTTTTCAAGGAGCTCCCCGTTTTGCTCAAGTTCAAGACCGCGATGTTACTGGGGGCGTTGCTGTTTCTAGGCAGCAACGAACTGGAAGCCGCCACGCTGCCGGGGCTTCCCGCCGCCGAGGAGCCGGCGAAACCGGAACCGCTGGTCCAGGGCGGTTTGCTCGGGGCGATCAGTTCCAGCATCGACGACGTTCAGGACAAGCTCGACCTCAACGAAAACCTGGTCGACGCCTGGCGCCTGCGGGCGGATCGGGCGGCGGATGAAGTCGACAAACTGGTGAATCAGCCTTCCTCTCGATCACCGATGAGCGTGGTCGGCGATTTTCTGTTGTTGTCCGGCGTCTGGCTCGGTGTGTTCGCCTTGCTCACGGTGCTCGGCGCACTGCTGGACAAGCGCTTGAGTGACGGGCGATTTTTTCGAAAACGGCAACGCAGCCAGGACCTGCTCGGCTACCTGCTGCCGTATACGATTCCCGCGTTGATCTGCCTGCCGCTGACGTTATACGTCAGCCATTTTCTGCCGAACTCGGTGGGCCGGGCGCTGGCGCTGTGTTTTGCCTATGCCACCAGCAGCGGCATTTTCTCCACGTCGATGTTCTTGTGCGTGATCGTCATGTTCAACACCGGGCACAAGCGCCGGGCGGTGCAGATCATTCGTGATTACTGCCCCAAACCGCTGTTTCTGATCGGCTTCCTGGCGGCGCTCAGCGACGCCTTGACCAGCCCGCAGATCGCCCGGCAACTGGGCGGCAACATCACCAGCAGCATCGCCGTGTTTACCGGTCTGTTTGCTTCAATCATCTTTGGCTTGCTGGTAATCCGCCTGAGGCGTCCGGTGGCGCATTTGATTCGCAACCGGCCGCTGGCGCAGCGCTTGAAACAACCTTCGTTGCAGGAATCCCTGCGGATTTTTTCCGGGCTCTGGTACTGGCCGATTCTGCTGATGGTGATGGTCTCGGCGATCAACCTGATCGGCGTCGGCGAGGACAATCAGAAGGCCCTGCGCTGTGCGTTGTTCACCACCATTCTGCTGATCGCCACGGTGTTCCTCAGTACGATTTTCCAGCACCTGTTCAAATCCGGAAAAGCCCAGGCGATCCAGCGCAGCAGCGCCTACAAGGAACGTTTTCTCAGCTTGCTGCATGCGCTGCTGCGGATTGTCATGGCCGTGGCGTTCATCGAAATTCTCGGGCGGATCTGGGGCGTCTCGCTGTTCGAGTTCGCCGAGCGCAACTCGGTGGGCCGGGCGATCAGTGAGTCGCTGAGCAGCATGGGCCTGATCTTTCTGGTGACCTGGTTGCTGTGGGTGGTGCTCGATACAGCGATTCAGGAAGCGCTGAAACCGCCGATCAACAAACGCGCGACACAGCCCAGTACGCGGGTCAAAACCATCCTGCCGCTGCTGCGCAACGCGATCAAAATCATCCTCGTGGTGATCTGCGCAATCACCACCATGGCCAACCTCGGGATCAATGTCGCGCCGCTGTTGGCGGGTGCCGGGGTGGTTGGCCTGGCCATCGGTTTCGGCTCGCAGCAACTGGTGCAGGATGTGATCACCGGCCTGTTCATCATCATTGAAGACACGCTGTCGATCGGCGACTGGGTGGTGCTCGATTCCGGGCATGCCGGCACCGTCGAAGGCCTGACCATCCGCACCTTGCGCTTGCGCGATGGCAAAGGCTTTGTGCACTCGGTGCCGTTCGGGCAGATCAAGGCCGTGACAAACCAGTCGCGGCAATTCGCCTATGCGTTTTTCTCGGTGCAGTTCACCTACGACACCGATGTGGACAAGGCCATCGAGCTGATTCGTGAGGCGGGGGAGTCGATCCGCGAGGATGCGTTTCTCAAGTACAACCTGCAAGGGCCGCTGGACGTGTTCGGCGTCGACAAAATGGACCTCAACGGCGTGGTGCTGACGGCGCAGTTCCGCACGGTGTCGGGCGGGCAGTATGCGGTGAGCCGGGCGTTTAACCAGCGGTTGAAAAAGCTTGTGGATAACAGCCCGTGGGTGCATTTCGCGCAGACTTATCCACAGCAGGTTTTGCTGCCGAAGCGGGTGATGGGTGAGCCGGAGGATGATGGTGCGGCGCCGGAGAATTCGCCTGTGTTGCTGCCGGATCAGCCGCGTACTTTGTAATCATCATCCCGTAGGAGCGAGGCTTGCCCGCGAAGGACGCGCCGCGGTGTACCAAGATGACCGCATTATCGTTCTTCGCGGACAAGCCTCGCGCCTACAGGGGATTACGCTGGGTGAGCTTGATGCGTACATCACTCGTCGATTGCTGATCCAGCTCCAACCAGAAAACCTGCTTCCCGGCGATCTCCGCAGCCACCGGAAGACCATCGCGGTACACCAGCCGATTACTCGCCAGCGCCGGTACTTTCGCCCCGGGTAACAGCGTGCCCGCCAGGTTCAGCGGATCAACCCCGCACACCGCGATCAGACTCCCGTCATGCGCCCGCCGCCGCACTTCCCGCAGCAACGGAATCGCCTCGGGCAAGGCAAACTGCTCACCGGCCAGGCCACTGACGAACCGCCCACCGCGAATCTCGCCGCGAGCCTCCAGCCGATGGAAGGTGCGCAGCAATTCGCGCCAGCTCGGCAACCAGTCCGCTTCGCGTTCCAGCAGGCGCCAGAACACCACGCCGTAGCGGCGCAGCAAGGTCATTGCGATGTGTTCCAGCGTGTCGCTCGGCGTTGGATGTTTGTCGCCCACCGTCGGTGCTGGCGGCCCGCGTCGAAGCAAGGCCCAGCGGCCGGCATCGTCCATGCCGCCGATAAACGCCCCACGTCCGCGTCGGCTGCTGCGAGCCTGGCGTTTACTCGCCGGCGTAATCAGCGCCCGCAAGCCGGCAAAGCTGTCGGCGTTCACCAGTCCGGCACCGACCAGCTCCTGCAAGGCGATTTCCAGCTCCGAGCGCAGCAGATGAGCCTCGTGAATCAGCTCATCGAAAAACAACGCGCCGTGCTGACTGAGGGCTTGGTGAACCTTTTGCGTTTTCGGCGACAGTTCGCTGACCGGTGTCTGCTCGGTCAGGCTGCTCCACAACCCGACCTGACTGCGCGGCAGCAGGACAATGGGCGTGCTGCGCAACGCGGTGCCGGCGCTTTTGCTGCGCGCAGTCAGGCGCGTCCAGACCAGTTTGCCGCTGCGGCACAGGTCATCCAGCCAACCTGCCGAATACCCTTTGATCCGCGCCGGCAGAATGTCGCTGTCCCAGGCGGACGCGGCAGCGGGGTAGCCTTCGAATTGGCCGACGATCGCTGGCAACACGGCGCTGCCCTGGCCCTGGGTCGCCGCCGAAAGATGCTGCCAGTCGAACAAAAACCGCATGAAGTCCTGCAACGCCACGGGTTCGATTTCCCGCCGCAGGCGCTTGACCGTGTAGCGATGAATCCGCGCCAGCAGATGCCGTTCGCACCATTCCTGCTGATCGACGCCGGGGGTGAATTGCCCGCGCAGCACATACCCTTCGCGTTCCAGTTGTGCCAGCGTCTGGGTGACTTGCATCGGAGGCAATCCCAGCGGTTCGGCAATCGTGCTCAGCGGCAACGGACCAAAGGCGCTGAGCCGCGCGCGGATGACTTCCAGCACCGCCTCGTCCGGTTCCCAGAGCTCATCGAAACCGGGCAGCGCCTCCAGCGGCGGCAACAATTTTGCCTGTGGATAAATCGCCCGCAGGCACGTCAGTCGTTCGAGCGCCAGCCACAGTGATCGCTCGGTATCGATCTGCACACGACTGGCGCGACCGCCCTCGGCAAGTGCTTTCAGCCAATCGGGCCACTGCGGATTGGCCTGCGCCTCGGCATCGCTGATGCACGCCAGACTCATCAGCGCCTCATGCATTTCATCAACGCCGGTCGGCGTCGGCCAGGCCTCATCGCGTACCGCTTGAATCGCCTCCGCATCCAGCGCGCCGAGGTCGTCAGTGGACTGCGGATCGGTCCAGCGCCGGTTGAGCACGGCTTGGGTTCGGCGCTCTTCCAGCGGCGCGTCGTCAAGAAAGGTGTAAGGCCGGGCGCTGAGAATTTCTGCGGCCAGCGGCGAGGGCGCCGGCAGGTCGCGGCTGATCAGGCGAACGTCACCACTTTCCATGCGCCGCAACAAGGCCAGCCAGCCTTCGCAGTCCATGGCTTCGTGCAGGCAATCGTCGAGGGTCTGTTCCACCAGCGGATGGTCGGGAATCTCCCGCTCACCGGCGAGGTTTTCCACGCAAGCGATCTGGTCGGGGAACACGCTGGCGATCAGGTCTTCGCTTTTCAACCGCTGAATCTGCGGCGCGACTTTGCGCCCGCCGGTGTAACGCGGCAGCGCCAGCGCGACCCCGGCATTCCAGCGCCAGCGCACGCCGAATAGCGGCGCATCGAGTACCGCTTGAATCAGCAAGTGCTCGGCGCTGTTGCTGTGCAGGTAGCGCCAGACCTCATCGAGCTCAAAACTGTGGCTGGTGGACAGCGACAGGACGATCGCATCTTCGCTGGCAGCGGCCTGCAATTCGAAATTGAAGGTGCGGCAGAATCGCTTGCGCAGGGCCAGGCCCCAAGCGCGGTTGATACGGCTGCCGAACGGCGTGTGGATGATCAGTTGCGTGCCGCCGGTCTCGTCGAAAAAACGCTCCATCAGCAGCGTGTCCTGGGACGGCAGGGCGCCAAGTGTCAGGCGCGCGCGGGCCAGGTAATCCACCAGTTGTTCGGCGCTGGCGAGGTTCAGGCCAAGGGTGTCGGTCAGCCAGTCGAGGGCCGGTTGCAAGTTGCCGGGCGTAGCGCCGAGCAGCTCGTCGAGTTGCGCTTGCAGGCGTGCCACGGCGAAGGACAATTCAGCGCTGCGCCCCGGCGCTTCTCCGAGCCAGAACGGAATGGTCGGCGGCTGCCCGTGAGCATCCTCGACCCGGACTTTGCCGGTGTCGACCCGCAGGATCCGGTACGAGGTATTGCCCAACTGAAAGATGTCGCCGGCGATGCTTTCCACGGCGAAGTCTTCGTTGACGCTGCCGATGTTCAGCCCTTGGGGTTCCAGCAGCACGCTGTAGTCGGCGTTGTCCGGGATGGTGCCGCCGCTGGTCACGGCCGTCAGTTTGCTGCCCCGGCGACCTCGCAACGTGCGCGTCACGGCGTCGCGGTGCAGGAACGCGCTGCGGATGCCCTGGCGACCGTTGTAGCCTTCGGCGAGCATCTGCAGCAGCGCCTGATAATGTTTTTCGTCGAGTCCGGCGTAGGGCGAGGCGTTGCGGAACATCTCCAGCAACGCCTGCTCCTGCCATTCCTGGCAACTGACCTCGGCGATGATCTGCTGGGCGAGCACGTCCAGCGGTGCTTGAGGAATTTGCAGCGTGTCGAGTTCGCCCCGGCGCACGCAGTCGAGCAGGGCGGTGCATTCGATCAAATCATCGCGGGTGGTGGCGAACAACCGGCCCTTCGGTGTGCCACCGACCTGGTGACCGGAGCGGCCGACCCGTTGCAGAAACCCGGCAATCGAGCGCGGTGAAGAGATCTGGCAAACCAGGTCGACATCGCCGATGTCGATCCCCAATTCCAGCGACGCGGTGGCGATCAGTACTTGCAGCTCGCCGCGTTTGAGGCGTTGTTCGGCGTCGAGGCGGAATTCCTTGGCCAGGCTGCCGTGGTGGGCGGCAACCGCTTCCTTGCCGAGGCGCTCGCTCAAATGCCGGCTCAAACGTTCGGCCAGGCGTCGGGTGTTGACGAAAATCAGCGTGGTCCGGTGTTCGCGGGCGAGGACGGCGAGGCGGTCGTAGACCAATTCCCAGACATCATTGGCCATGACGGCGGACAACGGCACCGGCGGTACTTCGATGCCCAGATCACGCGGACGGGCGTGGCCGATGTCGATGATCTCGCATTCGCGATCACGGCCCACCAAAAAGCGTGAGACGGCTTCGATCGGTTTTTGCGTGGCGGACAGGCCGATGCGCATCAGCGGAGCCGCGCACAACGCCTGCAAACGCTCCAGGCTCAGGGCCAGATGACTGCCGCGCTTGCTGGCGGCGATGGCGTGGATTTCGTCGACGATGACCGTGCGTGTGGTGCCGAGCATTTTCCGGCCGGAATCGGAGCCGAGCAGCACGTAAAGGGATTCCGGGGTGGTGACCAGAATGTGCGGCGCGGTTTTGCGCATCGCCGAGCGGTCTTTTTGCGGTGTGTCGCCCGTGCGCACGGCGGTATTGATCTGCAACTCGGGCAAGCCCATCACGCGTAACTGTTCAGTGATGCCGGCCAGCGGGTTTTGCAGGTTGATCTGAATGTCGTTGGACAAGGCCTTGAGCGGCGAGACGTAGACCACCAGCGTTTCGTCAGGCAAACCGTCGGCGGTTTCCAGGCCACGGTGAACCAGATCGTCGATGACGGCGAGAAACGCGGTGAGGGTTTTGCCGGAGCCGGTGGGCGCGGCGATCAGGGTCGAACGGTGCTGGCGGATCAGCGGCCACGCCCGAGCCTGGGCGGCGGTGACCGTCGGGAAGGTGCTGCTGAACCAGGCGCTGACGGCGGGGTGGAAGCCTGCCAGTGCAGCGTCCGTGGGAATGGGCAGATTCATGGAACAATTTATGCGGGCGGGGATGGGAAGATGCAAGTACCGCTCAAGACCTTCGCGGGTCTTTAGGGCCTCTTCGCGGGCAAGCCTCGCTCCTACAGGTTTTATGCCGTGCGCGAAACTGAAGAACGACCCGGACCTGTAGGAGCGAGGCTTGCCCGCGAAGAGGCCGGCAGCATCACCACAAATCCCGGAGATCTACACTTTACGGATGACGGTTGCGCACTAAACCCGCAAAATGCAACGATTCCGACAACTATCGACGGCATCGCCCGCAAGCGGTGTCGATAAAGCCATTGTTCCAATCAGACTGGGCCTGCTGACTCTATGCGAATGCGCCTTATGTTACTGGGCGGCGGAAATGCCCTTGGGCAGGCGCTGATTCGCCTCGGTGCGGAGGAAGACATCGGTTTCCTCGCCCCCCGCCCACCGCAAGACGGCTGGGATGCCGCGAGCCTGACGCAACTGCTCGACGACACGCGCCCGGACGCGCTGATAAACCTTGCCTACTATTTCGACTGGTTTCAGGCGGAGACGGTCAGCGAGCCGCGTCTGGCCGGGCAGGAGCGTGCGGTCGAGCGTCTGGCCGAGCTGTGCCAGCATCACAACATCGTTCTGCTGCAACCCTCGAGTTATCGCGTGTTCGATGGCTCCCGGGCCACCGCCTACAGTGAAAAAGACGAGCCGGTGCCGCTGGGCCTGCGCGGTCAGGCCTTGTGGCGGATCGAGCAAAGCGTCCGCGCGACCTGCCCGCAGCACGTGCTGCTGCGGTTCGGCTGGCTGCTCGATGACAGCCCCGACGGCACCCTCGGGCGTTTCCTGTCCCGTGCCGAAAAACCTGACGAACTGCTGATGGCCGATGATCGCCGGGGCAATCCGACACCGGTGGACGACGCGGCCCGGGTGATCATTTCCGTACTCAAGCAACTCGATTGCGCGGCGCCGCTGTGGGGCACCTACCATTACGCCGGGCACGAGGCGACCACGCCGCTGGCGCTGGGGCAGGCCATTCTCACCGAAGCCCGCGCGTTGCATCCGCTGGCCATCGAAGCGCCGACTGCCCAGGCTCACGCCGCGCGCCCGGACGCTGCCGAAGAACCGCAACACGCGGTACTGGCCTGCAAGAAAATCCTCCACACCTTCGGGATCAAGCCCCGCGCCTGGCGTGCGGCACTCCCGGGCTTACTGGACAGGTTCTATCGCCATGGCTGACGGCCCCGTTTTAATCACCGGCGGCGCCGGTTTCATCGGCTCGCACCTGACCGACGCCTTGCTCGCCAAGGGCCACTCGGTACGAATTCTCGATGATCTGTCCACCGGTAAACGAAGCAACCTGCCGCTGGATAATCCTAAGGTTGAGCTGATTCTGGGCGACGTCGCCGATGCAGCTTTGGTGGCCCGTGCGATGGCCGGTTGCAGTGCGGTCGCGCATCTGGCGGCGGTGGCTTCGGTGCAGGCCTCGGTGGACGACCCGGTGAGGACGCACCGGAGCAATTTCATCGGCTCGCTGAATGTCTGCGAAGCCATGCGCCAGACCGGCGTCAAGCGAGTGCTGTTTGCCTCCAGCGCAGCGGTCTACGGCAACAATGGTGAAGGCGAGTCGATCAACGAAGACACGCCCAAGGCACCGTTGACCCCGTACGCGTCGGACAAGCTGGCCAGCGAACATTACTTCGAGTTCTACGGTCGCCAGCATGGGCTGGAGCCGGTGATTTTTCGCTTCTTCAACATCTTCGGTCCGCGCCAGGATCCGTCCTCGCCGTACTCCGGGGTGATCAGCATTTTCAGCGAGCGGGCGCAGAAGGGCCTGCCGATCACCGTGTTCGGCGACGGCGAGCAGACGCGGGATTTTGTGTACGTCGAGGACCTGGTCGAGGTGCTGGTGCAAGCCATCGAGAAACCGCAGGTTGATGTCGGCGCGGTCAATGTCGGCTGGAACCAGGCCACCACGCTCAAGCAAATGCTTGAAGCGCTGAAAGTGGTCGTCGGCGAGCTGCCGGCGGTGAACTACGGCCCGGCGCGTTCCGGTGATATCCGCCATTCGCGGGCGAACAACCAGCGGTTGCTGGAGCGATTTACTTGCCCGGAGCAGACACCGATGAGTGTTGGTCTGGCACGGTTGTTGGGGCGCTGAGTTTTTTGCAGCCATGAAAAAGGCGCCTGTGAAGGCGCCTTTTTTTTCCAGCTCGTTCCCACCACGTGAACGATTTAGAACTTGTAACCCAGACCCACCATGTAGATGAACGGATCAACATCCACATTGACCTTGGCCCGGGTGCCCGGTGCCACGGCGTTGTTTTCCACGGTCGCCTGGGTATCGATGTCGATGTAGCGCACCTGGGCGTTGAGCATGATGTTGTCGGTGATCATGTAATCAGCACCGACCTGAAACGCCATGCCCCAGGAGTTTTTTGCCTTGAAGTTGCTGAAGCCGTTGGCCTGGGCTTCGCTGCCGACGTGTTCGTCGTAGATCCAGGTGTAGTTGATACCGGCACCCACATACGGCTGGAACGCGGACTTCGCGTCCAGTGGGTAGTACACGACGCTCAGGGTCGGCGGCAGGTGTTTCAGGGTGCCGAGTTTGCCGTTGGCGGCGCCCAGGGCGGTGCCTTTGATCTTCACATCATGCTCGAACGGTGAGGCGGCGAGCAGCTCGATACCCCAGTGGCTGTCGAGCATGTACGCGAAGTTCAGACCCAGTTGCGTGTCGCTGCTCATGGTGGCCTTGCCACCCAGGTCGGCACCGGACAACGGGCCTTGATCGACCTTGACGCTGGAGCTGTCGGCTTTCGGGTTGACGGTGATTGCACCGGCACGAACGATGATGTCGCCAGCCTCGTGGGCGTAGGCGAGCGGGGCTGCGAGCGCGAGGGCAAACAGCGAAGCGCTGAGCAAGGACTTGTGCATGGGGGCTCCAAAGGACGTTAAAAATGTTCGATGTCCAATGGTACGGAGGCGTCTGGTACGGTCTTTTGATTCAGCTCAATGAAACAGTGATGACCCTGATTTTTGTGGAACCTTTGAGGGCCTCTTCGCGGGCAAGCCCGCTCCCACAGGGACCTTCTGTGAATACAATATTTGTGAAGAACAGAGAACACTGTGGGAGCGGGCTTGCCCGCGATGGCGATTGATCAGGCAACACAGAACTCCCGGATTCACTCCGGCAATTCATACGCATAAATCTTGTCCGCCTCCATCTGATACCCCGCATCCGCCAACTCGCTGGTCGACGCTTTAACCTGCAACGCCCCCTCGATCCAGTAAGGCTGATAAAGCTCATCGAGCTTCACGCCGACTTCGCTTTTCACATGCACGATCTGGTTCGACGGCGGTGGCGGCACGTGGATGCAGGCGCCGAAATATGGCACCAGCAGAAACTCCGTGGTACGGCCTTCTTCACTCACTTCCAGCGGCACGATGTAGCCCGGCAGGCGGATGTTTTGGCCGTCCAGACTTTGCACCACCGGCGCATTCGGCATGTCCTGTTTGGCGGCTGGCGCTGACTCGGCGGACAGCGCATTGCCCATCTGCGACAGGTCATGCAGGGGCGTCATGTTCGGCACTTCAGGCATGGCATCCGGCGGGATCATTTCCGACCAGGTCAGCTCTTTCGGCTCGGCCGCCCACAGCGGCAGGGCGACCAGCATCAACAGCGCAAGCACAGCGCGGGGCATCGTTAACGTCCTCATAGTCGGATCGACAGGCCATCGGCCAGGGATTGGCGATACGCGCGCCAGGCCGGCACGCTGCCCATCAGCAGCGCGGCGATCAGGATGCCACCGAGCAGCGTCCATTCATATTCGCTTGGCCACGCTAGCGGCAGATACAGGCCGTAATTGGCTTGCACGTAACCCTGAGCGGCGGCGATACCTGCATAAAGCAGAGCCACGCCGGCGATCACGCCCGACAGCGCCAGGGCGAACGCCTCCAGCACCAACAAGGTTGCGATATGCCACGGCCGAGCGCCCACCGAACGCAGGATCGCCATCTCGCGCCGACGTTCATTCAGGCTGGTGAGGATCGCCGTGAGCATGCCGATCAACCCGGTCAGCACCACGAACAGCGAGACCACAAACAGCGCTTTTTCCGCCGTACTCATCAAACTCCACAACTCTTGCAGCGCCACGCCCGGCAGGATCGCCAGCATTGGTTCGCCGCGAAACTCATTGATCTCGCGTTGCAGCGCAAAGGTCGAAATCTTGCTGTTGAGGCCGAGCATGAACGCGGTGATCGCTTGCGGCGTCAGGTCCATGTTGCGCGCCTGATCGGCACTGATCCGACCGTTGCCGCGCGCCGGCACACCGTTGTGCCAGTCGATGTGAATTGCTTCCATGCCGCCGAGGCTGATGTGCAGCGTGCGATCCACCGGGGTGCCGGTGCGTTTCAGAATGCCGACCACAGTGAACGGTTTGTCGTCGTGCTTGACCAGGCTGATCGCCGCAACGCCATGGGCCAGCACCAGTTTGTCGTCGAGTTTGTAGTGCAGCGCATCCGCTACTTCAGCACCGAGCACCACTTCGAACGGGTCGGTGGCGAAGGCTCGACCATCAGCCAGTTCCAGGTGTTGTTGATGGCCGTACTGGTAGTGCTCGAAGTACGCTTCGGTGGTGCCCATCACCCGATAACCGCGATGGGAATCGCCCAGCGACATCGGGATCGCCCACTTCACTTTCGGGTTGTTGGCGAATTGTTCGAAGCTGTCCCAACGAATATTGTTGGTGGCGTTGCCGATGCGGAACACCGAGTACAGCAACAGGTTCACCGAGCCGGAGCGGGCGCCGACGATCAGGTCGGTGCCGCTGATGGTGCTGGCAAAACTGGCCTTGGCTTCGGTGCGCACCCGTTCCACGGCCAGCAGCAGGCAGACCGACAGGGCGATGGCGAATGCAGTGAGGATCGCGGTGAAGCGGCGGTTAGCCAGACTGGCCATGGCTAGACGAAACAAATACATCTCAGACCTCGGACGGGGTGGCGGCGCGATTGAGATCGGCCAGCGACAGGTGGCGATCGAACAGCGGCGCGAGGCTTTGGTCATGGCTGACAAACAACAGGCTCGACCCGGCTTCACGGCATTCGGCGAACAGCAGGCGAATGAAGTTTTCGCGAGCGTCGTAATCCAGCGCGGACGTCGGTTCGTCGGCGATCACCAGTTCCGGCTGACCGATCAAGGCGCGGGCGGCGGCGACGCGTTGTTGCTGACCGATGGACAGCGAATCGGCGCGACGGCTGAGAGTGCTGTCATCCTTCAAACCCAAGTGAGCGAGCAGGGTGGCGGCGGCCTGATCGACGCTGCCGTGGCGCTGGATGGCCCGTTCGGCGCGCAGTTTGGAGAAGTGGCAGGGCAACTCGACGTTCTCGCGCACCGAGAGAAACGGCAGCAGGTTGAACTGCTGGAAGATATAGCCGGTGTGATCCACGCGGAAGCGATCACGCGCCCCGGCGCCAAGTTCGGTCAGTTCCTGGCCGAGCAGGCGAATGCTGCCGCGATCCGGTTTTTGCACGCCACCGAGCAAGCCGAGCAGGGTGGTCTTGCCGCTGCCGCTGGGGCCTTTGAGGAACAGGGTTTCACCGGGCTCCAGACGAAACGCCGGGATGTCCAGCAACGGCGGGTGACCGGGCCAGCTGAAGCCCAGGTCGGACAGTTCGATGAGTGCTTGGGTCATGTGAAACCGGTCAGGTTGGTGGTGAACCCTGTGGGAGCGGGCTTGCTCGCGAATGCGGTGTATCAGTCGCCATCAATGTTGCATGACACACCGCATTCGCGAGCAAGCCCGCTCCCACATTAGATCTTCAGTGAATTCAGAATTTCAGGGCAGCCGCCTTGGCCGTCACTTCAACCCCTTGCTGCCCGCTCGGGCTGATCAGTTGTACCTGAATTTTCTGGGTCGCCGGGAAGGTGTTGAAGATGTTCGCCAGGTCCAGGGTTTTCAGCGCACCCGGGGCCGCGCAGGTGAATTGATAGTGCGCGTGGATTTCGCTGTGGTCGTGGTGATGTTCGCCATCTTTTGCGTCTTCGTCGTGATCGTCATCGGCATCCGGTTTGTCACCAAACAACGGGCTTTCCAGTTCCTGGGTCGCCACCACACAACCCGCGGCTTTTGGCAGGTTGAACAGGGCCAGCGGTTTTTCCAGTTGCGCGCGGACGGCGGCGACTTTGGCCTTGTCGGCGTCAGTGGTGGCAGCGTGTTCGAAGCCCACCAGGTTCATCGCCGGGCTTTCCAGTTCCAGCTCCAGGGTCTGACCGTCCAGCGCCGCGTTCAGGCGACCGACGCCATGTTCGTGGGCGCCGAGGCTGCCGTGCTCATGGTCATGTTCATCAGCGGCGTGGGCGACAGCCAGCGGCAACAGGGCAAACGGCAAAGCGAGCAGCAGACGACGCATGGCGGGTCTCCGGAAGTAAAATGAATAAATTGTTATGTAATCTTATAACGTAAGTGCGGAGAGTTTGACCGTCTGCTTGGCGTTGCACAAGTCCCATGGGAGCATGTGGGTCAGAAATGTGCAGGAGCAGACTTATGTTGCGAATACGCGGAAGCATCGGCGACTGGCCGGTGGATTTGACCCTGGAGATGGACGACGGTGACTGGGCGCGGCTCGGCGCGCAGTTGCAGGTGGTCAAGCCTGAAGCCAGCGTGGCGCCGGCGAAACCGGTCAATCAGGACGATGCGCAGTGGCAGATCGCAAAGGATTTGCTGCGCAAGGCCGGGCAATTGAGCGGGCCGGATTTGCTGGAGCAGCTGGAAGGACTGACCGGCAGCGCTGCGTCGGGCAAGCGTCTGTTGGTGCGTTTGCGACATTGCGCTGATGTGAAGGTGTCGAGCGGCGGGGATACGCCGCTCTATAGCTGGATCGAACCAGATTTGTAGGAGCAGAGCTTGCTCGCGAAGGCGATCTCAAGGACGCCTTCGCCGGCAAGCCGTGCTCCTACAAGGTTGCGGTCAATACAGCGCAGCAAACAACTTGCGGCGATACGTGGTCACCAACGGGTGATCATTGCCCAGCAGTTCGAACACCTGCAGCAAGGTCTTGTGCGGCAAGCCTTCGCTGTAGCTGCGGTTGCGGATGAACAGCTTGAGCAACGCATCCAGCGCCGCGTCGTACTGCTGGCGGGCCAGTTGCTGGATCGCCAGTTGATACACCGCTTCATCGTCCTGCGGATTCTTCGCCAGACGCGCCTTCAAGTCCGCGGCATCCGGCAGATCCTTGGCCTGGCCGAGAAACTGGATCTGCGCTTTTGCGCCGGCCAATGCTGCCTTGTGTTCGTCGCTTTTCACCGCATCGAGCACGGTTTGCGCTTCACCCAATTCGCCCCGTTCAGTCAGGCAACGGGCATAGAGAATCAGCGCCTTGGCGTTGGTGTTGTCTTCGCCCAGCAGCACTTTGAGAACGGCCTCGGCGTCGGCGAAACGACTCTCGTCGAACAGCGCCTGAGCCTGCTCGAACGGGTCAGCTGCCGCCGGTGGCGGCATTTGTACGTGAGGCTCAAGCATCGCCCGCACGGCGGATTCCGGCTGCGCACCGGCAAAACCGTCCACCGGCTGGCCATCCTTGAACAGCACCACGGTCGGCAGGCTGCGAATGCCGAAGCGCGAGACGATGTCCTGCTCGAGGTCGCAGTTGACCTTGGCCAGCAGCAACTCGCCCTGATAGCTCTCGGCGATGGTCTGCAGCATCGGCATCAGCACTTTGCAGGGCGCACACCATTCGGCCCAGAAATCCACCAGCACCGGTTTGTGGAAAGAGTTCTCGATCACCGACTGGTCGAAATCGGCGGTCGTGGCGTCGAAGATGTACGGCGTTTCCTGACTCATGGGGGATCTCTTGGAAGCGTTAATAGGGCAACTATACGGCTTGGTGGGGTGTGGCCGGAAGCGGGGGGCATTGAGAGGTGTGTTGCTTGGTCGGACGCCTTTGCGGGCAAGCCTCGCTCCTACAGGTCCGCGCCGATTTCGAGATCGACGCAGGACCTGTAGGAGCGAGGCTTGCCCGCGAAGCTCTTCAATCACGCCGCGCGTGGTACAGGCTCACATGCCGAAATTCTTCAGGCTCGGCCAGATCCGGCAAGGTCATCGCTTCCAGCATCTCTATGCGTCGATACAACGGATGACGAAAATCCCGCACCCGCGAATCCGCCACCAGCGCTTCCCGCCCGCGACTCAGAAACTCATCGAGCAGCGGCAGGTTCGCCCGGTCATACAACACGTCGGCCACCAATATCAGATCAAACCGGTCCGCCTCGGCGAAAAAATCCGTCGAGTAGTTCAGCTCCACTTCATTGAGTTCGGCATTCGCCCGACAGGCGGCAATCGCCAGCGGATCAAGGTCACAGGCCACCACTTCCAGCGCCCCGGCCTTCACCGCGGCAATCCCCGCGACCCCGGAACCGGCGCCGAAATCCAGCACCCGTTTGCCTTTGACCCACTCGGGAAATTCGGCGAGATAACGGGCCACCGCGAGCCCGCTGGCCCAGCAGAAACTCCAGTACGGCGGCTCATGCAGAATCCGTCGGGTTTCTTCCGGGCTGAAGGCGCGATCCATGTTGTCGCCGTCGATCAGCCAGAGTTTCAGTTCGGTATCGGGCAATGCGACAGGAACAAGCTGGGCGTCACCCAGCAGTTCACTCAATGCCTGTTGCAGGTCGAGCGGTGCAATCATGGTGCTTTGACGAACTGCAGCTGACCCAGTGCCTGGGTGGTTGGCTGGGTAATGGTCTGCGACGGCAGATGCAAAATCAGCTGGCCGGACTGGCTGGCGCGACCCCGCAGTTCAACCCGGGCACCGACCGGAAAGGATTCCGGGTTGAATCGCAGGTGAAACGGCAGAACCTGATTGGTGCCGATCAGGCTGGAGCTGGCCAGCAATTGTTGCGGGCGGTCCTTTTCATCGATCACCAGCAGCGCCAGTTCGACTTCAGCGCCGGCCGGCACACCTTGCAGGGTGCCGCTCAATTCACGCTGATAGGCGGGCAGCGGGCCGAGGTTGGCGGACTCTCTGGCTTTCTTCTGCGCCGCCTGTGGGGCAGGCCCTGGAGTCGGCGGCTGGGGCTTGGGTGCATCGCTGCTGCAGGCCACCAACAGGCTGAAAAGGCTGAGCAATACGAGCGGTCTGAGGGACATTTGCGGCTCCAGCATGGTGAAATCCATGGATCGTTCTATATAGCCAGTCTGTATACCGCAAACCCTATGGCTTGTCTTGCCACGGGGATGCGCTACCATGGCCCTCCCTTTTTTTGTTGCCTGCCACCATGCACTGTCCCTTCTGCGGTGCCAACGACACCAAGGTCATCGACTCGCGTCTGGTCGCCGAGGGCGAACAGGTGCGCCGCCGGCGTGAATGCCTGGCCTGCGGCGAGCGTTTCACGACGTTCGAAACCGCTGAACTGGTGTTGCCGCGCCTGATCAAAACCGACGGCAGCCGCCAACCGTTCGACGAAGAAAAACTCCGCGCCGGCATGCAGCGTGCGCTGGAGAAACGCCCCGTGAGCGTCGAACGCCTCGAATCGTCGCTGGTGCACATCAAACACAAGCTGCGCGCCACCGGCGAACGCGAGGTCAAATCCCTCGTGGTCGGTGAACTGGTGATGGCCGAGCTGCAGAAGCTCGACGAAGTCGCCTACATTCGTTTCGCCTCCGTGTATCGGCGCTTCCAGGACCTCAACGAGTTCCGCGAAGAGATCGATCGCCTGGCTCGTGAGCCGGTGAAAGAATGACCACCTCCCCAGAACAAGCCATCCTCGACGCCCATTACATGGCCCGCGCCCTGGAACTGGCGCGCAAAGGCCATTACACGACGCACCCCAACCCGCGGGTGGGTTGCGTGATCGTGAAGGACGGGCAGATTGTCGGCGAAGGCTGGCATGAGCGCACCGGCGAACCCCACGCCGAAGTCCACGCCCTGCGCGCCGCCGGTGACAAGGCCCGTGGCGCCACCGCTTACGTGACCCTCGAACCGTGCAGCCACCACGGCCGCACGCCGCCCTGTGCCGATGCACTGGTGAACGCTGGCCTCGCTCGTGTAGTCGCGGCGATGCAGGACCCGAACCCGTCGGTCGCCGGTCGCGGCATGCAGCGTCTGGCACAGGCCGGCATCGCCATCGAAAGCGGCGTGCTGGAAGGCGAGGCACGCAAGCTCAATCAAGGCTTCCTCAAACGCATGGAACACGGCTTGCCGTTCGTGCGGGTCAAGTTGGCCATGAGCCTCGACGGTCGCACGGCGATGGAAAACGGTGAGAGCCAATGGATCACCGGCCCTGCCGCGCGCTCGGCGGTGCAACGCCTGCGCGCCCAGGCCAGCGTGGTCCTGACCGGCGCCGACACGGTGCTGGCGGACAACGCCCGTTTGACCGTGCGCGCTGACGAGTTGGGACTGGACGCCGGGCAAACCGCCTTGGCGATGAGCCGTCCGCCGCTGCGTGTGCTGATCGACGGCCGTCTGCGCGTGCCGCTGGACGCGCCGTTCTTCAAGGCCGGCCCGGCATTGGTCGCCACCTGCATGGCGATCGAAGAACAATACGCCAACGGCCCGGAATGCCTGATCGTGGCGGGCGAGGATGGTTTGGTCGACCTGCGCAAGTTGCTGGTCGAACTGGCCAATCGCGGGGTCAACGAGGTGCTGGTCGAAGCCGGTCCGCGTCTGGCGGGTGCCTTTGCCCAGCAAGGTCTGGTGGATGAGTTCCAGATCTTCATCGCCGGCAAGTTCCTCGGTTCTTCGGCCCGTCCATTGCTGGACTGGCCGCTGGCGCAGATGAAAGACGCGCCCGAGCTGAAAATCACCGAAATCCGCGCGGTTGGCGATGACTGGCGAGTCATTGCCATTCCTGCGCCGGCGGCGAGCGTATAATTTCCGGCCTGCGCTACGCGACGGCCCTGTTCTCGAGGAGGACTCCATGTTTACCGGCATCATCGAATCCATCGGCAGTATTCGTGCATTGACCCCAAAAGGCGGAGATGTGCGGGTCCACGTAGAAACCGGCAAGCTCGATCTGAGCGACGTCAAACTGGGCGACAGCATCGCGGTCAACGGCGTGTGCCTGACGGCGGTTGAATTGCCGGGCAATGGCTTTGCCGCAGACGTCAGTCGCGAAACCCTCGACTGCACTGCCATGAACGACTTGAAAAGTGGCAGCCCGGTCAACCTGGAAAAAGCCCTGACCCCGACCACTCGCCTCGGCGGGCATCTGGTCAGCGGTCACGTCGATGGCGTGGGCGAAGTGGTTGCCCGCACCGAGAACGCACGCGCCGTGGAGTTCCGCATCCGTGCGCCGAAAGAACTGGCCAAGTACATCGCCCATAAAGGCTCGATCACCGTCGACGGCACCAGCCTGACCGTGAACGCGGTCGATGGCGCCGAGTTCCTGCTGACCATCATTCCGCACACCCTGAGCGAAACCATCATGGCGTCGTACCAGCCAGGTCGCCGGGTGAATCTGGAAGTCGACTTGCTTGCCCGTTACCTGGAACGCCTGCTGTTGGGCGACAAGGCCGCAGAGCCTGCAAAGTCCGGGAACATCACCGAAAGCTTTCTGGCCGCCAACGGCTACCTCAAATCCTGACCCAAGGGGGTGCCTTGTGGCGCTCAATAGCATCGAAGAACTGGTTGAAGACATCCGCCAAGGCAAGATGGTCATCCTCATGGATGACGAAGACCGCGAGAACGAAGGCGACCTGATCATGGCTGCCGAGTGCTGCCAGCCTGAACACATCAACTTCATGGCCAAGCACGCCCGTGGCCTGATCTGCATGCCGATGAGCCGCGAGCGCTGCGAGCTGCTGAAGCTGCCGCTGATGGCACCGCGCAACGGTTCCGGTTTCGGCACCAAGTTCACCGTATCGATCGAAGCTGCCACTGGTGTGACCACCGGCATCTCTGCCGCCGACCGCGCACGCACCGTGCAGGCCGCCGCCGCGAAAGACGCCAAGGCTGAAGACATCGTCAGCCCCGGCCACATCTTCCCGCTGATGGCCCAGGCCGGTGGCACCCTGGCTCGCGCCGGCCACACGGAAGCCGCTTGCGACCTCGCGCGCATGGCCGGTTTCGAGCCGAGCGGCGTGATCTGCGAAGTGATGAACGATGACGGCACCATGTCCCGTCGCGCCGAACTGGAAACCTTTGCGGCCGAGCACAACATCAAGATCGGCACCATCGCCGACCTGATTCACTACCGGATGATCCACGAACGTACCGTTCAGCGGATTGCCGAGCAGCCACTGGACAGCGAACTGGGCCAATTCAACCTGGTGACCTATCGTGATTCCGTGGAAGGCGACGTGCACATGGCCCTGACCCTGGGCAACGTGTGCGCCGAAGAGCCGACCCTGGTTCGCGTGCACAACATGGACCCGCTGCGCGACCTGCTGATGGTCAAGCAGCCCGGCCGCTGGAGCCTGCGCGCCGCCATGGCCGCGGTTGCCGAGGCAGGCAGCGGCGTGGTGCTGTTGCTCGGTCACCCGCTCGATGGCGACGTGTTGCTGGCGCACATCCGTGAAACGGCGGAACACGCACCGGCGAAAAAACCGACCACCTACAGCATCGTCGGTGCCGGTTCGCAGATCCTCCGGGACCTGGGCGTACGCAAAATGCGCCTGATGAGTGCGCCGATGAAATTTAATGCGATATCCGGTTTCGATCTGGAAGTTGTAGAATACGTGCCCTCCGAATAATGACCGGTTGTTTCCGGCATTGTTGACTTAGATCCTTGTGGTGAGGGGATTCATCCCCGTTGGGCTGCGCAGCGGCCCCTGTTTTGAGACTGCTACGCAGTCCAACGGGGATAAATCCCCTCGTCACAGGGTGTAAGTGAACGGCAATGCGGTATATCCGGCCTTGTATTCGTGGCTAAATATCACTGAGGGATGCGTAGAAGACGCGTCCCGGCTCTTTAAGAGATCTAACGAATGACCCTGAAGACCATCGAAGGTACCTTCATCGCCCCTAAAGGCCGCTACGCTTTGGTAGTGGGCCGTTTCAACAGCTTCGTCGTTGAAAGCCTGGTCAGCGGTGCAGTTGATGCCCTGGTTCGCCATGGCGTGAGCGAAAGCGACATCACCATCATCCGTGCGCCTGGCGCCTTCGAAATCCCGCTGGTTGCGCAGAAAGTCGCTCAGAAGGGCGAGTTCGCAGCGATCATCGCTCTGGGCGCGGTCATTCGTGGCGGTACTCCGCACTTCGAATACGTGGCGGGCGAATGCACCAAGGGCCTGGCCCAGGTGTCCATGGAATTCGGCGTACCGGTCGCTTTCGGCGTGCTGACCGTTGATTCCATCGAGCAAGCCATCGAACGTTCCGGCACCAAGGCCGGCAACAAAGGTGCCGAAGCTGCCCTGTCCGCTCTGGAAATGGTCAGCCTGCTGGCGCAGTTGGAGGCCAAGTGATTAGCGACGATAGCGATCGTTTCAACCCGCGCGATCCAAAGCCTGCGGATGCCGGTAAGCCATCGAAAAGCGTCAAGCGTCGCGAAGCCCGTCAGCTCGCGACTCAGGCGCTGTACCAATGGCACATGGCCAAGCAATCGCTGAACGAGATCGAAGCGCAGTTTCGGGTCGATAACGATTTCAGTGATGTCGACGGCGCCTACTTCCGCGAAATCCTTCACGGGGTTCCCGCGCAGAAGGACAAGATCGATGCAGCGCTTAAGCCTTGCCTGGACCTGACCATCGAAGAGCTGGACCCGGTTGAACTGGCGGTATTGCGCCTGTCCACCTGGGAACTGCTCGAGCGCGTCGACGTGCCGTACCGTGTTGTGATCAACGAAGGTATCGAACTGGCGAAAGTCTTCGGTTCCACCGACGGCCACAAATTCGTCAACGGCGTACTCGACAAGCTGGCCCCGCGTCTGCGTGAAGCTGAAGTGAAGGCGTTCAAGCGCTGATCGGCGCTTGAACTCTTTGTCTCAGCCATGGGCGAGTTTGAGCTGATCCGCAATTTCTTCGCCGCCGCGCCCTGTGCGCAAGGCGGTGAAGGCGTTGCCCTCGGGATCGGCGATGATTGCGCCTTGTTGGCTGTTCCCGCAGGGGAGCAGCTGGCAGTTTCCACCGACACGCTCGTGGCCGGTGTGCATTTCGCAGACCCTTGCGACCCGTTTCTGCTCGGTCAGCGTTCGCTGGCCGTGGCCGTCAGTGACCTGGCTGCCATGGGCGCCACCCCCGTTGCCTTTACCCTTGCCCTGACCTTGCCTTCGGCGACCGTCGATTGGCTGGAAGCGTACGCCCGTGGTTTGAGCTTCATGGCCCAGAGCTGTGGTGTGGCGCTGGTGGGCGGCGATACCACCCGTGGGCCGTTGAGCCTGACCATGACGGTGTTCGGGCGTGTGCCGGCCGGTAAGGCGCTGACCCGTAGCGGCGCGCAGCCGGGTGACCTGCTGTGCGTCGGCGGTGAGCTGGGCAACGCCGCCGGTGCCTTGCCGCTGGTACTCGGTCAGCGAACCGCCGAAGCCGCCGTCGCCGATCCGCTGCTGGCGCATTACTGGTCGCCGCAACCGCAACTCGCGTTGGGTCAGGCATTGCGTGGCAAGGCGACGTCGGCGCTGGACATCTCCGACGGCCTGCTCGCCGACTGCGGGCACATTGCGCTGGCGTCGAAGGTCGGCATTCAAGTTGAACGGGACCGATTGCCGCTGTCGAAGGCTTTAGTGGCCTTCCTCGGTCAACCGGGCGCCGAACACGCGGCCCTGAGCGGCGGAGACGATTACGTGCTGGCCTTCACCTTACCGTCCGTCGAGTTGCCGCAGATGGTGGCAGATGGCTGGCCGATCCATGTGGTCGGGCGTGTGGTGACGGGGCAGGGCGTCGTGCTGCTGGATGCTGCCGGACAAGACATCACCCCGCAAACCCGGGGCTATCAACATTTTCGGGAGACACCGTGACAGATCATCCCAAACAGGTTCCGGCGGAGTTCGTACCGCCGTCGGTCTGGCGCAATCCATGGCATTTCCTGGCGTTCGGCTTCGGTTCGGGCACCTTGCCAAAGGCACCGGGGACCTGGGGTTCGTTAGTTGCGCTACCCTTTATTCCGTTGTGGCAGATGCTGCCCGACTGGGGTTACTGGCTGATGCTGGGCATCACCATGCTGTTCGGCTTCTGGCTGTGCGGCAAAGTGGCCGACGATTTGCGGGTGCACGACCACGAAGGCATCGTCTGGGACGAAATGGTCGGGATGTGGATCACCCTGTGGCTGGTGCCGGAAGGCTGGTACTGGTTGCTCGCGGGGTTTGTGGTGTTTCGCTTCTTCGACATTCTCAAGCCGTGGCCGATTCACTGGATTGACCGGCACGTGCACGGTGGCGTCGGGATCATGCTCGATGACGTATTGGCCGGGGTGTTCGCGTGGTTGGCGATGCAGGGGCTGGTATGGATTTTCGCCTGATGAGTGGCGGAACGGGAGACTAGGATGGCTCGACGCTGGTTGGCCGTGATGGCTTTTGCACTGTTGGCTTCGCTCGTCCAGGCGGAGGAGGCGGTGACAACGCCATCAGTGATTCATCTGGCCAGCGAAGACTGGGACGACTACACCGCCGCCGATGGCCATGGCCTGGGTTGGGATGTGCTGCGCGAAGTCTTCGAGCCGGCCGGGGTCAAACTGGACATCCGCACCGAACCTTACATTCGCGCCATCGGCCTGGCCCAGCGCGGCGAAGTGGACGCCTGTGTCGGCGGCTATCGCGATGAAGTCAGCGATCTGCTGTATCCGCGCTGGAATTACGACACCGATCACATCTATGCCCTGGGGCTGGCCAGTAATCCGGCGCCGACCCCGGAAACCCTGGGCAATTATCGACTGGCCTGGGTTCGCGGCTACGATTTCCAGAATTACCTGCCCAACGTAAACCGCTATAACGAAGTCGTTCGGCGCACCGGCATTCTTTCGATGCTGACCCACAACCGCGCCGACTACTACATCGACGCGCTGACCGAGGTGGATTACGTGGTCCGCCGGGCCAAGGATCCGTCCCAGTTCCGGCGCACGCACATAGCGGAATTGCCGCTGTACCTGTGCTTTGCCAATACACCCAAGGCGCGGACGTTGATGGCGTTGTTCGACCAAAGAATGGAAGTGCTGGTCAAAAACGGCCGGCTGAAACCGATCTTCGAACGCTGGAAGCAGCCTTATCCGCTGTACTCGAACTGACCACGGACCCTGTGGGAGCGGGCTTGCTCGCGAAGGCGGTGTGGCAGTCAACATCAGTGTCACTGACACGCCGCCTTCGCGAGCAAGCCCGCTCCCACAGGGTTGGAGTCTGGTCCAGCAATCAAACTTTTAGATCGTTATGCTCCATAATTCAGCCTAAGCGTCTGTAGGAACGTGCTGTTACAATGCCGCGTCTGCGAATCTCCAGTACTTATTGATCAGGAGCACACTGGTGCCTGTCGTTTTTGTCGCCGCTTCCAAGCTGCCAACGCCTTTTGCGCAATTCACCATGCACGGCTTTCTCGATGAAGAAAACGGGCGCGAGCACGTCGTGCTGAGCCTCGGTGAGTTCGACGACGGTGCCCCTGTACTCGGCCGCTTGCACTCCGAATGCCTGACTGGCGATGCCTTGTTCAGCCAGCGTTGCGACTGCGGTTCGCAACTCGAGGCCGCGTTGCAGGCCATCGCCCGTGAAGGCCGTGGCGTGTTGCTGTACTTGCGTCAGGAAGGCCGCGGCATTGGCCTGCTGAACAAGATCCGCGCATATGAATTGCAGGACGGCGGCGCCGACACCGTTGAAGCCAACGAGCGTCTGGGCTTTGCCGCCGACCAGCGCGACTACGCCATGTGCCTGCCGATGCTTGAGCATCTGGGCGTGAAAGCCCTGCGTCTGATGACCAACAACCCGCGCAAGGTCAAAGCGTTGACCGACATGGGCATCGTGGTCGCCGAACGCGTGCCGTTGCACACTGGCCACAATCCGCACAACAAACTTTACCTGGCCACCAAGGCCAGCAAGCTTGACCACATGATGGGCAACGAGCACCAGGGCGAGGTAGACCGGGCGTGACCCGCGGTCAGGTGCGGCGGCGACTGTCCGTCAACTGGTGGCAATACCTGGCGCTGGCCTTGTTGCCGCTGTTCGTGATCAACGGCGTCTTCGGCCAGGGCGAGGCGCTTTTGCCGGTGTTGGCGATGCCGTTGTTCATCGCCGGTGTGGCCTCGATGTTTGTCAGCCTGAAGTTTTTCGGTGGCTACAAACACGCGCTGATCGCCACCCAGAAATCCCTCGATACCCCTGAAGAGCCTGCCGCCTGGATCACCCTTGCCGCGAAACGCCGTGCAGCGTTTATCGCGGCCGGCCTGCCCGCCTGGATCGGCGCGCTGGCGGTGTTCGTCGGGCTCGAAGCGGTGCCGTTGGTGTTGCTGGCGCTGTCGACCACGGTGCTGTTCTACCTCTACCGTATCCCGCGTCAACTCGGCTGATGCGCCGCATCGGGCTGGCGGTTTTGCTGCTGGCCGTCAGCGGTTCGGTGGGGGCCGTCGAGCGCGTCGTCAGCCTCGCGCCATCGCTGTCTGAAATCGTTGTTGAACTGGGCTCGGCGGATCTTCTGGTCGGTGTGCTTGACGCCGGCGATCGTCCACCCGAACTCAAAGACCTTCCTTCCGTTGGCCGCTACGGCCAGTTGGACATGGAACGGCTGCTCAGCCTGAAACCCGATTTGCTACTGCTCTGGCCCGGCAGTGTCGGCCCGGCCCAGCGTGAACAACTCAAGCGCTTGAATATCCCGACTTACGTCGCTGCCCCGCACAACCTTGAACAACTGACTGAACAAATCGAGTCGATTGCCGTGCAGCTCGGCAGGCCCGAACGTGGCGTTGCACTGGCTGGGGATTTGCGTCAGCGCCTCGAATCACTGCGCCAGCGTTATCGACGGGACGAACCGTTGCGGGTGTTTTATCAGGTCTGGGATCGTCCGCTGTACACCGTTGGTGGCGGGCAGATCATCAGCGATGCGCTGGACGTGTGCGGCGCGCGCAATGTGTTTGCCGACCTGACCCTGCCGGCGCCGCAGGTCAGCGTGGAAGCGGTGTTGCAGCGTAATCCCGAGGTGATTCTGGCCGGTGATCAGGCGCAGCTGGAGGCGTGGAAGGCCTGGCCGCAAGTGGCGGCGGTGGCGCAGGGGCAGTTGAAATTGGTGACGGACAAGGGGCTGGAGCGGCCGAGTGGGCAGATGATCGAGGCGACGGCCAGGTTGTGCCAAGTCATCGCGCCCGACCGCTAAGACCGAGGTGCGGCCATCGCGAGCAAGCCCGCTCCCACATTTTATTTTCAGTGGGCACAGGATTTGTGTGCGGCCGAGATCAAATGTGGGAGCGGGCTTGCTCGCGAAGAGGCCTGCTCAGACACCCTGAATTTCAGATCAGATCTCCGGCGTCCACGTCACCCCAAACATCCACGCCTGACCTTCCTCGCGATACCCAAACTGACTGCCGTCATGACTGTACAACGCGCGGCTGTAATCCTTGTCCAGCACGTTATCAACCTTCAGCTCAAGCTTGATCTCACGATTCAATTCCCAACTGCTGCGCAATCCCAGCAGTGCATACCCGCCTAGCGGCTGCTGATTGTTCTCATCGTGATAACTACTGCTCACCGCTTGCCAACTGGCGCCGAGCCCCAGTCGATCGAACTGCCGATCCAGATCCAGGCTCAACGTTCGCCGTGAGCGACGCGCCAGGGTGTGGCCACTGTCACGATCCCGCGGGTCGATGATCGCTACGCCAAGCGCGCTCTGCCAGCCGAACAGTTCCTGCTTCAACGCCGCTTCAAACCCGTTGATCCGCGCCGAGGCCACGTTCTGCGGGCGGTCGTTGCTGCCGAAGATAATCGCGTCCTTGAGGTCGGTGCGATACAGCGAGGCTTCGAGACGGCTGATGTCGGTCAGCTGACTGCGCCATTGCAGCTCGTAGCTTTTCGAGGTTTCCGGCTTCAGGTTCGGGTTACTGAAGTCCGGGTAATACAAGTCATTGAACGTCGGTGCGCGAAAGCCTTCGCTGTAGGTCAGCAACACATCGTTGTCCGGGTTCAACGGCAAGGTGAACGTGCCGCTCCAGCTGTTCTGGCTGCCGAACTGCTGATTCTGGTCGCGGCGCAGGCCCAGTTCCGTGGAGAAGCTGTCCGCCTGATAGCGATGCTGGATAAACGCCGCGCGGTTCCAGCGGCTGTCCTCGTCGAACGCGGTGCTGCTGTTGATGCGGTCTTCGTACCAGTCGCCGCCGAGGATCAGGCTGTTGCGCGCGTCGAGCGTCAGGTCGTTCTGCCAGTTCAGCGAGTCGCGGTAAGTGTTGAACACGCCGCGTTCGTCGCTGAGCTTGTCGAAGGACTGCTCGCGGTTTTCGCTGTGGCCGAATTCGACGCGGGTTTTCCACAGGTCGTTGATGCGCGCATCGACGTAACTGCTGAGGCTGCTCACGGTGAATTCGTTGTAGGGCTGCTGCTGGACCGATTTGAACGTGGTGCTATCGAAGCGGCCGAACGGATTGTCGAATGCGCTTTTGCCACGGTTATCCAGCAGGTTGGCGCCGATTTCGATGTCATCACTGAACGCGTGACTCAGGCTCAGGCTCAACGAGTTGTTGCGATACTCATCGTGATCGCCATCGCTCGGGTACGACTCGTGGCTGCGATTGATCCCGGCGGTTTCATCGAGGCTGGCGCCCAGGTTGAAGCGGGTTTGCTCATCGCCCCCGGACAAACCGACGCTGCGCTCCCAGGTCTGGTTGCTGCCGAAACCCGCATGCAGGCGCGGTTGCAGGCCTTGTTCGGCGCCACGGCGGGTGAAAATCTGGATCACCCCGCCAATCGCATCGCTGCCGTAAATCACCGAACGGGAGCCGCGCAGCACCTCCACGCGCTCGACCTGTTCGATGTTGATGTGTTGCAGGTTGCTGTCGCCGGACGTGGAGTTGCCGATGCGTTGACCGTCCACCAGCACCAGGCTCTGCGCCGACTTCGTCCCCCGGATGTAAATCCCCGGCAGGCTGCCGCGCCCGCCGGTTTGCCCGACCTGCACGCCGGGCACCCGACGCAGCAAGTCAGTGACGCTGCCCGGTTGCAGACGGTCGATGTCTTCGCGGGTGAATACGGTGTTGGCGGCGCTGCTGTCGTTGCGGGCTTCGACCTGGCGGTTGGCGCTGATCAGCACGTCGGGCAGCTTCAGGGCCTGATCGCGTTCGAAAGTGTCGGCCAGGAGCGGGCCGGACGGCAGAAGGGTCAGCGTCAGGGCGAGGGGGGAGAGTTTCATGGCAGTCCGTTGATACTTTAAAGCGAACATATTTTTGAAGGTTGTACAAAACCAATGTGGGAGCGGGCTTGCTCGCGAATGCGGTGTGTCAGTCAACATCGATGCTGATTGAAACACCGCATTCGCGAGCAAGCCCGCTCCCACAAGGGTATTGCATTTATTCAGAGGATCAGATGTTCAGCAGTTGCAGCCGCTGACGCACCGACGCTTCAATCCCGGCTTCATCCAGCCCGCACTCCGCCAGCATCTGCGCAGGCTTGGCGTGCTCGACATAGCTGTCCGGCAAGCCCAGGTGCAGCATCGACTTGAGGATGTTTTCCCGGGCGAGGAATTCGCTGACGGCGCCACCGGCACCGCCCATGATCGCGTTCTCTTCGATGGTCACCAGCAACTCGTGGCTGCCGGCAATCTCGCGAACCAGCTCTTCGTCCAGCGGTTTGACGAAACGCATGTCGACCACGGTGGCATCCAGCGTCTCGGCGACTTTCAAGGCTTCGGCCAGTTGCACGCCAAACACCAGCAGGGCGACTTTGCTGCCCTGGCGGCGAACCACGCCTTTGCCGATTTCGATCGGTTGCAGGTCTTTCTCGATCGTCGCGTTCGGGCCATTGCCGCGCGGGTAGCGCACCGCCGCCGGGCCGTTGTACAGGTGGCCGGTGGTGAGCATTTTGCGCAGCTCGTTTTCGTCGCTCGGGGTCATCACCAGCATGCCGGGGATGCAGCGCAGGAACGACAGATCGAAACTGCCCGCATGCGTCGGGCCGTCTTCGCCGACCAGGCCGGCGCGGTCGATGGCGAACAATACGTCGAGGTTTTGCACCGCGACGTCATGAATCAGTTGATCGTAGCCACGTTGCAGGAACGTCGAGTAAATCGCCACAACCGGTTTTGCGCCTTCGCAAGCCATGCCGGCCGCGAGGGTCACGGCGTGCTGCTCGGCAATCGCTACGTCGAAATAGCGCAGCGGGAAACGCTCGCTGAACGCCACCAGATCGGAGCCTTCCTTCATGGCCGGCGTAATACCGACCAGGCGTGGATCAGAAGCGGCCATGTCGCACAGCCATTCGCCGAACACGCCGGAATACTTCGGCCCGCCGGCCTTTTTCGGTGCGGCGGCCGGTGCATCGACCGGTTCGAGTTTGGTGATCGCGTGGTAACCGATCGGGTCGACTTCCGCGGGGGCGAAGCCTTTGCCTTTCTTGGTGACGACGTGGAGGAATTGCGGGCCTTTCAGATCGCGCATGTTACGCAGGGTGGCGATCAGGGTCGGCAGGTCGTGGCCGTCGATCGGGCCGATATAGTTCCAGCCCAGCTCTTCGAACAGCGTGCCGGGAACCAGCATGCCTTTGGCGTATTCTTCGGTGCGACGGGCGATTTCCCAGGCGCCGGGCAGACGCGAAAGGACCTTTTTGCTGCCTTCACGCATGCTCGCGTAGGTGCGGCTGGAAAGGATTTTCGCCAGGTAATTCGACAAGCCGCCGACGTTGCGCGAGATCGACATGTCGTTGTCGTTGAGGATCACCAGCATGTTGGCGTTCACTTCGGGCGCGTGGTTCAGCGCCTCGAAGGCCATGCCGGCGGTCAACGCGCCGTCGCCGATCACCGCAATCGCCTTGCGATCACTGTTCTGCAGGCGGGCGGCAATGGCCATTCCCAGCGCTGCGCTGATCGAGGTGCTGGAGTGGCCGACGCCAAAGGTGTCGTACTCGCTTTCGGAACGGCGCGGGAAGGCTGCAACACCGTCCTTCTGGCGCAGGGTGCCCATGCGCTCGCGACGGCCGGTGAGGATTTTGTGCGGATAAGCCTGATGACCCACGTCCCACACCAGCCGGTCGTCCGGGGTGTCGAAGACGTAATGCAACGCGATGGTCAGCTCGATGACGCCCAGGCCAGCACCGAAATGCCCGCCGGTCTGACCGACCGTATAGAGCAATTCCAGGCGCAACTCATCGGCCAGGGTTTCCAGCTCGGCTTCGCCTAACCGGCGCAGGCCGTCCGGCGTGTTGGCACGGTCGAGCAGGGGCGTGGTCGGGCGCTTGCGGGGAATCTCATGAAACGTCGTGGGCATCAGGCGAATCGTTATAGGTATAGAAGAGGCGGCAGTTTACCTGATGCATCGGCCCCTGCCCACGCGTTGCTCTTTTTTGGCGGATACGCTGTCAGCTGCGGCGTTCGACGATATAACGGGCCAGATCACGCAATGGCTCGGCGGCCGCGTCAAACGGTCGCAGCGCGTGCAGGGCCTGGTCGCGCAGTTCCAGGGCGTAGGCCTTGGCGGCATCGAGGCCGAGCAGGGCCGGGTAGGTCGGCTTGTCGCGAGCGATGTCGGCGCCCTGGCGTTTGCCGAGGGTTTCGGTGTCACTTTCGACGTCGAGAATGTCGTCCTGCACTTGAAACGCCAGGCCGATGGCCTGTGCATACGCCTGCAGGGACTTCAGTTCGTCCTTTTCGGCACGGCCGCTGGCCAGGGCGCCGAGTTTGACGCTGACCTCGATCAGCGCGCCGGTCTTGTGCCGGTGCATGGTCTCGAGGGCTTTTTGATCGAGCTTCAAGCCAACCGAGCCGAGGTCGATGGCTTGGCCGCCGACCATACCGGCCGGGCCTGCGGCCAACGCCAGAGCGCTGACCATTTGCAGACGGATTTCTGCGTCGGTGGAGCTCAGACGCGGGTCGAGCAGGGCGCTGAACGCCAGGCTCTGCAAGCCGTCGCCGGCGAGAATCGCGCAGGCTTCATCGAATTTCTTGTGAGTGGTCGGCTGGCCGCGACGCAGATCGTCGTCGTCCATCGCCGGCAAGTCGTCGTGCACCAGGGAATAAGCGTGAATCAGTTCCACCGCGCAGGCTGCGCCGTTGGCTTGCTCGGCTTTGCCGCCCAGCGCTTCGCACGCGGCGTAGGCCAGTAATGGACGAACGCGTTTGCCGCCGTTCATCACGCTGTAGCGCATGGCTTCGTAAAGCCGCGCGAGCTCGGGGCTTGGCGCGTTGAACAGGGTTTCCAGTGCCGCATTGACGCGGGCCTGGCTGGTCGCCGAATACGCTGCGATCATTCTGGTTGATCCGCGTCGAAGGGTTCCTCGGCCAGCTCGCCATCACGCTCGAGCAGCACTTGAACCTTCTGCTCGGCCTGGGCCAGTGCTGCCTGGCAATCGCGGGTCAGACCGATGCCCTGCTCGAAAGCCGTCAGCGAGTCTTCCAGCGACAATTCGCCGTTCTCCAGTCGCTCCACCAGCGTTTGCAGGTCGGCGAGGGATTGTTCGAAATCCAGTGCAGCTTTTTTGCGGGCCATGGCGGCGATTTCCGGTTGACGTTAAACCGGCGCGACACTAGCAGACATGGGGGTTATGGGCAAATCAGCGGCCGTTGTCTGGTGGGGATTTGGTTGGGTGTAGATCCGTTTTTGCGGTAACGGCGGCTGGCGGTTTCGCCCTTACGGCGAGTCACTTGGAGAAGCGCCAAGTAACCAAGCGCTTTTGCCCCTTTCGTTCGGTGGCTCGCCTAGACTCGCCATGCCCTCCTTCCGGTCCTGCTCCGTGGGCCCGCCGCCATCGGCCATCCATGGCCGGGGGCGGCTACCGCGGCATCCTTGCCGGGTTGCCCGCTGCGCAGAACCTCCACTCGGCCTCTCGAGGGGGCGACGACCGCTACAGCACCGCGAGGCGGCCTACCGGCCGGCCTGTCATTTGAAGCGTCCGCAGTCCCTGTGGGAGCTGGCTTGCCAGCGATGGTCGTTAACGATGACGCGTGCAGTCTGAATGAACGCGGTGTCTGGGCGTTCATCGCTGGCAAGCCAGCTCCCACAGGAATTGTGGCGGGCGTGACATTGGTGTTCACCCCCGATGATCCTGACGAACTTCAGGCCGGCTCTCAGGCCGCCTCGCTTTGTTTTTGATCTTGATCTGCCCCGTCGGAAGGCCGAGCGCAGGTTCTGCGTAGTGGGCACCGCGGCAAGGATGCCGCGGTAGCCGCCCCCGGCCATGGATGGCCGATGGCGGCGGGCCCACGGAGCAGGACCGGAGCGAGGGAATGGCGAGCCCAGGCGAGCCACCGTACGTCAGGGGCGCTTGGCGCTTGGTTACTTGGCGCTCTTCCAAGTAACCCGCTGTAAAAGCGGAACCAATAGCCGCCGTTACCGCAGGAATGGATATGTACACCCTCAAAACCCCACCACCTGACACATCGCTATCGCTGGCAAGCCAGCTCCCACAGGGTTTCGGGTACATCCGCGAGAACAGAATTACTCATTTCGTGAGCCGAATAAGGCCGCTATTCGACTCACGCCCAACAATCATCGTGATATCCCCCGCAATTCAAGATGTATCCGATTGTTAAAAACCCGCCAAATCGCTAACCTTCGCGCCTTCTACGACCCAATAGTCACGGGTCTTTCTGACGAAACGCAGTTTTTGGATCTGTAACGCGCCGAGGATCAGGCGCAAGGTTTCGTTATGCATGGCAGGAGGCGTCACATGCGTTCATTTTTTCTATGCCTGATAGGCTGGGTCTGCGCGACCGCAGCCTGCGCCGAGCCGACGGCCGAGCTGTCGGAACCGGTGGGCGGCTGGCGCTACAACGGCCTGCTGGACCGCAGCGAAAATCCGCAAGTCGCCTATCCAACGCCGCCGATCGACCGGGGTGTGCAGCGCAATCGCACGATGATCCAGGGCCAGCTCAAGGCCATCGGCACGCAACGCGGGCCGCACACACTGGCGGTCAACGGCAATCCACTGAACCTCTACACCGACGACCAGGGGCGTTTCGCCCGGCCGTATGCGTTCGGCGCCGGTTCCAACAGCGTCGAAGTGCGCAGTGCCGAAGGCCAGTCGCTCAAGCGCGTCCAGTTCTATGAAGCCAATAACCTGCGCACCCCGGCGCGGATTCGCGTGGTGCTGGGTTGGGACGATCCGAAAGCCGAGCTCGACCTGCACATCGTTACCCCCGACGGCCAGCATGCCTTCTGGGCTCGCCCGGCGATGAGTAACGGCGGTGGCCTGGACCCGGATGGCGTCGACGGCCCCGGCCCGGAAATGTTCACCATGACCGCGCCGCTGCATGGCACCTATCTGGTTTACGTGAACTATTGGGGCAACTTCGGCAGCGGCGGCTATAACTTCGATGAGACCAGCAACCAGAACGAGGTGATCACCTCGCAAATCAATCTGGTGCTCAACGAAAACACCGTCGACGAAAAACGCGAGACCTTCATCGTGCCCCTGCGCGCGATCGGTGACCTGCTGCTGGTCAAGACTTTCAACTATTAAGCATCCCGCACCACGGATGAATTGGGTTTTGTGAAAATGAGCGAAAAGATTGTTTCCCCGGCCGCCGATGCACCCGCAGCCAAACCTTCCCGGCGTTGGCCAGTGCTGCTGGGCGGGCTGATCCTGGTGGCTGGCGTGGCAGCCGGACTTGGCTGGTTCATGCACAAACCCAAGGCGCCGCCCGCAGAATTGGCCAGCGACAAACTGGGCATGAGCCGGCCGGACGGTCTGCTCGAAACCCACTCCCTGAGCCAGTTGCCCAAGGACTTGCTGGCGGTGCCGTTCCTCAAGGAAACCCTCACCGAAGATTTCGTCTTCTATTACGAAGCCCATGCCGATCGCCTCGGCTTGATCGGCAGTCTGCGCCGGATCATTTACGAACATGACCTGAAATTGCAGGACAGCCTGATCGAACAGCTTTTCGATCAACCGGCGGATGTGGCGCTGTGGCGCGGGGCGGATGGTCGCCTGAAAGACTTTTTGTTGGTGATGGATCGCGGTGGTCTGGCCAAGGTGCTGGAGCCGCTGGCGAAAGTGGCGCTGGATGATTCGCAGCTGACCCAGCTCAGTGAAATCAAGGTCGCCGGCGATGTGGTGCCGCTTTACCAACTCACCTACAACCACAGCAAAGCGCTGCTGTTTGCCTCCCATGGCGACAAACTGGTGGTGCTGTCCAACCCGGCCAAGTTGTATGAGACCGGCCACGGCCCGGTCGACGAACCCGGCATGGTGTCGATTGAATCACTGGAAGCATTGCTCGGCGGGCAGAAACTGTTCCCCGAAGCCTTCGGCCTGCCACCCCGCGCGCCGGAAGTGAAACAACGCCTGTCGGTCAATGCCAGCGTTCTGGCCATGGGTTACCAGCGCTTCATCCCGAACTTCGCCGGCCTGCGCTTCGACATGGACGATAAAGGCTGGCACAGCTTCCTCGCCATGGACGAACTGGAAAACCAGCCGGACTTCGATTTCAAACCGATCTGGCAAGCCATGCCGATGGGCGCCAGCGCTTGCGTGGCGCTGCCGCTGGCCGCCGAACAACAGAAACCGCTGCTGGTGAAACTCGGCGCCGAAGAAACCGTGGCCCAGGCCCTGACTGAACACATGGCCGGTGCCGCCGGCCTCTGCTGGTACGCCGATTCGCGGCTGTACACGCCGCTGCTGGTGGCCAGTCTGAACGATGATGACAGCGCCAAACTCGATGGCGACCTCGGGAGTCTGTTCAGCTCCATGGTCGGCGCCTACGAAGGCAACGTCGAAGAGCACGCGTTCCCGGTGGTGGAAAAACAGGAAGGTGAGCACCACCAGTGGCAGCGTCAGGTCAGCTCCAACTTCGGCCCTTACAAAGCCAAGGATGCCGAGAACCCGGACGCGATCACCGGCAAGGCGTTCATGAAAGTCAGCCTGGCGCGCCACGGTTCGACGCTGCTGTTTTCCCTCGACGACAAGCTCGTGGACAAAGCCCTCGGCACCCTCGACAAACGCTTCCCGCCGATGGCCGACGTGGTACCGAAAGACCTGCTGATGCCGGTCTACTTCGGCCCGGATTCCATGGCGCAACTGATGCAACAGGAAACCCTCGACAGCCTGCCGCAGGACATGGAACCGGTGTTCTACAACGCCGCGCAAACCTACCTGATCCCGAAACTGCGCAAGCTCGGCGGCTATGGCAAATACGCGCTGACCTTGCCCGAGGGCAGCGAGCCGGACGGCCACTGGCAATGGCTGCCGCTGGAATGGAAAGCCCTGTGACCGCACTTATCCGAGGCCTCGGCCTGCTGGCGATGTTGCTGGGCAGTCGCGCATTTGCCAGTGACGCCGCGCCGCTCGACCCGCAGCAATCCCAGGTGTTTCGCGCCTGGTTCGTGCGCATCGCCCAGGAACAACTGACCCAAGGCCCGAGCCCGCGCTGGTATCAGCAGGACTGCGCCGGGCTGGTCCGTTTTGCCGCCAACGAAGCGCTGAAAGTCCACGACGACAAATGGCTGCGCAGCAATGGCCTGTCCAACCGCTACCTGCCGCCGGAGCTGCAACTGAGCGAGGCGCAACGCGGCCTCGCCCAGCAATGGCAACAGGGCGGCGGCAAGGTCGGGCCGTACGTCAACGCGATCAAACTGATTCAGTTCAACAGCCATCTGGTTGGCCGCGACGTGGCGCAAGCGCGACCCGGCGACCTGATGTTTTTCGATCAGGGCGACGATCAGCACCTGATGATCTGGATGGGCCGCTACATCGCCTATCACACCGGCACCACCACCCCCACTGACAACGGCATGCGATCCGCGAGCCTGCAGCAACTCATGACATGGAAGGACACCCGATGGATACCCGACGCAGCCAACCCCAACTTCATCGGCGTCTATCGACTGAACTTTCTCTCCCAATGACCGGTGTCCGCATGCTGCGCTTTCTGTCTCTACTGTTGGTGTTGGTACTGCCTTTTTCGGCGGTGAATGCCGAAGACACCGTCGAGCCGAGCGGCTATACGCCGGTGGCCGGTGAAAGCTTTTTCCTGCTGGCCGACAGCAGTTTCGCCAGCGACGAGCAGGCGATGGTTCGCCTCGAAGCGCCGGGCCGCGACTATCGCCGTTTCCGCATGGAGCCTTACGGCGGCGCCGACATTCGCGTGTACCGCATCGACAAACCGCTGGATTTCCTCAAGCGCCAGAAGAACCTGCACCGCGTGGTCAGCGACGGCCAGTTCAAGGGCGAAGGCCTGTCGAACACCCTCGCGTACCTGTGGGACAACTGGTACCGCAAATCCCGCCGGGTAATGCAGCGGGCGTTTTCCTACGAATCGCGCAAACAAGTCACCGAGGAAGTGCCGGAACTGAAGATGGGCACTGCGATTGCTGCGCCGACGCCTTACGACGCCCAGCCGCAATTCGCGCTGATTCCGGGCTTGCCGGTGGTCAGCCAGTTCCGTTATCCGCTGTGGCAAGCCAAACCGATCCAGCCGCCAGAAGGCGTGAATCTGGCCGGTTCTTCCAGCGAGTTCGTCACTGTCGCGCCGGGTAACGTCTACATCCCGTTGGGCAATCTGAAGCCGGGCCTGTATCTGGTGGAAGCGCTGATTGGCAAGTACCGCGCGACCACCATGGTGTTCGTCTCCAACACCGTGGCCGTGAGCAAGATTGCCGGTGATGAACTGTTGGTCTGGGCCGCACGCAAACACGAAGGCAGTTTGGTGCCGAAAGTGAACGTGCTGTGGACCGATGGCCTCGGCGTGATGAGCAGCGGCGCCACCGACGCCGATGGTTTATTGCGTCTGAAACACGTCAGCCCGGAACGTTCGTTCGTGATCGGCGAGGACGAAGAGGGCGGGGTGTTTGTCTCCGAGAACTTCTATTACGACAGCGAAATCTACGACACCAAACTCTACGCGTTCACTGATCGTCCGCTGTATCGGCCGGGGGATTGGGTGTCGCTGAAAATCGTCGGTCGCGAGTTCAAGAACGCGCGCGACTCGGTGCTGCCAACCGCTGCCGACGTCAACGTGACGGTGCTCGATGCCACGGGCACGGCGCTGCAATCACTGGCGCTGAAGCTGGATTCCAAGGCCGGCACCCAGGGCCGTTTCCAGTTGCCGGACAACGCTGTGGCCGGTGGTTATGAACTGCGTTTCAGCTACAAGGATCAGGCCTACAGCAGCGCCTTCCGCGTGGCTGAATACATCAAGCCGCACTTCGAAATCTCGTTGAATCTGGCCAAGCAGGATTACCGCACCGGCGAACCGGTCAAAGGCAGCCTGGTGCTGCTGTACCCGGACGGCAAGCCCGTTGCGAATGCCAAGTTGACCCTGAGCCTGCGCGCCCAGCAACTGTCGATGGTCGATAACGAACTGCAATACCTCGGGCAATTCCCGGTGGAGCTGACCAGTACCGAACTGACCACCGATTCCAAAGGCAACGCGACCCTTGACCTGCCAGCCGCCGAAAAACCGAGCCGTTACATGCTCACGGTTTTCGCCAGCGATGGCGCGGCGTACCGGGTCAGGACCACCAAGGAAATCCTCATCGACCGGGGTGCCGCGAGTTTCAGTCTGCGGGCGCCGCAGCGCTTCAGTGCGGTGGGCGACAAGGTTGTTTTCAGCTACACCAACGAAGGTGGCAGCGAGCAGAGCAAAGCGGTCACGCCGAGCGGCTACAGCTGGGTGCGTCTGGAAGATCAAAGCACCGGCGAAGGCAAACTCGCCGCGTCCGATAAAGGCTTCACGCTGGCGTTCGAGCGTCCCGGCACTTACAACCTGACCTTGAAGGATGAGCATGGTCGCGTGGTCGGTGCGACCGGTCATTCGGTCACCGGTGACGGCGTCAAAGCCGTGCCCGGCACCGTGGAAATCGTCCTCGATAAACCCGAGTACAAGGCCGGCGACGAAGCCCTCGCGTTGATCACTTTCCCTGAACCCGTCAGCGACGCGCTGCTGTCGCTGGAGCGCGACAAAGTCGAGGCCACGGCGCTGCTGTCCAAGGGCGGCGACTGGCTGAAGATGGAAAAACTCAGCGACACCCAATACCGCGCACGCATCCCGGTGAAGGACAATTTCGCGCCGAACCTGACGTTCTCGGTTCTGTACACCAAGGGCGGTCAATACAGCTTCCAGAATGCCGGGATCAAGGTGATTGCACCGCAGATCGACGTAGCCATCACCACCGATAAAGAGGCGTATCAACCGGGTGATACCGTGTCTGTTGACCTCACCACCCAGTTCGCCGGCAAGCCGATTCCAGCGCACCTGACGGTCAGCGTGGTCGACGAAATGGTCTACGCCCTGCAACCGGAAGTCGCGCCGACCATCGACCAGTTCTTCTACCACCCGCGCCGCAACAACGTGCGCACCAGCGCCAGTCTGTCGTTCATCAGCTACGACGTCGCGTTGCCGGGCAGCCCTGGCGCACCGGGCAAAGCCAACCGTAGCGAGCGCGGCGTGAAAGTGCTGGAGCGGCCGCGTCGCGAAGACGTCGACACCGCTGCATGGCAGCCGGAATTGATCACCGATGCCAACGGCAAAACCCGCTTCACCTTCAAGATGCCGGACTCGCTGACCCGCTGGCGCATCACCGCGCGAGCCATCGCCGATGACGGTCAAGTCGGGCAGAAGAAGCAATTCGTGCGCTCGGAAAAACCGCTGTACCTGAAGTGGAGCGGCCCGAGCAAATTCCGCACGGGGGACAAACCGGATCTCGGTGTGTTCGCCTTCAGTCAGGCGGAAAAACCGGTCAAGGCTGAGCTGGTGATTCATTTCGCCGGCGCCGAACAGCGGGTGCCGGTGACGCTGAACAACGGCATCAACTACATCGCGCTGCCGGCGTTTGCACTGGCCACCGGCGAGTGGACCGCCGAGCTGGTGCAGGACGGCAAAACCGCTGACGCGCTGGCCGTGCGCCTGACCGCGACCGGCGAAGGCTGGCAGGTTACACAGAGCCAAAGTCTGGACGTGGCCAGCGGCGATACACCGCTGACCCTGCCGGCGGACGCAACGGACATTCGCCTGCGTCTGGACGACAGTCCGCAAGCGCTGTTCCGCTCGGCGCTCGATGATTTGCTGAGCTATCCGTACGGCGGCGTCGAGCAGACGGCCAGTCGTTTGCTGCCGTTGAGCATTGCGTACCCGACCTTGTCGTCGAATCCGCAGATCCGCGATCGCTTGCGTCTGATCATGCAAAACAGCCGTCTGCGCCTGGTGCAAATGGCCGGGCCTTCGGCGAGCTTCACCTGGTGGGGCATGGACGGTGAGCCGGACGCGTTCCTCACCGCGTACGCCTACTACGCCGACTGGCACGCCAGCAAAGCGCTGGAGCTGAGCCTGCCGCCGGAGCATTGGCAGCGGGTGCTGGAGGTCTATTCGAAGCAGGCGCAAAACACGCCACTGCTGCAACGGGCGTTGATCCTGTCGTTCGCCAAACAGATGCAATTGCCGGTGAACACCTTGCTCAGCGGTTTGATGGATGACCTGGCGAAAGCGGGCGAGGGCAACGCGGCGAATCTGATGGAGGATGGCGAGGACAGCCTCGTCATGAGCGATCCGGATTCGGCGTTGGGTCTGGCAGCAGCGCGTGCGTTGACGGCATCGCTGGCTCGTCAGTCCAAGGTGACCTTGCCCGACGCTTTCAATCGTCAATTGCCCGATGCGCAACAGCGTCTGGCGGTCAGTTCCCAGCCGTTTGCCGAAGCCTTGAACCTGTCGCTGCAAGCCTTCGATCAGGCTCATGCGCAAGCCTTGTTGCAACGTCTGTTGCCACAGCAATCGACCCTGGAACGCGCGTTGGCGCTGACCTGGCTGCAACGCAGCATCGAGCAGGCTTCGCCTACCATCGCACTGGCACCGGGTGAAGGCTGGAAGAAAAACTACGGTGATACCGGTGAGATGTATTGGACGTGGCAGGGTGCTTCATCTGTGCCGGCGGTGTTGTCGCTGACCGGGACGCAAGAGCGCCCGTTGCGTGCAGCGTTAAGCTTCCAGACCCGCCAGCCGCCGGTTGATCCGATGGCTGTGACCATCACCCGTCGCCTGTCGCGTCTGGTGCCGGGTGACGAAGCCTTCACGTTCAAACTCGAAGCGGTCGGCACCAAGCCGCTGTCCAGTGACAGCCTGTATCTGGACGAAGTGATCATCACCAGCAAAGCCGCGAAACCGCTGCGTTACGGGATGATCGAAGTGCCGCTGCCGCCGGGCGCGGATGTCGAGCGCACCACGTGGGGCATCAAGTTGATGGGCAAGGCCGGCACTGAACCGACTGCGCTGGAGAAGGCACGCTTCGAACCGGGGCAGATGGCTTACGCGATTCCGGTGGATGCCTTGAGCGGTGAGTTGCGGCTGCGTCATCTGGTGCGCTTCTCGCAGAAGGGCCAGTTCAACCTGCCGCCGGTGCGTTTCACTCAGGTCTATGCACCGCAGCATCAGGCTCTGGAACAGAAACCGGCGCTGGGTCAGGTCACGGTCAACTGACATGACCCGACGTTTGGTCTGGTGGCTCCTGTGTTTGATCCCTGCGCTGGCGACAGCGCAGGACGAGCCGTTGCGACTGGGCTTCAAGGGTGAATTGCTGTCGTTGAGCCGGGCCCAGGTGATATCTCGCGAGCCGTTGCCCGACGCGTTACAGACGCCGTTGGGTAGTGTGTGGAAGTTGTTTGTCTACGGCTGGCTGGTGGATACCGGTGCTCGGGAAACGGCGTATGAATGTCGCGGGCAGTCGAAAGAAGAAGTGTATTGCTGCACTGCGGGCGGCAAGATTGAGCGTGATCAGGCGCTGGTGAAGTCCTGCGGGTTGTATTTTGAGCCGACGCGGTTGGGCATTGCTGGCGCTGATTGGCGCACGTATTGGCAGGCACGACAGGCGCCGGAGTGGTTGCTGGACTTGCCTTCATTGCAGCCATCCACGCGGGTTTCGGTGGCGGAGTTGCTTAAGGTGCTGGCCGTGATGCCGGCGCAGCATCAGGCACGACGGGTGTTGCTGGACGTGGTGCTGAATGCGGCCGACGGCAATGTCGTCGGCGAACTCGGTAGCCGGTTGCGGGTGAAAACCTGGAGCTGGTTGGGGGATCAGGATCCGTCGTCGCGGCAGGGTGGGTTTGCCGGATGGACCGTGGATGGCACGCCGATCTGGGCCGGTGGGCGGGGGACCAGTCAGATGGTGCTGCGCAATTACGGACAGGCGTTGGCGTCGGTGTTGCCGGTGGATTGGCCAGCGGAGCCGGGTCGTTGTGTCGAGGTGGGGCTGTTTTCGCGCTATCCGATCGAGCGCGTTTTAGCGGGGGATCGTGTTGTTTCTTCCGGGCCTCTGCAGGGCGACTATCGCGTTGAGTTCGCCAATGGCAATCAACTGGATATCCACAGCGACGGCGAGCTGTTTTTGGTGAAGGACAAGCTGGTCGCCCGTCTGGACCGCGAAGAGTACGTCGCCCGGGTCCTGCAGCGCGAAGCCAAACCCGAACCCGCCGAAGCCGCCAAAGCCCTGGCCGTCGCCATCCGCACCTATCTGCTGCAAAATGCCACCCGCAACGGCGATTGCCTGAACATCGAGGACAGCAGCAGCCGTCAACGCGTCGCACCGCGCCCGGCCACCTTGGAATCACGCCACATCGCCGCGTGGACCAGCGACCTCGTTCTCGCCGGCAGCGCCGTCACCTACCACTCCGACCAACCCGGCCCGGACAAACTCTCCTGGCAACAAGCCGTCGAGCAAGCCAACGGCGGCCAACGCTACGACGCCATCCTGCTGCACGCATACCCGCGCGCCAGCCTCAGCCGCTGGGACAACCCCATCGCCTCCTGCGAAGTGCTGCCCGCCGCGCAAGACTGGCTGCAAACCCAACGCCGCGGCTGGCGCCAACGGCTTGAAAGCGAAACCGGCTACAACGAAGTCAGCACGTTCGCCGTCTGCCGCCTCGCCTTCGGCCGCCCGTACGTCGACCGCGAGCGTCAGCGCATTTATGTGCGCGGCGTGCTGTCGCTGCAAGACCGCCTCGACCTGACCCACGAATACCTGCACCTGGCTTTTGAAGCTCATCCCAACGGCCAGGATGAAACCTACATCGAAGGGCTCGCCCGCCACCTCTTGCTGGAATAGGCCATGAAACTCCGTTATCCACAGGTCCTCCTGTTCCTTTGTTCTGTTTGCATGTTGCCGACGGTTTCCGCGGCTGAAAGCACCGCCAAACTCGACACCCCCGTCGGCGGCTGGCGCACTGGTGCGGTCGAGGGCGAAGGCGAAAACTTCCGCCAGACCGTCAACTACCCGGCCTCCTCGGTGAATACCCCGGCAGGACAGGCCAACACCGCACGCATCACCGGCCAGATCAAAGCCACGCCCAAGTCCACTGAACCGGGCCGACTGATCGTCAACGGCGTCAGCATGCCGCTGAAGATCGACCCCGCTGGCCGCTTCGATCGACCGTTCTCGTTCCCCAATGGCAGCAACAGCGTCGAAGTCCGCAGCCCCGATGGCCAACAGCGTCATCGCACACAGTTTCTCAACGCCAGTGGCGGCGCGACCCCGGCTAAGTTGCGGGTGTTGCTGGCCTGGGACAGCGACGGTACGGATCTGGATCTGCACCTGATCACGCCTGATGGCGCGCATATTTGGTACGGCGATCGGGTTGTGCCGAATGGTGCGGCGCTGGATGTGGACGTGACGACGGGGTATGGGCCGGAAATCTTCGCCATGCCGGCGCCGATCAAAGGGCAGTATTTGGTGTATGTGAATTACTTTGGCGGTGGGTATCGCAGTGATGAGGACGGGCAAGAGGATGCGGTTCAACCGCTGACGACGGCGCAGGTGACGGTGATTACGGAGGAGGGGACGCCGGATGAGAAGATGGAGACTTTTCTGGTGCCGATGCGGGCGGTGGGGGAGTTGACGTTGGTTAAGGGGTTTAGTTATCCGTGAGGGGGCTCGGCAGTACGAGACACTAAATTGGGCAGTAGGCTGCTGCCCGATTGCATAAAGGGCAAAAACGCAGACATTAAAAAGCCGGCTTGTGGCCGGCTTCTCGGGGACTGGCTTGGTTCATTTTTGGTAAACCGCGCCAGCCTTCAAAACGTACACCCGGATCTTGCGTCCGGCTGTGGGACTCGGCGAGAAAATCATCTGCCTTGTCGGTGCGATCAGAGCCGCGGGGCGGGGTGATGCGCAAATGTGGGGCGCAGCATACTGATTTTTTTGGGGAATTCCCAGCTTGGTGTGCGGGGTAGAGCTGTCAGTTGCCCTGGATTGGGTAGCTGATCCGTGATTTGAGGTGATTGTTCCGCCGCCTTCGCGGGCAAGCCCGCTCCCACAGGGGTTGTGGGACACCTGCAGAAATAGGCGTGTCGATAAACAAGCTACAAAAACGGTACCGGCGGTCTGCGTTTGTTCAGGGTCGACCACCAGAACACCCATCCCAGCACCCTGATGTTTTGTTCTTCGATTTGCGGAGGTCTGAAGACCTCGTCCGGGTATTCGGCGCTGTTGTGGCTGCGCATGCGAATCGCGTTGCCTGGCACTCGGCTCAGGTACTTGATGCGCAACATGCCGTCGTGTTCGATGGCGTAGATCTCTCCGTCGACAATTTGCGTGAGTCCCCGATCAATGGCGACGATGGAGCCGTCTTCGATTTTTTCGGCCATGCTGTTGCCGACCATCCGGGCGCAGATGGCGTCGGCGTGATTGATTTCCAGGGAGTCGAGATCGCTGCGAGGCAGGCGGATCGATTCGCTGGGGTCTTTGATGACGTGGGTTTTGTCAGAGCCGGGCGTGATGGCCGTTTCTTTGTAGAAGGGGAGTTCGATATCGACTGGTTCGATGACCCGGTAGGTGCCTCGGATCGACTGGGCGTCGAAGGCGTTGCCGGAGTCGTCGATCAGACGTAATTCCCTGGCGTCTTTCGGCCCTTCGCCGGTTTTCAACCATTCGCTGTTCACGGAGAGTCTTCTGGCGACATCCTCCATGCGGTAGTCGGGCACTCCTCGGGAATACCAGTTGTGGACAGTTTGAGGGTCGTTAATGCCCAGGAATTCGGCAAATCTCGTGGTCGTGATTTGGACCTCTTCCAGGAGCGCTCTGAATCGTGGGCCGCAGGTTTTGTTCTTTTTCATAAACACGAGTCTAGCCGCGCGGCATAAGGCTTTGATTCAACAAACCGTTCAAATTTGGCGTGAATTTTAAGTCTTGATGTAAGACGTCTTTGGTAAGAATTAAACAAGAAAAACCGCTGTGCCCGCCAGTTAAACGTGCTGTTTAAGCTGATTCAAGCACGCACAAAAAACCCCGGATCAACCGGGGTTTTTTCAAGTCGTCAGTGGCGCAAGGCCAGTGGCGTCTCAGCCTTTATAGGCTGCAACCGACTTGGTGATCGCTTCGCGGGCGGCGTCTGCACCGGCCCAGCCTTCGATCTTCACCCATTTGCCTTTTTCGAGATCTTTGTAGTTCGCGAAGAAGTGCTCGATCTGCTGAATCAGCAGCGGTGGCAGGTCGGTGTATTCCTTCACGTCGACGTACAGCTGGGACAGCTTGTCGTGTGGGACTGCGATGACTTTGGCATCGCCGCCGCCGTCGTCGGTCATGTTCAGGATGCCGACCGGACGGGCGCGGATGACGGAGCCTGGAGCAACCGGGTAAGGGGTCACGACCAGCACGTCGAGGGGATCACCGTCGTCAGCCAGGGTGTTCGGAATGTAACCGTAGTTGGCCGGGTAGAACATCGGGGTGGCCATGAAACGGTCAACGAACAGGCAATCGCTGTCTTTGTCGATTTCGTATTTGATCGGCGCGTGGTTGGCCGGAATCTCGATCGCGACGTAGATGTCGTTCGGCAGGTCTTTGCCAGCCGGAATCTTGCTGTAGCTCATTGGGCGGTGCCCCCGTTAGTTGACCAAAAACACTTGGCCGGATTGACCAAAAAGTGGCGGCGATTATAGGCATATTCCGCCACCGTTGCTATGGACCAGAGGTCGTGTAGACCCGAGTGTCCAACCCCACAGATACTGCTGCTTTTGACGGCGTCCGTTACGGTCATGCTGCGTTGCCGCTCCTCGCCATAGCCAGCTATGACTCGTCGCGGCACCTTGCCTGACCATAACGACCACTCGTCAAAACGCGGCGGTATCTGTGGGGCCGGACACTAGTCGCGTGCCTGATAGACCGGGTCTTCGGCCAGAAGTTGCCGCAACCGGGCGAGCGGGTCCTGGCGGTAGAACAGCTTCAGCTGTTCATACACCTGAGGATACGCCTCGTGCAGCAAATCCGGGGCGCTGAAGAAGTATTCGCTGGTGACCGCGAAGAACTCGGCGGGGTTTTCCGCCGCATACGGGTCGATGGCGGTTTCGGCGTCAGGGTTGCGCTCCAGTTGCCGATCGAGGTCGTCGTAGGCCTCTTGCATGACCCTGGCCCAGTCGCTGACGCGCATGTCGGCGTGCAGCGGCGGCAGGCCATTGGCGTCGCCATTGAGCATGTCGAGTTTGTGCGCGAGTTCGTGGATCACCAGGTTGTAGCCTTCCCAGCCGCCGCTGGCCATCACGCCTGGCCAGGCGAGGATGATCGGGCCTTGCTGCCAGGCTTCGCCGCTGTGTTCGCCGTCCCACTCGTGCTCTACGCCACTGGCATCACGATGGCGCTGGGGGCTGAGAAAGTCGTCGGGATAGAGGACGATTTCGTGGAAGCCCTGATACCAGTTCAGGTCGCCCAGGTTCAGCAAGGGCAATTGCGCTTGGGCGGCGAGTAGCAAGCGCTGCTCCTGATGGAGTTCGACGCCGGGTAGGGCGGTCAGGTGTTTGTCTTCGAGAAACAGCACGCTGGCTTCGCGCAGCCACTGGTCTTCAGCGGCGCTGATGCCATCGAGAAAACTCAGGTGATGGCGCACCCGGTGCCACATTTCGTCGGCAATCGGGTGTCTGGCCAGGATGCGCCGGCGACGCCAGGCGCTGAGCGACCACATCGCTCAGCGGGGTTCGGCTTTGGACGCGCGGCTGCCGAAGCGGCTGCGGACCACGCCAATGATCATTGGCACCAGCGACAGCAGGATGATGGCAACCACCAGCAGCGACAGGTTTTGCTTGATGAACGGAACGTTGCCGAAGAAGTAACCGAGGGTCACCAGGCCGCCGACCCAAAGGATGGTGCCGAGGACGCTGAAGGCAAAGAAGCGCGGATACGGCATTTTTGCAACGCCGGCGACGAACGGTGCAAAGGTGCGGATGATCGGCAGGAAACGCGCCAGGGTCACGGTTTTGCCACCGTGCTTGTCGTAGAAGTCGTGGGTTTGTTGCAGGTAGTCGCGACGGAAGATTTTCGAGTTCGGGTTGCTGAACAGACGTTCGCCCGCCGTTCTTCCGATGATGTAGTTGGTGCTGTCGCCGAGAATTGCCGCGAGCATCAGCAAGCCGCCCAGCAGCACCGGGTCCATGCCGCCACCCGCCGCCACGGCACCCGCGATAAACAGCAAGGAATCACCCGGCAGGAAGGGCATCACCACCAGGCCGGTTTCGCAGAAGATCACCAGAAACAGAATGGCGTAGATCCATGGCCCGTAGTTGTTCACCAGCAAGTCGAGGTAAACATCGAGATGCAGGATAAGGTCGAGCGGGTTGAAATCCATGGGGGCACCTGTGGTGACGGCCCGACTCGGCAGGCCTGTGCGGAAGACTTCGCGTAAGGCTACAGAAGGGTGTAGTTTTTCTTACAAGCCGGAAAGGTCGGCATTATACGGGCTGGAAAGTGAAAAGCGCGTCGAGTTTGTAGCGGGGGATGTCGTGCAAGACCGGCGGCGCGGTCTGCTTTTTTTTGTAGGAGCGAAGCTTGCTCGCGAAAGCGGTCGGACATTCGGCGGAGATGTTGAATGACACACCGCTTTCGCGAGCAAGCTTCGCTCCTACAAGAGTTCAGCGTTGATTACAGCTCGTCGCTGATCGGCAACACGTAGTTCTTGAACTCGGTGTCTTCCTTGAACCCGATGGATTCGTAGGTTTTCTGCGCGATTTCGTTGTCGCTGCTGGTGGAGACGCGCATGCGCACGGCATTGGTTTCCTTGGCCATTTTTTTCGCGGTGCGCATCAGGTTGTCAGCGACCAACTGGCGGCGGGCGTCTTCAGCGACATAGATGTCATTGAGGATCCACACGCGTTTGAGCGAAAGCGACGAAAAGCTCGGGTAGAGCTGACAGAAACCCATCAGCTTCTTGTCGTCGTCATCGGCCAAGGCCAGGTAGATCACCGATTCCTTGCGGCGCAGGCGTTTCTCGAGGAACGCCCGGGACGAGTCCGGATACGGCAGGGAACCATAAAACTCGCGATATTTGACGAACAACGGGGTCAGCAGGTCCAGGTGTTCGAGGGTCGCTTGAATAATCCGCATCGATAGGTCTCGTCTTCAAGTGGCTGTCTTCACGTGCTCTGACGGCGAACGGTTCTTCACTCGGGCAGCCGTGTTTCGATCCTGCCTGAAATTGAATCAGAAACGCAATGCGGAAACGGTTCAGGCCTTCGGCGAATTCAGTAGGAAATTACCTTTCATGTCCGCTCCTGCGTCCGACTCCAGCGTCTGAAGCTGCGCTTCGTCCTTCAGGTTCACCCCCGACAGCTGCCGCCGACAGGCTTCACGCATCAGGTAGAGCAAGCGATGTGCCGCCATGCCATAACTCAAGCCTTCCAGTCGCACATTGGAGATGCAGTTGCGGTAAGCATCCGTCAGGCCGACCTTTGGATTGTAGGTGAAATATAACCCCAGGCTGTCTGGCGAGCTGAGCCCAGGGCGTTCGCCGATCAGGATTACCACCATTTTTGCGCCCAGCAGCTCACCGATTTCGTCGCTCACCGCGACCCGGCCTTGCTCTACCAGAATCACCGGGGAAACCGTCCAGCCATCGATTTCGATCTGCTCTCGCATGCGCTCAAGGAAGGGCACCGTGTGACGGTGCACAGCCAGTGCCGACAAACCATCGGCCACGACAATCACCAGATCAACGCCGCCGGGATGGGCGGAAGCATGGTTGCGTAAGATTTGCGCCGACTCATCGCTCAATTTCCGCCCCAAGTCAGGACGCTGCAAATAACTGTCCCTGTTTGTGGCGGCGCTGTGCAGGAGCACACTTTCATAACCGCACTCGGCCAACTGCGCGGTGAGCCCGGCATGGTCGAATGGCAAGTGCACCGCGTCCCGGGCCTGGGCGTGGGCGTACTGGAAATCCAACTGCGCGCTGGTGGGCATGCTGGTGCCGGTGCGGCCGAGGGCAATCCGCGCCGGGGTCAGGCGGCGCAGTGCCAGCAATGGATTTTCTGCATCAACAGGCGGTTTATCCATTTCGACACTCATCCCAGTTGCCCCATCGCCTGGCGGAACGCCGGCGGCAGGCTGTCACCGAAGTGAATCTTGCCGTCGGCCTGGGTGAAGATGCCCATTCTGGCCAGCCACTGTTCGAACTCCGGTGCTGGTTTCAAGCCCAGGGTTTGCCGGGCATAGAGCGCGTCGTGGAACGAGGTGGTCTGGTAATTGAGCATGATGTCGTCGGATCCGGGAATGCCCATGATGAAGTTGATCCCGGCCACGCCCAGCAAGGTCAGCAAGGTGTCCATGTCGTCCTGATCGGCTTCGGCGTGATTGGTGTAACAGATGTCGCAGCCCATCGGTACACCGAGCAATTTGCCGCAGAAATGGTCTTCAAGGCCGGCACGGATAATCTGTTTACCGTTGTAGAGGTACTCCGGGCCGATGAATCCTACAACCGTGTTCACCAGGAACGGCTTGAAATGTCGCGCCACGGCGTAGGCACGGGTTTCGCAGGTCTGTTGATCGAGGCCATGGTGAGCGTTGGCCGACAGCGCGCTGCCCTGGCCGGTCTCGAAATACATCAGGTTTTGCCCCAGCGTGCCGCGATTCAGGCTCAAACCGGCGTCGTAACCTTCCTGCAAAACGTTCAGGTTGATGCCGAAGCTGGCGTTGGCCGCTTCGGTGCCGGCGATCGACTGGAACACCAGGTCCAGCGGAACACCGCGATTGATCGCTTCGATGGACGTGGTGACGTGGGTTAATACGCAGGCCTGTGTAGGAATTTCGTAGCGCTGGATGATCGCGTCGAGCATTTCCAGCATCGCGCAAATCGAGGCAATGCTGTCGGTAGCCGGATTGATGCCGATCATCGCGTCGCCGTTGCCGTACAGCAGCCCGTCGAGAATGCTCGCGGCGATGCCCGCCGGTTCGTCGGTGGGATGGTTGGGTTGCAAGCGTGTGGATAAGCGTCCGCGCAAGCCCATGGTGCCGCGGAATTGCGTGACCACGCGGATTTTCTGCGCGACCAGCACCAGGTCCTGCACGCGCATGATTTTCGACACGGCCGCGGCCATTTCCGGTGTCAGGCCGGGGGCGAGGGCGCGCAGGCTCTGTTCGTCGGCAGCGTCACTGAGCAGCCAGTCGCGGAATCCGCCGACCGTCAGATGGCTGACCACGGCGAAGGCTTGTTGGTCGTGGGTGTCGATGATCAGTCGGGTGACTTCATCGGCCTCATAGGGAATCAGCACTTCCTGTAGGAAATGGGTCAGCGGGATGTCAGCCAAGGCCATTTGTGCGGCCACACGCTCGCCATCGTTGAGGGCGGCGACGCCGGCCAGGAAATCCCCGGAGCGCGCCGGGCTGGCCTTGGCCATGACCTCTGCGAGGCTGGCGAAGCGGTAGGTCTGGGCGCCGACGGAATGGGCGAATGTGGCCACGGTGTCCTCCTGATTCTATAAATGTCTCCAATACACCGCCAAACCCTTGTGGGAGCGGGCTTGCTCGCGAATGCGGTTTGACATGCAGCAGATATGTTGACGGACACTCCGCTTTCTCGAGCAAGCCCGCTCCCACATTTGATCTGCGTGCACTTCAATAAAGCAGGCGCCGGGGAGTTAGCCCGGCGCCGGTGCAACTCAGACGCCTTCGAGCATCGCATCCGCCGGCGCATCGGAGCGCTGCTTGGCGGTCAGTTGGAAATACAAATAACCGGCCGCCATGAACCCGAGGAACACGCAGCCGATCAGCGGGTTGAACCACGCCATCGCCACCAGGCACACCACCGCCAGGAACAGCGCAATGCCCGGGACGATCGGATAGCCCGGCGCGCGGAAGGTGCGTTCCAGGTTCGGCTCGGTTTTACGCAGTTTGAACAGGCTCAGCATACTGATGATGTACATCACGATGGCGCCGAATACCGACATGGTGATCATTGCAGCCGTCAGGGTCATGCCCTGCAGGTTGACCAGGCCGTCGCTGTAGATCGCCGCGATGCCGATCACGCCGCCGGCCAGGATTGCCCGGTGCGGAGTCTGGAAGCGCGAGAGTTTGGCCAGGCCGCGAGGCAGGTAACCGGCACGGGCCAGGGCGAAGAACTGGCGCGAGTAGCCGAGAATGATCCCGTGGAAACTCGCCACCAGCCCGAAGAGGCCGATCCAGACCAGCATGTGCATCCAGGTCGAATTGTTGCCGACCACGGCTTTCATCGCCTGAGGCAGCGGGTCGTTGATGTTCGACAGTTGGCGCCAGTCACCCACGCCGCCCGCCATCACCATCACGCCGATCGCCAGGAACACCAAGGTCAGAATGCCGCTGACGTAAGCCCTGGGAATCGTGCGTTTCGGGTCCTTGGCTTCTTCGGCCGCCATCGCCGCGCCTTCAATCGCCAGGAAAAACCAGATCGCAAACGGGATCGCCGCAAAGATGCCAGGGATCGAGCCTATGGTGAACTCATTGGCGCCCGACCAGCCGTTAAGCGCGAAATTACTGAAACTGAAGCCCGGCGCAACGACGCCCATGAACACCAGCAATTCGGCGACCGCCAGCACGGTGACCACCAGTTCAAACGTCGCGGCGATGCTGACGCCGAGGATATTCAAACCCATGAACACGAAATAGGCGCCAACGGCGGCGATCTTGGGATCAAGTTCCGGGTATTGCACATTGAGGTAGGCGCCGATGGCCATGGCAATCGCCGGGGGCGCAAAGACGAATTCGATCAGGGTGGCAATGCCGGCGATCAATCCGCCTTTCTCGCCAAAGGCGCGGCGGCTGTAGGCAAACGGCCCGCCCGCGTGGGGAATCGCGGTAGTCAATTCGGTGAAACTGAAGATGAAACAGGTGTACATCGTCGCCACCATCAGCGCGGTGACGAGGAAACCCAGGGTGCCTGCGGTGCCCCAGCCGTAACTCCAGCCGAAGTATTCGCCGGAAATCACCAGGCCGACGGCAATGCCCCATAAATGCAGGGTGCCGAGTGTGGGTTTGAGCTGTGTGGAAGAAGTCATAAGTCCTCGCTGTCTTTTTTATTGTTTGATCTGTTGGACTTTCGGGAACTGCATTTTCCTGTAGAGCGGGCACGCAAAGCCCATGCCAGAGCGGCAGGGCGGTGATTTGATGTTTTGGTTACGGACGCCTTCGCGGGCAAGCCTCGGTCCTACAGGTTCTACACAATCCTGTAGGAGCGAAGCTTGCTCGCGATGGCCGTTACGCGGTATCGCGTTGAGTTAGAAGAACCCCAACGGATTGATGTCGTAGCTCACCAGCAGGTTTTTGGTCTGCTGATAATGATCGAGCATCATTTTGTGGGTTTCACGACCGACGCCGGACTTTTTGTAACCGCCGAACGCGGCATGCGCCGGGTACAGGTGGTAGCAGTTGGTCCACACGCGACCGGCCTTGATGGCGCGGCCCATGCGATAGGCGCGGTTGATGTCGCGGGTCCAGAGGCCGGCGCCCAGGCCGAACTCTGTGTCGTTGGCGATGGCCAGGGCTTCGGCTTCGTCCTTGAACGTAGTGATGCTCACCACCGGGCCAAAGATTTCTTCCTGGAACACGCGCATTTTGTTGGTGCCCTTGAGCAGGGTCGGCTGGATGTAATACCCGGTCGCCAGGCTGCCCTCGAGTTTTTCGATCTTGCCGCCAGTCAGCAGTTCGGCGCCTTCGCCCTTGGCGATTTCCAGGTACGAGAGGATTTTGTCGAATTGCTGCTCGGACGCCTGGGCGCCGACCATGGTGTCGGTGTCCAGCGGGTCGCCACGTTTGATTTGCAGGACCTTGTTCATGACCACTTTCATGAACTCGTCGTAGATCGACTCTTGCACCAGGGCGCGAGACGGGCAGGTGCAGACTTCGCCCTGGTTGAAGAACGCCAGCACCAGGCCTTCGGCGGCTTTTTCGATGAAGGACGGTTCGGCCTTCATGATGTCTTCGAAGAAGATGTTCGGCGACTTGCCACCCAGCTCCACGGTGGACGGAATGATGTTTTCGGCGGCGCATTTCATGATGTGCGAGCCGACCGGGGTCGAGCCGGTGAAGGCGATCTTGGCAATGCGCTTGCTAGTAGCCAGGGCTTCGCCGGCTTCTTTGCCGAAGCCTTGCACCACGTTCAGCACGCCCGGCGGCAGCAGGTCGCCGATCAGTTCCATCAGCACGGTAATGCCCAGCGGCGTTTGTTCGGCAGGCTTGAGCACCACGCAGTTACCAGCCGCCAGGGCCGGGGCGAGCTTCCACGCGGCCATCAGGATCGGGAAGTTCCACGGAATGATCTGCCCGACCACGCCCAGTGGCTCATGGATGTGATAGGCCACGGTGTTGCCGTCAATCTCGGCGGCGCTGCCTTCCTGCGCGCGGATGCAACCGGCGAAGTAGCGGAAGTGGTCGGCGGCCAGCGGGATGTCGGCGTTGAGGGTTTCACGCACGGCTTTGCCGTTGTCCCAGGATTCGGTGATTGCCAGCAATTCGAGGTTTTGCTCGATGCGGTCGGCGATTTTCAGCAACACCAGCGAACGCGCCTGGGCGGACGTAGCGCCCCAGGCATCGGCGGCGGCGTGGGCAGCGTCCAGGGCCTTGTCGATATCTTCGGCCGTGGAGCGCGGGAATTCGGCAATCGGTTGGCCATTCACTGGCGAGGTATTGGTGAAGTACTGACCTTTGACAGGCGCGACGAACTCGCCGCCGATGTAGTTACCGTATTTGCTCTTGAACGAAACGATAGCGCCTTCAGTACCGGGGTGAGCGTAACGCATGGTGATTTCTCCTTGGCTTTTTGTGCTTATAAGGGAGAGCGCATGTGCGCTTGCTATAAGCGTAGAGCAAAGGTCGGGCCACTGCCCTGCAGGTCAGGCAAATCAAGGCCTTGCGCGATTTTTGTCGGACGGGCGGGCAGCGTCTGTGACGCTTTCGGTACGGTGCCAGTGACACTTTGTACCGCTTGTGGCACAACGTGTGACCGGGCGGTCTTGCCAGCATTGCAATGGGCCGATGGCTGGAGGATGCTCGGTGCATCTGAAATGACGTCTGCAAATGTGGCGAGGGGATTTATCCCCGTTCGGCTGCGAAGCATTCGTAAAAACGGTGTATCTGCGAAACCGAGTTGATGGTGTGTGGGGCTGCTTCGCAACCCAACGGGGATAAATCCCCTCGCCACAGGGCCGTTGCTACATTAAGTGGCTAACCTTCGGGGAGAATAATAAGAAATGCACGACAACCATTTGAGTCGCCATGCCCAGCAAGTGCTGACCGTGACGCAGGGAAAATCCCACCTGCACGGTCCCGGCAGCGATCCGTCCATCGCCCGTTCCTGGCTGCGCTGTCTTGAGGACTATCACCTCGACCCGGCCCTGACCATGGCACCGACGGTGCTCGAGCATGGCCGCGTCCTTGAAAGCCGCGAACGCTTGCAGCAAGTGCTGCACATCGCCGGCAACGAAATGAGCAGCCTGCATCAGCAACTCTCCGGCGCCGGTCATGCGGTGTTGCTGACCGATGCGCGCGGGGTGATCCTCAACTGTGTCACCGCCCCCGCCGAGCGGAAGATTTTCGAACGCGCCGGCCTCTGGCTCGGTGCCGACTGGAGCGAAGCCTGTGAAGGCACCAATGGTATCGGCACCTGCCTGGTGGAGCGCCAGTCGCTGACCATTCACCAGGACGAACACTTTCGCGGCCGTCACACCGGCCTGACCTGCTCGGCGAGTCCGGTGTTCGATCCCCATGGCGAACTGCTGGCGGTGCTCGACGTGTCCTCGGCGCGTCACGAGGTCTCGCGGCAAAGCCAGTTCCACACCATGGCGCTGGTCAATCTGTCGGCGAAGATGATCGAGAGCTGCTATTTCCTGCGTTACTTCGACAATCAGTGGTTGCTGCGTTTTCACCTGCAGGCCGAATCCGTCGGGCTGTTCAGCGAAGGGTTGCTGGCGTTTGACGGGGAAGGACGGATCTGCGCGGTCAACCAGAGTGCGCTCAACCTGCTCGGGCATGTTCGCGGCGGACTGCTGGGGAAACCGGTCGAGGCGTTTTTCGACTGCTCGCTGGATGAGTTGCTGGGCCGCGCCAGTGTGAGCGCCAGCGCCAGTTGGCCGTTGCGCACCCGTGACGGGCGACGTCTGTTTGCGCTGTTGCGTGGTCAGCCGCGCAGCATTCCGGTACCCGTGACGCCAGGTCCGGCCATTGCCGAACCGTCGCGGTTGTCGGGCATTTGTCTGGGCGACGTGGGGTTGCAGGAAGATTTTCGCAAGTCTTTGCGAGTCTTCGAGCGGGACGTGCCGCTGCTGATCAACGGCGAAACCGGCTCCGGGAAGGAGGCCTTCGCCAAAGCGGTGCATCAAGCCAGTCAGCGCGCGGAAAAGGCCTTCGTCGCGCTCAATTGCGCGGCGATCCCCGAAAGCCTGATCGAGAGTGAGCTGTTCGGCTATCGCGGCGGCAGCTTCACCGGTGCGCGCAAGGAGGGCATGCGTGGCAAGTTGCAGCAGGCCGATGGCGGGACGTTGTTCCTCGATGAAATCGGCGACATGCCCCTGGCATTGCAAACCCGGCTATTAAGGGTGCTGGAGGATCGGCAAGTGGTGCCGATTGGCGGTGAACCGGAGTCGGTCAACGTACGAATCATCAGCGCCACTCACCGTAATTTGCTGGAGCGGGTGCAGGACGGCAGCTTCCGCGAGGATTTGTACTACCGGCTCAACGGGCTGGAGATCGCACTGCCGGCGTTGCGCGAGCGCAGTGACAAATCCCAGTTGCTCGATTTTCTGCTGGCGGAAGAGGCGGGCGGGGAGACGGTGCTGATTGATGAGCCGGCACGCCAGGCGTTGCTGGGTTTCGCGTGGCCCGGGAATGTGCGGCAGTTGCGCAATGTGCTGCGTACGCTGGCGGCGTTGTGTGACGGCGGGCGGATCGGGCTGGAGGATTTGCCGGCGATCATTCGTCAGACGCGACCGATGCCGGTGGTTGCCGTGGCACAGCCTTGCGAACATCCCCTCGATGATGCCGAGCGGCTGGCATTGCTGAATGCGCTGGAGCAAACCCGTTGGCATATGACCCATACCGCCGAGCAACTTGGCGTCAGTCGTAACACCCTTTATCGAAAACTGCGCAAGCACGGGATCGAACGGTAAACCGCGTCGCGACCCATCGCGGGCAAGCCCGCTCCCACAGGACTTATGTCGTTCACAACATTCAGGCATGGCGCAAGACCTGTGGGAGCGGGCTTGCCCGCGATTGGCGTCCGTGAGATCCGAAACACAAGGTGCGATTTCCGCCTCTCTAAGCTAACCTGCGGCCATGTTTTACGAGGTCGACTATGCACATTCACATTCTTGGTATCTGCGGCACTTTCATGGGTTCGATGGCGGTTCTGGCCAAAGAGCTGGGCCATCACGTGACCGGCTCCGATGCCAACGTCTATCCGCCGATGAGCACTCAGCTTGAGGCTCAGGGCATTCAGCTGACCCAGGGCTACGACCCGGCGCAACTCGATCCGGCCCCGGATCTGGTGGTTGTCGGCAATGCCATGTCCCGCGGTAACCCGGCTGTGGAATACGTGCTGAACAAAGGCTTGCCATACGTTTCCGGCCCGCAGTGGCTGGCCGATCACGTGCTGCAAGGTCGCTGGGTGCTGGCCGTCGCCGGCACGCACGGCAAAACCACCACCAGCAGCATGCTCGCCTGGGTGCTGGAGCACGCGGGCATGAGCCCCGGCTTCCTTATCGGCGGCGTGCCGCAGAATTTCTCGGTGTCGGCACGACTGGGCGGCACGCCGTTCTTCGTGATCGAAGCCGACGAATACGACAGTGCATTCTTCGACAAGCGCTCCAAGTTCGTTCACTACCGCCCGCGCACGGCGATCCTGAACAACCTGGAGTTCGATCACGCTGACATCTTCCCCGATCTGCCGGCTATCGAGCGGCAGTTCCACCACTTGGTGCGCACGATCCCGAGCGAAGGCCTGGTGATCCACCCGACCACCGAACCGGCCTTGCTGCGAGTTATCGAGATGGGCTGCTGGACCCCGGTGCAAACCACCGGCGCTGGCGGTCAGTGGCAGGTCAAGTTGCTGAGCGAAGACGGTTCGAAATTCGAAGTGATGTTCGAAGGCGTCGCTCAAGGCGTGGTCGAGTGGGACATGACCGGCCAACACAACGTTGCCAACGCCTTGGCCACCTTGGCGGCGGCGCGGCATGTCGGTGTCGTGCCGTCCATGGGCATCGCGGCGTTGAGTGCGTTCAAAAGCGTGAAGCGCCGGATGGAAAAAGTCGCGGAAGTGCGTGGCATCACCATCTACGACGACTTTGCTCACCACCCCACGGCGATTGCCACGACCCTCGACGGTCTGCGTAAACGCATCGGCGACGCGCCGTTGATCGCCATCATCGAGCCGCGCTCCAACTCCATGAAGCTCGGCGCTCACCGCGATGGTCTGCCGGAAAGCGTGGTCGATGCCGATCAGGTGATCTGGTACGCACCGGCCAACCTCGGTTGGGACCTGGGCGCTACCGCGGCGCTGTGCACGGTGCCGTCGATTGTCAGCGATTCCCTGGAAGGCATTATCGAGCGCGTGAAAAGCCAGGCTCAGCCCGGCACTCACGTGGTGATCATGAGCAACGGCGGCTTCGGCGGCCTGCACGGCAAACTCGCCGAGGCGCTTAAATGAACAACGGCCCGGAACGCATCACGCTGGCGATGACCGGCGCTTCGGGCGCCCAGTACGGTTTGCGCCTGCTGGACTGCCTGATCCGCGAAGACCGCGAGGTGCACTTCCTGATCTCCAAGGCTGCGCAGCTGGTGATGGCCACCGAGACGGACGTCACGTTGCCGCCGAAAACCCAGACGATGCAGGCTTTCCTCACCGAATACACCGGCGCTGCCGCCGGGCAGATTCGGGTGTACGGCAAGGAAGACTGGATGTCGCCGGTGGCCTCGGGCTCCGGCGCGCCGGCCGCGATGGTGGTGGTGCCATGTTCGACGGGCACGCTGTCGGCCATTGCGACGGGTGCCTGCAACAACCTGATCGAACGGGCTGCCGACGTCACGCTGAAGGAACGCCGTCAGCTGATTCTGGTGCCGCGCGAAGCGCCGTATTCGAGTATTCATCTGGAGCACATGCTCAAGTTGTCGAACATGGGCGTGACGATTTTGCCGGCGTCGCCGGGCTTCTATCATCAGCCGCAAACCATCGATGACCTGATCGACTTCGTCGTGGCGCGGATTCTCAACCTGCTGAACATTCCGCAAGACATGCTGCCGCGTTGGGGCGAACACCATCTGACCAGCGATGAATAAGCTGCTGACGATTGTGCTGGCGCTGCAACTGGCCGGCTGCGCCACGGCGCGTACGCTGGATGCTGCGAAACCGGGGGCACCGGTGGTGTATGCGGGGACGCGACTGGATTTGTATGCCATGAACGGCGGTTGCTGCGCCATGGATCGCTTTGGTGCGGAGGCGCCGAGCTATCCTGGCGTTGATCTGCCAGCCAGTGCTTTGCTCGATACGCTGTTGTTGCCGTTGTCGGTGCTGACGGTGATCGGCGTGAGTTTTCAGGCGACGGGCGGGTTGTAGCGTTTGGCGATAGATCGGCGTCGTGGCCTTCGCCGGCAAGCCACACTCCCACAGGATTGAGGTCGTTCGCCAATGTTGGGGACGACACAAAACCTGTGGGAGCGGGTTTGCCCGCGAAGGCGTCCGCTCAGACAGCGAAGAATTATTTGCCTAACTTCCTTAGCTCATCCGACTCAACAATCCGCAACCCATCCTGCTCTTCCAGCGCCAGCCGCCACATCGCCCGGGCCAGCTGACAGGCTTCGATGCCGCGGTATTTGCCAGGAATCAAGCGGGACAACGGTCCGGCGAACTGTTCGGCCAGGCGCGGTTCGAGGCGCTCACCCAGTAACACCGAAGGTCGACAAATGGTCAGTTGCGGCCAGTTCTGCGCGCGCAATGCGTATTCCATTTCGCCTTTGACCCGGTTGTAGAAAATCGGGGACCTGCGATCGGCGCCCAGGGCGCTGATCACGATCAAGTGCCGCGCGCCCATTTCCCGCGCCCGTTTGGCGAAAGCCACCACCATGTCGAGATCGACCGCGCGAAACGCCTCTTCCGAGCCAGCCTGTTTGATCGTGGTGCCGAGACAGCAGTAGGCGATGTCGACGCGACCGTTCAGTTGCGGCAGGAACACCGCCGGGTCGCCGACCGGGTTTTCCAGATGAGGGTGCTCGGCGAGCGGCCGGCGTGAGGGCGCCAAAACCCGTGTGATCGTGGGCTCGTTGAGCAGGCGATCGAGCAGATGTTCACCGGTGAGACCGGTAGCTCCGGCAAGCAATACGTGCTGAGGCGTCAAGTACATAGTGTGTCTCCCTTGATACTGTTCAGCTTAGTTGCTCTTTGCATCCTTGTTGCTGATAGAGACACTTTGTAGCGCTTTTCGTGCCTGCTGTTTTCGCAACAGCTGCCAGTGGGAGAGAACGGTTTTCGGCGCCCAGATCTGCGGTTCAGAGGCTTCGAAGCCGTCTGCCAGTTCCCGCTCGGCCACTGTAGCCTTGGCCAGCTTGAAGGCTTGTTCCAGATCGTCGGTCTGGTTCAGGGCCTGGGCGAACAGCGCGTCGCCGAAGTAGGTGAAGTTGGCTTCTTCCGAGCACCCGAAGGACACGCGGTCGGCGCGCGAGGCCGTCATGACCAGCGTGCGTTCGTCCTTGAGGGCGGGGATGAAACCACCGGAGTAACAGGACGAAATCACGACAATCTTGTCGCGGTTCTTCAGCGGCGCGAGCACGGCAGCGAGTTCGTCGGCCGGCAGGTCGGACAGTTCCATGCGCGGCTGGTCGAGCACGAATTCGTGTTCGCTGGTGCCGTGGCTGGTCAGGTAGATGAAGATCAGGTCTTCCGGGCCGCTGCGTTCGGCCAGCGTCAGCGCGGCGCGGCGCAGGTTTTCCCGGGTGGCCATCGGCCGATCGACGAGGTGGTCGCGGTGGTTCACCAGGCGGATCTGGCCAAACGCGCCGAAGCGGCTGGTGAGCATGTTGCTGACGTAATCGGATTCGCGCAGGAACACGCTCTGTTTGCCGTCACCGCCGAGGGTCAGGGTGTACAGCTCGATCGCCGGGGTCGAGGCCGGCACATTGGCCAGTGCGTCTTCGAGCAAGCGGCCCTGGGCCAGTAAACCGAGTTCAAGGCTGTCGGGCAGCAGCTTGCCATCGGCATCGCGCACGCGCTGGCCATTGACCCAAGTGCCGCTCTGCACGGTGCCGTCGGTCAGCACCAGGGTGCCACGACCTTGATAGCTGTCGCCGTCAAACTGGCCGATGTAGAAGCTGCCGTCGGGCAGGTTCAGCCGGCCCTGACCGGTGAAGCGCCAGTCGCTGAACTGGCCGATGTAGTGGCTGCCGTCAGCGCCGATCAACTCGCCCTTGCCGTTCAGCGAGCCTTCCTTGAATTGGCCCAGCCAGACATCGCCGTCGGCATTTTCGTAGCGGCCTTTGCCGTGCAGTTGGTTGTTCTTGAAGCCGCCGACGTAGATATCGCCATCAGCGCTGTTGAACGTCCCGTTGCCTTCCAGCTGACCGTCCTTGAAATGTCCGGTGAACTGATTGCCGCTGGCGTCACCGCGCTGGCCTTCGCCGTTGGGTTTGCCATGGGCGAACTGGCCTTGATACGAACTGCCGTCGTCGAGTTCCAGACGGCCGAGCCCTGAATACTGATCGGCCTTGAATTCGCCGCGGTAGGTCATGCCGGATTCTTTGAGGGTGCCTTCGCCTTCGCGCCGGCCCGCCTTGAAGCCGCCGGTGTAGCTGCTGCCGCTGGTGGTCAGCGTGCCCTGCCCATCGAACAGTCCCAGGTTGAAATTGCCGCGATACACTTCGCCGTTGCTGCCGTGCCATTCGCCCTGGCCATGCCATTGGCCCTTGTCGAAACTGCCGGCGTACCAGCTGCCGTTCGGGTAATCGACGCGGCCCTGGCCTTGCAGCAATCCGTTGACCAGGTCACCGCGATAGCGTCCGCCGTCCGGCAGGCGGGCGTCGGGAGGCAGCAGCGATTCGCCGTCACCGCACGCGGTGAGCAAGAGGGTCAGTGCGAGAAGTGCAAGTAGGCGCATAGCGGGATCCGGGCAATTAGGCGACCGAGTATGCCGCAGCTCTATGACCTTAAATAGAGAGAGGTCGCGAAACAGCGTGAGCTGCTTCGCATCCGGGAGGGTTTACACGAAGCAGAGTGACAACGGCTCGGCGATATAGGCCGGTTTGTCCGAACCTTCGATCTCGAGCGTGGCGGTGGCTTTGAGCAGCCATTGGCCGGGTTTCTTCTCGGTGACTTCGTTCATGTCGACCTTGAGGCGAACCCTGGAATTGACCTTCACCGGCTGGATGAAACGAACGCTATCCAGGCCATAGTTGACGACCATCTTTGCCCCTTCAGGCAGGATCAGGATGTCTTCCATCAGTTTGGGGATCAGCGACAGCGACAGGAAACCGTGTGCAATGGTGCTGCCAAATGGCGTTTGCGCGGCTTTGACCGGATCGACGTGGATGAACTGATAGTCCCCTGTGGCTTCGGCGAACAGGTTGATGCGCTCCTGATCGATGGTAAGCCATTCGGAACGTCCAAGTTCCTTGCCGACATAATCTTTGAGCTCTGCAACGGGAACATAGGGCATTGAGACTCTCCTTGGGTTCATCGGTTTTATAGTTTTGAGGTGGGGGGATTTGACCTCCCGGATTACCACTTTAGATCAACATGGCAAATTGCTCCGGTCAACCGACCATGCTTTTGGCGAATGCCGGTCCATAGCGTTGTCATGCTTATAATGCCGGGCGCGAATTTGCAGGGGAGAGGACGGATGTTGTTACGTGGCCTGACCTGGCTGGTGTTGTTCCAATTGCTGGGCACAGCCATCAACCATTTGTTTTTGCCGGTACTGCCGGGGCCGATTATCGGCTTGCTGCTTCTGCTGGTGTACCTGATCTGTCGTGGCCAGGTGGGCGAACCGCTGAACCTGGCCGCCAGCAGCCTGCTGCGGTACTTGCCGTTGCTGCTGGTGCCACCGGCCGTTGGCGTGATGGTTTACGCCAAGGACATTGCCGCGGACTTCTGGGCCATTGTGGGGGCGCTGGTGTTGTCGCTGCTGTTGTCCATGGCCTTCGCCGGTGTGCTGATGCAGCGCATGGTCAAGCCTCACGCGCACCGCGAGGATCAGCCATGACCTTCGATTGGCAAGGTGCCTGGACGTCGGTGATTCATCATCCGTTGTTCGGCATCGGCATCACCCTCGGCGCTTATCAGCTGGTGCTGGCGGCGTTCGAGAAGACCCGCTGGATCTTTCTGCAACCGGTGCTGGTCTCCATGTTGCTGGTGATCGGCGTTTTGGTGGGCTGCGGCCTGACGTACGCCGAGTACCGCAAAAGCACCGAGATCCTCAGTATTTTGCTCGGCCCGGCCACCGTCGCGCTGGCCGTGCCGCTTTACCTCAATCTGCGGCGGATCCGGCAGTTGTTCTGGCCGATATTTACTACGCTGGTGATAGGCGGTGTGGTTGCCACCGGCATGGGCGTGTTGCTGGGCTGGTCGTTCGGTGCCGAGCACATGATCCTGATGACCATGGCACCGAAGTCAGTGACCTCGCCGATTGCCATGCTGGTGGCCGAGCAGATTGGTGGTGTCGCGGCGCTGGCGGCGGTGTTCGTATTGATTACCGGCGTGATCGGCGCGATCTTTGGGCCGAGCCTGCTGAACCGGCTCGGCGTCCACAGCCCCGAGGCGCGCGGCATGGCGCTGGGCATGACCGCCCATGCGGTCGGCACCGCGGTGGCCATGCAGGAAAGTGAAGAGTGCGGCGCCTTCGCGGCGCTGGCAATGAGTCTGATGGGCGTGGCCACGGCGGTGTTCCTGCCGTTGGCGGTGTCGATGGTGGTGTAAGGAAATGTCTATGAGCTTGCCGCTTTTCCCGCTGAACACGGTGCTGTTTCCTGGCTGCATCCTCGACTTGCAGATCTTCGAGGCGCGCTACCTGGACATGATCAGCCGCTGCATGAAACAGGGCGGTGGCTTCGGCGTGGTGTGCATTCTCGACGGAGAAGAGGTCGGCATCGCACCGGCGGGTTATGCGCTGGTCGGGTGTGAAGCGCTGATCACCGATTTCAAGCAGCAGGACAACGGTTTGCTGGGCATTCGGGTGCAGGGCGGAAGGCGTTTTCACGTGTTGCACACCGAGGTTCAGCGCGATCAGTTGACCGTCGCCGAGGTCGAGTGGCTGGAAGACGAGCCTGAGCAACCGCTACAGGAGGAGGACGCCGACCTGGTTGCATTGCTCAAGGCCCTGGCCGAACACCCGATGGTCGAAGCCTTGAACATGGGCACCGAGGCGACCGGGCAACAATCGCTGGCCAATCAGTTGGCCTACCTGCTGCCGTTCGCCGAAGTGGACAAGATCGACCTGCTGCAACTCGATGATCCGCAGCAGCGACTGGATGCGATCCAGGCGCTGCTGGATGAATTGCAGGGTGAGTTGTTTGCCTGATCAGTAGGCGTATCTCACCATCGCATGCGGCAAATGTCGCAACGCAAAGAACCCGAACAGCGCCACCAGTGCTGGCAATATCAGCCACCAGATCCTGGGTGGCATGGCGTTGAGCGGTGTCCGGCGCTGACTCAACCCCAGGCTCGCCGCACAGACGCACGCCGCCAGCATCGCGCCGGCCAGTACATCCGTGGGCCAGTGCGCGCCCAGATAGACGCGTGACAGCGCAATCGCCAGTGCCGGCAGGCAACCCAGCAGCAACCAGGTCAGGCGCATCCGCGGCGGTTGTCCGCGACCGGCCAGAACGGCGAGCGTCAGAAACAGCGCGAAGGAACCGGACGCGTGACCGCTGGGCATGCTGTAGCTCACCAGCGGATCGCTCAAGACTTCCGGGCGAACGCGAGCAAAAAACTGTTTGGTGAAAGTGTTGCCGAGTGCGGTGACGAGCAGGGTGCTGCCCGCGAAAATCGCCTGTCGCCATTGCCTGGCCACCAGCAGCAGGCCGGTCAGCAGGGCGCTGAACAGCAGCATGTTGCGGAACTCGCCGATCAGCGTGAAGGTGACGGCGACTTCATCGAGCGTCGGGCTGCGGTGTTCCTGCACCAGGGTCATCACGCCCTGATCGAGGGCGGTCAGGTGCGGGTAGCCGATAAACAGGCCGGCCAGGATCAGAAGGCTCATGCTGGCAATCAGTATCGTCGCTTTGCGATGCCGGCGCAGACTGCTGGTGACGCTCAAGCCCACCATCAGCGCGATGCTGCCGGCGACGATCCCGGCCTCTGGCCAGAAACCTTCCGGCAATGGCAAGCGAATCGCCGCGCCCGTGGCCCAGCCGGGCAACAGATAAGCCACGCTCCAGCCGGCGGCGGCCAGCAGGCTGACGGCGGCGAAGCGCGGGAAGGGCATGTCGAACATTCCGGCAACCATCGGCAGCATGGGGCGCAGCGGACCAATGAAGCGTCCGACCAGCAGGCTGGCGATGCCATAGCGCTGGAAGTACGCCTCGGCGCCGGCGATCCATTCCGGATGATGGCGTAGCCCGGGAAGGCGCCGGATATTCTGATGGAAATGTCGTCCGACGAAGTACGAAACAATGTCGCCCAGCACGCCGGCGACGAACCCCAGCAACAGTGTTTCGCTCAATGACAGCGCACCACTGCCCGCCAGCACCGCGACAGCAAACAGCAGCACCGTGCCAGGTACGATCAATCCGGCAATCGCCAGGCATTCCACGAAGGCCACAATGAATACGGCCGCGGCCAGCCACTGCGGATTTGCCGCCAGCCATCCGGTCACGCTATCGAGCCATGGGCCCATAAAAACAACTCCATTGAATTTCTATAATCGCCTTCAGGGCGAACAAACCTTCCAAAACACCACCGAAACCTGTGGGCGAGCCTGTGTGGCGAGGGGATTTAACCCCGTTCGGCTGCGAAGCAGTCGTAAATCAGGCAAATACGGCTTTTTCTGATACACCGTGATTTCAGATTTCAGGGCCGCTTCGCGACCCAACGGGGATAAATCCCCTCACCACACAAGCCCGCTCCCACAGGGATTGTGGATGCTTCAAATTCTTTAGATTGTTCATGTCAGCAAAAAATAATCGCGACCTTCGACCTGCCCCCGTCGCAGCGGGTTCCGCGTGCAATACGGCGCGTAAGCCGCGTCGATGAAGCGGTACATCAAGTGTTCGTCACGCCCATGGGGAATGCCCAGGCGCGTGGTTTGAATGATATGGCCAGGCGCCGGGCCGACATCTTCCACCAGCAGCACTTCATGGTCGAAGCGCTTGGCGTCCCAGACCGGCACCTTCAAACCCAGCGCCTTGCACAGCAGCGTTTGCCCGGCGCACAGTTTTTGCGAAGGGCGAGGGCGGCCCTGGGCGTCAGGATTGTTCAACAGCATCTGCGCCAGGCTGGCCGGCCCGCTCAACTCATCGACCCACGGATAAGCGGATTTGATCAACACCGCATTGCCCGGGCCCTGAGCGCTGAAATTCAGGGAATCACCGCCCCGGGCGTAATACATATAGATGTGGCCGCCATCCAGAAACAAAGCCTTACGCTTTTCTGTATAGCCGAGGGAGGCGTGGCTGCCTTTTTCTGCGCAGTAGTAGGCTTCGGTTTCGATGATCCGGGCGCTGAGCCAGAGGTCGCCGACCCGATGGCGGATGACTTTGCCCAGTAGATCCCGGGCCAGAACTTGGGCGTCGCGGTCGAAAAACGCGTCCGGAAGGCCCTTGGGCAGGCTCGCGGCGGACGCTCGAACAGTCAGGTTGGACATGATGAACGGCGTTTATCAGGGCTGATTGAGTCGTGATGATAACAATTTGCAGCTTAATCACGGCTGAACGTCGGCAAATTGCCCTCCATTTCGACCATCCGCCCGTCACCGCTGTTAGTCGGTGGACGCGACAGCTATAATCTGCCGCTTTACTCTTTACCAAGACCTTAGAAAAGACCACGCCAGACCATGACTGAGTCCGTTCTCGATTACATGACCCGCCTGGGTCGCGCTGCCCGCGCAGCGTCGCGCATCATCGGCCGTGCCAGCACCGCGCAGAAAAACCGCGCCTTGCAGGCGGCCGCCAATGCGCTGGACGCCTCGCGTGCCGAGCTGACGGCAGCCAATGAGCTGGATCTGGCCGCGGGTCGCGCCAATGGTCTTGAACCGGCATTGCTGGAACGCCTGGCGCTGACCCCGGAACGCATCGACGGCATGATCGTCGGTTTGCGTCAGGTTGCCGCGTTGCCGGACCCGGTCGGCGCCATTCGCGACATGAGTTTCCGTCCGTCGGGTATTCAGGTCGGCAAGATGCGCGTGCCGCTGGGCGTGATCGGGATCATTTACGAATCCCGGCCCAACGTGACCATCGATGCCGCCAGCCTGTGCCTGAAGTCGGGCAATGCGACCATCCTGCGTGGCGGTTCCGAAGCGATCAATTCCAACCGCGCCATCGCGGCCTGCATCCAGCAAGGGCTGGCCGAGGCCGATTTGCCGGCCGCCGTGGTTCAAGTGGTCGAAACCACCGACCGTGCCGCTGTGGGCGCGCTGATCACCATGCCTGAATACGTCGACGTCATCGTGCCCCGTGGCGGCCGTGGCCTGATCGAACGTGTCAGCCGTGACGCACGCGTTCCGGTCATCAAGCATCTGGACGGCATCTGCCACGTTTACGTCAGTGCCCACGCCGATCTGCCGAAAGCCCAGCGCATCGCCTTCAACGCCAAGACTTACCGTTATGGCATCTGCGGTGCGATGGAAACGCTGCTGGTGGATCAAACCGTTGCCAAAGATTTCCTGCCGTCGATGGCTGCACAGTTCCGCGAAAAAGGCGTTGAGCTGCGTGGTTGCGAACGCACCCGGGCGATCATCGATGCCGTTGCAGCGACTGAAGAAGACTGGAATACCGAATACCTGGCGCCGATCCTCTCGATCCGTGTGGTCGACGGGCTGGACCAGGCCATCGAGCACATTAACCAGTACGGCTCCCATCACACCGATTCGATTGTCAGCGAACACCAGGGCGACACCCGGCGTTTCGTGGCTGAAGTCGATTCGTCATCCGTGATGATCAATACGCCGACCTGCTTCGCTGATGGCTTCGAATACGGATTGGGTGCCGAGATTGGCATTTCTACTGATAAGCTGCACGCCCGTGGCCCGGTGGGTCTCGAAGGCCTGACCTGCGAGAAGTACATCGTGGTCGGTGATGGCCAGTTGCGCGGCCAGGCGTCGGTCTGACTTGGGCGACCTCAAACCGTCGGCCCCGGTAACCACCAGCGAACCTGCGCCTCGACGTATCGGCATGCTGGGCGGGACGTTCGACCCGGTGCACATCGGCCATTTGCGCGGTGCGCTGGAAGTCGCCGAATCGCTGGCGCTCGATGAGTTGCGACTGACGCCCAGTGCCAGGCCGCCGCATCGTGGCACGCCGCAGGTATCGGCGAAGGACCGTCTGGCGATGGTCGAGTGCGCGGTGGCCGGTGTGGCGCCGTTGGTGGTGGACGCCCGTGAATTGCAGCGGGACAAACCGTCCTACACCATCGATACCCTGGAACTGATGCGTGCCGAACTGGCCGCTGAAGACCAGGTTTTTCTACTTTTGGGCTGGGACGCATTTTGCGGCCTGCCCACTTGGCACCGCTGGGAAGAGTTGCTCCAGCATTGCCACATCCTGGTGCTGCAACGCCCGGATGCCGACAGCGAACCGCCGGATGCCTTGCGCAACCTGCTGGCAGCGCGCTCGGTGAGCGACCCGCTGGCCCTCAAAGGGCCGAGCGGACAGATTGCATTCGTCTGGCAGACGCCGCTCGCGGTATCCGCCACCCAGATCCGTCAACTGCTGGCCAGCGGTAAGTCGGTACGTTTCCTGGTGCCCGACGCGGTCCTGGCCTACATCGATGCGCACGGACTCTACCGTGCGCCGAACTGAATGGGAGTGCTTCAAGGCACGTGATTTCAACGTGTATTGAACCACCCGAACACATGAGCAAAACGAGTTTTATATGACTGACAAAGACGTAGCTAAAGTAAAGCGCAAAGGCACATTCAAGAGCGCCCCGCTGCCAGTGGAAGCACCAACCGGCCCTGAGCTGCGCGGCGAAGAACTGGTGAAGGTTGCCGTAGCGGCCCTGGAAGACGTCAAGGCCCAGGACATCCAGGTGATCGACGTTCGTGAAAAGCAGAGCATCACTGACTTCATGATCATCGCTACCGGTACGTCCAACCGCCAGATCGGCGCGATGCTGGACAAGGTCCGTGAAGCCGTCAAAGCCCAAGGCGTCAAGCCACTGGGTGAAGAAGGCAAGGGCGACAGCGACTGGGTGTTGCTGGATATGGACGACGTCATCGTGCACATGATGACTGCCTCGGCTCGCCAGTTCTATGACCTGGAACGCCTGTGGGCCGGTGCAGAGCAGAGCCGTTCGGCCAGCGCTGCGCACCACAGTCCGGAAAACACCCATGAGCACTTCACCAAGCTCAACAAAGACCAGCAGTAAGGGACCGCTGTGCGACTGCGACTGATCGCCGTCGGTTCACGCATGCCCAAATGGGTGGAAGAAGGCTGGCATGAATATGCCAAGCGTCTTCCGTCCGAGCTGGCGCTGGAACTGGTGGAAATACCGCTCAATACCCGTGGCAAGAACGCCGACGTGGCACGCTTCATCCGTCAGGAAGGCGAAGCCATGCTGGCCAAGGTCGGGCCGAACGAGCGCGTTGTGACCCTCGAAGTCCACGGCAAGCCCTGGAGCACCGAGCAGCTGGCGGTCGAACTCGATCGCTGGCGGCTTGACTCGCGCACGGTGAATTTCATGGTCGGCGGCCCCGAAGGGCTGGCGCCGGAAGTCTGTGCGCGGGCCGATCAGCGCTGGTCGTTGTCGCCGTTGACGTTGCCGCACCCGCTGGTGCGGATTCTGATCGGCGAACAGCTGTACCGTGCCTGGACAGTTCTGTCCGGCCACCCATACCACAAGTAGTTCTGCCTCATGTCCCAGCCGATCCGCATCAAGGACCACGAAAAAGACGCCCGTCTGGTGCGTGGCCGCGTCGTGTTCGGGGCAATAGCGGTGGTGGTGCTGATCGGCGTGCTGATCGCGCGCCTGTATTTCCTCCAGGTGATCCAGTACGAGTACCACTCGACCCTGTCGGAAAACAACCGCGTCCATGTGCAGCCGATTCCGCCAACGCGCGGACTGATCTTCGACCGTAATGGCGTGGTGGTGGCCGACAACCGGCCGAGCTTCAGCCTGAGCATGACCCGCGAGCGTTCCGGCGACTGGCAGCAAGTGCTCGATGTGATCGTCGAAGTGCTGGAGCTGACGCCCGAGGATCGGGTGATCTTCGAGAAACGCATGCGCCAGGGGCGTCGGCCATTCGAGCCGGTGCCGATTCTGTTCGAGCTGACCGAAGAGCAGATCGCCCGCATCGCCGTGAATCAGTTCCGTCTGCCGGGCGTGGAAGTGGTCGCGCAACTGGTGCGGCATTACCCGCAGGGCGCGCACTTTGCGCACTCGGTGGGTTACATGGGGCGGATCAACGAGAAAGAGCTGAAGTCTCTCGATCCGGTCAATTACAGCGGCACCCACCACATCGGCAAGACCGGCATCGAGCGTTTCTACGAGCCCGAGCTGCACGGCCAAGTGGGTTACGAAGAAGTCGAGACCAACGCTCGGGGCCGCGTATTGCGTGTACTCAAGCGTACCGATCCGATTCCTGGCAAGGACATCGTCCTGAGCCTGGACATCAAATTGCAGGAAGCCGCCGAAGCAGCGCTCGGCGGACGCCGTGGCGCGGTGGTGGCGCTGGACCCGAAAACCGGCGAAGTACTGGCAATGGTCAGTCAGCCGAGTTTCGACCCCAACCTGTTCGTCACCGGCATCAGTTTCAAAGCCTATTCCGAATTGCGCGACTCCATCGACCGGCCGCTGTTCAACCGCGTGCTGCGTGGTCTGTACCCGCCGGGTTCGACCATCAAGCCGGCGGTGGCGATTGCTGGTCTGGATTCGGGCGTGGTCACTGCGTCGACCCGGGTCTTCGACCCCGGTTACTACCAGCTGCCCAACTACGATCACAAGTACCGTAACTGGAACCGTACCGGTGACGGCTACGTCGACCTGGACACGGCGATCATGCGGTCCAACGACACCTACTTCTATGACCTGGCGCACAAGCTGGGGATCGATCGCTTGTCGGCCTACATGGGCAAGTTCGGGATTGGCCAAAAGGTCTCCCTGGACATGTTCGAAGAGTCGCCGGGGCTGATGCCGTCCCGGGAGTGGAAGCGCGCGACCCGTCGTCAGGCCTGGTTCCCGGGCGAAACGCTGATTCTCGGGATCGGCCAGGGCTACATGCAATCCACGCCGCTGCAACTGGCCCAGGCCACGGCGCTGGTGGCCAACAAGGGTGTATGGAACCGTCCGCACCTGGCGAAGACCGTCGAAGGCGAGCGGCCGAAAGATGACAATCCGATGCCGGACATCATCCTGCGCGACCCGTCCGACTGGACCCGGGTCAACCACGGCATGCAGCAAGTGATGCACGGCGCTCGGGGTACGGCGCGCAAGGCTTCGATCGGCGCGCAATACCGGATCGCCGGCAAAAGTGGTACGGCCCAGGTGGTCGCGATCAAGCAGGGTGAGAAGTACGACCGCTCCAAGGTTCAGGAACGCCACCGCGACCACGCCTTGTTCGTCGGCTTCGCGCCGGCCGACAACCCGCAAATCGTGGTGTCGGTGATGGTCGAGAACGGCGAGTCCGGTTCCGGCGTCGCCGCGCCGGTGGTGCGTCAGGTCATGGACGCCTGGCTCCTGGACCAGGAAGGTCGACTGAAAGCCGAATACGCCAGCCCTATCAGTGCGGAGGCTACGGCCCGTGAAGAGTAATTTCGATCGCATCCTCTCCAGCGAAGATGTGATGCGTCGTCGTGCGACGCTGTTGCAACGCATGCACATCGACGGCCCGTTGCTGATCCTGCTGCTGACCCTCGCCGCCGGCAGTCTGTTCGTGCTGTATTCGGCCAGCGGCAAGAGCTGGGATCTGCTGGCCAAGCAAGCCACGTCGTTCGGCATCGGCCTGGTGTCGATGATCGTCATCGCCCAGTTCGAGCCGCGTTTCATGGCCCGTTGGGTGCCGGTCGGTTATGTGCTCGGCGTGCTGTTGCTGGTGGTGGTGGACGTCATGGGTCACAACGCCATGGGCGCCACGCGCTGGATCAACATTCCGGGGGTGATCCGCTTCCAGCCTTCGGAGTTCATGAAGATCCTGATGCCGGCGACCATCGCCTGGTACTTGTCCAAACGCACCTTGCCGCCGCAGCTCAAGCATGTGGGCGTCAGTCTGTTTCTGATTGGTCTGCCGTTCATTCTGATCGTGCGCCAGCCCGACCTCGGCACTTCGTTGCTGATTCTCGCGGGCGGTGCGTTTGTGCTGTTCATGGGTGGCCTGCGCTGGCGCTGGATCGTCAGCGTGCTGGCCGCGGCCGTGCCGGTGGCCGTGGCGATGTGGTTCTTCATCATGCACGACTACCAGAAACAGCGAATCCTGACGTTCCTCGATCCGGAAAGCGATCCGCTGGGCACGGGCTGGAACATCATCCAGTCGAAAGCGGCCATCGGCTCCGGCGGCGTATTCGGCAAAGGCTGGCTGCTGGGCACCCAGTCGCACCTGGACTTCCTCCCGGAAAGCCACACCGACTTCATTATTGCGGTCATGGGCGAGGAGTTCGGCCTGGTCGGCATCTGCGCGCTGCTGCTGATTTACCTGCTATTGATCGGCCGCGGGCTGGTGATCACCGCCCAGGCCCAGACATTGTTCGGCAAATTGCTCGCGGGCGCCCTGACCATGACGTTTTTTGTTTACGTTTTCGTCAACATCGGTATGGTCAGTGGCCTGTTGCCGGTTGTGGGGGTGCCGTTGCCGTTCATTAGCTACGGAGGAACTTCGCTGGTAACGCTACTGTCAGCGTTTGGGGTTTTGATGTCGATCCATACCCATCGTAAGTGGATCGCGCAAGTTTGAATAAGGTGAAGATTTCAATGCAAGTAATGCGTGGCTGGGCGACTCGACATGCACCATGGGTCGGCCTGGTAAGCATCCTTGGCATCGCGCAGGACGCGTTGGCCGGCGATTACGAAGGCACACCCCAGGTGGCCGAATTCGTCGGTGAAATGACCCGCGACTACGGCTTTGCCGGTGAACAGCTGATGGGCGTGTTCCGCGAAGCCGAGCGCAAGCAGACGATTCTGGACGCGATCTCGAAACCCGCCGAGCGGGTCAAGCAGTGGAACGAGTATCGCCCGATGTTCATCACCGACGCGCGCATCGCCCGTGGTGTGGATTTCTGGCGTCAGCACGAGGCGGTACTGGCCCGTGCCGAGCAGGAATACGGCGTGCCAGCCCAGGTGATTGTCTCGATCATCGGCGTTGAGACCTTTTTCGGCCGCAATACCGGCAATTACCGGGTAATCGACGCTTTGTCGACCCTCGGTTTCGACTATCCTCCCCGTGCCGAATTCTTCCGCAAGGAATTGCGTGAATTCCTGCTGCTGGCCCGAGAAGAGCAGGTCGATCCACTGACCCTCAAAGGCTCCTACGCCGGGGCGATGGGCTTGCCGCAGTTCATGCCGAGCAGTTTCCGCGCCTATGCGGTGGATTTCGACGGTGACGGCCACATCAATATCTGGACCAATCCGGAAGACGCCATCGGCAGTGTCGCCAGTTACTTCAAGCGTCACGGCTGGGTGGCGGGCGAACCGGTGGTCAGTCGCGCCGATGTGCGCGGCGAGCAGGTCGACGAAGGTTTGACCACCGGCATCGAGCCGACTAAAACCGTCGGGGAGTTGCGGGCGCTGGGGTGGTCAAGTCATGATGCGCTGCGCGATGATATGCCGGTCACGGCATTCCGCCTGGAAGGTGACAATGGCCCTGAATACTGGATGGGCCTGACGAATTTTTACGCAATCACGCGTTATAACCGCAGCGTGATGTACGCCATGGCCGTACATCAACTGTCTGAACAGCTGGTCCAAGCACGGGGCGTCAAGTAATGCGGGCATTGCCTATGAATAAACCCCTGAAGCTGATGGCATTCGCCGCGTTGGCGGTGCTGGTCGCCAGTTGTTCGACCAGCCGCTCGCCGGCACAGAAGTCTTCTTCCACCGCCGTGCGCTCGGCGCCGGGGCTGGACATCAACCGCGCCCACAAAGATGGCGCACCGTGGTGGGATGTCGACGTATCGCGCATCCCGGATGCCACGCCGACCTTGCACACCGGCCCTTACAAGGCCAACCCGTACACCGTGCTGGGCAAGACATACTTTCCGCTGCAGGAATCCAAGACGTACGTCGCCTCGGGCACGGCGTCCTGGTATGGCACCAAGTTCCACGGCCAGAACACCGCCAACGGCGAGGTGTATGACCTGTATGGCATGAGTGCCGCCCACAAGACCTTGCCACTGCCAAGTTACGTTCGAGTGACCAACCTGGACAATAACAAGACCGTGATCCTGCGGGTCAACGACCGTGGGCCGTTCTACTCGGACCGCATCATCGACTTGTCCTACGCCGCCGCGAAAAAACTCGGCTATGCCGAAACCGGCACTGCGCGTGTCAAGGTTGAAGGCATCGATCCTCAGCAATGGTGGGCCGCCAAAGGCCGTCCGGCGCCTTTGATGCTCAACGAGCCGCAAGTCGCGCAAAATACCGCGCCGACGATTACCGCTTCGGCCGGCACGGTCGAACAATGGACGCCACCGCCGCAGCAACACGCCGCGGCCGTCGTGCCTGTGCAGATCGATGCAAAAAAAAACGCTTCTGTACCAGCCTCTGGCCAGTATCTGCAGGTGGGCGCGTTCGCCAACCCGGACGCTGCAGAACTCCTGAGATCGAAGCTCAGCGGGATGGTGAGCGCTCCGGTGTTCATCAGCTCGATCGTGCGCAATCAACAGACCCTGCATCGGGTGCGCCTGGGGCCGATCGGCTCGCCGGGTGAAATCCAGCAGGTGCAGAACAGCGTGCGCCTGGCCAATCTCGGTTCGCCGAGCGTGGTCACCGCCGAGTAATACGTAGTACTTGATTGACGGTTCACTTGCAGTTTGGGGGGTGAACCTGGTTGTTGGCTCGTTGAAGAACAAAAGCCCGGCAAGGGTTCTGAGTGAACGACTGAACACGCGATGGCCCGTTAGAAGGTCATCTAGATTAGTTTTGCCCTCGGGCAGTTTCCATTAGCGATTTCGAGAGACGGATGAACATCACCACCTTTGCCAAACGCCTGTGCCTTCTAGTCCCGCTGCTCCTCTCGCCTGCCGCTTTCGCGGTCGAGATGATGCCGTCGCCGCCACAACTGGCCGCCAAAGCCTACGTGCTCATGGATGCCAGCAGCGGCAACGTGCTGGTCGAGAACAACGGTGACCAGCGTCTGCCCCCTGCCAGCCTGACCAAGCTGATGACCGCGTACATCGCGACCCTGGAAATCCGTCGTGGCCAGATCGGCGAAAACGATCCGGTGACCGTCAGCGAAAACGCCTGGCGCACCGGCGGTTCGCGGATGTTCATCAAGGTCGGCTCGCAAGTGACCGTCAGCGACCTGCTGCACGGCATCATCATTCAGTCGGGCAACGACGCCAGTGTTGCGCTCTCCGAGCACATCGCCGGCAGCGAAGACGCCTTCGCCGACATGATGAACAAAACCGTGGCCGACCTGGGCATGACCAACAGCCACTTCATGAACCCGACCGGCCTGCCGAACCCTGAGCACTACTCGTCGGCTCACGACATGGCCGTGCTGGCTCGTGCCATCATCCACGAAGACCCGGCTCACTATGCGATCTACTCGCAGAAAGAGTTCTTCTGGAACGGCATCAAGCAGCCTAACCGCAACCTGCTGCTGTGGCGTGACAAGACCGTCGACGGTCTGAAAACCGGTCACACCGACGAAGCCGGCTACTGCATGGTGTCTTCAGCCGTACGTGATGGCATGCGCCTGATCGCGGTAGTGTTCGGCACCAACAGCGAAGTGGCCCGTGCTTCCGAAACCCAGAAGCTGCTGACCTACGGTTTCCGTTTCTTCGAAACCCAGACCTTCTATCAGAAAGGTGCCGAGCTGGCTCAGGCCCCTGTCTGGAAAGGCGCCACCAATCAAGTCAAGGCCGGCCTGGCTGAAGACCTGACCATGACCCTGCCAAAAGGCCAGCTGAAAAAGCTCGCCGCCAGCATGACCATGAACCCGCAACTGGTTGCGCCAATCGCCAAGGGCGACGTGATCGGTAAAGTCGAAGTCAAACTGGACGACAAGGTGGTGCACAGCGCCGACCTGATCGCCCTGGACGCGGTCGACGAGGGTGGTATCTTCCGTCGCATGTGGGATAGCATCCGTCTATTCTTCTACGGCTTGTTCAACTGAATTAGTGTGGACTCTCATGGCCCCGTTCCAATCCGGAGCGGGGCCATGTCCGTTGCCACGGCTTACGAGGCCGTTACGCCATGACAGACACCGAAGTAAAGGCGCCAAAGATCGAATTCCCTTCCAATGATTATCCGATCAAAGTGATCGGCGACACCATTGTGGACATCAAGCAAAAGATCATCGATATCGTTAAGAAGCACGCGACGATCAACGATGAGAAAGTGGACGAACGCCAGAGCAGCAACGGCAAGTACACCACGATCCAGTTGCACATCATCGCCACCGGTCAGGATCAGCTGTACGACATCAACAGCGAGTTGCGGGCTACCGGTTTCGTGCACATGGTGCTGTGATGTCTGGCACGCTGGGCTTTCGCGAGCTCGGCCAGATGGCTTACGAGCCGGTCTGGCATGCCATGCAACGCTTCACCAACGAACGTGGCAGCGATGCCGCTGACGAGATCTGGCTGGTCGAGCACCCGCCGGTATTTACCCAGGGGCAGGCCGGCAAGGCCGAGCACTTGTTGCTGCCGGGGGATATTCCGGTGGTGCAGGTCGATCGCGGTGGTCAGGTGACTTACCATGGCCCCGGCCAGTTGGTGGCCTATCTGCTGCTCGATGTACGCAAGCTGGGTTTCGGTGTGCGTGATCTGGTCACCCGCATGGAACACTGCCTGATCGAGCTGCTGGCCAGTTACGGCGTCACTGCCGCGGCCAAGCCGGATGCGCCGGGCGTCTACGTCGACGGGGCGAAAATCGCGTCCCTGGGTCTGCGGATCCGCCACGGTTGTTCCTTTCATGGCCTGGCCTTGAACGTGGACATGGACCTGGAACCGTTTCGACGGATTAATCCCTGCGGCTACGCCGGGCTGGCGATGACCCAGCTGAGCGATCACGCAGGATCGATTGAATTTGCCGAGGTAAGTGCCCGGCTGCGCGCGCAGCTCGTCAAACACCTCGACTATGCTGAGCAGACGACCCTAACGGGCGGAATCGACTGATATGACTACTGATGCAGTGCAAACCATGATCCCGACGCTGGATGTCACCGAGCGTCCGGCCCCGCGTGCCAAGGTAGAAGCCGGCGTCAAGCTGCGCGGCGCCGAGAAGGTTGCACGCATCCCGGTGAAGATCATCCCGACCACCGAACTGCCGAAGAAACCCGACTGGATCCGCGTGCGCATCCCGGTTTCCCCGGAAGTCGACCGCATCAAGGCCCTGCTGCGCAAACACAAGCTGCACAGCGTGTGCGAAGAAGCGTCCTGCCCGAACCTGGGCGAGTGCTTCTCCGGCGGCACCGCGACGTTCATGATCATGGGCGACATCTGCACCCGTCGCTGCCCGTTCTGCGACGTGGGTCACGGTCGTCCGAAACCACTGGACGTCAATGAGCCGGAAAGCCTGGCCATCGCCATCGCCGACCTGAAACTGAAATACGTGGTGATCACCTCGGTGGACCGCGACGACCTGCGTGACGGCGGTGCCCAGCACTTTGCCGACTGCATCCGCGAGATCCGCAAGCTGTCGCCGAACGTGCAGCTCGAAACCCTGGTCCCGGACTACCGTGGCCGCATGGACGTTGCGCTGGAAATCACCGCTGCCGAGCCGCCGGATGTGTTCAACCACAACCTGGAAACCGTACCGCGCCTGTACAAGGCTGCGCGTCCGGGTTCGGATTACCAGTGGTCGCTGACCCTGCTGCAACGCTTCAAGCAGATGATGCCGCACATTCCGACCAAGTCCGGCCTGATGCTGGGTCTGGGCGAGACCGACGAAGAAGTCATCGAAGTCATGAAGCGCATGCGCGAACACGACATCGACATGCTGACTCTGGGCCAGTACCTGCAACCGTCCCGCAGCCACTTGCCGGTGCAGCGTTTCGTGCATCCAGACGTTTTCGCCTGGTTCGCCGAGGAAGGTTACAAGATGGGCTTCAAGAACGTCGCCTCCGGCCCGTTGGTACGTTCCTCGTACCACGCCGACGAGCAGGCGAAGCTGGTCAAAGCCGAGCTGATGTCGTCCTGATCACGCGGTGAGAAAAACAAAATGCCCGCACGGCTTTCAGGCCTTGCGGGCATTTTTTCGCCTTGCCTACGGCGATCAGTGCTTTTTCCTGCAACCTGCGGGGCGACGGACCCTCTTCTGTTTGTCCTCGTTCCTGACTACTGTGTGCTGAAGATTTATCGCAGGGAGATTCATGGATGACCGTTCGACCGACCCACACACTGTTTCCACATACACCGGTTCCGGCCTTGCCCCGGGAAGGGCTGATCGGCGTCATTGCGCCCGCCGGACCCGCGCCGCTGGACACCGACAAAGCCATTGCCTGGATGCGGGCTCGCGGTTACGCGCTGCGAATCTTTCCCGGTGTCTATGAGCAGGACGGCTACCTGGCCGGCAGCGACGATGTACGCCTAAATGACCTGCACGCGGCGTTCGCCGACGCTGAAGTGGACGCGATCATTTGTCTGCGCGGCGGTTACGGCACGCCACGTTTGCTCGATCGCATCGATTTCGAGTTGCTGCAAAACAATGCCAAGCCGTTCATCGGTTACAGCGATATCACGGCGTTGCACCTGGCGATCAGCCGTTATGCGGGGTTCGTGACGTTTCATGGTCCGCTGCTGAACGCTGATCTGTTGGGCGACAGGCAAAAACCTACCGAGTCTTCGTTTTTCAACATGCTCAGAGGGCAGGTGAAGGCCGGTAGTGTGCTGACGCACCCGGTGACCTATCCGTTGACCACGATTGAGCCAGGCATCGCGCACGGGCGCTTGCTGGGGGGCAATCTGGCGATGATTGCCGCGATCATGGGCACGCCTTATGAGATGGATGCCGAGGGCGTCATCCTGTTCATCGAGGACATCAACGAGCCGTTGTATCGCATCGACCGGCTGCTGACTCAACTGCGTCTGGCGGGCACGCTGGGCAAGTTGCGCGGGGTTCTGGTGGGGGATGTGGCGGGTGTCGAGGTGGCTGCACTGGAGCGCTTGCTCAAGCAGACCTTTGAACCGTTGCGGATACCGGTGCTGTCGGGGTGGCGCAGTGGGCATTGTGATCCGAACCTGACGTTGCCGATGGGGGCGTTGGTGAGGCTGGATGCGGGGAGCAAGGAGTTGGTGTTGGAGCAGGATGTGGTGGTCAAGGCTTAGATTTCATCGTCTGACAGGCCGCTTTCGCGAGCAAGCCCGCTCCCACATTTAATCGCGTTCCTACAGGGAAACACGGTTGAATGTGGGAGCGGGCTTGCTCGCGAAGGCGGCATTCGCCATACGACTGACTATCGGTTACGCAGGCCTTCGAGCAACTTGTGCGTCGGGTACCCGTCCGCCGGCCAGCCAAACGACTGCTGCGCACTGCGGATCGCCTTGCGGGTGTTGGCACCAATGATGCCATCGGCGGTGCCCGCGTCGTATTTCTGGGCGCTCAACAGATTTTGCAGCTCGATCCGTTCGGTACGGCTCAGTGGCAAATCATCCTTGGGCCATGTGCCGTTGATCAGGCCCGCGCCGTTGAAGCGCTCGGACAGCAAACTGACCGCCAGCGCGTAGGACGAGGAGTTGTTGTACTTGAGGATCGCACGGAAGTTGTCGAGCACCAGGAACGCCGGGCCGCGATAACCCGCCGGCAGCAGCAGTGCTGCGGACAAGTGTTCGGAGCCCGCTGGAACCTGCCCGCCGTTAGGCAGCGTCACGCCGAGCTGCCGCCATTCGGCGACACTCTTGCGGGTCGTGCCATCGGCTAGCACGTAGTTGAAGTTGCCCGGCAGTTGAACTTCAAAGCCCCACGGCTGACCTCTCTGCCAGCCAGAGCTTTGCAGGTAATGTGCGGTCGAGGCCAGGGCGTCGGCGGAGCTGCCCCAGATGTCGCGGCGACCGTCGCCATCGAAGTCCACGGCATGGGTGTTGTAGGTGGTCGGGATGAACTGCGTCTGGCCCATGGCGCCAGCCCAGGAACCGAGCATCTGCTCCGGCGCGATATCGCCCTGTTGCAGGATCTGCAGGGCCGCGATCAATTGCGCGTGGGCGAAGCCTGGGCGCCGGCCTTCATAGGCCAGGGTCGCCAGGGAGTTGATCACCGACTTGCTGCCCTGGAACTGGCCGAAGTTACTTTCCATGCCCCACACCGCGACGAGTGCCTGGCGATCGACGCCATAACGCTGCTCGATGCTTTGCAGGATGTCCGCGTACTGGCTGACCAGCGCCTGGCCTTTGCGCACACGCAGCGGCGACAGGGCGCCGTCGAGGTATTCCCACACCGGACGGGAAAACTCAGGCTGGCTGCGGTCGGCACGGATCACGCTGGTGTCCAGGCTGACATTGGCGAAGGCGCGATCAAACAGGTCGGCGCGGATGCCGGCGGCCAGTGCATCCTTGCGGAAACCCGCCTGCCATTCGGCGAAGGTCTGGGTGGGCTGGATGTCGAGGTTCTCACCGGTTGGCACCACGGGCGGAATCACCGCTGGGGCTGTCGCGACGGGGAGGGTCTGAAGCGGTTGGGCGTCGGCGGCGGTCGGTTTTTCCGCGCAGGCGACAAGCAGAACAAGGCTGGAGGCAGCGATCAATTGGCGCAGGTGCCAACGACGGGAAATACAAAAGGGCATGCACGGGTCCAGGGAATACGAATCAGGTGCAGACCTTAACATGTTGAGCGCTGGCTTGCCTTTCAGGCCGCCAGAAAGTAAGAAGCCTCCCAGTTGTCAGACTGGAAGGCTTCGCGGCGGTAGCTGCCTTTGCCCTTGCCGGCTCGTTCCTGACGGCTGCGGAACAGTGGCTGGGCGATGATGGATTTGGCCTTGTTTGGGCCATTTTTTGATGGCTTTTTGCTCATGATGATTTCTCGCAAGTGAGTGGTTTTTGCGGGGGAAATCATCTGCTGAAGTTGGGGTTCTGTCTAGACCCCACGTTGCGTAGGACCTTTCGGACGCCTTCGCGGGCAAGCCTCGCTCCTACAAGGGCGGAGGGATCCCTGTAGGAGCGAGGCTTGCCCGCGAATGGCCGTTGTGTGGTCGAGCGCCTTACTCGGCAGGCAATGTCAGCCGCTGCCCAGCCATCAACAACGACAACCGACTCAGACTCATCCACGGCGAACCCGCGGCCTGGCCTTTGATCTGTGCGTCGATGCGCTGTGCTTCCAGCAACAGCTGCGCCCAGCGTTGCGCGGAGTAGCGTTGCAGGGCTTTGCTCATCAGCGGTTTGCGTTTGTCCCAGACCGGCGGTCGGGCAGAGCTGAAGGCTTTGTCCAGCGGCACACCCTGACTGTACTGCAGCGACAGGTTGGCCAGCAGGCGCAGTTCACGGGCCAGGGCCCAGAGAATCACCGGCGGTTCGACCCCTTCACCGCGCAAGCCTTCGAGCATGCGCAGGGCATGTGCGGCTTCACCGTTGAGAATCGCATCGGTCAGGCCGAAGACATCGAAGCGCGCACTGTCGGCCACCGCCGCCTGCACGGTCTCGACGGTGATCTGACCGCCTTCGGCCATCAGCTTGAGCTTTTCGATTTCCTGGGCGGCGGCCAGCAGGTTGCCTTCGACGCGCGCGGCGATCAGTTCGACGGCGTCCTGGCTGGCGGAGAGCCCAGCCTGGGACAAGCGCTGGCGGATCCAGCTCGGCAGCTGGTTGGCATCCACCGGCCAGATTTGCACGAACTGAGTGTGCTGGCCTTCGACCAGCGCCTTGCCCCACTTGGTTTTCTGGGCGCTGCCGTCGAGTTTTGGCAGGCTGATCAGCAAGACGGTGTCTTCGGCCGGTCGCGAGCAGTATTCGATGAACGCGGCGGCGCCTTTGTCACCCGGTTTGCCGGACGGCAGACGCAGCTCCAACAGGCGCTTTTCTGCGAACAAAGACATGCTTGCGCCAGCTTGCAGCAGCGTTCCCCAGTCGAAACTGGCGTCGGCGGCGAATACCTGGCGTTCGTCGAAACCCTGTTGGCGAGCGGCTGCACGAATCGCGTCGGCGGCTTCCTGGCACAGCAACGGGTCATCGCCACTGATGACGTAGACCGGCGCGAGAGCACCTTGCAAGTGTTTGGCGAGTTGGGCGGGGGCGAGTTTCATAAGAGAGGGCGAACGGGGCGCCTGAGCGCCCCGTAAGTCTTACTGCTGCGGGATTTCGATAGGCGACTGACGCGGCGTTTCCGCTTCAGCCTTCTGCGCAGCTTCAAGTGCTGCAGCTTCAGCCTTGGCCTTCGCCTCGGCGGTCTGTTGCAGCTGATCCAGCTGGGCCGGCGACAGTTGCTGCAAGCGCAGCATCATGCGTTGTACCAATTCGCGACGGATCTCCCGGCGAGCATCGGTGGCTTCCTGATCGGAACCCACCAGGTTATTGCCGTCGTGGATAAAGACTTTCTGCACTTCAAGTTTGTCGCTCAGCAGGGGCAGGTTGTGCTCACCACTGATGTCGTACTTGAGTACCGTCGTCACCTGGTATTCGCCAGTACGGCCGGCGCCCGCGTAACTGAGGATGCGCTGGCTTTCCTGCTCATCGGCCAGCACCAGTTTGTAAGGTGCGCCCGTGTAGATCTTGACGCCGCTGCTTTCCAGCATCTGACGCATCATGGTCACGGTTTCGCCGTAGGAGTTGCGTGCACTCAGGTCGAGTTCCTTGAAGGCGAGTTGATAGGTGCCGGTGCCGCGCAGCTGGAAACCGCAGGCGCTCAACAGGACCGCAAGGCCCATCACCAGCAAATTGCGTTTGATCATCTTGTTGCTCCCCTTGAAACCATGTGGGCCGACCGTGCGGCCCGAAAGGTTTTACTCGGCACCAGGCTCACCTGGTGCCTGATCCAATTAGCTGGCGACGATATTGACCAGTTTCCCGGGCACTACGATCACTTTACGAATAGTCAGGCCATCGACAAAGCGCAGCACGTTTTCGTTGACGCGGGCGGCGGCTTCGATTTCTTCACGGGTCGCGGTGGCCGGCATTTCGATCTGGCCGCGCAGCTTGCCGTTGACCTGGATGACCAGCGTCAGGCTGTCCTGCACCAGCGCGCTGTCGTCCAGCACCGGCCAGCCTGCGTCGATCACCGGGTCAGCGTGACCCAGTCGATTCCACAGATCATGGCTGATGTGCGGGGTGATCGGAGCCAGCAGCAAGACCACGGTTTCCAGACCTTCGTGAATCAGTGCGCGATCCTGTTCGGTGCCTTGCGGGGCCTTTTCCAGCACGTTCATCAGCGTCATCACCTGGGCGATGGCGGTGTTGAATTTGTGGTTCTGGCCGACGTCATGGCTGGCCTGCTTGATGGCCTGGTGGATCGAGCGGCGAATGGCTTTCTGCTCGTCGTTCAGGCCGGCGACATCCAGTTTGCCCGGCAGGCCCTGAGTGACGTGGGCTTGAGCCAGACGCCAGACGCGCTTGAGGAAACGGTGCGAACCTTCTACGCCGGAGTCGGACCATTCCGCGCTCATGTCAGGCGGCGAGGCGAACATCATGAACAGGCGGCAGGTGTCTGCGCCGAACTGGTCAATCATCGACTGAGGGTCGACGCCGTTGTTCTTCGACTTGGCCATCTTCTCGGTGCCGCCGATTTCCACCGGCAGGCCGTCTGCGATCAGCTTGGCGCTGATGACCTTGGCCTTGCTGTCGCGTTCGAGTTCGACGTCCGCCGGGTTGAACCACGTGTAGGCACCGTTGGCTTCGCGACGATAGTAAGTCTCGGCGATCACCATGCCTTGGGTCAGCAGGTTCTTGAACGGTTCGTTGGAGCTCACCAGGCCTTCGTCGCGCATCAGCTTGTGGAAGAAGCGCGCGTAGAGCAGGTGAAGAATCGCGTGTTCGATACCGCCGATGTACTGATCCACCGGCAACCAGTGGTCGGCCGCCGATTTCTCGACCAGGCCACCTTCATAGTGCGGCGAGGCGTAACGGGCGTAGTACCACGAGGACTCGACGAAGGTGTCCATCGTGTCGGTTTCACGCTTGGCCGGTGCGCCACATTTCGGGCAGCTGCACTCGTAGAACTCAGGCATGCGCGCCAGTGGCGAACCTGCGCCGTCCGGCACAACGTCTTCCGGCAACACGACTGGCAGCTGATCTTCCGGGACCGGCACATCACCGCAGGTGGTGCAGTGGATGATCGGAATCGGGCAGCCCCAGTAACGCTGACGGCTGATGCCCCAATCGCGCAGGCGGAACTGGGTGCGCGAGGCGCCGAGGTTCTTCTTGATGAGCGCGACTTCGATGGCGTCGAACGCGCCGGCGAAGTCGAGGCCATCGAACTCGCCGGAATTGATCAGCGTGCCGTGCTCACCGTAGGCGTCCTGCCATGGCGCCGGGTTGGTCTCACCGGAGCTGGTGCGCACCACCGACTTGATCGGCAGGTTGTATTTGGTGGCGAATTCGAAATCACGCTCGTCGTGCGCCGGAACAGCCATGACCGCACCATCGCCGTAGTGCATCAGCACATAGTTGGCGACCCACACCGGGAGTTTCTCACCGGTCAGCGGGTGCTCGACGAACAGCGAGGTCGGCAGGCCTTTTTTCTCTTGGGTGGCGACGTCGGCTTCAGCAACGCTGCCGCCCTTGCATTCAGCGATGAACGCCTGCAGCTCAGGGTTGTTCTGTGCAGCCAGGGTGGCCAGCGGGTGTTCAGCGGCCACGGCAACATAGGTGGCGCCCATCAGGGTGTCCGGACGGGTGGTGAAGACTTTCAGTGCGCCGGCTTCGCCGATGGAGTCGACGTTGTACGGGAACTGCACTTCCATGCCACGGGATTTGCCGATCCAGTTGCGCTGCATGGTCTTGACCTGTTCAGGCCAGCCGGTCAGCTCGTCGAGGCTCTCCAGCAGTTCATCCGCGTAGGCGGTGATCTTGAAGTAGTACATCGGGATTTCGCGCTTTTCGATCAGCGCGCCGGAACGCCAGCCGCGTCCGTCGATCACTTGCTCGTTCGCGAGGACGGTCTGGTCGACCGGGTCCCAGTTCACGGTGCCGCTTTTCTTGTAGATCACACCTTTTTTGAACAGGCGAGTGAACAGCCATTGTTCCCAGCGGTAGTAATCCGGCTTGCAGGTGGTCACTTCGCGGGACCAGTCCACCGCCAGGCCCAGGCTGCGCAGCTGGGTTTTCATGTAGGCGATGTTTTCGTAGGTCCACTTGGCGGGCGCTACGTTGTTCTTCATCGCGGCGTTTTCCGCCGGCATGCCGAAGGCGTCCCAACCCATGGGTTGCAGGACGTTCTTGCCTTGCATGCGCTGATAGCGGGAGATCACGTCGCCGATGGTGTAGTTGCGCACGTGCCCCATGTGTAGCTTGCCGCTGGGGTAAGGGAACATCGACAGGCAATAGAAAGTCTCCTTGCCTGGCTGTTCACTGACTTCAAAGGACTTTTGCTCGTCCCAGAACGACTGGGCGGCGGCTTCGATTTCACGGGGCTGATATTGTTCGTGCATGGCTACTTTTGAACTGAATAGGGGTGGCCTAATCCTCTTCAATGCGACGCTGGACGGTGATCACGCCAAATCGGCGTTGCGGTGCCCAAGCGAGCTGGAAGTGGAGTTACAGGAAGCGCCGTAGCATACATGACCGCACTCTACCGAGGGAAACCCTGATTGTTGCCGCGCGTCTTGCAAAAATGGCTGCGAGGGCCGTTGGTCGCGGCATCCAGCCGGTTTGTTCATGGAAGCTAAGCTCTAAATGGGGAGTGAGTCTTATCTTCAATGAGGTGAGGGATGGTTGAGTCACAGCAAAAAGTTACTAAGCCGGAGTTGTACGAAAGACTGATCGATCGTCTGGGAATAGCCCTGGACGCGGCAAAAACCGCTGGCCGGTTGCGCGATGAACGCCCCCTTGAGCTGGAATTGCGTGGCCTGAGCCCCGCAGAATTTGCACTGGTCAAGGCGTATCTGGACCGCAGTGAACGTGAGACACACGGATGCTTGTCAGAAGCAGTGAAGCAACTCGACGCACCACGTTCGGCCAAGATCATCTGGCTCAAGGACAAGGTACCGGGCAGGGACGCGGTAAAGGTCCGGTCTCTGCAATTCAAGTAAGGGCACTTGAAGCCATGACGCATGGTTTTTTGAAGCATAGTCCTTCCGCATTTGTTGTCGCATTGCGTCAACCCACTTAGGCTTCGGGCATCTTCTGGAGATGCTCGATGCCTTTTCGTTACTTCGTTAAACAACTTCTGCTGCCGCCCGGCATTTTATTGCTATTGTTGCTGCTTGCCTGGTGGTTTCGCCGCTCAAGACCGCGGCTTGCGGGCGTGTGCTTTGCGCTGGGGCTCGGCGGATTCTGGCTGATGAGTCTGCCGGTGGTGGTGCAGTGGAGCGCCAAGGCGCTGGAACGGGAACCGGCGCTGAATCGTTCTGAATGGGCGACCCTGAGTCAGCGCGCTGATGCGATCGTGGTGCTGGGTTCCGGGCGCGAACGGGGCGACCTGGCCTGGGGCGACGACCAGCCGACCGGCGTGGGCCTTGCGCGTCAGCGTTATGCCGCGCGACTGGCTAAGGCGTCCGGCCTGCCGATCCTCACCAGCGGCGGTCTGCATTTCGGCACGCCGCCCAGCGAAGCCAAATTGATGGCGGATTCGATGTTTGAAGACTCCGGCATCACTGTGCGTTGGCAGGAAGGGCGTAGCCGTACAACCTGGGAAAATGCGCAGTTCAGTGCCCAGGTGCTGTTGCCGGAGGGCATCAAGCGCGTGGTCGTGGTGACTCAAGCCTGGCACATGCCGCGGGCGGTCTGGAGTTTCCAGCAGGCGGGATTCGAGGTGGTGCCCGCGCCGATGGGGTTTCTGGGCGTGGACAATGCGCTGCCATTGGGTGGCTGGATGCCTGAGTTCAAATCGATCTGGCAGAGCGGGCAGCTGTTGAATGAGGCGGTGGGACAGATCGGGTATTCAATGTTCTATCGCTGACCTGTGGCGAGGGGATTTATCCCCGTTGGACTGCGCAGCAGGCCCATTTTCAGGGCTGCTGCGCAACCCGACGGGGATAAATCCCCTCGCCACAAAAGCTGGTCAGTCTCAGACGGTTTTCGACATCCGGTTGGCCACTAACGCCCAGCCAAACAACAACACACACACGATGATCAGCGGCCACGAACGCCATTGCAGGTAAGGCGTCAGGTTGTGCATCGGCACCACTTCTCCGTACAGGATGCCGCGTTCGAACTGCGGGATCTGCGTGGTGATCTGGCCGAAGGGGTTGATCAGGCCGGTCACGCCGTTGTTGGTGGCGCGGATCATCCAGCGGCCGGCCTCAAGCGCGCGCATCTGCGCCATCTGCAAGTGTTGCAGCGGGCCGATGGAGGTGCCGAACCAGGTGTCATTGCTGATGGTCAGCAACAGATCGCTGCGAGCGGCGAGGCTGGCGGCGAATTCCGGGTAAACCACTTCGTAGCAGATGTACGGCGCAATCTGATAGCCCTTGGCTTGCAGCATCGCCTGATCGGCGGGGCCGCGGGCGAAGTCCGACATCGGCAGGTCGAAGAAGGCGATCAGGCCGCGCAGCACATCCTGCAACGGCACGTATTCGCCGAAAGGCACCAGCTTCTGCTTGAGGTAAGTGCCATCGCCTTCGCCCACAACGGTAATGCCATTGAAGAAACGCCTCTCGTGGCGGACTTCCTGGCGGATGGGCACGCCGGTGATCAGTGCGGTTTTACGCTCTGCGGCGAAATTGCCCATCATGCTCAGGTAGCCCTCGGCTGACTCCTTGAGCACCGGGACCGCCGTTTCCGGCCAGATCAGCAGGTCGACCCGTTTCGAGCTGAAACTCATGTCGCGGTACAGCGCCAGCTGCGCGTTGAGCTGCGCCGGATCCCATTTCATGCTTTGTTCGATATTGCCCTGGATCGCCGCAACGCTCAGCGGTGCACCCGCCGGGCTGGTCCAGGCATGGCCTTTGAGCGCGATGCCGGCGACCCAGGGGCCGACCAACAGCAGCGCACCCGCCGCAATAAAGGCTTTACGACCGGTCTTGATCAGGCGCGAAGCGTTGTAGATCAGCGCGGCGGTCAAGGCCAGGGTGAAGGACACCAGCCACATCCCGCCCACGGGTGCGAGGCCGGCCAACGGGCCGTCGAGCTGGCTGTAACCAGAGTAAAGCCATGGGAAACCGGTGAGGAACCAACCCCGAAACGCTTCCTGGCCTACCCACAGCGCTGCGAACGCCATGGCATCGGCCAGCGGCGCTTCGTTGCGACGCAACCAGCGCGCCCAGATCCAGGCGGGCAGGGCGAAGAACCAGGCAATCGCCGCGGTGAACAGCAGCATCAGGAACCCGGCGAGCAGTACCGAAGCGCCGCCAAAGTTGTGAATGCTGTAGTAAATCCAGCTGGTGCCGGCGCCAAACAGGCCGAAACCGAAACACCAGCCACGGCCCAGGGCCTGACGGGGGTTCAGTTCGCGCAAACCGGCATAGAAGAAACCGACCGCCAGCAACGCCAACGGCCAGATATCGAATGGCGCCAGGGCCAGGGTGGTGATTGCACCGGCCGCCACGGCCAGCAGGTTACCGGGCCAGCCGGGGCGGGTCATACGACGCATTTCAATCCTTGGATTTTATCGGGCGATAGGTGTCAGGCGCAGTAAGTGAATCCGACGGCTGTCGGCGTTCAGGATACGGAAGCGATACGGGCCGATCTCGGTTATTTCGTTGCGTTTCGGCAAGTGCCCGAACGCGCTCATCACCAGGCCGCCAACGGTGTCGAACTCATCGTTGGAGAATTCACTGTCGAAAAACTCATTGAAGTTCTCGATCGGCGTCAGGGCCTTGACCAGGAAATCACCGCTGGGCAGAGGCTTGATGTAGCTGTCTTCCTCGACGTCATGCTCGTCTTCGATGTCGCCGACGATCTGTTCCAGTACGTCTTCGATGGTCACCAGACCCGCCACACCGCCGTACTCATCGATGACGATGGCCATGTGATTGTGGTTGGCGCGGAACTCGCGCAGCAGCACATTCAGGCGCTTGGACTCCGGCACGAAGGTGGCCGGGCGCAGCAGGTCCTTGATGTTGAAGCTGTCGCCGTTCTCCCTGAGGATCAACGGCAGCAAGTCCTTGGCCAGCAACACGCCCATCACGTCATCGTGGCTTTCGCCGATGACCGGGTAACGGGAGTGGGCCGAGTCGACCACGGCCGGCAAAAACTCACGGGGTGTCTGGGTCGCCTTGATGCTGATCATCTGCGAGCGTGGGACCATGATGTCCCGTACTTGCAGGTCCGCGACCTGGATGGCGCCTTCGACGATGGCCAGCGCTTCGCTGTCCAGCAACTTGTTTTGGTGCGCATCGCGCAGAAGCTCCAGCAGCTCCTGACGGTTCTTCGGCTCGTGGGCAAAAGCCTGGGTGAGCTTACCCAGCCATGACTTCTGCCCGTTGCTCGATCGATCTTCGCTCATAGCGATTACTCTGAATCCTTTGTTGTCACGATAGTGGATGTTTCAATTTCGTCGTCCGCGTACGGATCGGGATAGCCCAATTCGGCAAGCAACGTTCGTTCCAGTGCTTCCATTTCTTCGGCTTCGTCGTCATCTATATGGTCGTAACCCAGCAGATGCAAGCAGCCGTGAATGACCAGATGTGCCCAGTGGGCCTTTGGTTCCTTGCCTTGTTCCGCAGCTTCGCGCTCGACCACCGCCACGCAGATCACCAGATCGCCCAGCAGCGGGATATCGAGAAACTCGTCAGGCACATCGGCCGGAAACGACAGCACGTTGGTGGCGTAATCCTTCTGCCGCCAGGTGTGGTTCAGCTCGCGGGCTTCTTCTTCGTCGACCAGGCGAATGGTCATCTCGGAGTCAGCGGTGCGCTGGCGCAGTGCCAGTTCGCACCATTGGCGGAACTCGGATTCGCTGGGAACAGGCGCTTCGGTAGCCAGTTGCAGATCAAGCTCAAGCATCGCGGCGACTGTCCTTTGGTGTTTCGTCTGTCACGCGATTCTCGAAGCGCTCATAGGCCTCGACGATCCGCTGCACCAGTGGATGGCGCACAACGTCCTTGGGCATGAAATGGGTGAAGCTGATGCCCGGCACATCTTTCAGCACTTCGATCACATGGTGCAGCCCGGACTTGGTGCCTTTCGGCAGGTCGACCTGGGTGATGTCACCGGTGATGACCGCTGTGGAGCCGAAGCCGATCCGGGTCAGGAACATCTTCATCTGTTCGACGGTGGTGTTCTGGCTTTCGTCGAGGATGATGAAGCTGTTGTTCAGCGTACGCCCGCGCATGTAGGCCAGCGGCGCGACTTCGATCACCTGACGCTCGATCAGCTTGGCGACGTATTCAAAGCCGAGCATTTCGTAGAGTGCGTCGTAGAGCGGACGCAGGTACGGGTCGATTTTTTGCGACAGGTCGCCCGGCAGGAAGCCGAGTTTTTCGCCCGCTTCAACCGCCGGGCGAACCAGCAGGATGCGACGAATCTGCTCGCGCTCCAGCGCGTCTACCGCGCAGGCAACGGCCAGATAGGTCTTGCCGGTACCGGCCGGGCCGATGCCGAAGTTGATGTCGTTACCGAGGATTTCCTTCACGTAGCGCAATTGATTCAAGCCGCGAGGGCGAATCATGCCTTTCTTGGTGCGCAGGGCCACGGAGGGTTCGGATGGCGAAACGTTGTCCAGCGCTTCGACGGCCGATTCCTGCAGGAACAGGTGAACCATGTCCGGCGACAGCTCGGTACCCTTGGTTTCCCGGTACAGGCGGCGCAGGAGGTTTTCCGCGGAGGAGGTGTGTTTGGGGTCGCCGATCAGCTCGAACTGGTTTCCGCGGTTGCGGATCTCGATGGTCAGGCGTTGCTCGATCAAGCGCAGGTGCTCGTCGAACATCCCGCACAGATTGGCGAAGCGGCGAGCCTCAAAGGGCTCGAGGATAAAACGATGTGGTTCTATGGGTGCGTTCAAGGTCGTATTTAGCCGCCCTGGGGCAATTAAGATGAAATCAAGGATAACGCCAGTGGCGCGGGTGCGAAAGCTCTTAAATATTTGGACCTGGAACACCGTCCCCTGTGGGAGCGGGCTTGCCCGCGATGAACGATTACACGGTGTGTCAGCCAGACCGCGTAGTGGCCATCGCGGGCAAGCCCGGCTCCCACAGAGATATTCGGCGTTACTGGATCAACGAACCCCGCAGCGAGTGCGGCTGCGCCGCATCAATGTGCACATCGGCGAACTGGCCGATCAGGGTCGGATTGTCGCAGCGGAAGTTGACGATCCGGTTATTCTCGGTCCGGCCTTGCAGCTCGCCGGGGTCTTTTTTCGAATAATCGGTGACCAGAATCCGCTGGATCGAACCGACCATTTGTCGGCTGATCTCGAAACCCTGCTGGTTCAGGCGATGTTGCAGGGCGTTCAGGCGTTCTTTTTTCAGCTCTTCCGGCGTTTCGTCGGCCAGATCGGCCGCCGGCGTGCCCGGGCGCTGGCTGTAGACAAACGAATAGGAGAAGTCGAAACCGACGTCTTCGATCAGTTTCATGGTTTGTTCGAAGTCTTTTTCGGTTTCGCCGGGGAAGCCGACGATAAAGTCCGAGCTGATGCAGATCCCCGGCACGGCCGCGCGCAACTTGCGCAGTTTGGATTTGTATTCCAGCGCCGTGTGGTTGCGCTTCATTGCCGACAGAATGCGGTCCGAACCGGATTGCACCGGTAGGTGCAGGTGCTTCACCAGCTCCGGCACTTCGGCGTGAGCCTGGATCAGGCTGTCGGAGAACTCGAGCGGATGGGACGTGGTGTAGCGAATCCGATCGATGCCATCGACCGCCGCGACGACCCGAATCAACTCGGCCAGATCCGCCAGGCGCCCATCGTGAGTGGTGCCGCGATAGCCATTGACGTTCTGGCCCAGCAGCGTCACTTCACGCACACCGTTTTCAGCGAGGTGGATGATTTCGGCGATCACGTCATCGAACGGTCGGCTGACTTCTTCGCCGCGGGTGTAGGGCACCACGCAGAAGGTGCAGTACTTGCTGCAACCTTCCATGACCGACACGTAAGCGCTCGGGCCATCGATGCGCGGCTCTGGCAAATGGTCGAATTTTTCGATTTCCGGGAACGAGACGTCCACTTGCGGCAATTTGGTGGCGCGGGCGGCGTCGATCATTTCCGGCAGGCGGTGCAGGGTTTGCGGGCCGAAGACCACATCGACATACGGAGCGCGATCGCGGATGGCGGCGCCTTCCTGACTGGCGACGCAACCGCCGACGGCAATCACCATCTCCGGGTTCGCCAGTTTCAGTTCGCGCCAGCGGCCGAGCTGGGAATACACCCGGTCCTGGGCGCGTTCGCGGATCGAGCAGGTGTTGAGCAGGATCACGTCGGCGTCTTCAGCGCGAGCGGTGACTTCCAGGGCCTGGTGTTCACCCAGCAGATCGACCATGCGCGAGCTGTCGTACTCGTTCATCTGGCAACCGTGGGTTTCGATGTAAAGCTTCTTGGCCATGGATACAGTCATCACGTGATTCAAAGAACCGCGCATTATAGGGAACATGTCCCAAGGTTCCTACCGCTGTGCGTCCGGTGGCTATGCTATAGTTCGCGCCCTCATTTTTATCCCCCGATGTGTTGCTCGCCCACCATGACCAAACGTGAAGCTCCAATCTACAAGGTGATTTTCCTCAACCAGGGCCAGGTGTACGAAATGTATGCCAAGCAGATCTATCAAAGTGATCTGTGGGGCTTCCTGGAAGTGGAAGAGTTCGTCTTTGGCGAGCGCACGCAAGTGGTCGTCGACCCGAGCGAAGAGAAGCTCAAGGCTCAGTTCGAAGGGGTCGTGCGCAGTTTTGTGCCGATGCATTCGATTGTGCGCATCGACGAAGTCGAGCGTCTTGGCACGCCGAAAATCAGCGAAGCCCGCGGCGCGGTCGGCAATGTCATGCCGTTTCCGATGCCGATGCCGGAGAAGTAGGCCGCAGTCTTTAAGCTGACAGAGCTCTCTTCTGTGGCAAGAGGGTGATTGTGGCAAGGGGGTTTATTGTGGCGAGGGGATTTATCCCCGTTGGGCTGCGAAGCGGCCCCCAACCAGACGCCTCATTCTTTCAGTTGGACCGCATTCGCTGATTTTACGACTGCTGCGCAGCCGAAAGGGGATAAATCCCCTCGCCACAAAATCCCCTCAACACAGGGGCCAGCGTTCAATTCAGGGAAGTGGCGAAAACGGCGTACGCCCGTCGGCACTTTGCAATTCCATCAGGTACTTGCGGAAGATTTGCCCCAGCACCTGGGTAGCCACCTCAAGCTCTTCACGCGGCATCTTCTCGGCGACTTCATCTGCCGTATCCAGCGCTTCTTCAGCACCGTTGACCGCGGCCATTTTCAGCACGATATATGCCTGAACGTTATTGGCCGGTACGCCTTCGCCGTGGAAGAACATGGTGCCGAGTTTGAATTGCGCCTGGGCGTGGCCTTGCAGCGAGGCCTTTTCGAAGTAGTCGAGGGCTTTTTTGAGGTCGCGCGGCGTGTTTTTGCCGTCGTAGTAGAACTCGCCCAGCTCGTATTGCGCTTGCCCATCCCCTTCATCCGACGCTTTCTGGCAGGCGGCGAGCGCCTGCGCCAGGTCTTGCGGCTGGGTATTGAGGGTGCAGCGACCCATCGCTGGGATTAACAACGAGTTGCCGCCTGCTTGTGCGAGCGCGAGCAGGGGCTGAAGGAGCAACAGGCAGCCCAATGCAAGGGCGCGGCCGGTGCGGTTCATGGGAATCGACTTACCTCTGAAGGGCGCGCGGACCCATCGAGGGATCCAATAAGCGCGCATTATGAAATAAGCAGGGCCAACCTTACAAAGTCTTTACTCGTTTTTCTGCTGCGCGGGGAATATATCGCCCGGTTTGCGGGAGATTATTGGCAGATGAGTAAGAAAAGACGCTGAAATGTAGGTGAAAGCTGACGCTGGCAATCGCCAACGTCAGCGGCACAGCATTACTTCAATGCGGCAAATGCGCGTTCGGCGGCATCCAGCGTCAGTTTCAACTCGGCTTCGCCGTGGGCAATCGAGGTGAAGCCGGCTTCGAATGCACTCGGCGCCAGGTACACGCCGCCTTCGAGCATCAGGTGGAAGAAGCGGCCGAACAGCTTCGCGTCGCTGGCCATCACATCATCAAACGTGACGATATCGTCGGCGCCGCTGAAGTAAAGGCCGAACATGCCACCGGCTTGCGTGGTCACGAACGGAATGCCGGCGGCATCGGCGCGTTGTTGCAGGCCATCGAGCAGGCGGCTGGTGTAGTCGCTCAGCTCGGCGTGGAAGCCCGGGCGGCTGATCAGGCGCAAGGTCGTCAGGCCGGCGGCCATCGCCAGCGGGTTACCCGACAAGGTGCCCGCCTGATAAACCGGGCCCAGTGGCGCGATGTGCGACATGATTTCGCGTTTGCCGCCAAAGCAACCGACCGGCATGCCGCCACCGATGATCTTGCCGAACGTGGTCAGGTCTGGCGTGACGCCGTAGTGCGCTTGAGCACCGCCGAGGGCGACACGAAAACCGGTCATCACTTCGTCGAAAATCAGCACCACGCCGTGCTTGTCGCACAGGGTCCGCAGGCCTTCGAGGAAGCCCGGCGCCGGCGGTACGCAGTTCATGTTGCCGGCCACCGGCTCGACGATGATGCAGGCCACGTCCTGGCCGACTTCGGCGAGCATGGTTTCCACGGCGTCGATGTCGTTGAACGGCAGGGTCAGGGTGTGTTTGGCGAATGCTGCCGGCACACCGGCCGAGCTCGGCACGCCTTGGGTCAACGCGCCGGAACCGGCCTTGACCAACAGGCTGTCAGAGTGACCGTGGTAGCAGCCTTCGAACTTGATGATGCTGTCGCGACCGGTGAAACCACGGGCCAGGCGAATTGCGCTCATGGTCGCTTCGGTGCCGGAGCTGACCATGCGCACCATTTCCATCGACGGCACGATCGAGCAGACCAGGTCGGCCATCTCGGTTTCCATCTCGGTCGGGGCACCGTACGACAAACCGTGTTCCAGCTGTTTACGCACGGCGTCCAGCACGTCCGGATGGCTGTGGCCGAGGATCATCGGGCCCCAGGAACCGACGTAATCCACATAGCGCTTGTTGTCTTCGTCGGTGACGTAGGCGCCTTCCGCGTGTTTGAAGAACAACGGCGTGCCGCCCACGCTCTTGAAGGCGCGAACAGGCGAGTTCACGCCACCGGGAATGTGTTTCTGGGCATTGGCAAACAGCGTTTCGGAACGAGACATGATCGGGCTCTCAAATCAGATTTTCAGTAATTCATTAAAGGCGCGGGCGCGGCGGGTGACTTCAGCCGTGCTCTCGGCGCCAAACAGGCCGTGGACCACCGCCAGCAGATCGACCCCGTGGGCCACCAGTGGCGCGGCATTGTCCAGGGTGATGCCGCCGATCGCGCAGATCGGCAGGTGCAGTTTGCTGCGGGCCTGGTCGAGCAGCTCGAGGCTGCAGGTCGGTGCGCCGGGTTTGGTGTTGGAGTTGAAGAAGCGGCCGAAGGCGACGTAGCTCGCGCCTTCCTTGGCCGCTTGTTCAGCGAGTTCGAGTTGCGCGTGGCAGGTCGAACCGATGATCGCCTGGCGACCCAGCAGCGCACGGGCCGGGGTCAGCGGGCCATCGGTCTGGCCCAGGTGCACGCCGACGTTCAGGCGCGCGGCCAGTTCGGCATCGTCATTGATGATCAGGTGGGTCTTGTAGCGATCGCACAGATCGCGCAGGGCTTCGGCCTCGCGCAGGCGGCGGGCCTCGTCGCTGCTCTTGTCGCGATATTGCAGCAGGGTGACGCCGCCTTCCAGCGCCGCCTCCACGTACGACAGGAATTTACCGGCCAGTAACTGGCTGTCGGTAATGGCGTAAAGGCCACGTAGTTTCATCGGACATGCCTCATGGCGTTACGAACAGAAATCCAGTGGCAGGCGGCGCGGCACGAACTGACCTTTGCCCAGCTGCTCTGCATCGCGCAGGGTGCGCCACGTGTAGTTAAGCGCGGTCTGCACGGCGCTGACGAGGTTTTCACCTTGAGCCAGACGACCGGCGAGGGCGCTGGCCAGTGTGCAGCCGGAGCCGTGGTAACTGCCGGGCAAGCGCTGGCAGGTGAAGGTTTCGCGGCGACCGTCGCGGCTGTACAGGCGATTGTGGATTTCGTCTTCATCGCCATGGCCGCCGGTGATCAGCAGGTGTTTGACGTAGGGCAGGAGTTTTTCAGCGCACTCGTCTGCGGTGCCTTCGGGCAGTTCGGCGAGGATGCGGGCTTCGGGAAGGTTAGGGGTTGCGATGATGGCCAAGGGCAGCAGGCGTTCGCGCATGGCGTAGCCGACTTCATCCTTGCCCAGTCGCCCGCCGCCGCCGGCGCGCAGCACCGGGTCGCAGACCATCGGCAAATGCGGGTGCGCCTGCAGCAGTTCGACGACGGTGTCGACCATTTCCAGGGAACCGAGCATGCCCAGTTTGACGGCAGCGACTTCGGAATCGTTGAGCACGGCGTTGGCCTGGGCCAGTACCCACTCACGGTCGAGGACGCGGAAGTCAGTGACATTGACCGTGTCTTGCACGGTCAGGGCGGTGACGGCCGGGGCCGCATGACAACCCTGGGCAAGCAGGGCTTCGATATCTGCCTGCAAGCCGGCGCCACCACTTGGGTCGTGGCCGGAGAGACAGAGGACAACGGGGCGAGAGCTGTAGATATTCATGGTGCGCGAGCTTACCACCAAACATCGATTTTCGGGTGCAGTGCCTGCCAGTCCTGCCGATAGAGAGTCATGGGCTGGCAACGCAACTTGGCGGGATTGTCACAATCTGACCGGGCAAACAGCTCTGGCTCAATGCGCTCCGCTGGAACGCCCGTACTAGAGCCTTTGCAGTAAATATTTCAATGGTGTTCAATGGCCATCAACGGCTATGCTAGAGTGGATCCAAACCAATAACAGGTAATACCGGTTTTACGTCTACTCAAAAGGAATGAGGGGCTTCCTGAGATAACCGGACAGGCCACGCTGGGGCTTAAATGCGCTATTTGCTGATGTTGCTGTTTTGCTTGCCCCTCATGGCGAGCGCAGTCGAATTCGATGAATTCACTCAAAGCCTGCCCTTGGGCCGAACCCTGCAAGTGTTCGAAGATGCCGATGGTCAGGCGACCATCGAAGATATCCGTGCGCAAGCCGCGGCCGGATACTTCAAGCCCCACGATAAGGCCACCCTCAACGCCGGTTATTCGCGTTCGGTGTTCTGGCTGAAAATCGACCTGCATTACCGCCCGACCAATCCGGCTGCGCAACGGACCTGGCTGCTGGAGCTGGCCTATCCGCCCCTCGATCACCTTGATCTGTATTTGCCCGATGCTGGCGGAGCCTATCGATTGGTCCGTCAGACCGGCGATGCCTTGCCGTTCGACAGTCGCGAGATTCGCCAGAACAACTACTTGTTCGATCTGAACTTCACGCCCGATCAAGCGCAAACCCTGTACCTGCGCCTGCAAAGCGAAGGGTCTATCCAGGCGCCGGTGACGTTGTGGTCGAGCACCGCATTCCTTGAAGAACAACCGGTGCGGCTCTATGTGCTGGGCCTGATTTACGGCGTGTTGCTGGGGATGCTGGTCTACAACCTGTTCATCTACCTCAGCGTGCGCGACACCAGTTACCTCTATTACATCTTCTACATTGCCTCGTTCGGTTTGTACCAGCTGTCGGTGAACGGCGCGGCGGTGCAGTATTTCTGGCCGAACAATCCCTGGTGGGCCAACGCCGCGACGCCGTTCTTCATTGGCTGCGCAGGGCTGTTCGGCAGCCAGTTCGCCCGTAGCTTCCTGCAGACGGCGACGCTCAGCCGCTGGCTCGATCGCTTGCTGCTGGCGTTGATTGCGTTCGGTGCGGTGGTGGTCGGGTTGTCATTGATGACCAGTTACGCCCTGGCCTTGCGTCTGGCGACGACGCTGGCCCTGACGTTCACCGTGGTGATTTTCGCCGCGGGATTTTTCGCCTGGTGGCGCGGCTTGCGGGTGGCGCGGTATTTCATCATCGCCTGGTCGGCGTTTTTGCTCGGCGGCATCATCAACACGATGATGGTGTTGGGTTACCTGCCGAACGTGTTCCTGACCATGTATTCCAGCCAGATCGGCTCGGCCATCGAAGTGGCGCTGTTGTCCCTGGCCCTGGCCGATCGTATCAACGCCATGCGCGAGCAACAGGCGCAGACCTTGTTCGATGCCGGTCAAAAACTCGAAGTGCTCAACCAGCAACTGGCGCACAGCAACAAACTCAAGGATGAATTCCTCGCGACGCTGACCCACGAATTGCGCACGCCGATGAACGGTGTGATCGGTTCGCTGGAGTTGATGCAAACCGTCGAGATGGACCCGGAACTGGAGCAATACCAGCAAACGGCCGCCGGTTCGGCGCGAGACATGATGCGCATGGTCAACGGTATCCTCACCCTGACCGAATTGCAGGCCGGCAAGCTCAAGGCCAATGCGTCCCCCTTCAGTTTGCGCAGTGTGGTCGATGCCCTGCGCGTGCAGTTCGAAGGCAATGCGTCAGGCAAGTCACTGGACTTCAAGGTCGATGTCACGCCAGGTCTGCCGGACCGTTTGTACGGCGACAACATCAAGTTGGCGCAATGCCTGGAATGCCTGCTGGACAACGCGATCAAGTTCACCCGGGTGGGCGGCGTGGCGTTGCGGGTCACGGGTAAGCCCGTAGGCCCCGATCGGCTGGCCCTGTCTTTTGCCGTGATCGACACCGGCATCGGCTTCACCGATCTGGGCGAGGCGACGCTGTACCAGCGCTTCTTCCAGCTCGACGGCTCGATGACCCGCGAATACGGCGGTCTGGGCGTTGGCCTGGCGATCTGTCGACAACTGGTCGACTTGCTTGGCGGGCATCTGACTCACCGCTCCGAGCCCGGTAGCGGCAGTCGCTTCCAGCTCGACGTCGAGTTTGAGTTGCCCGTGGTGGAGCGAGTCTCAACGCCCATGATGCCCCGGGAGTTTCCGCGTCTGCGCCTGCCGCAGGACTGCACCGTGCTGCTGGTGGATGAAAACAGCATCAACCAGTTGGTGATGCGTGGCATGTTGCTCAAGCTCGGGTTCCGGGTACGAACGGCCGACAATGGCGTGGCTGCGCTGGATCTCTTGCAGCGCGAAACCTTTGACGCCGTGCTGATCGATGGTCAGTTGCCGTCGCTGGATGGCGCGTCACTGTGCTGCCAGATCCGCGCCTTGCCGGGCTGCGAGCAATTGCCGGTGTTCATGATTGCCCTGAGCGTTGATCGGGAGCGTTGCCCGACCGGTGCCTTGATTGATCACCTGAGCAAACCGGTGAAGTTCGAAGACTTGCAGGCTGCGTTGTATCGTCGCGTGCTTAGTCCAAAACAAGGCGAAAGCGCCGACAGTTAGGCGGATATGCCACTTTGTTCGGCCTCGGGGCAGTGATTAACTGAATTCCTTGGCTGTCCAAAGGAGCCCCGTCATGAACCTGCATCAGTTCGCCGAAACCCACGACGTCACCAACCAGCCGCCGTCACTGGACGGCACCAACCTGTATCGCATTGATTTGCCGTTGCAGGATTGGTCGCGGCGTTTCGGGGCCGGTTGGGCCGAATCGCGGATCGACGCTTACGGCGCACTGGCCGGCGGGCCGCTGATGGAAGCGGGGTTTCTGGCCAACCAGAACAAGCCAGTGTTCAGCAGTCACGACCGTTACGGTCATCGCATCGATCTGGTGGAGTTTCACCCGGCGTATCACGAACTGATGCGCACCGCGATCGAGCACGGCCTGACCTCGCTGCCCTGGGCGCATCCGCAGGACGGCGCTCATGTCGCTCGCGCTTCCATGACCTACCTGCACAGCCAGGCTGAAGCCGGCAGTGGTTGCCCGCTGACCATGACCTTCGCCAGCGTCCCGGCGATGCGCCTGCAACCGGACCTGGCCGAGCAGTGGCTGCCGAAAATCCTCGCCACCGAATACGACCCGCGCAACGTCGGCATGGCGCACAAGGCCGGCGTCACCATCGGCATGGCCATGACCGAGAAACAGGGCGGCACCGATGTGCGGGCCAACACCACCAAGGCCTATCCGGTCGGCGCGAGCGGCCCGGGTCAGGCCTATGAACTGGTGGGCCACAAGTGGTTCTGTTCCGCGCCGATGTGCGATGCGTTCCTGACCCTGGCGCAGACCGACAAGGGGCTGACCTGTTTCCTGTTGCCGCGCCATCGTCCTGACGACACGCGCAATCAGTTCTACATCCAGCGCCTGAAGAACAAACTCGGCAATTGCTCCAATGCGTCCAGCGAAGTCGAATTCCGTGGTGCGCTGGCGTGGATGGTCGGTGAAGAAGGGCGCGGCGTTCCGACCATCATCGAAATGGTGGCCATGACCCGCTTCGATTGCATGGTCGGTTCCAGCTCGCTGATGCGTCAGGCATTGACCCAGGCCAGCCATCACTGCGCTCACCGCATGGTCGGCGGCAAGCTGCTCAGTGAACAACCGTTGATGCAGAACGTGCTGGCCGACCTCGCGCTGGAAAGCGAAGCGGCCCTGGCGTTGAGCCTGCGCATGGGCAAGGCGCTGGATCATCTGGACGATGAGCACGAAGCGAAATTCGCCCGCCTGGTCACGGCGGTGGGCAAGTACTGGATCTGCAAGCGCGCCCCCGCAATGATCAACGAAGCCGCCGAGTGCATGGGCGGCGCGGGGTATGTCGAAGACACCATCCTGCCGCGTTTGTACCGTGAGGCGCCGGTCAATTCGACGTGGGAAGGTTCCGGCAATGTGCAGTGCCTGGACGTGCTGCGGGCGCTGTCGAAAGAGCCGGGTGTGCTTGATGTGCTGTTCAGCGAGTTGGGCGACGGTCATGGCGACAAACGCCTGGCGGCGCACATCAGCCAATTGCAGACGGCTTTCAAGGACACCAGCGACATTCAGTATCGTGCCCGTCAGCTCACCGAAGATATTGCGTTGGGGTTGCAGGCCAAGTTGTTGCTGGAGGCCGGTAATTCGGCGGTCAGCGATGCTTTTATCGCCAGTCGTCTGAATGGCGGCGGCCGGGTGTACGGTGCATTGCCTCGGGGCCTGGATGTGGAAGCGATCGTCGCCCGATCGACTCCGTTTGTGTAAACAACACCGATCAAATGTGGGAGCGGGCTTGCTCGCGAAGGCGGTCTAACATTCAACAATGATGTTGGTTGACAGTCCGCCTTCGCGAGCAAGCCCGCTCCCACATTAGTTCCAGGGTGTAGCTCAACATTTATCTATCAACACGCCACTGTTCCCGTGAAGCGACGATGCAGGCAAGATGAAGACCTGCAAGTCAGAACACAGGATGCTGATCGTGACCGAAGCTTTTATTATCGTTCAAACCGCCGAGCAAGCCGTGGACCGGCTTGCGCTCTTGCACAATCGTGCCACCACCGCACTGAACCAGGCGCTCAAGCGTTACCTCAAGGATCGCATTGAGCCGGACGCCGAACAGCGTGCGATGTTTCGTTATCCTGAACTGCGTCTGACCTATCACTGCCAGGGCGAAGTCCCACAGACCACCCGCGCCTACGCCAAGGTTCAGTTGCCGGGGACCTACAGCGTCACCGTCACTCACCCGGCCGCTTTCCGCAAATACCTGCTGGAACAGCTGGTTCCGCTGATGCACGACTTCACCGTGACCGTGGAAGTCGGCATCAGCCAGCAGAACATTCCTTATCCCTACGTGGTCGAGCAGGGCGATGAACTGGCCGGCTCCGGCGTGACCGCTGCCGTGCTGGCGCGGGTGTTCCCGAGTACCGACCTGTCCGCCGCCACCGATGGCATCGCTGACGGTCTGTACGATTGGGAAAACACTGATCCCCTGCCGCTGGCCCTGTTCGATGCCGCGCGGGTGGATTTCTCCCTGCGCCGCCTGGTGCATTACACCGGCAGCGACTGGCGTCATGTGCAGCCTTGGATTCTGCTGACCAACTACCACCGCTACGTCGACCAGTTCATCGTGCATGGCCTGGAGCAGTTGCGCAGCGATCCGCGTTTCGTGCGCATGGTTCTGCCGGGCAACGTGATCATCGAAAAGAGCATGGATCACGGCGAAGCCTCGGCGATTGCGGCGGGTGTGGTTTGGCACCGCTATCAAATGCCGGCCTATCACCTGATTGCCAGCGACGGTCATGGCGTGACCCTGGTGAACATCGGCGTCGGCCCGTCCAACGCCAAGAACATCACCGACCATTTGGCGGTGCTGCGTCCGCATTGCTGGCTGATGATCGGTCACTGCGGTGGCCTGCGTCAGTCGCAGACCATCGGCGATTACGTGCTGGCTCACGCCTACATGCGCCGCGACGGGATTCTCGACCGGGTCGTGCCGCCGAACATTCCGATTCCGGCCCTGGCCGAAGTGCAGATGGCGTTGCAGCAAGCGGCGGCCAACATCACCGGCGAGAAGGGCGACGAGCTGAAAAAACGCCTGCGCACCGGCACCGTGCTGACCTACGACGACCGTAACTGGGAGTTGCGCTGGGCCCAGGAGCGTCCGCTGATAAACCTGTCCCGCGCCGTGGCGGTGGACATGGAAAGCGGCACCATCGCCGCGCAAGGTTATCGCTTGCGGGTGCCGTACGGCACGTTGCTCTGCGTCTCGGACAAACCGCTGCACAGCGAAATCAAACTGCCGGGTTCGGCCAACGCCTTCTATGAGCGCGCGGTCAGCCAGCACTTGAAGATCGGTATCGAGGCGGTGGACCTGTTGCGCACCGAACTCAACTCGCTGCACTCGCGCAAACTGCGCAGCTTCGACGAGCCGCCGTTCCGCTAACGGTTGTCATGGTCATTTGGCGGTCGGGGCACTAGCATTAGCAGCCCTGACCGTTAGATGTTCTCTTCGCCATGTCCCGTCCCCAACGTCCCGTTTCCCGCCGCCCTGGCGTGAAACCTGCGCCATCCGCATCAGCCCCGCGCCGTGTCGCCAAAGCGCCGCCGGCCGAGCCGAAGCTGATCCTGTTCAACAAACCGTTCGATGTGCTGACGCAATTCAGCGACGGCGAAGGGCGGGCGACGCTCAAGGACTACATCGAAATTCCCGGGATTTACCCGGCAGGTCGGCTGGACCGTGACAGTGAAGGCTTGCTGCTGCTGACCAACGACGGCCAGCTTCAGGCGCGGATTGCCGATCCCAAACACAAACTGGCGAAGACCTATTGGGTGCAAGTGGAGGGCGAACCGAGCGCCGAGCAGTTGCAGCGTTTGCGCGAGGGTGTCGAACTGAATGACGGCATGACCTTGCCCGCCGAAGCACGGCAACTGGATGAGCCAGAATTGTGGCCGCGCAACCCGCCGGTACGCTTTCGCAAGAGCGTGCCGACCAGTTGGCTGGAGCTGGTGATTCGCGAGGGGCGTAACCGTCAGGTCCGGCGCATGACCGCGGCGGTCGGCTTGCCGACGTTGCGCCTGGTGCGGGTCAGGATCGGTGACTGGTCGATCGAAGGGCTCGATCAGGGCCAGTGGAAGGAAGTGCCGGCGCTCTTATAGCGAGCCGGATTCGATCAGGCCGATGACCACGCTTTTGATCACGAACGCGGCCACGCCCAGGCCGAGAACGAAGAACAGGATGAACGAGCCAAAGCGCCCGGCCTTGGATTTTTTCGCCAGATCCCAGACGATGAAACCCATGAAAATGATCAGAATGCTGACCAGTCCGGTCATCATCCACTCTTCGAATACGGCAGGATCCATCAGGCAACTCCAGCGCGGGCGGGGCTAAAAGGCGCTGGAGTATACGGCATGGGGGATTGGTGCAGCATTGACCTGCGGCAGTGTGTCGCAGCTATTCGTCGCCTGTGCGGGCCCCTTCGCGGGCAAGCCTCGCTCCTACAGGTCTGGGTCGTATAAACGTTTTGCGTCTGACGCGGACCTGTAGAGGGAGGCTTGCCCGCGAAGGCGTCCTCAACTACGCAGATGAGTCAACGGCAACTCAGTGCTGTTCAACACCTGATTCAACACAAAACTCGAGCGCACACTCGTCACCCCTTCAATTCGCGTCAGATGCCCCAGCAGCAATTTCTGATAGTGGTCCATATCGGGCACCACCACCTTGAGCTGATAGTCCGCGTCCATCCCCGTCACCAGGCTGCATTCCAGCACTTGTGGCAACGTGCGAATGGCCGCCTCGAAGTTCTCGAATCGCTCCGGAGTGTGTCGGTCCATGCCGATCAGCACGTAGGCGGTCAGGCTCAAACCGAGCAGTTTGCGGTCCAGCAGCGCCACCTGGCGGGTGATGTAGCCGTCGTCCTCCAGTTGCTTGACCCGGCGCGAACACGGTGAAGGCGACAGGCCGATGCGTTCGGCCAGCTCCTGGTTGGAGATGCGCGCGTCGCGCTGCAATTCCGCCAAAATGCTCAGGTCGTATCGGTCGAGTTTGCTCATCAATCAGGCCTTTGTCATATCAATTGCGGCAGATTATCTATCCAGGGTTAAAAATTGCGCAAGTCATGTTTATTTGAGCAATCTTCGCAATCCTCTGCCGGCGCCGCAGGCCTATTCTTATCACCAGAATCACTGCTCGGACAAACAGTCCACAGCGGCTCGCCCAATCAGGCCAGTCGCGGCCGCCACCCCCACCGGGGATGTGCCGGCCCCCGAGCTGCACACTGTCCAGAAGACGGCGTGAGGTGAGCCGACGTCAAAAGCGTCGAGCACGGACGAAGTTCTCAAAGGGAGGCCGACGGGTCTCCCTTTTCTTTTGCCTGCGATTTATCGTCGGGCCCTCAATAAATAAGTTTCGCGACTGATAACCTGTTGCAGAACCGGCCTGTGCTTTCCCAGTCTTACGTACAGGCCCTAACCCGCAGTGAGGAAAAGCATGAAGTCGCGCATCTGGCGTTTGGCCGGTGTTGGTTTGCTGTGTATCAGTGTCACTGCGCAATCGCTGGCCGATGAGCCGCAGAACCGTGGTCCCGACAGCGGGCAACGAGGCGACGGCCGTCAGGGCAACAATCAGGGGCATGGCGGCAACAATCAGCCCCGCCCGCAGAACAACCCTCAGCAGAATCAACCACGCCCGCAGAACAACGACATCATTCGTGGCGACAACAGTCGCCAGTTCGAGCAAAACGGGCAGCCACGCAATGGCGGCCAGTGGCAAAACAATCAGCCGCGAGACAATCAGCCTCGCGACTTCAACAATCCCGTTCGGCCGCCACCGCCGCCGCCACAATTGCCGGCCAACGACCTGCCGATCCAGGGCCGGCCCGATACCGTGCGCCAGACCCAGCAGCCACAGCGTGGCTACTACAATGACGTGCCGCGGCGTAACGACAACAACAACCCGCACTGGCAGAACAACGGCCCGCGTCCCGACGACCATCACTGGGCCGGTCGCCCGGACGGTCACGGTAACGGTTGGGGCCCGGGCCCGCAGTATCGTCCCGGACATGTGATCGACCGCTTCCCGGACCGCGACTACCGCGTGCCCTATCGGGGCCAGGATTATTTCTACTCCGGCGGCTACTGGTACCGGCCGCTAGGCCCGCGCTATGTGGTGGTGCAGCCACCCCGCGGGATTCGCGTCGGCTACCTGCCGGATTACGCCCGAGAAGTGTGGGTCGGTGGCGCGCTGTTGTTCCTCGCGGCCGGTTCCTATTACGCCTACCAGGAAAGTACTCAGGATTACGTGGTGGTCGAGCCACCCGTGCAACCGCAGCCGCAACCGGTCAGCAATAGTTATGACGTGGTGGCGTATCCGGCCAACGGCCAGTCGCCGGAGCAGGTCAATCAGGACGGGTACGAGTGCTATCAATACGCGGTGCAGCAGAGCGGCTTCGATCCGCGCACGGCCACCTATCAACCGGACCCTTCGGTGGTGCAAGCCTACCGTCAGGCCCAGGGCAATTGCCTGAGCAGCCGCGGGTATCAGGTGAGTTTCTGATTCGCCCTGGCGGTCTTCACCACTTCCTGCGGGTCGGCGTGCACCAGCACCTCGGCTCGCGGGTAAGCGGCGTGAATCGCATCCGCCGCCTGATCGCTGATGCCGTGAGCCACTGACAGCGTCAACTCCCCCGGCAGCTCCAGGTGCAACTGCACGAACCACTGATTGCCGGAAACCCGCGTGCGCAAGTCGTGCGCGCCCAGTACGCCGGGAACGCTGCAGGCCAGTTCGAGCATGTGCTGGCTGACATCCGGCGGCAGCTCTTCGTCCATCAACACCGTAAAACTTTCCCGGGCGATCTGAATCGCGCTCCAGAGAATGTACGCGGCGATCGCCAATCCGAACCACGGATCCACCTGATGCCAGCCAAACCCGGCCAGCACCAGCGCCACCAGGATGCTGCCGTTGAGCAGCATGTCCGAACGATAATGCAGGGAGTCGGCGCGCACGGCGTTGGAACCGGTGGCCTTGACCACCCGATGCTGCAACATCAGCAACGCCAGCGTCAGTGCCAGAGAGAACACAATCACGCCGATGCTGATCCACGGCGCACCCACCGGTTCCGGATGCTTGAGCCGGTCAAACGCCTGCAAGGCAATCAGCACCGCACTGCCGCCAATGAACAACGCCTGGGCCATGCCCGCCAGTGACTCGGCCTTGCCGTGACCGTAACGGTGATCGTCATCGGCGGGGCGCAAGGCGTAATGCACCGCCAGCAGGTTGAGCAGCGAGGTGACGCCGTCGAGGGTCGAATCGGTCAACCCGGCGAGCATGCTCACCGAACCGCTCAGCCACCAGGCGATGGCTTTGGCGACGATCAAGGTGCACGCCACCGCCACCGAGGCACGGGTCGCCAGCCGCAGCAGGCGGGCGTGTTCGGAGCTGGAAATCATAGGTGCGGCTATTCCTTCATGTGCACGATTTACGCGGCAGGTTGCAGGCCGAGCAGGGCCAGTTGCTGGGTGCTGCCCTTGTGCTGGATCAGGCGCGGGTCATCCAGCGGGAAGCTGCGGCCCAGTTCGGTTTCCAGAATAGTCTGCAACTTGTGGTTATCGACCTTGCCGTCGGCGCCAATGGCTTCCTTGAGTTTTTCCGGCGCTACCTGCGCGGTCTCGCCGGGCGCGTAGTAGATCGCGCCGCTGGCGAAGTCCACTGCAAACGCGATCAGGCCGGGAATGATGTAGAACAGCAGGCCCACGGCATCCAGCGCGGCGATGGCCGGGTCGATCTTGCCTTCGATCTGCCCGCGGCGATCGGGGTAGAAGATCGATCCGCAAGCGGTGACCTGGGTCAGCAGGGTCGCAACCAGTACACCGCCAATCAGGCGAAAGGGAACACGCATAGGAAATCTCCTGAGTAGTCTTGAAACGAAAGGGCGTCTCTATGAATTAGGACCCTGATAAACGCCGAGCAGTTCGCCGTTATACTCGCGCCTCTGTTTGGGAGCCAGCATGATTTCTTTGCCGATTGATGAAGTTTTACCCGCTCTGCGTGAAGCCTTGGCTACACGCCACGAAGCGGTGCTCGAAGCACCGCCCGGCGCCGGTAAAACCACCCGTGTTCCGCTGGCCTTGCTCAACGAGCCCTGGTTGGCCGGGCAGACCATTCTGATGCTGGAACCGCGCCGCTTGGCCGCGCGTGCGGCAGCGGAGCGTCTGGCCAGTGAGTTGGGCGAGAAGGTCGGCGAAACTGTCGGCTATCGCATTCGTCTCGACAGCAAGGTTGGCCCCAAGACCCGTATCGAAGTGGTCACCGAAGGCATTCTCAACCGCCGCCTGCAGGACGACCCGGCGCTGGAAGGCGTGGGTTTGCTGATCTTCGACGAATTTCATGAACGCAGTCTCGACGCCGACCTGGCGCTGGCCCTGAGCCTGAATGGCCGGGAACTGTTTCGCGACGATCAGCCGCTGAAAATCCTGTTGATGTCGGCAACGCTGGAAGGCGAACGCCTGGCCGGGCTGCTCGACGACGCGCCGATCCTGCGCAGTGAAGGGCGCATGTACCCGGTAGCGATGCGCTGGGGGCGGCCGTTCCAGCCCGGCGAGTTCATCGAGCCGCGTCTGGTGCAGACAATTCTCGAAGCCTTGAACGACGAAACCGGCAGCCTGCTGGTGTTCCTGCCGGGCCAAGCGGAAATCCGCCGGGTGCATCAACAACTGGCCGATGCGCTGGGCGAGAGTACGCAGGTTTTGCTTTGTCCTTTGCACGGTGAACTGGACCTGGCCGCGCAACGCGCCGCGATCGATCCGGCGCCGCCGGGCTTTCGCAAAGTGGTGCTGGCGACCAACATTGCCGAGACCAGCCTGACCATCGACGGTGTGCGCGTGGTGATCGATGCCGGGTTGGCGCGGGTGCCGCGTTTCGATCCCGGCAGCGGCATGACCCGTCTCGACACGCAACGGATCTCCCGCGCCAGCGCCACTCAGCGCGCCGGGCGGGCGGGGCGGCTGGAACCGGGCGTGTGTTATCGCATGTGGTCGCAGGACCAACACGAACAACTGGCGGCGTACGCCAGTGCGGAGATTTTATCGGCGGACCTCGCCGGGCTGGCGTTGCAACTCGGTCGCTGGGGCGTGAAGCCGGGGCAATTGGTGTGGCTCGACGTGCCGCCGCCAGCGGCGTATGCCCAGGCGCAGGACTTGCTCGATCGACTGGGCGCTCTGGAGGGTGAAGCGCTGACCCGTCACGGTCAGGCCATGGCCGAACTGCCGGCGCATCCGCGCATCGCCCATTTGTTGCTGCGCGGTCAGGCGCTCGGCCTGGCGGACATGGCGTGCGATGTCGCGGCACTGCTCGGCGAGCGGGATATCTTGCGCGGTGCCGGCGCCGACTTGCACAGCCGACTGGTGCTGCTGTCCGGCGAAGAACGTGCCGCGCGCGGTACTCAGGGCGGCGTGCAACGGGCCCGGCAACTGGCGCGTCAGTATCGCGGTTACCTGCGCGGCAAACCGTCGGAGCCGGTCGGCGATCCGGATCATCCACGCTGGCTCGGCGCACTGTTGGCACTGGCCTATCCCGATCGTGTCGCCCAGCAACGTCGTGCGGGTGGCGCGGAATATCGCCTGGCCAACGGCCGCGCCGCGTTGTTCGCCGAAGCCGACAGTTTGATGAAACAGCCATGGCTGGTGATCGCCGATCTGGGCAGTCGTCAGGGGCAGCGTGAGGAACGAATTTATCTGGCGGCGGATTTCGATCCGGCGCTGTTCGATTCAGTGTTGGCCGAGCAAGTGCGCGTGGTCGATCAACTGGATTGGGACGAGCGCGAAGGTGTGTTGCGCGCCGAGCGCCAGCGCAAGGTCGGCGAGTTGATCCTCAGTCGTGAACCGATGACCGGACTTGATGAAACCGCGCGCAGTCAGGCGCTGGTGAATCTGGTGCGGCGCAAGGGGCTCGAGCTGTTGCCGTGGACGCCGGAGTTGCGTCAATGGCAGGCGCGAGTGGCGTTGTTGCGGCAGTTGGACCTTGATGGCAAGGATCAGAGTGAGTGGCCGGATGTCAGCGATGCTGCGCTGCTCAAAAGCCTCGAACACTGGTTGATGCCGTATCTGGGGAAAGTCTCGCGGCTGAGTCACTTTGCCAATCTGGACCTGTCGAGCATCGTTCACAACCTGCTGCCGTGGCCGTTGCCGCAACGGCTGGATGAACTGGCGCCGCATCATTTGAGCGTGCCGTCGGGATCGTCGATCCGGCTGGACTACAGCGAGCAGCCGCCGATCCTGGCGGTGCGTTTGCAGGAGTTGTTCGGGCTGGCCGAAACGCCGCGCATCGCCGGCGGGCGGCAGGTGGTGAAGTTGCACCTGTTGTCTCCGGCGCGGCGGCCGGTGCAGGTGACGCAGGATCTGGCGAATTTCTGGCGCAGCACGTACGCCGAGGTGAAAAAGGATTTGAAGGGGCGGTATCCGAAGCATTATTGGCCGGATGATCCGTTGGTGGCTGAGGCTACGGCGCGGATCAAACCGCGCAAATAATCCCTGAAACTGAACACAAACCCTGTGGCGAGGGGGCTTGCCCCCGTTGGGTCGCGAAGCGGCCCCATATCGGTGTATCAGATACACCGCATGCAATGGTTCGCGACTGCTGCGCAGCCGAACGGGGCGGTGCGGCGATCCGACAAGCCCCCTCGCCACAGGGGTTCACCAGGCTCAGGTTCTTGTCGCAGCCTTCGCGGTCAATTGCTCCCGGCAGTAATCCGCAAACAACTGCGCAGGTTTGGTCAGTTGCCCGCGTTTGAGCCACGCCGCCACCAGCCCTGAGCCGGTGACGTCTTCGACGATGTCCACGCACACCACTTTCTGCCCGTCGTAGGTGCATTCCGAATGCGGTCGCGTCACCAGGATCGAGAAGCCGAACCCTTGCCCGACCATGCCCCGCACCATCTCGATCGACGGTGAGCTGAAAGCAATGTGTGGGGTAAGGCCCAGCTCTTCGAACAGGCTGACGAAGTAGGTCCGGCTCGGTTGCACGTCCAGCAGAATCATCGGTTCCAGGCACAGATCCCGCAGCGACACTTGCTTGAGCTGGGCAAAGCGATGATCCGCCGGCAGCAACGCATAAGGCCGTTGCGCGGGCATCAGCGGTTCGGTCTGGATGGTGGCGTCGAGGTCGTGTTCATAGAGGATCGCCAGGTCGAAGGTGCCCGAGGTCAGGCCTTGCACCAGCTCTTGCTGCTCGCCGTCGCGGATGCGGATTTTCACCCCCGGATACAGCGCCGAGAACCCGGCAATCAATTGCGGCAGGTACAGCGGGGCAACCGTTTCGAAGCAGCCGATGTCGATTTGCCCGGCCACCACATCGTTGTCAGCCAGGGCGTTCTGCTCGAACTCCTTGGCCATGCGCAACAGTTCCTGGGCCTTGCGGTAGAAACGTGCACCACTGGGGGTCAGGGACACACCTTGTGCATGATGACGGATCAGCAGTTGCACACCGAAGCTGTCTTCCAGGCCTTTGATCGCCGTGGAGATCGCCGGCTGTGCGATATACAGCTTGCGCGAAGCCTCGGCGACGCTGCCGCATTCGACGGTGGTGATGAAGTACTTCAATTGACGCAGGTTGTAGGCAGCCACGGCAAACCTCGGGGTGGATGGACTCGACATCCAGGCAATTTTTGCGCCGACTGCATCCGTTCTGACGACGGTGTTGTTGTGCCTGAACAATAACCACATACCGCGCAACCGTGGAGATGGGCTGCCCAGTTTTTTCATGGTCTGCGAAGACATTTTTACTATTTTTCCTCGACACGGGCCTGGGCCACCATCCAGACACAAGAAAAGCCCCTGGAGCATTGAACGTGTTCGAGCTTGCATATTGGCAAAAAAAGGCCGCAGCACTGCGGTTTCCCGACCTGGCGGTGATCGACGGCAAACCCCGTTCGGCGCAGTCGGGCCAGACCTTCGCCGCGATCAACCCGGCCACCGGCCAGCGCCTGGCCAACGTGACCGCTTGCGGCGCTGACGACGTCGACGTCGCGGTCAACAATGCGCGCCAGGTGTTCGAGGCCGGCACCTGGTCGGCGCGTTCGCCGGCCGAGCGCAAGCACGTGCTGCTGCGTCTGGCTGATCTGATCATGACTCACCGCGAAGAACTGGCACTGCTCGATTCCCTGAACATGGGCAAACCGGTGATGGACGCCTACAACATCGACGTGCCGGGCGCCGCCGGGGTGTTTCGCTGGTACGCCGAAAGCCTCGACAAACTCTACGACCAGATCGCGCCGAGCGCGCAGAACGTGTTGGCAACCATCACCCGCGAAGCGCTGGGCGTGGTCGCCGCCGTGGTGCCGTGGAACTTCCCGCTGGACATGGCCGCGTGGAAACTCGCACCGGCGCTGGCGGCCGGCAATTCGGTGATCCTCAAACCCGCCGAGCAATCGCCGTTTTCTGCCCTGCGTCTGGCCGAACTAGCACTGGAAGCCGGGCTGCCGGCGGGCGTGTTGAACGTGCTACCGGGCCTCGGCGAACACACCGGCAAAGCCCTTGGTTTGCACCCGGACGTCGATTGCCTGGTGTTCACCGGCTCCACCGAAGTCGGCAAATATTTCATGCAGTATTCCGCGCAATCGAACCTGAAACAGGTGTGGCTGGAGTGCGGTGGCAAGAGCGCCAACCTGGTGTTCGCCGATTGCCAGGACCTGGATCTGGCGGCCGAGAAAGCCGCGTTCGGCATCTTCTTCAATCAGGGTGAAGTGTGTTCGGCCAACTCGCGGTTGCTGGTGCAGCGTTCGATTCATGACGAGTTCGTCGAGCGCCTCAAGGCGCAGGCCGAACGCTGGTTGCCGGGCGATCCGCTGGACCCGTCGAGCAGCGCCGGGGCGATTGTCGACAGCCGGCAGACCGCGCGCATCATGAAGTTTATCGAGCAAGCCGAGCGCCTGGGCGCGACAAAAGTGTGTGGCGGTCGGCAGTCGATCTTCAACGGTTCGGACAACTTCATTCAGCCAACGATTTTTACTAACGTGAGCCCGGACATGCCGCTGTTCCGCGATGAAGTGTTCGGCCCGGTGCTGGCGGTCACCGCGTTCGACGACGAGGCACACGCCTTGCAACTGGCCAACGACAGCGTCTACGGTCTGGCCGCCTCGCTGTGGACCGACGACCTTAATCGCGCCCACCGCGTGGCGCGGCAATTGCGCGCGGGCACGGTGTCGGTCAACAGCGTCGATGCGCTCGACGTGACCGTGCCTTTCGGCGGTGGCAAACAGTCCGGTTTCGGCCGTGACCTGTCGTTGCACTCATTCGATAAATACACCCAGTTGAAGACCACCTGGTTTCAGCTGCGCTCATAACAGCCGCTCACAAAAAAACGGAGAACTGGCGATGACCACACCACGTGAAACCCGCGACTACCAGGCCGCCGACGCTGCGCACCACATCCACGCATTCGTCGATCAGAAGGCGCTCAACGATGAAGGACCGCGGGTGATGGTCCGTGGCGAGCGCCTGCACCTGTGGGACAACGATGGTCGGCGTTACCTCGACGGCATGTCCGGGTTGTGGTGCACCAACCTCGGTTACGGGCGCAAGGACCTGGCCGCTGCTGCGACACAACAGCTTGAGCAGTTGCCGTACTACAACATGTTTTTCCACACCACCCACCCGCAGGTCATCGAACTTTCGGAGCTGCTGTTCAGCCTGTTGCCCGGGCACTACAGCCACGCGATCTACACCAACTCCGGCTCCGAAGCCAACGAGGTGCTGATCCGCACCGTGCGGCGTTACTGGACGATCCTCGGCAAGCCCGAGAAGAAAATCATGATCGGTCGCTGGAACGGTTATCACGGTTCGACGCTGGCCGCGACGGCACTCGGTGGCATGAAGTTCATGCACGAAATGGGCGGCATGCTTCCCGACATCGAGCACATCGACGAGCCGTACTTCTTCGCCCACGAGGGCAACCTCACCCCGGCTGAATTCGGTCTGCGGGCGGCGCAGCAACTGGAAGCGAAGATTCTCGAACTCGGCGCCGATAAGGTCGCCGGATTTATCGCCGAACCGTTCCAGGGCGCGGGCGGGATGATCTTCCCGCCAGAAAGTTACTGGCCGGAAATTCAGCGGATCTGCCGCAAGTACGACGTGCTGTTGTGCGCCGACGAAGTGATCGGCGGTTTCGGCCGCACCGGCGAATGGTTCGCCCACGAGCACTTCGGTTTCGAGCCGGACACGCTGTCGATCGCCAAGGGGCTGACCTCCGGTTACATCCCCATGGGCGGGCTAATTCTGTCGAAGAAAATGGCGCAGGTATTGGTGGAGCAGGGCGGGGTGTTTGCCCACGGCTTGACCTATTCGGGGCACCCGGTGGCCGCCGCCGTGGCCATCGCCAACCTCAAGGCGTTGCGCGATGAAGGCGTGGTGACGCGGGTCAAGGACGACATCGGGCCGTACCTGCAACAGTGCTTGCGCGAGGTGTTCGGCAATCACCCGTTGGTGGGGGATATTCAGGGTGTGGGCATGGTCGCGGCGTTGCAGTTGGCCGAGGACAAAAGCAGTCGCAGGCGCTTTGCCAACGAGAACGACATTGCCTGGCGCTGCCGTACGATTGGCTTTGAGGAAGGGGTGATTATTCGTTCGACACTGGGGCGGATGATCATGGCGCCGGCGTTGATTGCCAGTCGTGAAGAGGTTGATGAGCTGGTCGGGAAGACTCTGAAAGCGGTTGATCGTACTGCTCAGGAATACGGCCGGCTCTGATCTTGTAGCGTTCCTTCAGGCCTCTTCGCGAGCAAGCCCGCTCCCACATTTGATCGGTGTCATACACAAATTTTGTGACCGACATAGATTCAATGTGGGAGCGGGCTCGCTCGCGAATGCGATAGTCAATTCAACACACCTCTAGCCTTTTGCACAAACCCCGTGCACCCCCGCCAACCCCGCCCTTTTATCGCGCACGCTACCCAGTTTTTTCATCACTCCCATCGACATATTTCCTAATTTTCCTAATCCCCACCTTGGTCCAACATCGACCTCGCCAGTCAGCCGAACGCTGCCCACAAAAAGTCCATCAGAGACCACCCGTGGCAGCTCTTCTCCAAAGGCCGCTGGCCGTACTGCCCATGACAAAACTAAATCAACAGCTTTGGGAGTGCTCCATGATCAAGTCCTTGCTTACCCGCGTTGCTCATCCATTGGCGATCACCGCCATTGCCGCCACGGTCGCCACCAGCGCCCAGGCCGGCACCCTGTCCATCGGCCATACCACGTGGGTCGGTTACGGCACGCTCTACCTGGCCCAGGACCTGGGCTACTTCAAGGAAGGCGGCTTGACCGTCGAATTGCCCGTCGTCGAAGAAGCCTCGATGTACATGGCCGCGCAAGCCTCGGGCGAATTGTCCGGCTCGGCGTCGACCATCGACGAAGTACTCAAGTACCGTCCGCAATTCTGCTTCAAGGCGGTTGCGGCGCTGGATGACAGCCATGGTGGCGACGGTGTGCTGGTGGGCAAGGACGTCAAGAGCCTGCAAGAACTGAAGGGCAAGGCGGTGGCGGTGAACGAAGGTTCGACCTCGCAGTTCTGGCTGTCGTACTTGCTGAAAAAACACGGCATGAGCATGAGCGACATCACCGTGCAGAACATGACGGCTGACGATGCCGCCACCGCGTTCATTGCCGGTCGCGTGCCGGCCGCCGTGACCTGGGAACCGCACTTGTCGATGGTGCGCAGCAAGCAACAAGGCAAGGTGCTGATCGACAGCAGCAGCACGCCGGGGGTAATCGTCGACGTGGTCGCGCTCAATTGCACGGTCATCGAGAAACAGCCGGAAGACGTCAAGGCCTTGGTCGCCGGTCTGTACAAAGCGGTGCAGTACACCAAGGACCATCCGCAGGAAGCCTACAAAATCATGGCCAAGGGCGTTGGCGGTTACCTTGCCGATCCGAAGGAACTGGAAGCTGCCGCGCAAGGCGTGCGCTTCTACGATCAGGCCATGAGCGAAAAACTCCTGGGCTCGCCGGGCAAGCCGGGCGACAGCGAACCGCTGATCAAACTGGCCAACGAAACCGCCAGTGAATTGCAGGGCAAACCCTACAACGTCAGCAATGACGACCTGATCGACAACCGCTTCGTCACCCCGCTGTAGGAGGTTCGCATGTTCACGCGCAATTCATGGCTGAGCCGCTGTATCACGCCCAAGACCGGTTTGCCGGTGTCGGTGATCTGGAGCGCGAGTGGCCTGGCCTGGGTGTTGTTGGTCGGCCTTTGGGCCGGGTTGTCTTACGGCGGCGTGGTGCCGGGCATGTTCCTGCCGACACCCGGCGCGGTGGTCGAGGCCGCCGTGCGCCTGAGCCGCGACGGCACCCTCGGCCTGCATGTGTGGGCCAGCCTCGAAGTGGTGATGGTCGGTTTCATCGTGTCGTCGCTGGTGGCGGTGCCGCTGGGGTTGCTGATGGGCAGCTTTCGCATCGTCCAGGCGTTCCTTGAGCCGATGGTGAATTTCATTCGCTACCTGCCGGTGACCTCGTTCGTGCCGCTGTTCATTCTGTGGATCGGCATCGGCCTGGAGCAGCGGGTCTCGGTGATTATTTTCGGCGTGTTTTTCCAGCAACTGGTGATGATCGCGGACGTGTCCAAAGGCATCTCCAAAGACCTGATCAATGCGTCTTACACCCTGGGCTCCAACCGTCGCGATGCCGTGCTGCACGTGATCGCCCCGGCGTCGTTACCGGGCGTGCTCGACACCTTGCGCGTGACCATGGGCTGGGCCTGGACTTACCTGGTGGTCGCCGAGCTGGTCGCCGCTTCCAGTGGCCTGGGTTACCTGAGCCTCAAGGCCATGCGCGGCTTTCAAGTGGATGTGATTTTCCTGGCCATCGCGATCATCGGCCTGTTGGGCCTGGTCACCGATCAACTGTTTCGTTTCCTTCGTCTGAGGATTGCCGCATGGGCTCAGTAACCGCCGTCAACCCGCGTTTCGTCACCCCGGTGGCCACCCCGGCGCGCACCGCGCCACGCCTGCAAGTGGACAAGGTCAGCCTGCGCTATCAAAAGCCCGACGGCGGTGTGTTCACGGCACTGGATCAGGTTTCGTTCGAAGTGCCGGATCAGCAATTCGCTGTGCTGGTCGGGCCGTCGGGCTGCGGCAAGTCGAGTTTGCTGTACCTCACGGCCGGCCTGAACGAGCCCACGAGCGGCGAGATCTACGTCGGCGGTCAGCAAGTGCAGGGCCCTGGCGCGGATCGCGGCATGGTGTTCCAGAGCTATACGCTGTTCCCGTGGCTGACGGTGCGGCAGAACGTCGAGTTCGGTCTGAAACGTCGCGGCATGGCGGCGGCGCAGCGCAAGGAGATCGTCGATTATTACGTCAACGAAGTCGGCCTGACGAGCTTCGCCGACAACTACGCCAAGCAACTGTCAGGCGGCATGATGCAGCGTGTGGCGATCGCCCGGGCGTTGGCCAATGATCCGCAGATCCTGCTGATGGACGAACCCTTCGGCGCCCTCGACAGCCAGACCCGCCTGCAAATGCAGCAGTTGCTGTTAAGGGTCTGGGGCAACAGCAAGAAGACCGTGCTGTTCGTGACCCACGATATTGACGAGGCGATTTTGCTGGGTGACCGGGTTTACGTGATGGGTGCCAGGCCCGGGCGGATCAAGCAGATTCTGGACGTACCGATCGAACGCCCACGGACGCTGGACATGGTCATGGAGCGCTCGTTTATCGAGATGAAGCGCGATATTTTCGGGCTGCTGCATGATGATCTGGAGGAGGTGCATTGATGCCAGTCATGCACAAATCCCTGTGGGAGCGGGCTTGCCCGCGATAGCCGTGTGTCAGACAGCATGGATGTTGAATGTTAAACCGAATCGCGGGCAAGCCCGCTCCCACAGGTTTTGTGTACGGCGGAGCTACGGTGCGGCAGGCAGGAGAAACCGCGCAATCACCGGCAAATGATCGGAGATCCGCAAGGTATCGTCCTGCCTCACCATCGCCTCGACCCGTTTGATCCGCGGGCTGTAGAACAGGTAGTCAACGGTCCGGTCCGGGCCGTTCAAGCCCGGGTCGTTCGGGTAATGCGTCAGCCACCGTGCCCGATCGATTCCACTGGCTTCATTGTTGGTCGGGATCATCGGGTACTTGTCCCACAGCAGATGCAATGCGCTGTCGGCGGAGTAGGGCGTGCGTTGCTCGGTGGGCAGGCGTCGATATTGCCCCAGCGGCAGCAGGTTGAAGTCCCCACCGATCAGCCACGGCGTGCCTCGACTTTCGAACCGGTCGAGGACCTTGGCGACGGCGGTCACCTGGGTCTGCAGCGTGTCGTCGGGTTGAAGGACGCGGTCCAGATGGGTGTTGAGCACCGCGATCTGACCACCGTCGCTCAACGGCAGGTACGTCACCAACAATGCGTTTTTCGGATTGAACTGGCGGCTGATGAAATCGGCCGGCAGGGTTGGCAGTTGCAGGCGTTCGGCGTGTTCGATCTGGTAGCGGCTGAGGGTCGCCAGTTGCCGGCCGACGCTGCCGAAGATGTGCGGCTGCGGTACGAAATCAGCTTTCCAGTCGAAAGCAGATGCGCTGCACGGATACAGGTCGGCGACCCGTTCCTGAAGCAGTTTGAACTGGTTCTGGTAATCGCTGGCCTTGGCGCCGTCGTCAAGCTCCTGCAGCAGCACGACATCGGGCTGCTCGTCGCGAATCACCCGCGCCACTTCGTCGAGGCTGAAGGCCATGTCTTCGGGGGTGGGTTTTTCGTCGTTGCCGGCCGCCAGGTCATTCCAGAACACGTAACGTTTGCCGGCCAGGTACTGAACGTTCCAGGTCATGACTTTCAACGCCTGGCCGGGCACCAGGGTCGGGGCCTGGGCGTTGCAACTGACCGGCAACGTTTCCTTGGGCTCGGGGCGCCAGGTCAGGTTGTAGATCAGCAGGGCAATCAGGCCGAGTGCAATCAACAGGCCCAGCAGGGTGTAGCGCAGTAGACGGGTCATGGCTCGGCTTATAGCGTTACAAAAGGTGGCCCCGAGCATAACCGAGAGCTGCGCCGAAGCCCACGGTCAGAGCGGCCGGTCGATTTTCTCGGGCACGTCGCTGATCAGCATGAACATGCGGAACAACACCACGCTGGTGAACAGCTGCAAAAAGCTGTGAGCGCTGTCGATCAGCAAGGAAATCACCGGGTTCTGCGGCTCCGGGTAAATCTGGAGGGTCAAGCCCTTGAGCACCCACAACGGCCCCATCACACACAGAATGCACACCAGGATGCGCAGGAAATGGCCGCGGGTCAGGCGCAGGCTTTCTTTCATCGCCGCCAGTGGCCCCAGGCCGCGTAGCACCAGCAGGTACTCGCCGAACGCGAGGGTCACCATCAGCCAGATGCCCGGCAGGAAATACAGCGACAGGCCGATCAGGATCAGCAGGGTATTGAGCGCAGTCAAAAGGGCGAAACGCGGCCACAGGTAGGCGGCTCTCGACAGCAGGTCACGGTTGCGCGGTGATTCACCCCGGCTGCGCGCATCGAGAAACAGGATCAGCGCGGCGGTATACAGCGGATAGACCAACAAACCGACAATCACGCTGATGCCGGGAAAACTGTCCGGCTCAGTCGAGCGGTCGACCACTTGCTGCAGCAGCGCCTCGACCATCACCAGCGGCAGGCACAGCCGCACGATCTGGCCCAGATTGCGCTTGAAGAAATACAGAGAGTCACGCAGTACATCGAACGAATTCATCAGTCGGTATCGTAGGTTGAAAGCAGTGGCCCACTTTAACCGATGCAGCGCTGCGGGGCGCAAACGTAAACGTTCGGTAAAGGTCATTGAAACAACTTGTTTCAGCCTCCATTAAGGTCGAGCACCGTATCCTCCTTGGAGAAGGGCAACGATTTCCCCGGCAATCTACGAGGTCGCCATGAACAGCGAAGAACAAACCCTGATCGATGGACTGTTTTCCCGGCTGCAACAGGCCGAAACGGATTCAGCCCCGCGCGACGCCCAGGCCGAGGCGCGGATCAAGGAACACCTGACTCGCCAACCCGCGGCGGGCTACTTCATGACTCAGGCCATTCTGGTGCAAGAGGCAGCGATCAAAAGCCTCGACGCGCAGAACAAGCAACTCACCGAGCAACTCCAGCAATTGCAGGCCGAACTGCAATCGGCCAAGGCGCAGACGGCGGCTCCGGCACCGAGCAGTGGTGGCTTTTTGTCGAGTATTTTCGGCGGCAGTTCCCGTGAAACGCCTGCCCAAAGTGCACCGCCCTCCAATGGTGGCTGGCGTGAGCCGGGGCGGCAGTCGTTCAACTCGCCGCCGCCACAACAGAACTTCGGTGCAGCGCCACCGCAGCAGAATTACGCGCAGCAACAGCAACAGCAACAGCCTGTCGGTGGTGGGTTCCTCGGTGGCGCGCTGAAAACCGCAGCCGGTGTCGCGGGTGGCGTGATGCTGGCACAGGGCATCAGCAGCCTGTTCCATCACAACCAGCAGCCGGAAGTGGTTGAAGTGATCAAGGAAGAGCCGGCTCAGGTCAACGATCAGAGCGGTGACAAAGGCTGGGGCGACGATCAGCGTGTGGCTGACAACTCCGCCGATCAGGGCGGTTACGCCGACGCCGATTACAGCGATGACAGCTCATCGTTCTTTGGCGGTGACGACGATTCCTACGTCTGATTGATTTTCTGTGGCAAGGGGATTCATCCCCGCTGGGCTGCGAAGCGGCCCCCTGCGTCTGTTCAGATAAATGGAGTGGGTCGGATACACGACTGCTGCGCAGCCGAACGGGGCGGTGCGACGTTTCGCTAAATCCCCTCGCCACAGGTTGCCATTCGTCCGAGGTGCTCAGGCTCCTCGGGCCGATTATTCGCGGAACAATCCTCGAGGCTGGCATACTGGGCAACTTTCGGGCCCGGTGCCTGATTCAGCCTTGAGGAAAACCGGTGAAAAAAATTGCAGTGTTCGCCGATGTTCAAAACCTCTATTACACCGTGCGTCAGGCCTATGGTTGCCACTTCAACTACGCCGCGTTGTGGGCTGACATCAGCAAACAGGGCGAGATCGTCGAGGCCTACGCCTACGCGATCGACCGTGGCGACAGCAAACAACAGCAGTTCCAGCAGATCCTGCGCAACCTCGGTTTCACCGTGAAGCTCAAACCCTACATCCAGCGCAGCGATGGCTCGGCCAAGGGCGACTGGGACGTGGGCATCACGCTCGACATCATGGACGCGGCGGACCACGTCGACGAAGTGGTGCTGGCCTCCGGCGACGGTGATTTCGACATGCTGCTGGAACGCATCATCGCCAAGCACGGCGTGCAAGCCGTGGCCTACGGCGTGCCGGGCCTGACCGCCAACTCGCTGATCCGCGCCGCCAGCCGCTACGTGCCGATCGAAGGCGCGTTGCTGCTCAAGAATTGATTTTTACGGAGTTGAAACAGGTTTGGAACGCATAGCAGTCATCGACTTTGAAACCACCGGGATCTCCCCGAGCGGCAGCTGCCGGGCCACGGAAATCGCCGTGGTGATCCTTGAACAGGGGCGCATCGTCGAGCGTTACCAGAGCCTGATGAACGCTGGCGTGCGCGTCCCGGCCTTCATCGAACAACTCACCGGCATCAGCAACGCCATGTTGCGTACCGCACCATCGGCCGAACAGGTCATGAACGAAGTCAATGAGTTCGTCGGCACCACGCCGTTGCTGGCGCACAACGCCGCGTTCGACCAGAAGTTCTGGGACTTTGAACTGGGGCGGATCAAACGCACGCGGTTGCAGAACTTTGCCTGCTCACTGCTCCTCGCCCGCCGCCTGATGCCGGCTGCACCGAATCACAAGCTCGGTACGCTCACCACCTTCGCCAGCCTGCCCAACACCGGCAAGGCTCACCGGGCAATGGCCGATGCTGAAATGGCGGCCAACCTGACGGCGCACCTCGCGCAGGAGTTGCGGCAGAAGCACGGGTTGCGTGAGTTGTCCCATGATCTGCTGGTCAGCCTGCAGAAAGTGCCGGCGGCGAAGATCAACGAGCACCTCAAGCGCCATCGCGGGTTCTAAAAACACCACAACCTCCCTGTGGGAGCGGGCTTGCTCGCGAAAGCGGAGTGTCAGTCAACATCAATGGTGAATGACACTCCGCTTTCGCGAGCAAGCCCGCTCCCACAGGGTTGGTGTTCAATCTCAAACCTTGTGTTTAAACACGCCTAAAACTCGACGATTGATCCTACCGAAACTTAAGGATTGTCTGTCTTGCCCCCGTTCTGTGGCATCGATAACCTCTGGGACGTCGCTGCCAATTCAGCGACCGGGACTGCAAGCCCGCCGATAGTTTGGTAGACGCCTAACGGCACACCTATAATCGCGTCGCTTTATTTGTGACCATCGATTTATGGTAGCTGTGTGCGGGAGACCTTCGGGTCTGCCGGGGTTGTCTACTGACTCGGTCTTGCAGACCCGCACATAGCTGCCACCCATCATCTGCAAGTGATGCTGGCGGCTCCAACTTTCAGTAGGAAATTCGCCATGATCAAAGTTACCCCCAATCCCCCCGAAGACTCAGATCTGTCTCCTGTAGGGCAAGCAGCTGCCTGTGCCCCTCACTTCAAAGCCAAAACATTCATCCGTCACCACATCCGGCTACGAGCACTTTTACTGCACGCAGAACCCTGGTTCTGCGCCCGCGATATAGGCCGGCTAATGGGAGTGGATATAAACGGTAGATACGCACTCAAGCTCGATGCGGATCAGCGGCGGATGATGCGCTTGTCCGAAAGCGATGAAGCGCAAGAAACCTTGATGCTCAGTGAGTCAGGCGTGTACGCGATGCTGGTCTATCACTACTGCCCGGAAAACCGCCATTTGCGGCGTTGGCTGACCCACCATGTGGTGCCGATGTTGCGGGAGGAGGCGGGGCCCGTTTCGACGCAAGCGCCGCATATGCGGGCGATGGAATGGGCCGGCGGAACGCTGCGGTTGTTGCATTGGCGCAAAGAACCTTGGGTTCGTCTGCGGGATATGCCGAGTGTGTTGTCAGCCGGTTACAGCGGCGTTTGATCGATCGCTTTCGCGGGCAAGTCGGACCGCCGCACCGCTCGCTCCTACAGGACGGCATCGTACCTGTGGGAGCGGGCTTGCCCGCGATAGCGGAGTGTCAGTCGAAATCAGTGTTGTTTGACACACCGCAATCGCGGGCAAGCCCGCTCCCACAGGGTTGGTGTCGTATCAAGCTTTGCCGTTTCCTTCGATGTGCCCCAACGGCACGCGCTTCTCTATCGCGCTCGACAACACAATCGACGTCTTGCTGAACCCGAATTTGGCGATCCGGTTGATCAACTCTTCCAGCTCCGGCATCGAGCCCACCGCCGCTTGCATGATCACGCACGGATCACCCGTTACCCGATGGCATTCGGTCAGTTGCGGGATTTTGATCAGGTCGTCGTAGGCCTTCTGGTTGCCGTGCTGGTTCAGGCGCAGTTCGATGACGCACTGGATCGGCAGCCCAAGCTTGGCCATGTCGACTTTCGCCTGGTAACCGGTAATCACCCCGTTGGCTTCGAGTTTGGCCACGCGCTCGGCCACGGCCGGGGCGGACAGGTTGACCTTGCGCGCGAGGTCGGCGTAGGACGCACGACCGTTTTCCAGCAGGGCGCTGAGGAGCATGCGGTCGTATTTATCCATGGGCGATTTCCTGAAAAATGACTGACTTTCGAAAACACGGTTTATAGCGCTGATCTCCGTGATTTGAAAAGTGTACCGGCGCTATAAACAGGTTTTGTAACTTATTTTATGCGATTGGCCTTTCTAGAATAGCTGTTCATTTGCCCTTGCCTGTGAGCTGACCCATGCCTGGCCTGCGCCGTTTTCCCTTGCCGTTGATCGCTGCCTTTTTTGCGTTGTACGTGATTTGGGGCTCGACTTACCTGGTGATTCGTATCGGCGTGGAGTATTGGCCGCCCTTGCTGCTCGCCGGTATTCGCTTTGTCATTGCCGGGACCTTGATGTACGGGTTCCTGCGCTGGCGCGGGGCGCCGGCGCCGACCTGGGCGCAGTGGAAAGCGGCGGGGATCATCGGGATTTTGCTGTTGGCGTGCGGTAACGGCGGGGTCAGTGTGGCGGAGCACATGGGCGTCGCGTCCGGTGTCGCCGCGCTGGCGGTGGCGACGGTGCCGCTGTTTACCTTGCTCTGCGGATATTTCTGGGGCGCGCGTAATACCCGTCTCGAATGGGCCGGGATTGTGCTCGGGCTGATCGGCATCGCCATGCTCAACCTCGGCTCCAACCTGCAATCGAGCCCGTTGGGTGCCCTGTTGCTGATATTCGCGGCAGCTTCCTGGGCGTTTGGTTCGGTGTGGAGCAAACACCTGCCGTTGCCTCAGGGCGCGATGGCCAGTGCCGTGGAAATGCTGGTGGGAGGCGTGGTGCTGCTGATCGGCAGTGCGGTGAGCGGTGAACATCTGGAAGCCATGCCGCCGATTGAAGGTTGGGCGGCGCTGGCCTATCTGACGTTCTTCGGTTCGATCATCGCCTTCAACGCTTATATGTACCTGTTGAAAAACGTACGTCCAGCGGCGGCCACCAGTTATGCCTACGTCAACCCTGCGGTGGCGGTGTTGTTGGGGATCGTGTTTGTCGGCGAAACCATCGGTATCGAAGAAGCGTCGGCCATGTTGGTGATCATCAGTGCCGTGGTGTTGATCGGTTTGCCGCAGTGGCGTCGGGCTCCGGTAAAGCCCGCTGCCGTGGTGCAGACAGAATCGAGCGTGAATTAGGGTAAACTGCGCACCATTGCACACTTGTTCTGCACAACCGCGCTGAATTTTCCTACGGTAATCCCATGACTTTCGCCTCCCTTGGCCTGATCGAACCCTTGCTGCGCTCTCTCGAGACGCTCGGCTACCAGACCCCGACGCCGGTTCAGGCGCAAGCCATTCCGGCGGTGCTGGCCGGTCGCGACCTGATGGCCGCCGCCCAGACCGGCACCGGCAAGACCGCCGGTTTCGCGTTGCCGCTGCTGCAATTGCTGGCCATGGAAGGGCCGAAAGTCACTGCCAACTCGGTGCGCGCGCTGATCCTGGTGCCGACCCGTGAACTGGCCGAACAGGTTCACGAAGCCGTGCGTCAGTACGCCGAGAACCTGCCGTTGAGCACTTATGCGGTGTATGGCGGCGTCAGCATCAACCCGCAAATGATGAAGCTGCGCAAAGGCGTCGACTTGTTGGTAGCGACGCCGGGCCGTTTGCTCGACCTGTTCCGCCAGAACGCGCTGAAGTTCAACCAGCTGCAAACCCTGGTGCTGGACGAAGCGGATCGCATGCTCGACCTGGGCTTTTCTGAGGAGCTGGGGAACATTTACCGCGTGCTGCCGAAGAAACGTCAGACACTGCTGTTCTCCGCGACCTTCTCCGATGCGATTCGCCTGCTGGCCGGGCAGATGCTCAACGACCCGCTGAGCATCGAAGTCAGCCCGCGCAACGTTGCCGCCAACACCGTCAAACAGTGGGTGGTGACGGTGGACAAGAAGCGCAAGCCGGAGCTGTTCATCCATTTGCTGCGCAAGGGCAAGTGGAAGCAGGTGCTGGTGTTTGCCAAGACTCGCAATGGCGTGGACGCATTGGTGGAAAAACTCCAGGGCCTTGGCATCAACGCTGACGGCATCCATGGCGACAAACCGCAGGCGACCCGCCAGCGTGCGCTGGACCGATTCAAGGCCAGCGAAGTGCAGATTCTGGTCGCCACTGACGTCGCAGCCCGTGGTCTGGATATCGAAGATCTGCCGTTGGTGGTCAATTTCGACCTGCCGATCGTGGCAGAGGACTACATCCACCGCATCGGTCGTACCGGCCGTGCGGGTGCTACCGGGCAGGCTATTTCGCTGGTGTGCGCGGATGAAGTGAATTTGCTGTCGGCCATTGAGACGCTGACGCGTCAGACGTTGCCTCGGCAGATGGAACATGACTTTGAACCTGAGCACCGTGTGCCGGATACCGATGCCAGCGGTCAGGTGGTGAAGAAGCCGAAGAAACCGAAGAAGCCAAAGACGTCCAGTGGCGGTAAACGCAATTTGGGTAAATGGGTCGAGAGCGGGGATGCTTCGGCGCCAGAGCCTTCGATCAAGCCTGTGCGCAAGGTGCCGGTGTTCAATACCGGGCCGCGTAAGCGTAAGCCTTGATCCGCTTCGGCGTCTGTTAGGCCGCCTTCGCGGGCAAGCCTCGCTCCTACGGGTTAGTGGTGCCCTTGTAGGAGCGAGGCTTGCCCGCGAAGGGCGCGCCTCGGTCTCAAGACTTGCGCTTGAGCCACTCCACCATCCCCAACCCCGCCGCTCGCCCACTGGCGAAACACGCGGTCAGCAAATACCCCCCCGTCGGCGCTTCCCAATCCAGCATTTCCCCCGCGCAAAACACGCCAGGCAGTTGCTTGAGCATCAAGCGTTCATCCATCGATTCGAACATCACGCCACCGGCGCTGCTGATGGCCTCATCCAGTGGGCGGGTTTTCACCAGCGTCAGTGGCAACGCCTTGATCGCTTTGGCCAGTAATGCCGGATCGGCGAAGCATTCAGCCGGCGTCAGTTCGCGCAGCAACGCCGCTTTCACGCCATCAATCCCGAGCTGACTGTGCAGATGCTTGGACATGGAACGAGACCCGCGGGGTTTGCTCAGTGTCGCCTGTACTTTATCCACAGGCCTGCCGGGCAACAGGTCGAGATGAATCGTCGCCGAGCCGTGTTTATTGATGGCTTCACGGATGGGCGCTGACAACGCGTAGATCAAACTGCCTTCAATGCCGGTGGCGGTGATCACACATTCCCCAAGCCGCGGGACATCATCATTGAGACCGATGGCGATATTTTTCAGCGGTGCGCCGGCGAATTTACTGACCATCAATTCGCTCCAGGCCTGCACCTCGAAGCCGCAATTGCTCGGCTGCAACGGCATAAGTCCTACACCGCGCTGCTCCAGTAGCAACATCCACGTGCCGTCCGAACCGAGACGCGACCAACTGCCTCCGCCGAGGGCCAGCAGGGTGGCGTCGGGCCGAATGGTTTTTTCGCCGTCGGGGCTTCCGATGAGTAATTCACCGTTGTCGTCCCAGCCGAGCCAACGGTGGCGGGTGTGGATAACGACGCCGGCATCCCGCAACCGTTTGAGCCAGGCGCGCAACAGGGGAGCGGCTTTCATGTCGGTCGGAAACACCCGGCCGGAGCTGCCGACGAAGGTTTCGATGCCCAGGTCATGAATCCACTGGCACAGCGCGTCGGCGCCGAAGGAACGCAGCAGGGGTGCAATCTGCGGTGCGCGTTCGGCGTAGCGTGAGAGAAACGCCGGGTAGGCTTCGGAATGGGTGATGTTCATGCCGCCGACCCCGGCGAGCAGGAATTTTCGCCCCACCGATGGCATGCCGTCGTACAGGTCGACCTTGATTCCGGCCTGGCTCAACACTTCCGCCGCCATCAGGCCGGCGGGGCCGCCGCCGATGATGGCGACTTGAAGGGGGAGGGCGGTGGAAGATCGAGTCATGGAATGCGCTGCGGTTTGGCGGAATAAGCGGGGCATTCTACCGCACAGATCCAATGTGGGAGCGGGCTTGCTCGCGAAGGCGATTTAACCTTCAACATAGATGTCGTCTGGCCCACCGCTTTCGCGAGCAAGCCCGCTCCCACATTGGATCTGTGCGTGCTCGAGGGCTGATCAAAAAACAACCAGTGCTTTGCAGGCTATATGCAACATGGCCTGCAGACCCTTTCACTCAGGTTATCCACAGGCAGTTCCACAGGCATTGTGGGTAAAGACTCACACCTCAATGACAACCTGATGACGTCCACACCCGCTGCGCGCTGTGATGGAGGATTCCATGCCGGCGCGCCAAGGCCTTGCGGTCCTTGCTGTAACCGCCGCCAATCACCCCGACCACCGGAATATCCCGCCCCAGGCAATGGCGCATGACGCTTTCATCCCGAGCGGCCACGCCTTCGTCTGTCAGCTTCAGATAACCGAGCGCGTCATCCTTATGCACATCGACTCCGGCGTCATACAACACCAGGTCCGGTTGATACAGCGGCAGCAGATAGTTGAGCGCGTCGTCCACCACCTTCAGGTAATCGGCATCGCCCATGCCTTTGGGCAACGGGATGTCCCAGTCACTTTCGGCCTTGCGTGCAGGAAAGTTCTTCTCGCAGTGCAGGGAAACCGTCACCGCCTCCGGGGTGTCGTGCAGGATTCGTGCAGTCCCGTCGCCCTGATGCACGTCGCAATCGAAGATCAGCACCCGATTCACACGACCGCTTTCCAGCAGGTAATGGCTGATCACCGCCAGGTCATTGAAGATGCAGAACCCCGCCGGATAGTCGTAATGCGCGTGATGCGTGCCGCCGGCGAGGTGACAGGCCAACCCGTGTTCCAGCGCCTGCTCGGCCGCCAGCAACGAACCGCCGACCGCCCGCACCGTGCGCCGAGCCAGCGCTTCGCTCCACGGCAGGCCGAGGCGCCGCTGGTCCTCGCGGGACAACTCGCCACTCATGTAGCGTTCGATATAAGCAGCGTCATGGGCGAGGGCGAGAATCTCCGCTGGGCAGAGTTCCGGGCGCAGCAAATCGGCGTCCCGGGTCAGGCCGCTGTCCACCAGGTGATCGCGCAGCAGGCGAAACTTGTCCATCGGGAAACGGTGATCCGCCGGGAACTCGGGGCTGTAGTCTTCGTGGTAGATCAGTGGCAGCGACATGGCGGTCTTTTATCAAGTACGGCAAGCAGGAATGAAGGAAGGATCCTACCAGCGATGTAGACTTGCGGCATGGAAAGGGGGGAGTAAACGATGGAGCCGATACTGGAACTCGAGAGCGCGCGACTGCTGTTGCGGCAGTGGCGTGATGAGGATTTGCCGGCGTTTGCGGCGATGTGCGCCGATCCGCAAGTGATGCGCTATTTTCCGGCGCCCCTGAGTCGGCTGGACAGTGCTTCGCTGATCGGGCGCGTTCGCGGACATTTTGCCGAGCATGGTTTCGGCCTGTGGGCGCTGGAGCGCAAGGACACCGGCGCGTTCATCGGTTTTACCGGGTTGGGCGTGGTCGGTTTCGACGCGCCGTTTACGCCGGCCATCGAAATCGGTTGGCGCCTGGCCCGCGAGCATTGGGGCCTGGGCTATGCCAGTGAAGCGGCATGGACCGCTCTGCGCTGCGGGTTTGACCGGCTGGCGCTGAAAGAAGTGGTGTCCTTTACCAGTGAAGCTAATCTGCCTTCGCAGAAAGTCATGCAGGCAATCGGCATGCAGCATGATTCAGCCGATGACTTCGAGCACCCGAAGCTCGCGGCCGACCATCCCCTGCGGCACCATGTGTTGTACCGCATCACCCGTGAACAATGGCTGCAAACCTTGCATGGATAAGCCGGCCCGGACGTTTACAATGGCGCCAATGATGGCCCCGGCCAGAACCTGAATCGACCGCCGCAGCCAAGACTGCGCGGCATAGCGTTGTGTGAGGAGAGTCTGAATGAGCCAAGTGTTGGATGATCTGGTCGACTTGCTGACCCTGGAACCGATCGAAGAAAACCTGTTCCGTGGCCGCAGTCAGGACCTGGGTTTTCGTCAGTTGTTCGGCGGTCAGGTAATCGGTCAGTCCCTGTCGGCGGCCAGTCAGACGGTCGAAGCCGCGCGCCATGTGCATTCGATGCACGGTTATTTCCTGCGCCCGGGCGATTCGGCGTTGCCCGTGGTGTATCAGGTTGACCGGGTGCGCGACGGCGGCAGTTTCAGCACGCGCCGGGTGACGGCCATCCAGAAGGGCAACCCGATCTTCACGTGCAGCGCCTCGTTCCAGTACGACGAAAAAGGTTTCGAGCACCAGGCCGAGATGCCGGTGGTGGTCGGCCCGGAAAACCTGCCGTCGGAGCTGGAACTGACTCAGCAGCGCGCCCACCTGATTCCCGAGCACATGCGCGAAAAATTCCTGTGCCCGAAACCGATCGAGTTCCGACCGATCACCGAGAAAGATCCCTACAACCCGCAGCCGTCCGATCCGATCAAGTACGTCTGGTTTCGCGCAGACGGTGCCTTGGCCGATACCCCGGCGTTGCACAAATACCTGCTGGCCTATGCCTCGGACTTCGGTCTGCTGACCACGTCGATGCAGCCGCACGGCAAGTCGGTCTGGCAGAAAGACATGCAGGTTGCCAGCCTCGATCACGCCCTGTGGTTCCATCAGGATCTGCGCGCCGATGACTGGTTGCTCTACGCAATGGACAGCCCGTGGGCCGGCAATTCCCGTGGGTTCAGCCGTGGCAGCGTGTTCAACCGCGCCGGGCAACTGGTGGCCTCGGTCACCCAGGAAGGCCTGATTCGTCATCGCAAGGATTGGGCATGAGCCTGTCCGAGGTGCGGCACTGGGTGTTCGACATGGACGGCACCCTGACGGTGGCCGTGCATGACTTCGCGGCGATTCGCGTGGCTTTGGCGATCCCGGCCGAAGACGACATCCTGACCCACCTCGCCGCGCTGCCGGCCGATGAAGCCGCGGCCAAACACGCCTGGCTGCTGGAGCATGAGCGAGATCTGGCGCTGGGTTCGAAACCGGCGCCGGGGGCCGTCGAGTTGGTGCGTGAGTTGGCGGGGCGCGGTTATCGCCTGGGCATTCTCACGCGCAATGCGCGGGAATTGGCGCATGTCACGCTGGAGGCCATCGGCCTGGCGGACTGCTTTGCGGTGGAGGATGTGCTGGGGCGTGACGAAGCGCCGCCCAAGCCGCATCCGGGTGGTTTGTTGAAACTGGCCGAGGCCTGGAAGGTGCCGGCGAGCGAGATGGTGATGGTCGGTGATTACCGCTTTGATCTGGATTGCGGTCGGGCGGCGGGAACGCGGACGGTGTTGGTGAATCTGCCGGATAACCCATGGCCGGAATTGACCGATTGGCATGCGGCGGATTGTGTTGAGCTGAGGCAGATGCTTTTGGCTTGAGAGGCTGGTTGTCTGAGAGTGCCCCTTCGCGAGCAAGCCCGCTCCCACATTCGACCGTATTCTTTCTGAAAGAATGCGGTCGAATGTGGGAGCGGGCTTGCTCGCGAAGGGGCACTGCCAGGCAATACAGAGTTCACTGCCCAAACAAAACCTTCTGCCCCTCCGGCGACGTAAACATCCCATCCCCGTCATGCCCAACCCCGGGCACTTCGATCAGTTGCTGATTCAGCTCTTTCGGATGGCTGCGCTTTAAAAAATCAAAAAAACTGCGCCCGCGCGCCAATCGATAAGCACCCTGGGCTAGCGCCTCACAGCTTTTATCCAGCGCCGGGTGATTCGGGTCGATGTCCTGCTGCCCCAGTAGATAAACGATGTCACGCTGGACGTAATTTTCCTTCAGCTGCGCAGGCGTTTGTCCTTCGGCATAAGCCGGCAGATCGGCCAGACCGTACTTCCAGCGATTGAAACCCGGGCAACGGGCGTGACTGAACGCCACCGGCCGTCGCTCATCGAGGTACGCGTAGGAAGACGGGTTGGCGATGACATAACGCACGTGCACGCCCGCGGCCTTGAGCTCCGGTTGATCGTGATTCAACAAGGCATAGCGCTGAACCACCTGAGCGCCACCGGAGTGGCCGGCGATGACGACGTCCTTTACGTCCGGAAACTGTCGACGATCGCCGAGCCGGGCGATGATCTGGTCGAGCGCCGCGTAGGAACTGAGCGCAAACGGAGCGGTGGATTCACCGCCGGCCATCCAGTCATTGCCCTGCCAGCGCAACACGGAGTCGGCCACGGGATGGAGTGCCACGTCGGTTTCATTGAGAAATTGCGGAGCAATCACCAGCGTGTTCGTGCTTTGCCCGGCCTGCTCCGCCGCACGCTCGGCACTCTGGCGATACGTCTCGGCGTTGCGCAATCGTCCATGGATGATGATCAGCACGCGCTCGATTTTCGCCGGCGCCGGGCCAATGCCCACCGCCATCTCACCTTCGTTCAACAATAGCCGTCCGGGGCTGATCTCCTTGACCGCCTGCTCGGCAGCCTGGGTACTTGCACAGGTAAACAACAGAACCAACAGCCACTTGTTCATCTATAGGGTTTTCGCCGCAAAGGTATCGCACTGGCCCACCTGGCCTTGCGCAAATCCGGTTTTGAACCAGCGCACCCTTTGCGCTGACGTGCCATGGGTAAACGAGTCCGGTACCACGCGACCCTGACCTTGCTGTTGCAAGCGGTCATCGCCGATGGCGTTGGCGGCATTCAAGGCTTCTTCGATGTCGCCCGGTTCCAGCCAGTTCAGGCGCTGCTGCGCGTTGTTGGCCCAGACGCCGGCCAGGCAATCCGCTTGCAGTTCCTGGCGCACCAGCAAACCACCGTCGCCTTCCATTTGCCGGCCTTGCTGGCGGGCAGTCTGAATTTTCGCCGAGACACCGAGCAACGTCTGAACATGGTGTCCGACTTCGTGAGCGATCACGTAGGCCTGAGCGAAGTCTCCCGCGGCGGAAAAGCGTTGCGACATCTCCTGGAAGAACGCCATGTCCAGATAGACCTTCTGGTCCGCCGGGCAATAGAACGGACCGGTTGCAGACGTCGCCAGACCGCACGCCGAATTCACCCGGTTGCTGAACAGCACCAGGGTCGGGTTCTTGTACTGCCGCCCGGCCTGCTGAAAAATCTGGCCCCAGGTGTCTTCGGTGTCGCCGAGAATCGAGCGTACGAATTCCGCCCCTTCATCATTCGCCGGCGGTGCCTTGCGGGTTTGTGTCGAGGCCGGTGCCGATTGCTCGGTCATTTGGCCGGTCAGTTGTCCGAGGATCTGCAATGGATCCTGGCCGGTGATCCAGCCGATCCCGACAATCAGAATGATTGCCGTCAGGCTCAGGCCCTTGCCGCCACCAAAGCGCATCCCGCCGCCACCGCCGCCGACATCATCACCACGGGCATCGACCACGTTGTCGCTGCGTCGGCCTTTTTTCCATAGCATGTGGGAATCCTCTGATTGTCCGTGGTGATGAGTGTTGCTGGTGAGTGAGAGCGGCGCCAGTCCGGTCGTCCGTCTTTCGCTCGCTGGCCGGCAGCTTGCAGGCAGTAGGAACGTGGATAACCCATCGAATTCCCTCAGCAGGCGGGTTTTTATCAAACAGTCGAGTGTCTGCGTCGCTCGGGCCGAGGGTTCCAGATTTCGCATTACTCGTTTCGTCTTCTAGAATCAGGACAAATCGAATTCGGAACCTCCCATGGCCGGCAGTCAAATCGAACGTGTCTTCAACGTGCTTGAAAGCCTCACCCGTGAACCTCGCGGTTTACCTATGCAGATGCTCGCGGAGCAACTGGACATCCCTAAAAGCGCCACCCACCGTATGCTCGCGGAGCTGATTCGCCTGGGTTATGTGCGACAGAATCCGGAGAATCAGCGGTATCACTTGTCAACCAAACTGGTAGCGATGGGCTTTCGTTACCTGGCGGGCAGCGGCGCCGATATCGTTCAGCCGGTGCTGGATCGTTTGGCTCAGGAGACCGGGGAGCTGGTGCGTCTTGGGATTATCGAAGGTGAGCGGCAGATCTGGATCGCCAAATCCCAGGGCGCCCGTTCGGGATTGCGTTATGACCCGGACATGGGCCGGGACGCACCGCTGTTTTATACGGCGTCGGGCCATGCGTGGCTGGCCTGCATGAGCGACGCCGAAGCCTTGTCGCTGGTGGAGCGCCAGGGTGGCGACCGGCCGAAAGATATGGGGCCGAACGCACCGCGGTCCAACATTGAGTTACTGGAACGGCTGCGGCTGGCGCGGGAGCAAGGCTACGCCTGGGTCGAGGAAAGTTCGGCGGTGGGCACATCGGCCATTGCGGCCGTGGTACGGCACCCAACCGATGAGAGAGTGATTGGCGTACTGAGCATTGCCGGCCCCAGCGCGCGGATGCCGGGGGCCCGACTTCATGAGTTGGCCCCGCTGTTACTGAAATTTACCGAGGAATTGTCTGCAGCGAGCCTGGCGTCTGAGTTCTTCAATTAACGGCGCTACTGAAAATTGTGTGCGTTGTTCGCCCGGTTTTACGCTGTAGCTATGTAAGAATCTGGAACCAGGTTCTAAATTTAGTTGAACTCGCGAGGCAAAAAAGGTAACCCATGACCGTCAGCACCCCGCTCTCCGGCGTAAACCAGCCCTTCAAAGGGATTTTGCTGATCGTCGTCGCGACCTTCCTTTTCTCCAGCCACGATGCCTTGTCGAAATACCTCTCGGGGTTCTACCCGATCGTCATGGTGGTCTGGGCGCGCTATGTGGTTCACACCTTGTTGATGGCCGGGATTTTTCTTCCGCAATCCGGGTTGCGCGTCCTACGCACTAAACGACCGTGGCTGCAGTTGCTGAGGGCGTTGTGCCTGCTGGGCACCAGCCTGTTTTTCACCACCGGCTTGCAATACATTCCCTTGGCCGAAGCCACGGCGGTCAACTTCCTTGCGCCGGTTCTGGTGACTGCACTGTCGGTGCCGCTGCTGCGTGAGCGCGTCACCCGTGGCCAATGGATCGCGGTGATTTGCGGATTTATCGGCGTGCTGATCATCGTCCACCCCGGCGGCGATCTGTTCACCCCAGCGGTTCTGCTGCCACTCTGCTCGGCGCTGTTTTTCTGTTTCTATCAGTTGCTCACCCGCAAACTCAGTGAGATCGACAGCGCGACGACCAGTAACTTCTTTGCCGGCCTGTGTAACACCCTGGTGATGAGCGCGCTGGTGCCGTTCTTCTGGCAAGTGCCAAGCATTGGGCATGGATTGATGATGGTGGCGTTGGGCGCCTGCGGGATGACGGCGCATCTGTTTCTGACCCAGGCATTCCGCCACGCCGCGCCTGCGTTGCTGGCGCCGTTCGGCTATTGCCAGATTGTGTTTGCCGGTTTGCTCGGCTGGTTGCTGTTTTCCCATACGCCGACGCTAACGACTGTGGTCGGGATTGCGGTGATTTGCTGCAGCGGGTTGGCGGCGGCGTGGCAGCAGAGCCGTAAGTAGATGGGCACAAAAAACTGTGGGAGCGAGCTTGTGTGGCGAGGGGATTTATCCCCGTTCGGCTGCGAAGCAGTCGTCAACCCTTTACACGCGGTTGGCCTTTGAAATGCTGGGGCCGCTTCGCAGCCCAACGGGGATAAATCCCCTCGCCACAAAGGCCCGCTCCCACGGGGACATTGCGTCGGACTTTACTCAGTGACGGTCGGAATCTTGCGCGGCGCCATGAAGTACATCCAGATCAGTGCGATGAAGTACATCGCCGGAATCATCGTAAACAGCACGGTGTAGTTGTTGTTCGTGATGGTCAGGATGTGGCCGACCAACTGGGTCATGAACATCCCGCCGATGGCGGCGCACATGCCGCCGAAACCGAAGACCGTACTCATCATGTGTTTAGGCGTGTAGTCCATCACCAGGCTCCAGATGTTCGCGGTCCAGGCCTGGTGCGCGCCGATGGCCAGGGAGATGGCAAACACCGCGACCCACAGATTGCTTGAACCGGCGGCCATGATCACGCCGATGATGCAGCAGGCGAACAGCAGCATCGACATCAGTCGCGCCTTTATCGGGTTGACCCCGCGGCCAATCAGGAATGAAGAGAGGATGCCGCCGCCGACACTGCCGAAGTCGGCCGTCAGGTAAATGATGATCAGTGGGATGCCCATCTGGGTCACGTTGATGCCCAGGTTGTATTGCTGATTGAGGAACGGTGGCAGCCAGTACAGGTAGAACCAGAACACCGGCGCGGTCATCGAGTAGGCGAGGGCGAAGGCCCAGGTGCCTCGCATGCGCAGGATTTTCGAGAACGGTACGCGGGCCTGTTCCGGTTCGACTTCCTTCTGGATGTAGTCCAGTTCCGACTGTTTGACGCTCGGGTGCTCTTCCGGGTTGAAGTACTTCAAGCCCCAGAACAGCAACCAGATGCCACCCAGTGCCGCCATGCACAGAAACGCGGCTTGCCAGCCCCACACGTGCAGGATTAGCGGCAGCAGCATCGGCGTGAACATCGCCCCGACGTTGGTCCCGGCGTTAAAGATGCCGGTGGCCACGGCGCGCTCGCCGGCGGGGAACCACAACCGCGTGGTTTTCACGCAGGCCGGGTAGTTGGCGGCTTCGGTCAGCCCGAGGATAAAGCGGCAGACCATAAAACCCACCGCTGAGGTGGCCAGGCCGTGGGCACCGGTCGCCAGGCTCCAGAGCAGCACCGCGCAGAAGAACACGCGCTTCACACCGACCCTGTCGATCAACCGGCCTTGCAGCACGAAACCGATGGCGTAGCCGACCTGAAACCAGAAGTTGATGTTGGCGTAGTCCATCGCCGTCCAGCTCATTTCCTTGGCGAGAATGGGCTGCATGACGCCGAGTGCGGCGCGGTCGATGTAGTTCAGGGTAGTGGCGAAAAACACCAGCGCCAGCATGCCCCAACGGGTTTTGCCAACGGCCATGGCGCCGCGGATCTTGTCGCCGATGCCGCCAGTGGCAGGAGTCATGGAGGAACGCTCCACGGGAGAGCTTTGAGAAGGAGTCATGTAGGCCACCGATTATTTTTATGTGGTGTTCTGGGTCTTGGGTCACCGAGACCGTTGTGTGTGACCGGACTCAATGTGGGGTCGATGGTGCGCAGTGGACGAAAAATCGTCAATTCGCCAACGGTCATAGTGTTCGATAATCGCACGCAAAACTAACCGGGTAGTACACTTTGAATTGCTGTGCAGGATCTTGCAGCCAATAATTCACGTCAAGAAAAACGCGGTCCCTGTAGGAGCACGGCTTGCCGGCGAAGGCGTCCTGAAGATCGCCTTCGCGAGCAAGCTCTGCTCCTACAAAGAAGCGTGTCAGGTCCTGAAAAGACAGCCTCCACCACCGGGAGTCGAATTATGCAGCGTTCCATTGCCACCGTTTCCTTGAGCGGTACCCTGCCGGAAAAACTCGAAGCCATTGCCGCCGCCGGTTTCGACGGGGTGGAGATTTTCGAAAACGACCTTCTCTACTACGACGGTAGCCCAAGGGAAATCAGGCAGATGTGCGCCGATCTCGGGATCGCCATCACGCTGTTCCAGCCGTTCCGGGATTTCGAAGGTTGCCGCCGCGATCGCCTGCCACGCAACCTGGAACGGGCCGAACGCAAATTCGACCTGATGCAGGAACTGGGCACCGACCTGGTGCTGGTCTGCAGCAACGCCTCGGCCGACGCCATCGGTGATGAACAGATCCTCGTCGACGACTTGCGCCTGCTGGCCGAACACGCCGGTGCGCGTGGCCTGCGAATCGGTTACGAAGCGTTGGCCTGGGGTCGGCATGTGAACACCTGGCAACAGGTGTGGAACATCGTTCGACAGGCTGACCACCCGCACCTGGGCGTGCTGCTGGACAGTTTCCACACGCTGTCGCTCAAGGGCGATCCAACGGCCATCGCCGAGATCCCCGGCGACAAAATCTTCTTCGTGCAAATGGCCGACGCGCCGATCCTGGCCATGGACGTGCTGGAGTGGAGCCGGCATTTTCGCTGTTTCCCGGGCCAGGGTGAATTCGACTTGCCGGGGTTTCTTGCGCCGATCATCAAGAGTGGTTACACCGGGCCGCTGTCGCTGGAAATTTTCAACGACGGCTTCCGCGCCGCGCCGCCACGAGCCAACGCTGCCGACGGCTTGCGTTCGTTGCTGTACCTGGAAGAGAAAACCCGCGAGCGGCTGGCGCAGGAAACCCAGCCAACGGCTTGCGCCGACATTCTGTTCGAGACCCCCAAGGCCAGCGAATACAACGGCATCGAGTTTCTCGAATTTGCCGTGGACGAAAGCCTTGGCGCCAAACTCGCTCACTGGCTGGAGCGACTGGGCTTCGTCAAGGCGGGGCAACATCGCTCCAAAAGCGTGAGCCTGATGCGTCAGGGCGATATCAACCTGATCCTCAACTCTGAGCCGTACTCGTTTGCCCACAGCTTTTTTGAAGCTCATGGCCCGTCGCTGTGCGCCACCGCCGTGCGGGTCAAGGACAGCGTCAGCGCGCTGGCCCGGGCGGTGGCCTACAAGGGCCAGCCGTATCGCGGGCTGGTCGGCCCCAATGAATTGGAGTTGGCGGCGGTACGTGCACCGGATGGCAGCCTGATTTATCTGGTGGACCAGGACGCCGACGTCTATGGCACCGACTTCAATCTGCATCCGGCCGCCATGGCCAGCGGTGGCCTCAAGCGCATCGACCATATGGCCATGGCGTTGCCGGCCGACAGCCTCGACAGCTGGGTGCTGTTCTATAAGAGCCTGCTGGATTTCGAGGCTGACGACGAAGTGGTGCTGCCGGACCCTTACGGTCTGGTAAAAAGCCGGGCGTTGCGCAGTCGCGACAGCTCGATCCGCTTGCCGCTGAACATTTCCGAGAACCGCAACACCGCGATCTCACACGCACTGTCGAGTTATCGCGGCTCTGGCGTGCATCACATTGCGTTTGATTGCGACGATATCTTTGCCGAAGTCAGCCGCGCCAAGGAGGCAGGTGTACCGTTGCTGGATATCCCGCTCAATTACTACGATGACCTCGCCGCGCGGTTCGATTTCGATGACGAATTCCTCAGTGAGCTCGCCTACTACAACGTGCTCTACGACCGTGATGCCCAGGGTGGCGAGCTGTTCCACGTTTACACGGAGCCGTTCGAAGGGCGTTTTTTCTTTGAAATCATCCAGCGCAAGAATGGTTACGCCGGTTACGGCGCGGCCAACGTGGCAGTACGGCTGGCGGCCATGGCCAAATCCCGCAGTGGCGCCATTCGTCAGGCCAAGTTGTAGGAATTTGGTAAACGCGAGGTGAAACCGCTGCCGCGCGGCTTCCTTCACTGTGCGGCGCGGCTCATAATTGCCAGCCTGTGCAGTGATGGCCGTGAGCCCGCAATGACAATAATTTCAGAACTCTCCGTAGCGCCCGACGAACCCATGGCCGAGCCGCGCAAGAGTCGCAAGAACAACCCGGAAAAGACCCGCGAGAACATTCTTCAAGAAGCCATTGTCGAGTTCGTCCAGCAGGGACTTTCCGGCGCTCGCGTCGATGCGATCGCCGAGCGCATTCACACCTCCAAACGCATGATCTATTACTACTTCGGCAGTAAGGAACAGCTCTACATCGAGGTGCTGGAGAAGCTCTACGGCGATATCCGCAACACCGAAAACCGCCTGCACCTGGCCGAACTGGCGCCGGTGGAGGCCATTCGGCGACTGGTGGAATTTACCTTCGATCACCATGATCGCAACGTCGATTTCGTGCGCATCGTCAGCATCGAGAACATTCACAACGCGGAATTCGTGAAGCGCTCCGATGCGATCAAGGCGATGAACAACACCATTCTTGATTCACTGGGCGTGATTTTGCGTCGCGGGGCTGAAGAAGGCGTGTTCCGGGCGGGGCTTGATCCGCTGGATGTGCATCTGCTGATCAGCTCGTTCTGCTTCTATCGCGTCTCGAATCGCAACACGTTCGGGGAGATTTTTCAGATCGAGCTGGCAGACGAAAGCATCAAGCAGCGTCATCGGGAAATGATTTGCGAGTCGGTGTTGCGCTACCTGCAGGCCTGACCTGTGGCGAGGGGGCTTGCCCCCGTTGGGCTGCGAAGCAGACCTGAAAACAATTGCGACTGCTCGGCAGTCGAACGAGGGCAAGCCCCCTCGCCACATCTGCCCGCGAAGCTCTTCAGCCATTCATGCTCTGAAAATGCTCGAGCATCCGCTGCGCGTCCGGCACCACGCCGCTGAACAATTCAAACGCCTTCACCGCCTGAAACACCGCCATGTTGCCGCCATCGAGCGTCCGGCAACCCAGGGCGCGGGCGTTACGCAGCAGTTCGGTTTCCAGTGGGAAGTAAACGATCTCCGCCACCCACAACTGTGCCCTGAGCAACTCCACCGGTACCGGCATGCCCGGCAGTTTTTTCATGCCCATGGGCGTGGTGTTGACCAGCCCGTCGGCCTGAGCCAGCGTACTCGGCAGGTCATGACCCGCCACCGCCCGGTCCGCGCCAAAATGCTGATTGAGGTTGTTCGCCAGCGCCTGAGCGCGACTGATGTCCACGTCGAAAATACTCAGCAGGCGTACGCCTTCGCTCAATAACGCGTGGGCCACCGCCGCACCGGCCCCACCAGCGCCCATCTGGACGACACGCTCAACGGCAACGCCCTGCAAACCACGGCGAAAACCCTCGGCAAAACCCAGGCAATCGGTGTTGTGGCCAATGCGTTTACCGTCCTTCAACACCACCGTATTCACCGCACCGATGCCGCGGGCTTCCGGTGAGAGTTCGTCGAGCAAAGGGATGACCGTCTGCTTGCACGGAAAGGTGATGTTCAGGCCGGTGAAACTCATCTGCTCGGCCGCCAACAGCAAGTCGGGCAGGGCATCGCTGTCGAGTTTGAGCTGGTCGAGGTCAATCAGGCGATAGAGATAACGCAAACCCTGGGCATCGCCTTCATGCTCATGCAGTGCGGGCGTACGGGAAGCCTGGATGCCGGCACCGATCAGCCCGGCCAGTACAGCGTTGTTCTGAGTCACGGCATTCACCCCTTCAAACGCAGGCCGAAATGTTCAAGCGCCAGGCGATACCCGTGGCTGCCGAAACCGGCCATCACCGCGGTGGCAATGGCCGAAACGAAGGAGTGGTGGCGAAAGGGTTCGCGGGCGTGGACGTTGGACAGGTGGACTTCGATCACCGGCAGTTCGCTGGCGACCAGGGCATCACGGATGGCGACCGAGGTGTGGGTCCAGGCGGCCGGGTTGATAACGATCCCGGCGCAACGGCCGCGGGCGGCGTGAATCCAGTCGAGCAATTCGCCCTCATGGCTGGTCTGGCGAAATTCCACCGCCAGGCCGAACTCTTCGGCTGCACGTGCGCACAACGCTGAAATGTCTGCCAGGGTTTCGTGGCCGTAAGTCGCCGGTTCACGGGTGCCCAGCAGGTTCAGGTTCGGGCCGTTGAGCACCAGAACGATAGGTTTCATCGGGGTCTCTCCACTTATTATTTTTGGCATGGGCTGATGCTTCAGCCTGTGGAGATAAATTGTACTAGATGGTTAATTTGGTCAATTGAAGTGGCGCGACGCCGGGCTGTTGTGTGCGGTGATCGGACGGTTTCTTTTTTAGCGTGGCAAATGCTCAATCAGAAAATCGATAAACGCGCGCAGCCGAAGCGGTACATGACGACTTTGTGGATAGAGCAGGGTGAACGGCCGAGAGCGACCCCCATAAGGTTTGAGGATTTCCACCAGCGACCCATCGGCCAATTCCTTTTCGACGATGAAACGATAGGTCTGGAACAGGCCTGCACCATGTTTGGCCAGCGTCACGCCGCCCAAGACATCGTCGGAACAGCTGAAATTACCCTCGGCCTGAATTTCGCGCTGCTCGCCATCGTCGTTGAACAACCAGGCAATTCGCCGGCCGCTGCTGGGCAGATCGTACTGGATGCATTCGTGCTGTTTGAGGTCGTCCAGGGTTTGCGGAGTACCCGCGCGCTTCAGGTAATCAGGACTGGCAATCATCACCAGTCCCGCGTCCTCAAGCTGCCGGGCGATCAGCCCTGAATCCGGAATCGCCCGCACGCGGATGGCCAGGTCATAGCCTTCGCCGACGAAGTCGATGTTGCGATTGCTGATGTGCGATTCGACTTTCACCTGCGGGAAGCGCTCCCGAAACGCCGGGAGCAACGGCAGGATCCGGTGATGGGCATACGTTGTGGGAATGCTGATGCGCAAGGTGCCGGAAGGCTCCTGCTGCTGGCCCATCACTTCGCGTTGGGCCTCGACCAATTGCGCCAGCGCCTGACGACATTCCTCGTAATAGCGGCGCCCGCTGTCGGTCATTTTGACGCTGCGGGTGGTTCGTGCGAACAACCGCACACCCAGCCGTTCCTCCATGCGCGACACCGAACGGCTGACCGCCGCGGGCGTTACGCCAGCCACCAGCGCCGCGGCGGTAAAGCTGCCGGCTTCGGCGGCGAGGCAAAACAGTTCGATGCTGCCGAGCTGAAGATCGTCGAATGTTCGCTGCATGATTGATTACACCGGGGATCAAATTAAGGGCCTGACGCAGTGTTTATCAAATTGACGAAAGGATTGCTTACCATTTTTGCCCCTGATTGCCGCTCCCGGGGCGACTTCAAGCGCTAGCCTCAAGTTCCGGAGACTGAATGCAGCCAACACCGGTTATCGGATTGTTCAAGGAATGACGAGTCGTCAGGCTCAACAACCTAACGGATGGGTTAGTATGAAATTGTTCAGCTACAAAGGGCTTTCAATGGTGATCATGCTGCGCGACGAGCACTGTCCACCACACGCGCATGTGGATGCCGGCGCCTGGAGTGCACGCTTCAAATTCAGCTTTTGGCACAACGGTGTCGAGCTGTGGGATGTGGTTCCTCATTCCAACCGGCCACCTGCCGCCGTGCTGGAGGGCCTGCGTCAAGCACTCCGACAGCCTGTTCATTTGCGTCGCGCCCGCAAGATCTGGTGGGAAAAGCTGCAGACGGTCTGCCTCGATCATCAGATATGGGACTGGCGGACCAGTGAAGTAGTGGTGGTGAAAAGGATTGTCAGTGCGACCAACATGATTTATTCGGCTTGCTATGAGCCCGAGACGAACAAGACCTTGCTGGCGCTGTTTGGCGTTTCGGAGGGCGTGGAGATCAAGTTATGAAAACGATAGAGGCAAGTACGATCGCGGATCGGCCTGTGACCGAGGCCGTGCTGGATGTAGCCATCCGGCGTGGGCAAGTGCGCAACAAAGGTGGTTTTCAGGTGACGGCCGTTTCCTATTTGGAACCGTGTCTGGCGGTCAGTTTCATTGATGGCAGTGGCGTGCTGCTGCCGGTGCAGCACTATCCGGAATTCGCTGGTTTCGAGGTCGAGGATTTTGCAGACCTGAAAGTCGGCTTTTCCGGAACTGCCCTTTGCCATGAGGGCAAGGATTTGCATGTGTGCATCGCCGGGATGATCTCCGCGAGCAAGCCGCTGATGGACATGGCCGCCTCGGTCATCGCTTCGCGCAATGGTCGCCAAAGCAGTGCCGCCAAGGCCGAGGCAGCACGGGCCAATGGTCGCAAGGGTGGGCGTCCGCGCAAGCCGGATGTCCCCGTTTGAGCGCTCACAAAAAAGCCGTCGTACTGACGGCTGTTTTGTCTCGGACGAGTGCAATCAACGCCGGGTCAACAACACCCCGGATTCCATGTGATGGGTCCACGGGAACTGATCGAACATCGCGCATTGGGTGATGCGGTGGGTGTCGTGCAGTTGGGCGATGTTGGCCGCCAGGGTTTCCGGGTTGCAGGAAATGTACAGGATGTTGTCGAAGCGCCGGGTCAACTCGCAGGTGTCCGGGTCCATACCGGCGCGAGGCGGGTCGACGAAGACGCTACCGAATTCATAGCTCTTGAGGTCGATGCCGTGCAGGCGACGGAACGGGCGGACCTCGTTCAGGGCCTCGGTCAGCTCTTCGGCGGACAGGCGCACCAGCGTGACGTTATCCACCGCGTTTTCGCTGAGGTTGCTCAGCGCCGCGTTGACTGAGGTCTTGCTGATCTCGGTGGCCAGCACTTTGCGCACGCGGGTCGCAAGCGGCAGGGTGAAGTTACCGTTGCCGCAATACAGTTCCAGCAAATCGTCCGGGCGATCGCCGAGGGCGTCGTAAGCCCAGTTGAGCATCTTCTGGTTCACGGTGCCGTTGGGCTGTGTGAACGCGCCTTCCGGCTGGCGGTAACTGAAGGTGCGGCTGCCGACGTCGAGTTTCTCGACCACGTAATCGTGACCGATCACTTCGCGCTTGCCTTTCGAGCGGCCGATCACGCTGACGTTCAGGTCTGCCGCCAGTTTCGTGGCCGCCGCGTGCCAGTGTTCGTCCAGCGGACGGTGGTAGCACAGGGTGATCATTGCATCGCCGGCCAGCGTCGTCAGGAACTCCACCTGAAACAGCTTGTGGCTCAGGGCCGCACTGGCTTTCCACGCGGTCTTGAGCTGTGGCATCAACTCATTGATGCGCAGGCTGGCAATGGGGAACTCTTCGATCAGGATCGGCGTGCGTTTGTCTTCCTGGGAAAACATCGCGTAGTGACGCTCGCCACCTTCGCGCCACAGGCGGAATTCGGCACGCAGGCGGAAGTTTTTCAGCGGTGAATCGAATACGGCCGGTTCCGGTGCATCGAACGGGGCCAGCAGGTCACGCAGGCGCGAGACCTTTTCTTCGAGCTGAACGGTGTAAGCCTGGGAATCAAAAGTCATGCGTTGAACCAACCCAACTTGATCACGAACAGAATCGACAGAATCACCAGCGCCGGGTTCAGCTCACGGCCGCGACCGGACAGCAGCTTGATCGCGGTCCAGGAAATGAAACCGAAGGCGATGCCGTTGGCGATGGAGTAAGTGAACGGCATGGCCAGCGCAGTGATCACGACCGGTGCGGCAACGGTAATGTCGTCCCAGTCTATTTCGGCCAGGCCGGAAGTCATCAGTACCGCGACGAACAGCAGTGCCGGTGCCGTGGCGAACGCGGGAACACTGGCGGCCAGTGGCGAGAAGAACAGCGCCAACAGGAAAAGAATCGCCACCACAACGGCCGTCAGACCGGTGCGGCCACCGGCACTCACACCGGCTGCGGATTCGATGTAGCTGGTGGTCGTCGACGTACCCAGCAACGAACCGGCCATGGCCGCGGTGCTGTCAGCGATCAGGGCGCGGCCCATTTTCGGCATGTGGCCGTCCTTGCCCATCAGGCCGGCGCGCTTGGCGACGCCAATCAGGGTGCCGGAGTTATCGAACAGGTCGACGAACAGGAAGGCGAAGATCACGCTGACCAGACCGATGTCCAGTGCACCCTTGATGTCCAGTTGCAGGAATGTCGGCGCCAGCGATGGCGGCATCGACATCACGCCGCCGAACGGGGTGAAACCCAAGGCAATCGACGCGATAGTCACAACCAGAATCCCGATCAGCACCGCACCGCGTACGGCCAGAGCCTCGAGGGCAACGATCAGGGCAAAACCAAGGGTGGCGAGGATCGGTGCCGGTTGCTTCAGGTCACCGAGGCCGACCATGGTCGCCGGATTGCTGACCACGATACCGGCGTTGTGCAGGGCGATCAGCGCCAGGAACAGGCCGATACCGGCGGCGATCGCCGAACGCAGCGGCAACGGGATGCTGTTGATGATCCATTCCCGAATGCGGAAGATCGACAACAGGAAGAACAACACCGCCGAGATGAACACCGCCCCCAGTGCCACTTGCCAGGTATGGCCCATGTGCAGGACCACGGTGTAGGTGAAGAAGGCGTTCAGGCCCATGCCCGGTGCGAGGGCGATCGGGTAGTTGGCGATCAGGCCCATCACCGTGGAGCCAATGGCGGCCGCCAGGCAGGTCGCGACAAACACCGCGCCCTTGTCCATGCCGGTCTCGCCGAGGATGCTCGGGTTGACGAACAGAATGTAGGCCATGGCCAGGAAGGTCGTGACGCCCGCAAGAATCTCGGTCCGCACGTTGGTGTTGTGTGCCTTGAGTTGAAACAGCCTTTCCAGCATGTCTGCTCCCCGTGGCGCGCCCGGCGCCGTGAATGTATCGACCTCAACAGCAAAGCACAGACCGCTGCAGGCGCCTGGTAATTTTCTGTGGGTCGGAAAAAGCCGCGCATCATACCAGCCGCGTGGGGCTGTGGCTGCTTATGGTGGTGATCGTCGTCGATGTTTTGCGTTAAAGCCAAGTGCGCCATACTGCGCGCTGGTTTTGGGGGACATGGGGATTTCATGAAAAAGCGTCTGGTTACCGTATTTGGAACATTGATTGCCTTGTTGCTGGGGGCGCAAAGCGCTTCGGCGGCCTCGGCGGCGCCGTTGACCCAGGTCAAGGTGCTCAAGGTCGAGTCGCCGGTCTGTGGTTTTGAAGACATTGGCGAGGGGCAGGAGAAAACCCGCTGCGATCACAGCGGGCCGAACATCAAGATCTACGTGCTGGAAGTCGGTTACGGCCGCAAGGCGCAAGTCGGGCTGGACGGATTTGATGTGGACGGCACCCGGACCCCTGTCTGTGCGTTCGATAACGGCAACCTGACCGAGTGCACCGTCGGCAGAAAAACGGTCGGCTACCTGTATGTCTTCGATCTGGCCGGCAAGCAGGAAGGCACCTTCACCTTCAGCAACACGTCCATCAACGCGCCGGGCAACACGATGTCGACCCAGCTTTACATCAAGTAACGGCCGGCTCGAACAAGGGTCAGGAAAGCTGACTACGCTTTAAGGATCATCCTGTGGACCGCGCCCATGACCTTTAGAGCTCTGATTACCCTCGCCGAGGGCATCGATGACCTGCAAACCGTGACGCTGATCGATGTGCTGCGCCGCGCCAAGGTCGAAGTGGTGGTGGCGAGCATCGAGGGGCGGCGCATGCTCACCTGTGCCCGCGGCACCCGCGTGACGGCCGATGCGATGCTGGTGGATTTGCTGGCCCAGCCGTTTGATTTGATCGCACTGCCTGGCGGCGCAGTCGGTGCGCAGCATCTGGCGGCCCATCAGCCCTTGCAGCAATTGATCAAGGATCAGGTGGCGGCAGGTCGCCTGTTCGCCGCCATCGCCGAAGCCCCGGCCGTGGCACTGCAAGCCTTTGGCGTCCTGCGTCAGCGGCGAATGACCTGCCTGCCTTCGGCGAGTCATCAGCTGTCAGGCTGCAACTTCGTCGATCAACCGGTGGTGGTCGATGGCAACTGCATTACCGCTCAAGGTTCGGGAGGCGCTCTGGAGTTTGCCCTGACGCTGGTGGAACAACTTTGCGGCAAGCCAACCCGGGTGACGGTGGCGGGGGAGTTGATGGTTTAAACGGTGTCACACCCTGGCTTCTTCCACCGGCACATGCATGCGATCACGGTTGGCCAACGTCGGGAACAGCTTGATCCACACTCCGGTCACCACCAGCGTGCCGATGCCGCCCATGACCACCGCTGGCACGGTGCCAAACCAGTGGGCGGTGAGGCCGGATTCGAATTCACCCAACTGGTTCGAGGCGCCGATGAACAGACCGTTTACGGCGCTGACCCGGCCGCGCATTTCATCCGGTGTTTCCAGTTGCACGAAGGACGCGCGGATCACCATGCTGATCATGTCGGCGGCGCCCAACACCACCAGCACGGCCAGTGAGAACCAGAACGAGGTCGAAAGACCAAACGCGATGGTCGCGACGCCGAACACCCCGACAGCGGTAAACATCACCCGACCGACCTTGCGATCCACCGAGAAACGCGCCAGCCAGAGTGACATCAGTAACGCACCGACGGCTGGAGCGGAGCGCAGCAGGCCCAGCCCCCACGGCCCGGTCAGCAGAATGTCCTTGGCGAATACCGGCAGCAACGCCGTCGCGCCACCTAACAGCACTGCAAACAGATCGAGGGAAATCGCGCCGAGAATGTCCGGACGGCTGCGAATGAATCGGATACCGGCCAGCAGCGAATCCAGGGTCGCCTTGCCTTTGTTCAGCGGCGTCTGCCGGGCGGGCAGGTTGAGCATCAATCCGCAGGCGATCACATACAGGATCACGGTCGGTCCGTAGACCCAGACGCTGCCGAAGGCGTACAGCAAACCACCAAGGGCCGGTGCGACGATGGTTGCCGATTGTTGCGCCGACTGGGCGGCGGCGACGGCGCGGGGGAACAGCGCAGAGGGAACGATGCTGGGCAGCAGCGCCTGGGTGGTCGGCATTTCGAAAGAGCGAGCGGCGCCGAGCAGAAACGCCAGGATGAAGATCATTTCTCGGGTGACGTGGCCGGTCGCGCCGCCAATCGCCAGCGTCAGAGCAATCAATGCCTGCAGTGACTGACAGATGGCCGCGACTTTACGCCGGTCATAGCGATCGGCGACATGCCCGGTGTGCAACATGAACAGCACTCGCGGGGCAAACTCCACCAGGCCGACCAGGCCCAGGTCCAGCACGTTGCCGGTCAGTTGATAGAGGTTCCAGCCGATGGCAACCGTGAGCATCTGAAAGCCGCTGGCGGTAAACACTCGAGCCAGCCAGAACGCGATGAAAGGGCGATGATGACGTAACAGCAAGGGCGCTTGGCTGGGCATCTGAGGCAGGTCTTGAGCGAGGGGAAGGCCGAGATTATCACCAACCTGTAACCAGAAGTTGCAGAGGCGGGAAATTTAGTTAGCTAGACACCGATCCCGAAGCGCGGAGTTCCCCCTGTGGGAGCGAGACCGGCTTGCCGGCGATGGCGGTGGATCAGGCAGCAACGGTATCGACTGACACTCCGCCATCGCCGGCAAGCCGGTCTCGCTCCCACAGGGAATGTGTTGCAGCTGATTGCCTGGCCTGTGAGGCAACCTGTCACGCGGCAATAGACCACACCGTCCATCGTCAAAAACCGGACTACTCTTTCAGCCATGCTTGATCCAGATCAATGCCTTCCTGGAATTGGTCCGGCGGCCAGATGGCCAGATTCCCTACGTGTGATGTTGGTAAAAAGAAGAACGAATTCAAATTCGCCACACTCCATATCCGTGGGGGCATTGGGTGCAGGCCACAAGCCTTCAGCCGGTATTACCTGACAGAGGAAGACTTATGTTCGGTTTGGAGGCGCTTGATCTCGCCCGAATTCAGTTCGCGTTCACCATCTCGTTCCACATCCTGTTCCCGGCCATCACCATCGGCCTGGCGAGTTACCTGGCGGTGCTCGAAGGCTTGTGGCTGAAAACCCATAACGATACCTACCGCGACCTGTACCACTTCTGGTCGAAGATCTTTGCCGTCAACTTCGGCATGGGGGTGGTCTCCGGGCTGGTCATGGCCTATCAGTTCGGCACCAACTGGAGCCGATTCTCGGACTTCGCCGGTTCCGTGACCGGGCCGTTGCTGACGTACGAAGTCCTGACGGCCTTCTTCCTCGAAGCCGGGTTCCTTGGGGTCATGCTGTTCGGCTGGAACAAGGTCGGGCGCAACCTGCACTTTTTCGCCACGGTCATGGTCGCCATCGGCACGCTGATCTCGACCTTCTGGATTCTAGCCTCCAACAGCTGGATGCAGACCCCGCAGGGTTACGAAATCATCAACGGCCAGGTCATTCCAACCGACTGGCTGGCGGTGATCTTCAATCCGTCGTTCCCGTACCGCCTGATGCACATGGCAACGGCCGCATTCGTGGCGACGGCGTTCTTCGTCGGTTCTTCGGCGGCCTGGCACCTGCTGCGCGGCAAGGACAACCCGGCGATCCGCACCATGCTTTCGATGGCCATGTGGATGGCCCTGATCGTGGCGCCGATTCAGGCGGTCATCGGTGACTTTCACGGCCTCAATACGTTGAAGCACCAACCGGCGAAAATCGCGGCGATCGAAGGTCACTGGGAAAACCACGGTGACGAACCGACTCCGCTGATTCTGTTCGGTTGGCCGGACATGAAAGAAGAGCGGACCAAGTTCGCGGTGGAAATTCCGTACCTGGGCAGCCTGATCCTCACGCACTCGCTGGACAAACAGGTGCCGGCGCTCAAGGAATTCCCGCCTGAAGACCGGCCGAATTCAACCATCGTGTTCTGGTCGTTCCGGATCATGGTCGGCCTGGGCATGCTGATGATCTTCACTGGTTTGTGGAGCCTGTGGCTGCGCAAACGCGACAGGTTGTACACCTCGCGACCGTTCCTGTACCTGGCATTGTGGATGGGCCCGTCCGGCCTGATCGCGATCCTCGCCGGTTGGTTTACCACTGAAATCGGGCGCCAGCCGTGGGTGGTCTACGGTTTGATGCGCACGGCAGACGCTTCGTCCAATCACAGCTTCATGCAGATGAGCATCACGCTGATCCTGTTCGTGGTGGTCTATTTCGCGCTGTTCGGGGCTGGCCTGGGGTACATGATGCGTCTGGTGCGCAAGGGGCCGAAGATCGACGAAGGCGCGGAAACGCCCGATGGCGGTCCAGGCAAGCAACGCACGCCGGCCCGTCCGCTGTCCGCCGCCGACGATCCTGGCGATGCCGACCACGACCCCAGCCTGCAAAAGGAGATTTGAATCATGGGTATTGATCTTCCGCTGATCTGGGCCGTGATCATCATCTTCGGCATCATGATGTACGTGGTCATGGACGGTTTCGACCTGGGGATCGGGATTCTCTTTCCGTTCATCCCGGGCAAGACCGACCGTGACGTGATGATGAACACCGTCGCACCGGTGTGGGATGGCAATGAGACCTGGCTGGTTCTGGGGGGCGCGGCGTTGTTCGGCGCCTTCCCGCTGGCGTATTCAGTGGTGCTCTCGGCGCTGTACCTGCCGCTGATTTTCATGCTGATCGGGCTGATCTTCCGCGGCGTGGCGTTCGAGTTCCGCTTCAAGGCCAAGGACGACAAGCGTCACCTCTGGGATAAAGCGTTCATCGGTGGTTCGGTCGCCGCGACGTTCTTTCAGGGCGTGGCCCTGGGGGCGTTCATTGATGGATTGCCGGTGGTCAATCGCCAGTTCGCCGGTGGTTCACTGGATTGGTTGACGCCCTTTACGATGTTCTGCGGCGTCGCACTGGTGGTGGCTTATGCGCTGCTCGGCTGCACCTGGCTGATCATGAAAACCGAAGGCAAGCTGCAGGAACAGATGCATGACCTGGCGCGGCCGCTGGCCTTCGTGGTGTTGGCCGTGATCGGCATCGTCAGCATCTGGACGCCGCTGGCTCATCCCGAGATCGCCGCTCGCTGGTTCACGCTGCCGAATCTGTTCTGGTTCCTGCCGGTGCCGATTCTGGTGCTGGTGACCATGTACGGCCTGATTCGCGCCGTGGCACGCAATGCGAACTACACGCCGTTCCTGCTGACGCTGGTGCTGATCTTCCTCGGCTACAGCGGTCTGGGCATCAGCCTGTGGCCGAACATCGTGCCGCCTTCGATTTCGATCTGGGACGCCGCCGCACCGCCACAGAGTCAGGGTTTCATGCTGGTCGGAACGCTGTTCATCATCCCGTTTATCCTGGGGTACACCTTCTGGAGCTACTACGTGTTCCGCGGCAAGGTCACCCACGAAGACGGCTACCACTAGCGCACACGGCAATGGCGCAGGGCAGAGACCTGCGCCGTTTCAGAGGAGATTACGATGATGGCTGGCAAACATTCCTTGCAGGAAATCGAAGCAGCAGAGAAAAAACCGCTGTGGCAGCGACTCGGCTGGCTGGCGATGATCTGGACCGGCAGCGTGGTGGCGCTGTTCATCGTCGCGAGCCTGATGCGTATGTTCATGAATGCGGCAGGCCTGTCGACGCATTGATGCTTCGCACCCGATCCCATCCCGATGCCTTGCGGCACGGATTTACAACCCTCCTGTGCTGGAGGGTTTTTTTTGCCTGGAATTATTTTCGGGCTTTAAGGATCACGAACTTCGGCGTGGCCGCCACTTGTTCAACACCGCGGAACAACCGAGCGAGCTTGCTGTGATAGCCCAGATGACGATTGCCGACGATATACAGCGCACCGCCCACCACCAGCGCTTCCCGGGCTTGCTGGAACATGCGCCAGGCGAGAAAGTCACCCACCACTTGCTGCTGATGAAACGGCGGGTTGCACAGCACCACGTCCAGTGATTGCGGTTCCTGCCCGGCCAAGCCGTCACCGGCACGCACCATCACGTCTCGATCACCCAGCGCTGCGCGCCAGTTTTCGGCGGCCGATTGCACGGCCATGAAAGACTCGTCCACCAGTGTGTAGTGCGCCTCGGGATTTTGCAGGGCACTGGCGATCGCCAGTACACCGTTGCCGCAACCGAGGTCGGCGACCCGCGCCGCGCCGAGGTTCGTCGGCAAGTGCGGCAGAAATGCCCGCGTGCCGATGTCCAGGCCTTCCCGGCAAAACACGTTGGCGTGGTTGAGCAGTTCGATGGGCGGCGTGTCGAGTCGATAGCGGGTGGGATAGGGCGACGTCGCGGGGGCTTTGGCCTCGGCGGTAGCAATCAACAGTCGGGCCTTTTTCACCGCCAAGGATGCTTGCACCGGACCGATGTAGCGTTCCAGCAAATCCCCGGCGGCACGCGGCAGATGCTTGATCATGGCACCGGCGATCACTTGGGCGCCGGGTGCCAGCTGAGTTTGCAGGCGGATCAGTTGCTCCTCCAGCAAGGCCAGGGTTTTCGGAACCCGGATCAGTACCCGGTCAAACGGACCGTTGACTGCTTCGCTGGCAGGTACGCCCGCCACGGCATCAAATGCCTGGCCGTTGCGGATCAGATTCTTTTCCAGCCCCTGGAAAGCCAGGAACGAATCACCGCTCGTGGTCACCTGAACCTTGCCTGCCAGGCTGGCGGCCAATGCGCCGAAGCTGTCATTGAGCACCAGCACACGGGTATTCGCGATCGGTTGCTGTTCGGCCAGATGATTGAGCAGGTATTCGTCGGCGGCATCAAACGCCTGCAGCGGTTCATTCTGCTGTTCGGGCTGGCGGATCAGGTCGAGTCGGGCGAAGGGTGTTTCGAGCAAAGGCATGGGGCGGGGCTCTGGGTAATCAACGGGTTTCCCGCGGCCCAGGGGCGTTGTGGCGGGCGAGACCGTCCAAGTGTACTGCGTCGTGAAGGTTCACACGGCAACACTATGGAGGCGTCGCAGATGGTACGTTTTTTTCTTTTGGATTACTCGCAGGTTTTAACCGGTCAACGGATCGAGGTGCGGTTGAGATAGCCGGCCTTGAGGGCGGCGATAATGGCCGCAATCTTGTTGTTGACCCCGAGTTTATCGATCGAACTTTGAATGTGGAAATGGATGGTTCGTGCACTCAGATTAAGAATTCTCGCGCTTTCGTCTGCCGTCTTGCCGGCTGCCGCCAGTTCCAGAACGTCGATTTCCCGGGGCGACAGATGCGGGGTTGCCGGTTTCGCCGATCGCTTGGGCAGCGATTGTGCGACCAACGAATGGAGGTGACTGCACATGAACACTGAGAAGCCAAGATTTTCGTACAGCTCCATTGCCGTGATCGGACAATGGCTCCTGGCCAGGCTCAAAATGCTGCACAGGCCGCTCTCTTCGTCGTGAAACGATTGTGACCAGCCGTGCTCCAAACCTTGCGCCACAAGGTCCTCCCACAGTGAAGGAACATTGGAGAAAAGGTTTTCGCTCCATAGAATGGGCAACATGGAGCGATGGCAATGGGCTACTACCGGATCTATTGACCTCAGATTCTTTTGTTCATATTCGTTGTTCCAGTCGACAGGGTAATTGTTGCGCCGGATGGTATTGACCTGGTTGTTTTTCGTTTGATAAGTAGTTGAAAAGGCGAAAAATTTAAACCCGATGTTTTTCGCAAAACCCAGTGCAATCCGATACGCGTTCTCTATGTCGGTCGTGTACGACAGTTGTGTAAGTTGTGACTCCTTCCACCGCTCCATCATGAATCTCCATTATCCAATCTTCTCTGGGGTGCTAGTTGGATCCGAGATCCAGCACGCTAACGAGTGTAGGATGAATCCTACATATAGGGTGAGACTTTTTGGCTTTGTTAACGCGTTAAAAACTAAATATCTGGTTCTATTAATAGAGGTGTAAATAGGATGAATATTGAATGAAAGCCTTAATGTGAGTTGCGTGAATTAACCAGATGGTTCGTAAAGGTTAATGTTTCAAGCGACAGGTGTTTTTGAACATGCGTGTTAAAGGCACCACAAACCGTCAGTGTTTAATTCGCATGTTTTGCGGGACACTGGCGTCATCCGTTCAATGGAGCGCCCCATGACCGCCAGCGCAGAAAAATTCACCCGCCAGACCCTGCTCGACGTCCAGCCGCTGACTCCGAACCTGTTCACTCTGCGCACGACCCGGGATCCGGGCTTTCGCTTTCGTGCTGGGCAGTTCGCCCGGCTGGGAGTTACCAAGGCCGATGGCAGCACGGTGTGGCGTGCCTATTCCATGGTCTCTTCACCTTATGACGAGTTCCTCGAGTTCCTTTCCATTGTGGTGCCGGGCGGCGAGTTCACCAGTGAGCTGAGTCGGCTAGGCGAGGGCGATACCCTGCTGGTTGACCGTCAGGCCTTTGGTTACCTGACGCTTGACCGTTTTGTTGACGGACGTGATCTCTGGTTGTTATCCACAGGCACCGGCGTGGCGCCGTTTTTGTCGATCCTGCAGGACTTCGAAGTCTGGGAGAAATTCGAAAGAATCATCCTGGTCTACAGCGTGCGAGAAGCCAGGGAGCTGGCTTATCAGGAGCTGATCTCGGGGTTGGCGCAACGTGACTATCTGGCCGAGTACGCACACAAGCTTCAATTCATCGCCACCGTCACGCGCGAGGAGCATCCGGGCGCCTTGAACGGGCGGATCACGACGCTGATAGACAATGGCGAACTTGAGCGGGTGGCGGGTGTGGCTCTGACGGCCGAGCATTCGCGGGTCATGCTCTGCGGCAATCCGCAGATGATCGACGACACGCGCAAACTGCTTAAACAGCGCGACATGCACCTGAGCCTCAGCCGACGCCCCGGGCACGTAGCGGTGGAAAACTACTGGTAAAAAAAAACGGCGCCCCGAAGGCGCCGTTCTTGAATGCATCATGTCATTCAGGCCGATTGTTCTGGGCCTTCAACAGATCGCGAATCTCCCCCAGCAGCTCTTCTTCCTTGGTCGGAACAGGCGGCAGCGTTGGCGCAACGGCCTCTTCGCGCTTCAAGCGATTGATCGCTTTGACGCCCATGAAGATCGCAAACGCAACGATCATGAAGTCGATCATGCTCTGGATGAATTTGCCATACGCCAGCACTACCGCGGGGATATCCCCGTTGGCGGCCTTGAGCGTAATGGCCAGGTCACTGAAATCCACCCCACCGATCAGCAGGCCGATTGGCGGCATCACCACGTCGCCGACGAACGACGAGACGATCTTGCCGAAGGCTGCGCCGATGATAATGCCGACGGCCATGTCGACCACATTGCCCTTGACCGCGAAGGCCTTGAACTCACTTATCACGCCCATAGGTTATTTCCTTGTTACAGATGAGGTTGGTTACCCAGTGTAAATCAGCCGAAGGCTTCTCGCCCGAAACAACTGCTTACAGAGCTCGCCTGTAATCGACCGGGCCATCGGCAAAAAGTTTACAAAACGCCATCATTCCTGCGCGATGTTCCGTACTGCCCCATCATTCGAGGGGCACGCAGAATTAGCGTCAGCACATTTTGTCCGTCACCCTTTCACCGTTGCTTCCGCAAGTGAGGAGCACTCGAAAGTTTCGAGCGGGAGCAGTTGGTGATGTTGGTTTTTTGCAAGAAATCATATGAGTGCCTGGGCCTTTACATTGTTAGTTTGAATGTATAAGTCATATTCTGATAAATTTGGTTCGCCATTAAATTGCCAGTAAGTTGGTATGCGGTTGTTGATTAATAGTGCGGGTATGATGTTGTACGTTCCCCGCTCTAGATATAAAGGGTTTGTACAGCTTTTGTTTTTATTGGTTCGATCCGGATCTGGGTCTTGATTGAGTTGTCGATGGCGAAGTTGTACAAAATCCGTGGATGGTCACTCGACGTTTACATCGCTGACCATCAGGCAAGTTACGGCTGAAGTTTCATTGGTCAACGGCTTCGCGCCGATCCGGTCCAGCTGAGCTATCATCGCGTTTTTTGCCGGGAGTTCAGATGGCCAAGGCCAAACGCATGTACGGCTGCACCGAGTGCGGCTCAACGTTCCCCAAGTGGGCCGGCCAGTGCGGCGAATGCGGGGCCTGGAATACCTTGACCGAAACCATGGTCGAGAGCGGCGGCGCTGCGGCCCCCAGCGGACGCACCGGCTGGACAGGCCAACAGGCGCAGATCAAGACCCTGGCCGAAGTCAGTGTCGAAGAAATACCGCGCTTTTCCACCGCCTCCAGCGAGCTGGATCGGGTGTTGGGCGGCGGCCTGGTGGACGGCTCGGTGGTGCTGATCGGCGGCGACCCCGGCATCGGCAAATCAACCATCCTGTTGCAAACCTTGTGCAACCTCGCCAAAAGCATGCCGGCGCTGTATGTGACGGGCGAAGAGTCCCAGCAACAGGTAGCCATGCGCGCCCGGCGCCTGGGATTGCCGCAGGACCAACTGCGGGTCATGACCGAAACCTGCATCGAGACCATCATCGCCACTGCGCGGGTCGAAAAGCCCAAGGTCATGGTGATCGACTCGATTCAGACCATTTTCACTGAACAACTGCAATCGGCCCCCGGTGGGGTGTCCCAGGTTCGGGAGAGCGCGGCATTGCTGGTGCGCTACGCCAAGCAGAGCGGCACGGCGATTTTCCTGGTCGGTCACGTGACGAAAGAGGGGGCATTGGCCGGGCCGCGAGTGCTGGAGCACATGGTCGACACGGTGCTGTATTTCGAAGGCGAATCCGACGGTCGTTTGCGCTTGCTCCGGGCGGTGAAAAACCGTTTCGGCGCGGTCAACGAGCTGGGCGTGTTTGGCATGACCGACAAGGGTTTGAAGGAAGTCTCCAATCCTTCGGCGATTTTTCTGACGCGTGCTCAGGAAGAAGTACCGGGCAGTGTGGTCATGGCGACGTGGGAAGGGACCCGACCGATGCTGGTGGAAGTCCAGGCGTTGGTGGATGACAGCCACCTGGCCAACCCGCGCCGCGTCACGCTGGGGCTGGATCAGAACCGGCTGGCGATGTTGCTGGCGGTACTGCACCGTCACGGCGGCATTCCGACCCACGATCAGGACGTTTTCCTCAACGTGGTGGGCGGGGTGAAGGTGTTGGAAACCGCTTCCGACCTGGCGTTGATGGCGGCGGTCATGTCCAGTTTGCGCAACCGGCCATTGCCCCATGATCTGCTGGTGTTCGGCGAAGTCGGTTTGTCTGGCGAGGTGCGGCCGGTGCCGAGCGGTCAGGAGCGGTTGAAAGAGGCCGCCAAACACGGCTTCAAACGGGCCATCGTGCCAAAAGGCAATGCGCCGAAGGAGGCGCCGCCGGGGTTGCAGATTATTGCAGTGACGCGTCTGGAGCAGGCACTCGACGCACTCTTCGAGTAACGTTTTGGCGAAACTCAACCCCTGTGGGAGCGGGCTTGCTCGCGAAAGCGGTGTATCAGTCGACATTATTGTTGCCTGACCCGGCGCCTTCGCGAGCAAGCCCGCTCCTACATTTAAATGGTGTAGGTCCGTTAGGCTTCGATCAGTGCTCCCAACTCGCGCTCCAGTTCCCGCTGATCACCCAGATTGAGTTCGATCAACCGCCGCAGGCGCGCGATGGAATCCAGACTGATGTATCGGCAAACGAAACCCAACTGGCCATGTTCATTGTGCGTCAGTTGCACATCCATTTTGATCTCGATGTCTTTGCTCAAATGGATGTCGACGGAGAACATCTGCTCCCGACTCCCCAGCCACGGCTCGGGGCGCTCGATCAGCAACCCCTTCAGCGACAGGTCGATCAGTTTCACTGGCCAGATGAATTCCCCTTGGCTCAGCTCGGTTCGGGCATCGAACGCAATTCGTTTGAAGCGGCGACGATCGGCAGGGTGTTCGCTCATGGCGCAATCCTCTGAATGTTCGCTGACTATAGACCCGCATTGTCAAAGCCTGCCAGCCAGTACAAGCGTTTCGACCAATGTCGGGGTATGGCCTTTACCGTCAGGAGAGCTAAACTCGGGGTGGCTGTCTTTCTTGTCCACCCTGGCTGGAATAATAAAATGAAAAATAATAATAGCCTGCTACGCCACCTACCCTGGCTGCTGCTGGCAATCGTAGGAGCGTGCGCCCTTGGCGTAGTGGCATTGCGCCGAGGCGAGGCGATCAATGCCTTGTGGATTGTGGTCGCTGCCGTGGCCATTTATCTGGTTGCGTACCGTTACTACAGTCTGTTCATCGCTAACAATGTGATGCAACTCGATTCGCGACGGGCCACCCCCGCCGTGCTCAACAACGATGGTCTGGACTACGTCCCTACCAACAAACACATCCTGTTCGGTCACCACTTCGCGGCCATTGCTGGCGCGGGGCCGCTGGTCGGTCCGGTTCTGGCGGCGCAGATGGGCTACTTGCCCGGCACGCTGTGGCTGATTGCCGGCGTGGTGCTGGCCGGTGCGGTTCAGGACTTCATGGTCCTGTTCATGTCCACCCGTCGCAACGGCCGTTCACTCGGTGACATGGTCCGTGAAGAAATGGGTCGCATCCCCGGCACCATCGCGCTGTTTGGCTGCTTCCTGATCATGATCATCATCCTCGCGGTGCTGGCGCTGATCGTGGTCAAGGCCCTGGCCGAGAGCCCATGGGGCATTTTCACGGTGATGGCGACCATCCCGATCGCGATGTTCATGGGCATTTACATGCGTTACATCCGCCCGGGCCGCATCGGTGAAATCTCCGTGGTCGGCGTATTGCTGCTGCTCGGGTCGATCTGGCTGGGTGGGCAGATTGCTGCCGATCCGTACTGGGCCAAGGCATTCACCTTCAATGGCGTTCAGATTACCTGGATGCTGGTCGGTTACGGTTTCGTCGCCGCCTCGTTACCGGTCTGGCTGATCCTGGCGCCGCGTGACTATCTCTCCACGTTCCTGAAAATCGGCACCATCGTGGCCCTGGCTATCGGCATCCTGGTCACCATGCCAGAGCTGAAAATGCCGGCGTTGACCCAGTTCGTCGATGGCACCGGCCCGGTGTGGAAGGGCGGTCTGTTCCCGTTCCTGTTCATCACCATCGCCTGTGGTGCGGTCTCGGGTTTCCACGCGCTGATCTCCTCCGGCACCACGCCGAAACTGCTGGATAACGAGGTTAACGCCCGTTACATCGGTTACGGCGCCATGCTGATGGAGTCGTTCGTGGCCATCATGGCAATGGTCGCCGCGTCGGTGATCGAGCCAGGTGTGTATTTCGCCATGAACAGCCCTGCCGCTGTCGTCGGCGGTGATGTGGTGGCTGTGGCACAAACCGTCAGCAGCTGGGGTTTTGCAATTACCCCGGAAGCGCTGCAAGCGGTGGCCAAGGACATCGGTGAAACCACCATCCTCGCCCGTGCCGGCGGTGCGCCGACCCTGGCTGTCGGTATCGCGCAGATCCTGCACAGTGTCCTGCCAGGTGAAAACACCATGGCGTTCTGGTACCACTTTGCGATCCTGTTCGAAGCGCTGTTCATCCTGACCGCGGTCGACGCTGGCACCCGTGCCGGGCGTTTCATGCTGCAGGACTTGCTCGGCTCCTTCGTCCCGGCGCTGAAACGCACCGAATCCTGGACCGCCAACCTGATCGCCACCGCCGGTTGTGTGGCGATGTGGGGTTGGTTGCTGTACCAGGGCGTGATCGATCCGCTGGGCGGCATCAACACCTTGTGGCCGCTGTTCGGCATCTCCAACCAGATGCTGGCCGGTATCGCGTTGATGTTGGCAACGGTTGTACTGATCAAAATGAAACGTCAACGCTACGTCTGGGTGACTATGTTGCCTGCCGTATGGCTGCTGATCTGCACCACCACCGCCGGCTTCATCAAGCTGTTCGACGCCAACCCGGCGATCGGCTTCCTGTCGCTGGCCAAGAAATACAGCGATGCGCTGGCCAATGGTCAGATCCTCGCTCCGGCCAAGGACATCACTCAGATGCAACACGTGATCTTCAATGCCTACACCAACGCAACGCTGACGGCGCTGTTCCTGTTCGTGGTCTTCAGTATCCTGTTCTATGCGCTCAAGGTCGGTATTTCCGCCTGGGGCACCAAGGAGCGTACGGATAAAGAAGCACCGTTCCAGGCGCTGCCGGATGCGTAATCGAGGAATGCAGCATGTTCAATGACCTGAGTCGCCTCGGTAAATACCTCGGTCAGGCCGCGCGCCTGATGGTCGGCATGCCCGACTACGACAACTACGTCGAGCACATGCAGAGCAAACACCCGGACAAACCGGTGATGAGCTACGAGATGTTCTTCCGGGAACGTCAGGAAGCTCGTTACGGTGGCAAGGGTGGGCCGAAGTGCTGTTGATGCAACAGCCGGCTTGATGCAATCCCTGTGGGAGCGGGCTTGCTCGCGAAAGCGCTGTGTCATTCAACATTAATGTCGACTGATACAGCCTCTTCGCGAGCAAGCCCGCTCCCACATTTGTTTTGTGTTGTTTTTTAACTTTGTGAAACAGGAGACTCCAGTTGTCCTCTCCCATTCCAGTAACGATCCTCAGCGGCTTCCTCGGCGCCGGCAAAACCACGCTGTTGCGTCACCTGCTCAAAGCCGAGCACGGCCTGAAAATCGCCGTGATCGAAAACGAATTCAGCGACGCCGGCATCGACACCCAGCTGTTGGGTGATGAGCCGGTGCAAGTGATGACGCTGTCCAACGGCTGCGTCTGCTGCACGATTCACACCGACCTGACCAAGGCGCTTTACCTGTTGCTCGAACGCCTGGACAGCGGTGAAATCGCCTTCGACCGTCTGGTGATCGAGTGCACCGGCCTGGCCGATCCGGCACCCGTGGCACAAACCTTTTTCATCGATGAAGAACTGCGCGAGCGTTACATCCTCGACGGCATCATCACCCTGGTCGACGCGGCGCACGCCGACACTCATCTGACCCAAACCATCGCCCAGGCACAGATCGGTTTCGCCGACCGCTTGCTGGTGAGCAAGCGTGATCTGGTGGACGAGCCGACCTTCACGGCGTTAAGCGAACGCCTGACGCGCATCAACCGTCGCGCGCCCATCCGCGTGGTCGACCACGGCAAGATCGACCTCGCCGAATTGCTCGACGTGCGGGGTTTCAACCTCAATGCTGACCTCGGTGGCGGCGTGAGTTTGCGCCCGGTCAGCCAGGCGCCTTCCATCGACCGCATTTCCAGCCTGGTGCTGCGCACTGACAAGCCACTGGATATCGACAAGCTCAGCGAGTTCATGAACGAATTGCTGGAAGACCATGGCAAGCAACTGCTGCGCTATAAAGGTGTGTTGAGCATTGCTGGCGAGCCACGTCGCATGGTGTTTCAGGGTGTGCTGAAGCTGTACGGATTCGATTGGGATACGGAGTGGGCGGACGGCGAGGCGCGTGAAAGCGTGATTGTGTTTATTGCCGATGATTTGCCGGAAGAGAAAATTCGCGAGGGGTTTGCGCGGGTGGCGGCGGAGTAAAGCCTGACATCTTCAGCGAGCTCGATGCCGCCTTCGCGAGCAAGCCCCGCTCCCACATTTAACCGAGTTCCTCCAGGGGAATGCGGTCGAATGTGGGAGCGGGCTTGCTCGCGAAGACGATCTAACCAGCAACACGATTTTGGCGGGACATCGGTTGTGAGTTCAGTAAAACTGCCTCCAATTGATCCAGATGCTGACTCAGCAAATCCTCGGCGGTCACTGCATCCCCGCGCTCCACCGCATTCACAATTTTCCCGTGATTCTGCCAATCGCAATAACCTCCCGCCCGCACATCCAACTGCGCAATCGCCAGCGACGACAGCGGTACCAGACTACCCAAAAAATGCGCCAACGGTGCATTCCCCGCCATTTCCGCCAACTTCAGATGAAACTCCCCCGACAACCGGATCGCCGACCCACGCGCCGCACAGTGACGCTCGCTATCGATCAGGGCTCGTAGACTTTTCAAGTCTTGCGGATGGGGCTGCTGACAGGCCAGCCGCACCACCGTGGTCTCAGTCAACCGCCGGGCATGCAACGTCTGCCGAATCTGCTCGCTATCGAGCATGGCGACGCGGGGGCGATGATTGGCCCGAAGGACGATGACCTGCTGATGAGACAGTTGCGTCAACACCCCACGAATCTCACTGCGGCGAACGCCGAACATCTGCGCCAGGCTTTCTTCAGTAAAGCGGCTGGCTGCATGGATGCGCTGCTCGAGAATGGCGTCGAAGACACGCGAGTACAGATCATCCACCGGCGGGGAAAAGGGCAGGGCAACAAGAGTGTGCGGTGACGCGAAGCTGTTCATGGCCTGTCTCCGGTTTTTATAGGTTTGAACGGCCGAGGTTGTCGTCCGGGATATTCAATTCGATGCCCATCCGCTGACCTTCACGAAGGATGTGCCGACGCATTTCGGCGCTGGCCTGGGCGCTGTTCTTGCTGCGGATCGCGCGCACCACGGCTTCGTTCTCTTCGAGACGCTCAGCCAGATGCTCGGGGGAGTTGCGCAGTACCTCGGCGCTTTGCTTGAGGGCATTGCTGGTCTGCTGCACCACGCTCTGGAAAATCGGATTGGAGGTCAGGGTGAACAGCTCTTCATGGAAGGCGATGTAGGCATTGACCCCGGCCTCGCTGTCGTTGGCCTCCAGCGCTTCGCGCATGTCCATCAGCGTCAGGCGCAGTTGCCCGACCTCCTTGCTGCTGATGGATTGCGCCACCAGACCGACGATAAACGGCTCGAGGGTGTAGCGCAGTTGCAGCACATCTTCCAGGCTTGCACCGGCCACCGCGCTGTCGTGGCTTTGGCTGTCACTGAGATTGGCCTCCAGCACCACCACGCCTTTGCCTGGCATCGAACGCACCAGCCCGAGGGTTTCCAGCACGATCACCGCCTCGCGCAGGCTCGGGCGGCTGATGCCCAGTTGCTCCGCCAGTTCACGTTGCCCGGGCAACATTTCGCCGGAGCGCCACTGACCACGGGCCAAGGCGGCCCGGAGTTTTTCTACCACTGAGTTGACGACGGTTGACGAGGTAATCACTGTTCGCTCCAAGTCGCGATAAATGTGCCTGCCCGCAGGCAGGCACACGTTATTTAAAATTCCTGCTGATGCGCCGGGGCCACCGGTTTTCTCGGCTGGAAGGTATAACCCACCTGACCCGAAAGCACTTTATTTGCCCGTTGGATATCGATGTCTTTTTCCCAGCGCGCGATGGCCACGGTGGCGACGCAGTTACCAATCAGGTTGGTCAGCGCCCGCCCGATGCCCATGAACCAGTCCACCGCCAGCACCAGCACCAGGCCGACCACCGGAATCGCCGGAATCGCGGTCAGCGTCGCCGCCAGAATCACCAGCGCCGAGCCGGGAATCCCGTGGGCGCCTTTGGAGGTGATCAATGACACGAGCAGAATCGTCAGCAGATCGGTCATGGCCAGTGGCGTACCGGTGGCATTGGCGATGAAGACAATGGCGAGGGTCAGGTAGATCGAAAAACCGTCGAGGTTGAACGAATAACCGGTTGGAATCACCAGGCCGACCGTCGAGCTGCCGATACCCAGATGCTCAAGCTTGCGCATGATTTGTGGCAGCACGGCGTCGGACGAAGCGGTGCCCATGACGATCAGCAATTCTTCGCGCAGGTACTTGAGCAGCGGCCACATCTTCAGGCCCGAAAGACGCATCACCAGGCCGAGAATCAAGGCCACGAACGCCACGCAGGTCAGGTAAAACAGGCCAACCAGGCTGCCCAGATGTTGCAGCGAGTCCAGGCCATATTTGCTGGTGGTGAAGGCTATCGCGCCGAACACGCCGATCGGCGCCAGGCGCACGATCATGCCCATGATGCGGAAGATCACGTGGCTCAGCTCATTGATCAGCCGGGAAATACCCGACGCGGCTTCGCCCACCAGGTTCAGTGCGCTGCCGAACAGCACCGAGAACAGCAGGACTTGCAGAATGTTGTTCTCCGCGAAGGCCCCGATGACCGAGGTCGGGATCAGGTTCATCAGGAACTGGGAGGTGGTTTGCATGTGCTGACCGCGCTGGGCGATGTCGCCCATGTCGGCAGCAGACAGCTGCTCCAGATGAATGTTTGCACCGCTGCCGATGCCGGTGGTGAAAGCGAACACCAGGCCAATCACCAGGGCGATGGTGGTCAGGATTTCGAAGTAGATCACCGATTTCAGGCCAATGCGCCCGACCTTCTTCAGGTCGCCGGCACCGCTGATGCCGCTGACCACCACGCAGAACACGATCAGACCGATGAGCATCTTGATCAGTTTGATGAAGCCATCGCCGAGCGGTTTGAGCTGGGCGGAGTATTCAGGAAGGGTCAGCCCGCAGACGATGCCGAGCACCAGTCCGAGAACCACTTGAAGGAAGATTGAGCGCGAGCACCATCTGAGCATGGGAGGGATCCTGGTCGGTGTCCTGGCTGCCGTGCGCTGTGCGCATCAGATTCAGGACTTAATTATTGTGGTCTTACCGGTATGTCCAGTGCAGGCGCAGTCTACGCTCGGTTTTTTTGCGGTGACAAGTAGAAATCCAACAATTGGCATGACCGGTCTGACCAGTGGTATGGATTCCATAGCAGTGGGCTTCCCTGCGAAAGCGGCCCGGGATTCGACGCCAGGCTTATGGGGTTATCGCAGGCAAGGCAGCTCTTCAGAAAATCGATGTGTGGATCATTCATGGGCTGTTTGTTGTAAAAAAATATTAAACTCTCATCTTGATTAGTTAGGGTTTTATTCGATGGAGTGTGTTCAGGTCAGAGGTGAGTCGTTCTATCTGTTAAATTCAGAAACGCATTGTGAGCTCTTGTTTTGTTGGTTTTTTCTATTCTTGACTTGTCCAAGTATTACAGCGCGTTTGGTTTTTGTTTTAGTTGTGGTGTGTACGTCGGTAGTTGTTCGGTGGTGGTTGTTTACATTTGGTTTTATTTGATGGAGGGATAAGGCTGGCGGTGAGTGGTAGCTTTTGTCGGCGCCAACTAAGGCGACTGTGTATTTATCAGGAGAAAAATCATGCAAGAACAAATTATGGTTCTGTCGGGTGATCTGGATGCCGAGTTTGAAGCGTATGTAAGCTCCGGTGATGCCGATATTGAAGGCGGCGCCACCCTGTGCACCAACGCTTCGTGCGGCACCTTGCAATGCACTGTTTTAGGCTGCTGCTGATCCTCCCATCATGCGGGGCGGGTCAGTGACCCGCTCTGTTCGCCAAGAGCGGTTGCAGATGTTGAATGATATCCTGGATTTCAATGAGCGTAAGTCATGGTGCGCGATAACCGATCATGATGCGATGCGCAAGTGTCTCGATCTTTTGCACAAGAATGATAAGGCTGTTTTGCGTTATTTCGGTACCGACAGGCAGGGGTTGTTGAAACAACTTCACTGCTCTTCACAGGTGGTCAATAAGGGCAATGCTCCCGTCGTTGAGGAGCTGGATCGGAAAGTTGGGATAATTGCTTCTCTGCGACATGAGTGTGAGGGGCAGGATGCATTCAGCAGTTTTTATGCTCGCTGGCATGTTTACTTCAAACACGTTTTTTACAGTGACGAAAAATACAATTTATTTCGCAAGTGGATTGATGTCGAGACGTTTCTCTCGAGCGTCCGTCCATATGTCATTTCACTCATTAAGAGTTTCTCGGAAAAGTCGCTGGTTCATCAACTAAACAGCCGGATAGCCAATGGCAACGAGCTGGATCTCGAAACGTTTGACCGGGCGCTGGCAGACGAGGCACTGGTTCCATTCCTGACTTCGTACCCGGTACTGACACGTCTGCTGCTGGATCAGGTCGACGACATCGTGATGTACCTTTACAAGGTAATCGGTCATTTCGTCGAAGATATCAACCGGCTGGACACGGCTTTTGGATTGTCCGGCAGGCAGATCGATTCGATCATCCTCGGCCTTGGGGATTCCCATGCCAATGGCGAGACCGTCTGTTGCCTCAGGATCGGCAACCAGTCACTGATGTACAAGCCGAGGAACAACCGGGAAGCACTGTTTTACGGTGCATTGCTCGACCAATTGCATGAACACACTGGCAACACCTGCTTTTCGGTTTACTCACCGATCATGGTGTCTCTGGACAATCACTGCTGGATCGAAAAGATCGAAAACCTGGCTTGTGACTCGGAAAGCGACCTGGCGCTTTTCTTTCAGCGCCTGGGCGCCCAGGTGGCAGTGATCCACGCCTTGAATGGCATCGACTTTCACTACGAAAACATCATTGCCCGCGGTAGCAGCCCGGTGATGATCGATCTGGAATGCCTGTTCACCTCGGCCATGATCGATTTGAGAGTGAAAGTGCCTCACGGGCGTGCGTTGTTCAAAGCCATAAAATTCAACAGCCAGTCGGTTTATTCGAGCGGTTTCGTCCCTTATTCGCCGGACTCGGACAATGATTACAGTGGTTTGAGCCGGCAGCAGCAGTTTGTCTCGAAAAAAAGGCAACTGGTCCGCGAGCACCGCTTTTACCGCTTGAAGCAGGTCGCCGTCGACAACCAGCCGACCCTGCGTCACCTGCCTGTTTTCGAGGGCGAGGCGCGTTCGGTCACTGAGTACAGCGGCGCATTTTTCCTCGGTTTCGAGCAGGGCTACGATGAGGTCATGAACCGAAGCGGCGCGGTGCTTGCGCTTCTTGAACAGCATGCCGCCGGGTTGAAAACCCGAGTCCTGATCAAGAACACCCAGCGCTATGCCGACTTCATCGGGATGATGCTTCATCCGACATTTACCCAATGCAAGGTGCGCCACGAAATGCTGCTGGCAACCTTGTGGTCGGACCTCAACGAAACACTCAACGATTATGGTATTCCCGGGCATGAAATCGAGGATCTGGCGAAGGCCAACATCCCGTGTTTCACCCAGCCTCTGCTATCTGACTGTTTGCTCGACGCTCATGGCCAGACGGTTGCGTCGCTGGCTATCGAGCGTCCCTTCGACAGTTGTCGCCGCAAGCTGGACAGCCTTTCGCCTGCCGACAAAGCCTTTCAGATGCACGTGTTACAGATGTGCCTGTTCCCTGTTGCCAGTGAAGCCTTGCCACTCAACCGCGAGCATCAACTCAAGGCCGTGCCCGACCTGAGCCCCGCGCAATGCCTCGAAGGTGCGATGAAGATCGCCGGGGTCATAGAAAAAATGCGCATGGAAGGGGATGAGGGCGATGTTGGCTGGACGTTCATGGACACCCACCCACGCACCGGACGTCACTTCATCTCGCCCATGGGCAGCGGTTTGTACAACGGGATGGGAGGCCTGGCGATTTTCTATCTGAGCCTGTTCCGCGTCAGTGGTACGACGCGCTACCTGGACGAAGCGGAGCGAATCCTGTGCTCGATGAGTAAATCCCACGGGCATTTTCCCAATGAGCTTAGCGTCAGTGCTTATTTCGGTCTGGCTTCCTGGTTATACGTGCTGGTCAACTATCAGCTCATGACCGGACGCCAGACGTATCAGCCGACTGTCGACGAGTTGTTGCTGAAACTGGCCGACTTTCCACATGAGGGCGATGAATTCGATTTCATTCATGGCTGGTGCGGGGCAGTGACCGTTCTGGTGAATCTCTATCAGCTCGAAAAGCGGGAAGCCTTGCGCCTCCTGATCGAGAAGTTCTCACAAGCGATTCAGTCGGCGCTGACGCTGGACGATGGAACGCTGGTACTCAACGCGACGGGGAAACCACTGTGGACCGGTTTCTCCCATGGCATCTCCGGTGTTCTTCAGGCGATAGGTAAAGTCTGGGAGGTCACGAAAGATCCGCTTCTTGCCAAGTTGATAACACAATGGTTACAGGCAGAAAACCGCCTGACAGCCGACGGTTTCTGGCTTGATCTGCGTGAAACGGCGAAGTCTTCGTCCACTATCAAATGGTGTCATGGCGACGGCGGCATTCTCATCTCGCGGCGTTGGTTGACTCGAACGATGGGTGAGGCACTGGGTGTTGAGACCAGAGCAGTGCTTGAACAGGATGCCGAACGTTGTGAGCGTCATCTCTGGGAGCACGGCCTGGGGTCTGGTTACAGCCTGTGCCATGGTGACTTCGGCAATCTGATGTGCCTGCTCAAACTCTACCGCGAGACCGGCGATGAGCAGGGCCAGGCAAACGTCAGGCGTGCACTCTCCCAAGTGGCCCATAATTTCTTCAATGAAGATTTTCTCGACGAGCGCAACGTCCCTGACCTGGGCATGATGCTCGGCATCACGGGCGTCGGTCAGGCCCTGCTGCATGCCGTGGAGGCCGGTTTGCCCGACGTGTTGTCGCTGGACTTTGCCAGACCGGTTGTTGCCTGACCCACTCGAAAACCGGGCGAAAAAAAACCGGCCATCACTGGCCGGTTTTTTCATGACTGCGGTTCAGCGGTGCAATTAAGCGCCGTATACCGGCAGCTTCTTGCAGATGGCCTTGACCTTCTCACGAACGGCGTCGATCACCGCTTCGTTGTTCAGGTCAGCCAGGATGTCGCAGATCCAGCCGGCCAGTTCCTTGCACTCTGCTTCCTTGAAGCCACGAGTGGTCACAGCCGGAGTACCGAAGCGCAGGCCGGAGGTGACGAACGGGGAGCGTGGATCGTTTGGCACGGAGTTCTTGTTCACGGTGATGAACGCTTTGCCCAGAGCGGCGTCTGCGTCTTTACCGGAGATTTCCTGCTTGATCAGCGACAGCAGGAACAGGTGGTTTTCAGTACCGCCGGAAACCACGTCGAAACCGCGCTCGATGAATACGCTGGCCATGGCCTGGGCGTTTTTCACCACTTGTTGCTGGTAGGTCTTGAACTCAGGCTGCAGCGCTTCCTTGAAGCAGATCGCTTTAGCGGCGATCACGTGCTCCAGCGGGCCACCCTGGGCACCCGGGAATACCGCGGAGTTCAGCTTCTTCTCGATGTCGGCGTTGGCGCGAGCCAGGATCAGACCGCCACGTGGACCGCGCAGGGTCTTGTGGGTGGTGGTGGTCACGACGTCAGCGAATGGAACCGGGTTCGGGTAGACGCCAGCGGCGACCAGACCGGCCACGTGGGCCATGTCGACGAACAGGTAGGCGCCCACCTTGTCAGCGATTTCGCGGAAGCGCGGGAAGTCCAGGATTTGCGAGTAGGCAGAGAAACCGGCCACGATCATTTTCGGCTTGTGCTCGACCGCCAGACGCTCGACTTCGTCGTAGTCGATCAGGCCATTGGCGTCGATACCGTACTGAACGGCGTTGTACAGCTTGCCGGAGGAAGAAACGCTGGCACCGTGGGTCAAGTGACCACCGTGAGCCAGGCTCATGCCCAGGATGGTGTCGCCTGCTTGCAGCAGAGCCAGGTAAACGGCGCTGTTGGCTTGCGAACCGGCGTGCGGCTGGACGTTGGCGTAATCAGCGCCGAACAGCTCCTTGGCGCGGTCGATGGCCAGTTGCTCGACGATGTCGACGAACTCGCAACCACCGTAGTAGCGCTTGCCCGGGTAGCCTTCGGCGTACTTGTTGGTCAGTACCGAGCCTTGAGCTTCCATCACCGCAGGGCTGGTGTAGTTTTCCGAAGCGATCAGCTCAATGTGCTCTTCCTGGCGCTGAGCTTCTTGCTCCATGGCGGCAAAGAGATCGGCGTCGTACTTGGCAATAGTCAAATCACGGCTGAACATGGCGGTCCTCAAGGATCGGGGCAGAAAAGGGGGGCATTCTAACCCAATGGGTTTTAGATGGCATATGAAAGGAGATCATGTCGCAGACAAGTGGGCTTCATGACGGGATCAGCGGTGAATGTGCAGGCCTCATCGCGGGCAAGCCCGCTCCCACAGGGATCTTCAGTGGTCACAAATCTTGGATTCACCCAAAAAACTGTGGGAGCGGGCTTGCCCGCGATGGGGCCGGCAGCCTCTGCGCAAGGCCTCAGTCGAACATGAACAACGCATCATTGCTGAACTGCGCTTCAAACCGGCCCGCCGGCATCGGGCGACCGAACAGATACCCCTGAACCTCATCGCACCCGTGCTCACGCAGGAAGTCCAGCTGCTCATGGGTTTCCACGCCCTCGGCGATCACCGCCAGGTTCAGGCTATGCGCCATGGCAATGATCGCCCGGGCGATCTGCGCGTCCTGTTCACCTGAGGGCAATCCGTCGACAAAGGTGCGGTCGATCTTCAACACGTCGATCGGGAATTGCTTGAGGTAGTTCAGCGATGAATAACCGGTGCCGAAGTCATCGACGGCAATGCTCAGCCCCAGGTTTTTCAGCCCGGCGAGAATCTGCATGGCCTCGCTGACTTCGCGCATCAGGATACTTTCGGTCAGTTCCAGCTCCAGGCACGCCGGCGGCAGGCCGGTTTCCTTGAGGATGGTGGCGATCCGCGTACCGAGTTGGCCGTCGGAGAACTGCCGCGCGGAGATGTTCACCGACACCTTCGGCACTCGCACCTTGGCTTGATGCCAGGTCTTGAGTTGACGGCAGGCCTCGCTGATCACCCAGTCGCCGACATCCACCACCAGCCCGAGCTCTTCGAGCACCGGAATGAAATCCCCCGGCGGCACCAGTCCGCGGCGCGGATGACGCCAGCGCAACAAGGCTTCGGCGCCGGTCAGGCGTTTGCCGTCGCCACTGAACTGCGGTTGGTAGTACAGCACGAATTCGTTCTGCTCCAGGGCATGGCGCAGGTCGCTTTCCAGTTCCAGGCGCTCGAGGGCGCTGGCGTTCATGTCGGCCTGATAGAACTGGAAGTTGTTCTTGCCGCGCTCCTTGGCGTGGTACATCGCCGTGTCGGCGTTCTTCATCAACTGACTGAGTTCGTTGCCGTCCTGCGGACTCAGGGCGATGCCGATACTGGCGGTGACGAAAAACTCGCGGCCTTCGAGCACGAACGGCTTCACCAGGCTGGCGAGGATCTGCTCCGCCACGTGAATCGCCCGGTTCAGGGCGATTTCCCGGTTGACGCGCGGTTGCAGCAGCAAGGTGAATTCGTCGCCGCCCATGCGCGCCACCGTGTCGTCGTCATCGACGCAACCGAGCAGGCGCGTGGCCATTTCCTTGAGCATGCGATCGCCGGCGGCGTGGCCGAGGGAGTCGTTGATCGGTTTGAAACGGTCCAGGTCGAGGAACATCAGCACCACCCAGGACTTCTGCCGTTCCGCCGATTGCAGCGCGGTGTGCAGGCGATCCTGGAACAGCGTGCGGTTGGGCAGGTGGGTGAGGGCGTCGTAATAGGCGAGGCGGTGAATGCGTTGTTCACTGGCCTTGCGCTCGCTGATGTCGCTGAAGAAACACACGTAGCTGGCCAGATCGCCTTCGTCGTCGAGCACCGCCGTGATGCCGACCCACGCCGGGTAATGCTCGCCATTGCGCCGCTTCAGCCAGACTTCGCCTTCCCAGGTGCTGTGCTGATTCAGTTGTTTGAGCACATAGCGCAAATGCGCTTCCTGCTGCTCGTCGACGGTCAGCATGTTCGGCAACTGGTCGAGCACTTGCTCCACCGCGTAGCCGCTCACGCGACTGAACGCTTCGTTGGCCTGGACGATATAGCCCGCCGGGTCGGTGATCAGGATCGCCGACGTCGAGTGTTCGAATACCGTGGCCGCCATGCGCAGGTCTTTCTCGGCGCGGCGCTGCTGGCTGATGTCGCGACCGACGCCGAGCACGCCTTCGAAGGCGCCGTGTTCATCCCAGACCAGCACCAGACGCAACTCGATAGGGATCTTGCGCCCGTCGGCCCGCAGGCAATCGAAGAGGAACAGCTGGGTTTGTACCTGGCTGCGCAGCAGCGCCAGTTGGTCGGGTTTGTCCAGCGCTTTGCTGACGCGGTCCATCAGGCCGTAGATGCCGGACAATTGCTGAGGGTTGGCAATGGTCGTCTGCCAGCCGTTCTGGAAGATCCAATCGGTGTCGTAACCCAACACCGCTTGCACCGACGGGCTGACGTAGTTGAGCGAGAGCTTGCTGTCGGTGGAGAAGATCACGTCGCTGATGCTTTCGGCGAGCATCCGGTAACGCTGCTCGCTGTCGCGCAGGGACTCGCTGGCTTCGATCTGCTCGGTGATGTCCTTGGCCACACCGATGATTCGCGTGACCTGGTTATGCTTGTCCCGCGCCAACGCCTGCTCACGAATGTCGAAACGTCGCCAATTGCCGTCCCGGTGACGGAAGCGCAGCTGGCATTGCAGCAATTGGGTGTAGCCCGCGTGACGCTGGGTCTGGCGCGAACGATGGTAGTAGTCGGCATCTTCGGGGTGAAGGAGGATTTCCCAGAAGTACTCGCCCATCTGATGCAGCTCGGTGCGGTCGTAGCCGAGCGTCTGGCCCAGGTGGTGGTTGCTGAAGATCATGCGCTGGCTGATCACGTCCTGCACGTACAGGTGATCCGGCACGGTGCGCACCACATCGGACCAGAATCCTTCGCGCTCGAGCAGCGACAGTTCGATGAGCTTGCGGCTGGTGATGTCGCTGATGCTCAGGATCACCGCTTTATAGTCAGCCTGGTCTTCCGGCAGGCGCAGTACCAGCCACAAGTGCTGGTCGCGGCCATTGGCGTCCGAGAGCTTGATCTCCAGCTCAAGCTGTTTCTGCTGGTTGAGCACTGCGTCGAGCACTTGGTTGCCGATGGCGGTGCCGTCCAGCGGATTGCCGTCGATCAGCAGTTTCCAGGCCTGTTCGCAGGTGTTGACGTTGAGCAGTTGCAGGGCAACCTGGTTGACTTCGGTGATGCGCAGTTCCTGGAGCAATTGGTGCCGTTGTTCGGCAGATTCCAGCCAGCCACGCAGTTCTTCGCTGCTGTGCAGCCGGGCTTTGTCGAATGCAGTCTTGAGTCCCGACACGTCCAGTACACACAGCGCGACGCCGGTGCCTTCGAAAATATCCTGATAGCGTCGACGACCTTCAGTCACCTGGCGCTGACGGCGACGCATGTTCAACAGGGCGATCAGCGGCAGCAGGGAGAGCGCCAGTCCCAACAGGCATTTGCCGATGAACGCCGGCAACAGTTCTTCAATCACGCGCTTGCGGTCGAACAAGCCGCGCAATTGCCAGTCGCTGCTGCTCAGGGGAACCGTCAGCACGCTGTTGGCCACATCGTCTTCGGTCAGTTCGCCGGGCTTGGCCGAAGGGCGCGAATCATCGCGACTGATGACCTGGTGGTTGAAGCGGTTTTCCACCAGCCACATTGGGCGGATGCCGGTTTCGTTCTGTTTGGCCAGTGACGATAAAAAGCTCGGCTTCAGACGCAGGGCCCAGTAGCCACGCGTGCTGCCGCTGGCCTGATGCAGCAGCAAGTGCACCACCGAACCGTTATCGGCGTTGCTGAAATAGTGGGCCTGGCGACGGCTGTGACGAACCAGCTCGGCGAGGTAGTCGGCGTCCTCGCTGTCGGCGGCGCTATCACTGAGGACTTTGCCGGAGGGGCTCAACAGCGCAAGGCTGAGCAGGTCGGGCAAGGATTTCTGCAGCTTGCGAAGCAGCTCCTGCTGTTCGTCGGCGCTTTGTGGCTGTTCGACGATCGGTAGCAGGTTGAGGGCGATCTGCGCGTTGAGCGCCATGTTCAGACTGACTTGCGCGGCCAGATCGGCGGTGTAGTCGATGGTGTACTGGCGCTGGTTTTTCTGGGTTTCGCGCAGTTGATCCAGCAGTTGCCAGAACAGCAGGGCGAGCAGCAGCAACACCAGTGTCGCCAGCGCGCCCTTCAAGGTTCCGCGCAGGGGGGAGCCAGGCGCTGCAGTCGGCGCACGGGGGATCAGGGGCGGAGTGACATTGGACAAACTGTAATCCTGCGGTTTGGCTGGACTGGCGCGACGTGCACTATAAGCCGGACGCCCGGAGGGCGGCTAGCATGCCTTGAGTTGTGGCAAAGTGCCAGTCCCTCCCGGCTGGACTGCCTCTCGTCATTAAGGTAGCTTTGCCGGTTACGCGGGAGCGTTCCAGCTCCTAGAATCAGGTTTTTTCAGCGCGCAGCATTGATACCTGTCAATCCTCGACGCGCACGGCCTGGCCGGGCTTCGCCCGCGCTCCAATCATTCATCTGTCACTGACCCAAGGTTCTCCATGGCTCAATACGTCTTCACCATGCATCGGCTGGGCAAAGTTGTTCCGCCGAAGCGGGAAATCCTGAAAAACATTTCGCTGTCCTTCTTCCCAGGCGCCAAGATCGGCGTGCTCGGCCTTAACGGTTCGGGTAAATCCACGCTGCTGAAAATCATGGCCGGCGTTGATACCGAGTTCGAGGGCGAAGCCCGTCCGATGCCAGAGCTGAACATCGGCTACCTGCCGCAAGAGCCGATCCTGGACCCGACCAAAACCGTGCGTGAAGTGGTCGAGGAAGCGGTCAGCGTGATCAAGAACGCCCAGGCGCGCCTGGACGAGGTCTACGCGGCTTACGCTGATGAAGATGCCGACTTCGACAAACTGGCGGCAGAACAGGCCAAGCTCGAAGCCATCCTGCAAGCCAGCGACGGTCACAACCTGGATCGTCAACTGGAAGTCGCCGCCGATGCGCTGCGTCTGCCGGCCTGGGACGCCAAGGTCGAATTCCTCTCCGGCGGTGAAAAACGTCGTGTGGCCCTGTGCCGCCTGCTGCTGTCCGCACCGGACATGCTGCTGCTCGACGAACCGACCAACCACCTGGACGCCGATTCCGTCGCCTGGCTGGAGCACTTCCTGCACGACTTCCCGGGTACCGTGGTTGCGATCACGCACGACCGTTACTTCCTGGACAACGTCGCTGGCTGGATCCTCGAACTCGACCGCGGCGCCGGTATCCCTTACGAGGGCAACTACTCCGGTTGGCTCGAAGCCAAGTCCGACCGTCTGGCCGCCGAATCCAAACAGCAGTCGGCCCACGAAAAAGCCATGAAGGAAGAACTGGAGTGGGTGCGCAAAGGCGCCAAGGCCCGCCAGTCCAAATCCAAGGCTCGTCTGCAACGCTTCGAAGAAATGCAATCGCAGGAATTCCAGAAGCGCAGCGAAACCAACGAGATCTACATCCCGGCCGGTCCACGCCTGGGCGACAAGGTCATCGAGTTCAAGAACGTCACCAAGGGCTACGGCGATCGCGTGTTGATCGACAACCTGTCGTTCTCCATGCCGAAGGGCGCCATTGTTGGCGTGATCGGCGGTAACGGTGCCGGTAAGTCGACCCTGTTCCGCATGCTGATGGGCAAGGAACAACCGGATTCGGGTAGCATCGAAGTCGGCGAAACCGTGCAGCTTGCTTGCGTGGATCAGAGTCGCGAAGACCTGGACGGCAGCAAGACGGTGTTCCAGCAAATCTCGGAAGGTTCGGATCAGATTCGCATCGGCAACTACGAGATTCCGTCGCGTACCTACGTCGGTCGCTTCAACTTCAAGGGCGGCGATCAGCAGAAGTTCGTCAAGGACCTGTCCGGTGGTGAGCGCGGTCGCTTGCACCTGGCCCTGACCCTGAAAGAGGGCGGCAACGTCCTGCTGCTCGACGAACCGTCCAACGACCTCGACGTTGAAACCCTGCGTTCCCTGGAAGAAGCCCTGCTGGACTTCCCGGGCGCCGCCATTGTGATCTCTCACGATCGGTGGTTCCTTGACCGCGTCGCGACTCACATCCTGGCGTACGAAGACGATTCGCAAGCGGTGTTCTTCGAAGGCAACTACTCCGAGTACGAAGCCGATCGCAAGAAGCGCCTTGGCGAAGCGGCAGCCCAGCCGCATCGTGTACGGCACAAGAAACTGGCCTGATACCGGGTTGGTTGCATGAAAAAACGGAGCCTTCGGGGCTCCGTTTTTTTTGGGGTTTTCAGTGAGACCGCGGCGTGGCCTTCGCGGGCAAGCCCGCTCCCACAGGGATTGATGTCGTTCACAACATTTGTGTATTGCGCAAAACCAGTGGGAGCGGGCTTGCCCGCGAAGGCTTCCTCATCGTCACCTGATTTCTATGCTCAGAACCTCAATCACCAAATCCCCCACCGGCCGCTTCCACACCACTTCATCGCCCACCTGCGCGCCCAACAACGCCCGCCCCAGTGGCGATCCCCAATTGATCAGCCCGCCCGCGGCATCCGCCTGATCCTCGCCCACCAACTGCACGCGTTGTTCGTTGCCCTGTTCATCGGCAAAGGTCACCCAGGCGCCGATCTGCACTTTGTTGGTCGAGGAGGCTGGTACGACCAACTGAGCACTCTGCAGGCGCTGATTGAAATACCGCCAGTCGCGCTCAAGGTCGGCCTGGCGCTGTTTGTCTGCCAGTTCACCCTTCGTGCTCTGTTCATTGAGCAGGTTTTGCAGCTCGGCGACTTTTGCCTGCAACTGGGCAAGTCCGGCGGGGGTGACGTAATTGGGCTGCGCGCTGATCTGCCGTTCGACCGGCTGATCGGCTTGCGCAGCAGCGTTATCTTCATTGACGAAGGCGCGGCTCATGGTTTTCTCCCGTTATAGGGTTTGGGCCATGGTCACGGTCTTTTAGTTTCGACGGATATCTGGAAGCGACTCATTGCGAGCGAAACACACGGGCGGCGTCCTGGTCTTTCTGTTGCTGCCAGGCTTTTTCGCGGTCGTCCCAATGGTGGCTGCGATAGTCTTCGCGGTCTTGGCTTTCGCGCATGGCCTGGCATTGGCGGAAACCATCGCTCCAGCCTTCGGCGTATTGCTTGTCTTTGAGATAACGCGGGACGTTCTTGCGGAATTCACCGGTGATCGCCCCGGCGGCTTGCCGGCCGCTGCTGCAGCCATCGTCGAAGCCATCGGCGAACGCGGGTGGATAACCTTTGGCGATCAGGTCTTCGTGGGTCGTCTGGCAGCCCGCGATCAACATCAACACAGCCACCACACCCACGCAACGCCACATCTCGGACTCCTGGCCGTGCGACGGCCTATAAGTGAAGTCTAGGAGTGGATTCGTGAGGTGATTGTGAAAAGCACGTGATGAATCTGTCAGATAACGCAAATCAAATGTGGGAGCGGGCTTGCTCGCGAAGGCGGTGTGTCAGTCACCATTAATGTCGAATCGCCTTCGCGAGCAAGCCCGCTCCCGCAGGGATAGTGGTGTGTCAGGTCAATAGTGATACCACTTCACCTCAAGCATCACTTCGTTTTCGGGCGAGGCCAGATGGCTGAATTCACGCTGGGCGCTCAGGCGCAAACCGAGGTTGCGCGACAATTCCCATTGCTGGTTCAGGCTCACGCTACGTCGCACTTCGCCATTGGTGAAAAAATCACCTTTGGCTTCCAGGCTGAAGTTGCCCAGCGGGTTCTTCCACAGCACGCCGCTATTGAAACCCGCTGCCGGGGCGATGAAACCGGCAAAGTCGTTGTTGTGTTCAACGCGCACCGTGCCCAGGGCGAAACCGAGCATGTCTTCGCTCAACTGCCATGTGCCGCCGCCACCGCCGTTGACGTGGCTGACCAGGGTTTCATCGTCATGTTTGCCCGGCACGCGCTCCAGGCCACCGGTGACTTGCCACGACAGCGGTTGCAGCAACTCGTTGCGCGGCGTCAGGGAGCGAATGGTCGCCAAGTCCAGTTGCTGCAACTGCCATTGATTGCCTTCGTACTGACGCAGTTTCATCTGCAGGATTTCGATTTGCGCGCCGAGGGGAAAACTTTCCGAGTTGTCGTTGAGGTCGTGATACGCCATGCGCAGGCCATATTCACCGAACGCCTTGTCACCCCGAGTGCCGATGCCGGCCTGCCATGTGCGGGATTCATGGCCGTCCTCTGGCAGGCCCGGTTGCGGAATGTCCAGCTCCGGCGCCGGGTTCTGGTTGATCGCCCGCAGCAATTCGAAACTGCGCTGGGCCCGTTGCGGGTCGCGCTCCTGGCCGTTGGCGCGGTAGCGTTCGAGCCGGTAAGCCGCGTCGATGATCAGCGCCTGGCGCGCGCGGGGTTGCGCCTTGAATGCCGGTTCCTGCAATTGTTTCTGGTCAGCGCTGACTTTCAGCACCCATTGCTGTTCTTCATCGGTCAGCGGCTCGGCGCGGCTCAGCAGCTCACGCTCGCGAGACGGACGATATTGAATCGACTCCACCAGACCGGCTTCTTTCACGGCTTTGACGGTGTCGGTTGGAATCGCGGTCAGCGGGAATTGTTCGGTCAGGCGCAGGCTCGGGCGTGCGACCTGCAGCAGTTCCAGCAGGCGATAGGAGCAGTTTTCGTCGAAGAAGAAATAGTCGAACTGAATCTGTTTCAGTTCCCAGACATGCTCGACCATGCGCTCGGTTTCCTGCTGCGTCAGGTTCAGCCGGTACTCCCACAGGTCGCGGTTCTCGAGACTGCGGTATTCCGAGAGTTTTTCCTGATACGGCACCAGCGCAAACAGGCCCGGATAGCCGCCCATCAAGCCTTTCCAAGCGTACAGGATGCTGTTGTCCGAGCCTTCGATGTAGGCGCCGAAGTTGATTGCGTAGCTGAGCAGCGCCGTCTTGTCGCTCTGCACATCCGCCTGGTCGATGCGCAGCAGGGTGTGGCCGAACATCGATGACGGGCTGTTCAGATAGGCCGCCGGGAAAATCATCACCGCGCTGTGGGGCGAGACATCCTTGAACCATTGCTTGAACTCGGCGCAGTCGAGTGTCGGCAGATCGGTCAGATTGAGTTGTGCCTTGAGCCAGCGAGTACGTGCCGGGTAGACGCATTGCGCGTGCTGTTCACCGGCATTGGCCGGGGCGTACAGCGCTTGCACGGTGGCGGCCAGTTCACGGTCGGGATGTTCGTTGCCGTCGGGCGCCAGAAAGAATTTTTTGTCGCTGACATAGCTGCGCCAGCCGCCCAGCTTGGCGGTTTCGTAATGACCCAGGGAAATCCAGAAGGGATCGTTGGCCAGTTGCTGCAAACGTTGATTGTCGATGTGTGGCGCGGCGGACAGCGGGGCGCAGACACAGAGCGCCAGCCAGGCAAGGCGTTTGAACATAGTGGGCAACTTAGAAGTTCGAAAATAAAGACCCAAAGAAAGGGGCAGGTCCAAAAAATAAAACCCGCTCCCCGAAAGGAACGGGCGGGTCGAGCTTAAGCTTGAGTTGCGTACTTGGCCAGACGAGGATCGGCCTTCAAAACGGCCAGGGTGTTGGTATGCACGTCATCAGCGGTCACGTCAGCCTTGCTGAAGATCTGCTGGAAGTGCTCGTGAGTCACGGCAGCGAAGTGCGCACGGTCTTCCGGCGCCACGCCCAGTACCACGGCATAGGTAGTCAGCGCTTCGCCGTTACCTTTGGCCATGTCTTCGGACAGCTCGTTCATCATGCCATTCATGGCAAACCAGGATTTGCCGCCATAGGTCAGCGACGCATTAGTCGAGCAACCGTTGGTACCGGAGGTCATACCGAAGGTTGCGTTGCCGGACGTGCCGTTGGTGGTGGATGCCAGGAAGTGAGCCGGGGTGCCACGCTGACCTTCGAACAGCATGTTGCCCCAACCGCAATCCGGGCCGCCTGGCGCTTGAGCCATGGCATTGAGGGATACAGCGGTGAAGAGAGTACCGAGAAGAATCCGTTTCATAGCTTTGTTCTCTTTATGTGCATACCAATGGACAAGGGTCTGGCCCGATCTGGCGCCAGTGGGCCGGTTATTGTTCCAGCCGCGCAGTTTGGAGTTTAGGCACGTTCCAAGGGTTCCGTGACATTTTGCGAAATATTCGTTGAAAACGTTGATTTAGCCCCGGCCCGCCTGGGGATACTCGTTTAGCTATGCTTTGGCTAACGGCGCGCCTTGCAAGTCAGGTATGGGCAGCGCCAGAATGCCGCTATCTGCCCCGCCTGATGTAAGGAAGCCCGATGCCTGATCCTGTTGCTGCCAGCTTGCGTCTAGCGCCCGAAGCGCTGACCCGTCCGTTTTCCGCTGAACAGTTCAGCTTCTCTACCACCAATGATCTGGAGCCCTTCCGCGGTGTGCTTGGCCAGGAACGTGCTGTCGAAGCCTTGCAGTTCGGTGTGGCCATGCCACGCCCCGGTTACAACGTATTCGTCATGGGCGAGCCTGGCACTGGCCGGTTTTCGTTCGTCAAACGTTATCTGAAAGCCGAAGGCAAACGCCTGCAAACCCCGGCGGACTGGGTCTACGTCAACAATTTCGATGAGCCCCGCGAACCCCGCGCCCTGGAATTGCCCTCGGGCACCGCTGGCGCGTTCATCGGTGATATCAACGCGTTGATCGACAACCTGCTGGCGACGTTTCCGGCCGTGTTCGAACACCCGTCCTACCAGCAGAAGAAAAGCGCCATCGACCGCGCCTTCAACCAGCGCTACGACAAGGCGCTGGACGTGATCGAGCGCCTGGCGCTGGAGAAAGAGGTCGCGCTTTACCGTGACGCCAGCAATATCGCATTCACCCCGATGGCTGAAGGCAAGGCCCTGGACGAAGCGGAATTCGCCCAATTGCCGGAAGCCGATCGCGAGCGTTTTCACGATGACATTTCGTGGCTGGAAGAGCGCCTGAACGAAGAGCTCGCCAGCCTGCCGCAATGGAAGCGTGAGTCGAGCAATCAACTGCGCCACCTCAACGAAGAAACCATCACCCTGGCCTTGCAGCCGTTGCTGTCGCCGCTGTCGGAGAAGTACGCCGAGAACGCGGCGGTGTGCGGTTACTTGCAGGCGATGCAGGTTTATCTGCTGAAAACCGTGGTCGAGCAACTGGTGGACGACAGCAAAGTCGACGCCGTTGCCCGCAAGATGCTGGAAGAGCAATACGCGCCGAGCCTGGTGGTCGGTCATTCGGCAAGCGGCGGAGCGCCGGTGGTGTTCGAACCGCACCCGACTTACGAAAACCTGTTTGGCCGTATCGAATACAGCACCGATCAGGGCGCGCTCTACACGACTTATCGTCAGCTGCGACCGGGCGCGCTGCACCGCGCCAACGGCGGTTTCCTGATCCTTGAAGCGGAAAAAATGCTCAGCGAGCCGTTCGTGTGGGATGCGCTCAAGCGCGCCCTGCAATCGCGCAAGCTGAAAATGGAATCGCCGCTGGGTGAGTTGGGCCGCCTGGCCACCGTGACCCTGACACCGCAACACATTCCGTTGCAGGTCAAAGTCGTCATCATCGGCGCCCGGCAGCTGTATTACACGCTGCAAGACCTCGATCCGGACTTCCAGGAGATGTTCCGCGTCCTGGTGGATTTCGACGAAGACATCCCGATGGTCGACGAGAGCCTTGAACAGTTCGCCCAGTTGCTGAAAACCCGCACCTCCGAAGAAGGCATGGCGCCGCTGACCGCCGACGCGGTGGCGCGTCTGGCCACGTACAGCGCGCGTCTGGCTGAGCATCAGGGGCGTTTGTCGGCGCGGATTGGCGATCTGTTCCAACTGGTCAGCGAGGCGGATTTCATTCGTCACCTGGCGGGCGACGAAATGACCGACGCCGGGCACATCGAGCGTGCGCTCAAGGCCAAGGCCACCCGCACCGGGCGTGTTTCGGCGCGGATTCTCGATGACATGCTGGCCGGGATCATTCTGATCGACACCGATGGCGCGGCAGTCGGCAAGTGCAACGGGCTGACGGTGCTGGAGGTCGGTGACTCGGCGTTCGGTGTGCCGGCGCGGATTTCCGCCACGGTCTACCCGGGTGGCAGCGGCATTGTCGACATCGAGCGCGAAGTTAACCTCGGCCAGCCGATTCACTCCAAAGGCGTGATGATCCTGACCGGTTATCTGGGCAGTCGCTACGCTCAGGAATTCCCGTTGGCGATTTCCGCGAGCATCGCGCTGGAGCAGTCCTACGGTTACGTCGATGGTGACAGTGCGTCGCTGGGCGAGGCGTGCACGCTGATCTCGGCGCTGTCGAAAACGCCGCTCAAGCAGTGCTTTGCAATCACCGGTTCGATCAACCAGTTCGGTGAAGTGCAGGCGGTAGGCGGGGTCAATGAGAAGATCGAAGGCTTCTTCCGCCTCTGCGAGGCTCGCGGGCTGACCGGTGAGCAGGGGGCGATCATTCCCCAGGCCAACGTGGCCACGCTGATGCTGGACGAGAAGGTGCTGGCGGCGGTGCGCGCGGGGCAATTCCATGTCTACGCGGTGCGTCAGGCCGATGAGGCGTTGAGCCTGTTGGTCGGCGAGCCTGCCGGTGCGCCGGATGAGAACGGCGAGTTCCCTGAAGGCAGCGTGAATGCGCGGGTGGTGGAGCGTCTGCGGGTGATTGCGGAAATGATCAGCGAAGAGGACCTGAAAGAAGCCGAAAAGGAAGCGGCGCAGGAAGCCTTGGTCGAAGCAAAACCGGCCTGATGCAACTCCCGGTTCACCCCGATCCACTGTGGGAGCGGGCTTGCTCGCGAATCGATTTTTCATTCAACACATCTGTTGGCTGATCTACCGCTTTCGCGAGCAAGCCCGCTCCCACATTTGTATTGGATGAATCCTGAAAAAAGTGCCATCACTCTGACGTCAACATTCACACAATGACCATTCGGCGCCTTCTGGTCTCAGTTGACGTGCTGGTCAGACTTTTCTTCTATTCTGAGCTCAAGGACATCGACAGTAATCACTGGATCGAGACAGCTCTCCCGTGGGGGCTGAATACCGGATCTACTGAGGGTCGCCGCCATGTCGCGCAACCTCTGCCTCACCCGTCAATGCTTGGGCCTTGTGACTCGTATCGAATGCGCCATCAAGCCATTGGCCGGCGATACGGGCATGTGGACCTTGCTGTTTGCCGCCGGAATGGCCGGTGAACAACCGTCAGCCATCAAGGCCCAGGGCCCGTTTCATGGCCCCTTCGCGGCTGAATCAATCCTCGACACCATTGTTGAAAGCCTGACCCTGCACGGCTACGAGCTGGCCGACGATCCACAAATCTGGTGCCTGCACCTGCAGGCCCAGCTACGGGAAATCAATGGCGGCCGTTGCCGCAATCTGGGCGGTTTCGAGTTTCGCCCCGACCATTGAGTATGGCTATTGGGCAAGGCTGGACGTGTCAGCCTTGTCGAGCTTGATCTCGAAACCATATTGCACGGTGGTGAGGTCGGTTCGCTGATAGGTTTCCAGACGTGTGGGCTGGCCATAGAAGTAATGCACGCCGAATAACGCGGGGCCCTCTGCGCTCGCGTCGTGAATGACCGAAAGAATCTCCTTGAGGTAGTGACCGCTGTCGTCCTTGGCGAAAAAGCGCCAGTCCTCGGCGGGAAACAGCTTCAGATCAACCACCAGCGCATTGCCTTTCAATTCCAGGCCTTTGGGCAGTTGGTGGGCGTCGAGTGCCTGCTTGTCGACCTTAGCCAGGAACAGCGGCATGGAGCCCACCGCGTAGGCCGGCGTTTGCGCAAACAGGTTCAGGTCGTAAGTGATGATGCCGCGCAGGGGATCGATCTGATACGCCTCCGGCGGCAGCTCGATCGGCTCATCGCGTTTACCGCTGCTGTCCTCGGTAAAGAAGCTGACCGGGCTGTCCCCGGGGTTGAACGAAGTCCCCAGCAGTTCATCGTTGAAACTCCGGGTGTGATCGAATTCGATGCGCGCCGCGCTCGGGTCTTCCACCGATTGACGGATGCTGACGTTCTTTTTCAGTTGTTCCTCGCTGAGCGTCGCACCTTTGAGCCAGGTCGGCGCCTGATCGTCGTACACCACCACCGGCAAGGTCAGTGGCTGGATGGTTTTTTCGGTGGTGTGCTGGTCGAAGCGAAGGACTGGCAGATTCAGGTCCTTGCGCGTGACCGTGGCCGCCGAGAAGTCGAGCAGGCTGACTTCAAGGGTCTCGATCGGCCCGTTGAAATAGACCCTGGAGTAATGGTTTTTTTGTTGTTTCTCAAAGGCGCGCTGCTCTTCGTCGAGCTGTTGTTCGAACGTCTCGCTCCAGGCCTTTTGTTGCTGCATTTTTGCCAGCTGTTTTTCATAGAACGCTATTTGCGCGGCGGTTTCGTTGATCGAACCGGAGCGTGAAAGAAATTGCCCGGTGGCGTCCCTGGCCTGGACGATCAGCGGGTTCAGTGACGTGTCGCTCACCTCGGGCGCCAGCGGTGCGCTGTTGTTGAATTCGATCTCGGCGTAGTTGTTTGCCAGTTTCAGCAAGGTGATGCTGAGATTGTCGTTGGTGCGGGTCTGGCCAACGTCCTTTTTCGTCAGATCGAAGCTGTAAAGCCTGCGCGGCGCGATGACTTCGACCTTGCCTTGCAGACTGACCGGCTGCGGCTGCTGCTTGTTTTCGACACCCAGGCCATCGATGAACGGATACGTCACTGTCAGGTCATCGGGGTTGGTCAGATTGGAACTCGACGGGCTGAGCTGGATGCCCGGATCGGTTTCCGACCATTCCGGCTGGAACGCAATCACGCGTTTGTTGCTCAGGGTCACCGACTGCCATTCCAGCCCATGGGGAAAGAGAAACGCGGCCGGAATGTCGAAGTTGAAGGGGAACAGCGGTTGCAGGTCGGTCAAATAGTCGGAGCTGGAATCCTTGTGCAGCACAATCAGGCCGTTGATGTACGTGTCGACCAGAGCCTGGGGCGTGGGGTAGTGCTTGAGCACCGCAAGGACGTCTTCGCCGTACTCGGTGGTCACGGGTTTACTGTCGAGTTTGAGTTGTGCACGTTCGAGCAACAGCAGCGAGCCACCCAGTTCAGCCACGGCTTCCTTGAGTTTCGGGTCCTGAATGGCATCCAGGGACTTCTCGAACTGCGCGGTCTTTTCCTCGAGGCTGACTTGGCGTTTGTCATCGCCAGGTGAGCAGCCGCTCATTAGCAGGGCCAGACAAACCCCGGCGCTCATTAAAGGCAATCGCACATCCATTTCCCGTCTTCCTGTCCGATGTCGCTGGGCTGTCAATGGTTTGGACACTAGCAGAAAAACCTTGTCACACACGTGCAGGTGACGGATTTACCGGGTGTTTCTGGGTGTAACAGGTGGCTGGTATACTCGCGGCCATTTCCAGCCCACGTGTGAGATTCAATGGAACGCTTTATCGAAAATGCAATGTACGCCTCCCGCTGGCTGTTGGCGCCGATCTACTTCGGCCTGTCCCTCGGTCTGCTGGCATTGGCGCTGAAATTCTTCCAGGAAGTCTTCCACGTCATTCCCAACGTATTCTCGATGGCTGAATCGGACCTGATCCTGGTGCTGCTGTCGTTGATCGACATGGCACTGGTGGGCGGTTTGCTGGTGATGGTGATGATTTCGGGGTACGAGAACTTCGTCTCTCAGCTGGATATCGACGACAGCAAGGAAAAGCTCAACTGGCTGGGCACCATGGATTCGTCTTCGTTGAAGATGAAGGTCGCGGCGTCCATCGTGGCGATTTCGTCGATCCATCTGCTGCGGATCTTCATGGACGCCAAGAACGTCGATCCCGAGCATCTGAAGTGGTATGTGATCATTCACATGACCTTCGTGGTGTCGGCGTTTGCCATGGGGTATCTGGATAAGCTGACCAAGCACTGATTCTTTTTGCTTCTGCATGCCGCCCGTCTGTTGCGAAACAGACGGGCGGTGTCGTTTTTGGCTTGTACTTTGATGCGCCGAGGCCTATCCCTGTAAGGATGTTGTCTCGCCCGTGTGTGAGGTGCGTTCCATGAACTTCGAAGAGTTACGTGCATATGCCATCGCCGGGAAAGTCGATGAGCTGAACCTGATTTCCATGGAAGGCGGGATCTACCTGTTGGAGGCGCGCATGCATGGTGCCGCGTATCCCTTGAGTGATTCCCATGGCCAGGCCTTTCACCTGCGTTCGGTCGAGCATGCGCGACAAGTGCTTCATGCCTTTCCCACCTTGCCGTTCAACCTTGTGCACACCTCGGTTCATGATGAAATGTGCGGGCTGGGTGCGAATGCAGAGGAAAGTCTGAAGGTGCCGATCAATATCGGTACTGCCTGGCGACACTGACGCCTCTCATCAGCGCAACGACATCTGTGCTAGTCTGCTGGCCCTTTTTTATGAAGGGCCTTTCTGAAAGTGCTGTACGATTTTTTACCTTTTAGGGAGCGCCCCACAGCGGAGCAGTGTCATGTCCGAAGTAAATCTGTCCACCGACGAAACCCGCGTCAGCTACGGTATTGGCCGTCAGCTGGGCGACCAACTGCGCGACAATCCGCCACCGGGCGTTAGCCTGGACGCGATCCTGGCAGGCCTGACCGACGCGTTCGCCGGCAAGCCAAGCCGTGTGGGTCAGGAAGAAATGTCCGCGAGCTTCAAGGTTATCCGCGAAATCATGCAGGCCGAAGCAGCCGCCAAAGCTGAAGCGGCTGCAGGCGAAGGCCTGGCCTTCCTGGCTGAAAACGCCAAGCGCGATGGCATCACTACCCTGGCTTCCGGTCTGCAGTTCGAAGTGCTGACTGCCGGCGAAGGCGCCAAGCCATCCCGTGAAGACACCGTGCGTACTCACTACCACGGCACCCTGATCGACGGCACTGTGTTCGACAGTTCCTACGATCGTGGTCAGCCAGCAGAGTTTCCGGTTGGCGGCGTGATCGCTGGCTGGACCGAAGCCCTGCAACTGATGAACGCCGGCAGCAAATGGCGCCTGTACGTGCCGAGCGAACTGGCTTACGGCGCTCAAGGCGTTGGCAGCATTCCGCCGCACAGCGTACTGGTCTTCGACGTCGAGCTGCTCGACGTTCTGTAAGCTCTTGATCCTGTAGGAGCGAAGCTTGCTCGCGAATGCATCACCTCGGTTTCGAGTCGGAACCGAGTTGCCTGCTTCGCGAGCAAGCTTCGCTCCTACAGGGTTTTGTGGTGTTTCTCATACTTCGATCTTGTGGTTCAGATCACTGGTCGGGCGCAACGCCCGGGCGTAGCAGAACAGAAACAGATTGCGCACCAGTTCCTTGAGCACCACCGGCTCGCTGGAACTCAAGCCGTTGACGTCCAGATCACCTTGATCCTGCAGCTCGTTCAATGCTTCTTCTTCAAGCACCGCACAGACTTCCCCGGTTTCCCGATGCAGGATTCTGAGGTAAGGGTGTGGGCGGTCCAGCCAGGCGTCGATCAAATAAGTCATGGGTCTCATCTCCATTGATTGGTTTCAATGAGAATAATTCTTATTCATCAAATAGCAAGGACCTATTGGCAGTTCGCGGTTTTTTCCGGGTAAAGATTGCGTAAGGTCAAAGCGGCTGGCGTTTGGCTATTGCGAGGAAATGCTGGGCGAACCAGGGGAGGGCGAAGCACCATCCCACGCGGGGCGCGGGATGGCGTACAGCAGGTTCAGACTTTTCTGACAAACTCGGATTTGAGCTTCATCGGGCCGATGCCATCGATCTTGCAGTCGATGTCATGGTCGCCATCGCACAGGCGGATGTTCTTGACCTTGGTGCCCACCTTGACCACCAGCGACGTGCCTTTGACCTTGAGGTCCTTGATCACGGTGATGGTGTCGCCGTCCTGCAGGACGTTGCCTACCGAATCCTTTTTCACTGTGTCATCGGACGCCGCTTCGGCTTCGCCGCTGGCGGACCACTCGTGGGCGCACTCGGGGCAGATCAGCTGCGCGCCGTCTTCGTAAGTGTATTCGGAATTGCATTTCGGGCAGGGTGGCAACGTGCTCACTAAGGCTCCTTGGATTCAGGATCGCTAAAAAGCGCACATTGTATAGGGTTTTAGGCGGGGAGGGGCGATGCACGATTTGTAGGAGCGAGGCTTGCCCGCGAATGCAGTGGGTCAGTCACCTTTTCGGCAACTGGCAGATTGCATTCGCGAGCAAGCTTCGCTCCTACAGAGTGAGGGCGCGTTTTAGTGCGTACGGGCTACTGCGAACTCGCTCAATTCCACCAATGCATCGCGATATTCGCTGGCTGGCAGTGCGTCGAGGCATTTGATTGCACGGGCCACATAGTCGCGGGCCAGTTGCGCGGTGTACTCAAGGGAGCCGGACGCTTCAACAGCCTCGCGAATGCTTTCCAGGTCTTCGATGCCGCCTTTCTGGATCGCCTTGCGCACCAGTGCCGCCTGTTCCGGCGTACCTTCGCGCATGGTGTAGATCAGTGGCAGGGTCGGCTTGCCTTCGGCCAGATCGTCGCCGACGTTCTTGCCCAGGGTTTCCGCATCGCCCTTGTAGTCCAGCAAGTCGTCGACCAGTTGGAAGGCCACGCCCAGGTGATCACCAAAGGTGCGCAGGGCTTCAGCCTGTTCCGGCGTGGCTTCGCAGAGGGCGGCGGCACTGTGGGTCGAGGCTTCGAAGAGCATCGCGGTCTTGCCGCGGATGACTTCCATGTAGGTTTCTTCGGTGGTGCTGGCGTCGCGGACCTTCGACAGCTGCAACACTTCGCCTTCGGCGATGATGCGCGTGGCTTGCGACAGGATCTTCATCACCGGCATGGAGCCCAGTTCGACCATCATTTCGAAGGAACGCGAATACAGGAAGTCGCCGACCAGCACGCTTGGCGCGTTGCCCCACATGGCGTTGGCGGTCGAGCGACCACGGCGCATGCCGGACATGTCGACCACGTCGTCATGCAGCAGGGTGGCGGTGTGCAGGAACTCGATGGTCGCGGCCAGCAGGCGCAGGTCGTCGCCTTCGCGGCCGAGGGCCTTGCCACACAGCAGCACCAATAAAGGACGCAGGCGTTTACCGCCAGCCGAGGTAATGTAGTCGCCGATTTTCGATACCAGCGGCACTCGGGAAGTCAGCTGCTTCTTGATGATGCCGTCGACGGCGCTAAAATCGTCCGCCACCGCGCGGTAGAAAGCTTGGGGTTGCATCAGCGACAGTTGCTCCAGAAGGGTTGCGCGGCATGCTAGGACCCACGTCGGCGGGTGTCAAGGCACGATGGACGGCCTCTTGCATCGTCCCGGCAGCTTGCGTACAATCGCGCACCCTGAACTTCCTGGGCAGCACCTGCCTTACGCAATTGCAAACAGGCCTTCCAGCCTTATGCAGCCATGCCAGCCAATACCTCTTCTTATAAAGAGCTGGGTGAGCAGGATTATCGGAGAAATACCATGTCGTACGCAGTAATCGTTACTGGTGGCAAGCAGTACAAAGTCGCCCCAGGTGAATACCTGAAGATTGAAAAACTGGAAATCGCTACCGGCGAATCCGTAACTTTTGATCGCGTTCTGTTGGTCGCCAATGGCGATGACGTGAATATCGGCGCTCCAGTTGTTGCTGGCGCTACCGTTGTGGCTGAAGTGATCTCCCAAGGTCGTCACGATAAAGTCCGCATCATCAAGTTCCGTCGTCGTAAGCACCACATGAAGCGTATGGGCCACCGCCAGTGGTACACCGAGATCAAAATCACCGGTATTCAGGCTTAATTTCAGCCTAATTCCTCACTAGGAGAATTGAACTCATGGCACACAAAAAAGCTGGTGGTAGTACCCGTAACGGTCGCGACTCAGAAGCCAAACGCCTTGGCGTGAAGATGTATGGCGGCCAGGTTATCATTCCGGGCAACATCATCGTGCGTCAGCGCGGCACCCAATTCCACGCCGGTTACGGTGTTGGCATGGGTAAAGATCACACTCTGTTCGCTAAAATCGACGGCGTGATCAAGTTTGAAGTAAAAGGCGCTTTCAATCGCCGTTACGTAAGCATTGTCCCGAAGACTGACGTCGTCGCGGCATAATTACGTGGTTGCTGGAAAAGCCCTGTCTTCCGACGGGGCTTTTTCGTTTGTGGGGTGAGTCTCTTGCAAAGCTGTTTGTGATGGGCTCCAGCGCAGGTTTTTGCGGTCGTTGATTGAGGTCGCTGCGCTCATTTTTGCAAGAGTCTTATGTCTAGATTTTTTCGGCTCGTCCGTATGGCGAGAGGCGTTTTGTTATGAAGTTTGTTGATGAAGTATCGATTCGAGTAAAGGCCGGTGACGGCGGCAATGGTTGCATGAGCTTCCGTCGCGAGAAATTCATCGAAAACGGCGGCCCGAACGGCGGTGATGGTGGTGATGGCGGCTCGGTCTACATGATCGCCGACGAAAACCTCAACACCCTGGTGGACTACCGTTACACCCGGCACTTCGATGCCGAGCGCGGTTCCAACGGTGGCAGCACCGACTGCACCGGCAAGAAAGGTGAAGAGCTGGTGTTGCGTGTTCCGGTCGGTACGACCGTCATCGACGCTGCGACCCAGGAAGTGATCGGCGACCTGACCAAGGCTGGCCAGAAACTGCTGGTGGCTCACGGTGGCTGGCACGGTCTGGGCAACACCCGTTTCAAATCCAGTACCAACCGCGCTCCGCGTCAGACCACTCCGGGTAAACCGGGTGAGGCGCGTGACCTGAAGCTGGAAATGAAGGTGTTGGCGGACGTTGGTTTGCTGGGCTTGCCGAATGCTGGCAAAAGTACCTTCATTCGTTCGGTGTCGGCCGCCAAGCCGAAAGTTGCCGACTACCCGTTCACCACCCTGGTACCGAACCTGGGCGTGGTCAGCGTCGATCGCTGGAAGAGCTTCGTGGTCGCGGACATCCCGGGCCTGATCGAAGGCGCTTCCGATGGCGCAGGTCTGGGGATTCGCTTCCTCAAGCACTTGTCGCGTACCCGTTTGCTGCTGCACCTCGTGGACATGGCGCCGCTCGATGACGCCAGTGCCCCGGATGCTGCTGAAGTAATCGTCAGCGAACTGACCAAGTTCAGCCCGTCCCTGGCTGAGCGTGATCGTTGGCTGGTGCTGAACAAGTGCGACCAGATCCTTGAAGAAGAGCACGATGCTCGCGTCAAGGAAATCGTCGATCGTCTGGAGTGGACTGGTCCGGTTTACGTGATCTCCGCAATCTCCAAGCTCGGCACCGAGCGTCTGTGTCACGACATCATGCGTTACATGGAAGATCGTGCCGATCGCCTGGCGAACGATCCTGCTTACAAGGAAGAGCTGGCCGATCTCGATCAGCGCATCGAAGACGAAGCCCGTGCTCAGCTGCAGGCTCTGGATGACCAGCGCGCCCTGCGCCGTAGCGGCGTGAAGTCGGTCCATGACATCGGCGACGATGATTGGGACGAAGAAGACGTGGATGATGAGGATGGTCCGGAAATCATTTACGTGCGCGACTGATTAGGTAGGAGCGAGGCTTGCCCGCGAAGGCGGTCAATCTGTCTGGTCGCGGTGTTATCATCGCTGGCACGCCGGCTCACTAGGCGCCGCTCAATCGAGCGGCGTTTTGGTATCTGGAAATCGGTAGTCACGAATAACGTTACGGGCAGCGCTGGGTCGCGCTGTCCTCAAGCTAAGGTTGAAGATGATGCGGAGCAAGGTGACAGGTGCGCAGCGTTGGGTCGTGAAAATCGGCAGCGCTTTGCTGACGGCGGACGGCAAGGGCCTGGATCGCGCGGCAATGGGTGTCTGGGTCGAGCAGATGGTGGCCTTGCATGAAGCGGGCGTCGAGCTGGTGTTGGTGTCCTCCGGGGCGGTGGCGGCCGGCATGAGTCGTCTGGGCTGGACCGTGCGACCCAGTGCGATGCACGAGCTGCAGGCGGCTGCCGCCATCGGTCAGATGGGCCTGGTTCAGGCCTGGGAATCGAGCTTTGCCGAGCACGATCGGCACACAGCGCAGATTCTCCTGACGCACGACGACCTGTCCGACCGCAAACGCTACCTGAACGCCCGCAGCACCTTGCGTGCCTTGGTCGAGTTGAAAGTGATCCCGGTGATCAACGAAAACGACACCGTGGTGACGGATGAAATCCGTTTCGGCGACAACGATACGCTGGCGGCGCTGGTGGCTAACCTGGTCGAGGCGGATCTGCTGGTGATCCTCACTGATCGCGACGGCATGTTCGACGCCGACCCGCGCAACAACCCCGATGCCAAGCTGATTTACGAAGCGCGCGCCGATGATCCGGCGCTGGATGCCGTGGCAGGTGGTACTGGCGGTGCGTTGGGGCGTGGCGGCATGCAAACCAAGTTGCGCGCGGCACGGCTGGCAGCGCGTTCAGGTGCGCACACCATCATCGTTGGCGGGCGCCTCGAGCGTGTGCTGGATCGCCTGAAGGCGGGCGAGCGCATCGGCACTTTGCTGTCGCCGGAGCGCGGCATGCTGGCGGCGCGCAAGCAGTGGCTGGCCGGTCATCTGCAAACCCGTGGCACGCTGGTGTTGGATGCGGGTGCGGTGACGGCGTTGTCCCAAGGTAACAAAAGTTTGCTGCCGGTCGGCGTCAAACTGGTTCAAGGCAGCTTTCGTCGTGGCGAGATGGTGGTGTGCGTGGCGCCGGACGGTCGTGAGATCGCCCGTGGCCTGGCCAACTACAGCGCGCTGGAAGCGCAAAAAATCATCGGTCAGTCGTCTGAGGCGATTGTCGGTCTGTTGGGTTACATGGCGGAACCGGAACTGGTTCACCGCGATAACCTGATTCTGGTCTGAAGGAATAATTTGAATGCGTGTGGCAAAAGGATTGTTGGGTCTGCTGTTGGCAATGCCGCTGCTGGCCTCGGCCGAGGAGATTGGCCAGGTGTCGACGGTGTTCAAGTTCGTCGGCCCGAATGACCGCATCGTGGTCGAAGCATTTGATGATCCGAAGGTCGAGGGTGTGACCTGCTACCTGTCCCGGGCCAAGACCGGTGGTGTGAAGGGTGGTCTGGGCCTGGCTGAGGATCGCGCTGAAGCGTCCATCGCTTGTCGTCAGGTTGGGCCGATCAACTTCAAAGGCGAGTTGAAGGATGGCGAAGAGGTGTTCAAGGAGCGCACCTCGCTGGTGTTCAAGACCATGCAGGTCGTGCGGTTCCTCGACAAGAAGCGCAATACGCTGGTGTATCTGGTCTACAGCGATCGCTTGATCGAAGGCAGCCCGCAGAATGCGGTGACGGCCATTCCGATTTTGCCGTGGGCGCACGCTCAATAATCTAGCGAAGATCCAAATTGTGGGAGCGGGCTTGCTCGCGAATGCGGTGTGTCAGGCGACATTGATGCCGGCTGATGCGCCGCATTCGCGAGCAAGCCCGCTCCCACATTTTTTTTGCGCAGCGTCTACCAAATCGCAGGCAATAAAAAACCGACCCTGGGGTCGGTTTTTCAACAAGCTTATCGCTTAAGCGGCAACAGCAAGGTTCAGAGCCTTGACGTGACCGTTCAGGCGGCTCTTATGACGAGCAGCCTTGTTCTTGTGGATGATGCCTTTATCGGCCATACGGTCGATAACTGGCACGGCCAGAACGTAAGCAGCTTGAGCTTTTTCAGCGTCTTTTGCGTCGATGGCCTTAACTACATTCTTGATGTAGGTACGAACCATGGAACGCAGGCTGGCGTTGTGGCTGCGACGCTTCTCAGCCTGTTTTGCACGTTTTTTGGCGGAAGGTGTGTTGGCCACCGTCGAGCTCCTCGAAAGACTTTTTAGGAAATAGCAAACAAAATAGGCCGCGAATCATGCCGATGAGTTGATGTCTTGTCAAGGGCGGTTGAGACGTTCCGCTAAGTGGTAGGTATAAAGAGGCGGGATATTTATTTCCGGCGCTTGACCTGTAAACTCGCGAGCTTTGGCTCTGTGCTGCTGCGGCGCGGAGTATCGCATAAGTGGGCGCGTTGTTCGCCTGCTGTTTATCGACAGGCACAAACTCTTTCAATGAATCTGCTCAAATCGTTGGCCGCCGTCAGCTCTATCACGATGCTTTCCCGGATTCTGGGGTTCGTCCGTGACACCCTCATTGCGCGCACATTTGGCGCGGGGATGGCGACGGACGCCTTCTTCATCGCCTTCAAACTGCCCAATCTGCTGCGCCGGATCTTCGCCGAAGGGGCTTTTTCCCAAGCGTTCGTGCCGATTCTTGCCGAATATAAAAACCAGAAGGGCGAAGAGGCGACGCGCACCTTTATTGCCTACGTCTCCGGTTTGCTGACGCTGGTGCTGGCCCTGGTCACCGCATTGGGCATGCTCGCGGCGCCATGGGTGATCTGGGCGACCGCGCCAGGCTTCACCGATACCCCGGAAAAATTCGAGCTGACGTCCAACCTGTTGCGGGTGACCTTTCCTTATATATTGCTGATCTCCCTGTCTTCATTGGCGGGGGCGATCCTCAACACCTATAACCGCTTCTCGGTGCCGGCCTTCGTGCCAACGTTGCTCAACGTCAGCATGATCATCTTTTCGGTGTTTCTGACGCCGTACTTCGATCCGCCGGTCATGGCGCTGGGCTGGGCGGTACTGGCGGGTGGCCTGGCACAACTGCTTTACCAGCTGCCGCACCTGAAAAAGATCGGCATGCTGGTGCTGCCGCGCCTGAACCTGCGCGACAGCGGCGTCTGGCGAGTCATGAAGCAGATGCTGCCGGCAATTCTCGGCGTTTCGGTGAGTCAGATTTCGCTGATCATCAACACCATTTTTGCCTCGTTCCTGGTCGCCGGTTCCGTGTCTTGGATGTATTACGCCGACCGGCTGATGGAGTTGCCATCCGGGGTGCTGGGTGTGGCGCTCGGCACGATTCTGCTGCCGACCCTGGCCAAGACCTATGCCAGCAAGGACCGCGCCGAGTATTCGCGGATTCTCGATTGGGGCCTGCGCCTGTGCTTCATGCTGGTGTTGCCGTGCTCGCTGGCGCTGGGGATTCTGGCCGAGCCGCTGACGGTTTCGCTGTTTCAGTACGGCCAGTTCAGCGCCTTTGATGCGTCCATGACCCAGCGGGCGCTGATCGCCTATTCGGTCGGTTTGCTCGGAATTATCGTGATCAAAGTGCTGGCGCCGGGCTTTTATGCGCAACAAAACATCCGTACTCCGGTGAAAATCGCGATTTTCACGTTGGTCGTCACACAGTTGTTCAACCTGGTGCTGATCGGTCCGTTGGCCCACGCCGGCCTGGCCCTGGCGATCAGCGCCGGAGCCTGCATCAACGCCGGGCTGCTGTTCTATCAACTGCGCAAGCAGCAGATGTACCAACCGCAACCGGGCTGGGCGAAGTTCGGTACCAAACTGGTGGTTGCGGTTGCGGTGATGTCTGCGGTGTTGCTGGCCGGTATGTACTTTATGCCGGCCTGGGATCAGGGGCACATGCTTGAGCGGTTCCTGCGGCTGGGCGCTCTGGTGGGTGCTGGCGTGGTCTCGTATTTCGGTATGTTGCTGCTGATGGGCTTCCGTTTGCGCGACTTCAATCGCAAGACGCTGAGCTGAGGCTTTTGCCTCGATAAACACGGGCGAGCTGGCGGTTTTGTCGGCTCGATCACTTTGGGTTACGGTGTTGCCTGTCGTCGGCCGCCGGGTGTGGTTATAATCGACCACTTTATGAGCAAGAAGCGCGTTATGCAGCTGGTTCGAGGCCTCCACAACCTGCGCCCCCAGCATCGGGGCTGTGTCGCCACTATTGGCAACTTTGACGGTGTTCACCGTGGCCACCAGGCTATCCTGGCGAGGCTGCGTGAGCGAGCGCTCGAGTTGAGCGTACCCAGCTGCGTGGTGATTTTCGAGCCGCAGCCGCGGGAATTCTTCGCCCCGGATACGGCACCGGCCCGTCTGGCCCGTCTGCGCGACAAGCTGCAGCTGCTGGCTGACGAAGGTGTCGACCGGGTTCTGTGCCTGGCCTTCAACCAGCGCCTGAGCAAGCTCAGCGCCAGCGAGTTCGTCGATACCATCCTGGTCGACGGCCTCGGCGTACAGCACCTCGAAGTCGGTGACGACTTCCGCTTCGGCTGTGACCGGGTAGGGGATTTCGATTTCCTGCAACAAGCCGGCGTCATGCAAGGCTTCACCGTCGAAGCGGCGCAAACCGTTGAGCTGGACGGCATTCGCGTCAGCAGCACCCAGGTGCGAAATGCCCTGGCCGCTGCAGATTTTGCCTTGGCCGAACGCCTGCTCGGTCGTCCGTTCCAGATTACCGGGCGTGTGTTGCACGGCCAGAAGCTGGCGCGCCAGCTGGGTACGCCCACCGCCAACATTCAACTCAAGCGCCGTCGTGTTCCGTTATCCGGAGTTTTTCTGGTCGACATCGACATCGACGGCAAGACCTGGCCAGGCGTCGCCAATATCGGCGTGCGGCCAACGGTCCAAGGGGATGGCAAGGCCCACCTCGAAGTGCATCTTTTAGATTTTGCCGGCGATCTGTATGACCGGCGTTTGACGGTGGTTTTCCACCACAAGCTGCGTGAAGAGCAGCGTTTCGCCTCTCTGGAGGCGCTTAAGACGGCGATCAATGCGGATGTCGCCGCCGCCCGTGCCCTGTCGCACCTAGCGCCAATCGCTAATGAAGAGCCATAAATGACCGACTATAAAGCCACGCTAAACCTTCCGGACACCGCCTTCCCAATGAAGGCCGGCCTGCCTCAGCGCGAACCGCAGATTCTGCAGCGCTGGGACAGCATTGGCCTGTACGGTAAGTTGCGCGAAATTGGCAAGGATCGTCCGAAGTTCGTACTTCACGACGGTCCTCCGTACGCCAACGGCACGATTCACATCGGTCATGCGCTGAACAAGATCCTCAAGGACATGATCATCCGCTCGAAGACCCTATCGGGTTTCGACGCGCCTTATGTTCCGGGCTGGGACTGCCACGGTCTGCCGATCGAGCACAAAGTCGAAGTGACCCACGGCAAGAACCTGGGCGCGGACAAGACCCGTGAACTGTGCCGTGCCTACGCCACCGAGCAGATCGAAGGGCAGAAGTCCGAATTCATCCGTCTGGGCGTGCTGGGCGATTTCGCCAACCCGTACAAGACCATGGACTTCAAGAACGAGGCCGGCGAAATCCGTGCCCTCGCGGAAATCGTCAAGGGCGGTTTCGTGTTCAAGGGCCTCAAGCCTGTGAACTGGTGCTTCGATTGCGGTTCGGCCCTGGCTGAAGCGGAAGTCGAGTACGAGAACAAGAAGTCCTCGACCATCGACGTGGCCTTCCCGATTGCCGATGAAGCCAAACTGGCTGCCGCTTTCGGTCTGCCATCGCTGGGCAAACCTGCTTCGATCGTGATCTGGACCACCACCCCGTGGACCATCCCGGCCAACCAGGCGCTGAACGTTCACCCGGAATTCAACTACGCCCTGGTCGACGTCGGCGACAAACTGCTGGTCCTGGCTGAAGAGCTGGTCGAGTCTTGCCTGGCCCGTTACAGCCTGGAAGGCTCGGTCATCGCGACCACCACCGGTAAAGAACTGGAACTGATCAACTTCCGTCACCCGTTCTACGATCGTCTGTCGCCCGTTTACCTGGCCGACTACGTGGAACTGGGCGCTGGCACCGGCGTGGTTCACTCCGCACCGGCCTACGGCGTGGACGACTTCGTGACCTGCAAGAAATACGGCATGGTCAACGATGACATCATCAACCCAGTACAAAGCAACGGCGTTTACGTGCCGTCGCTGGAGTTCTTCGGCGGCCAGTTCATCTGGAAAGCCAACCCGGCCATCGTCGACAAACTGACCGAAGTCGGCGCGCTGCTGCACACCACGATCATCGAACACAGCTACATGCACTGCTGGCGTCACAAGACCCCGCTGATCTACCGCGCCACTGCGCAGTGGTTCATCGGCATGGACAAAGAACCCGCGACCGGCGAAACCTTGCGCAAGCGGGCGATCAAAGCCATCGAAGACACCAAGTTCGTCCCGGCCTGGGGCCAGGCGCGCCTGCACTCGATGATCGCCAACCGTCCGGACTGGTGCATCTCCCGTCAGCGCAACTGGGGCGTACCGATCCCGTTCTTCCTGAACAAGGAAAGCGGCGAACTGCACCCGCGTACCGCCGAGCTGATGGAAGAAGTCGCCAAGCGAGTCGAAGTCGAAGGCATCGAAGCCTGGTTCAAGATGGACGCTGCCGAGTTGCTCGGTGACGAAGCGCCGCAGTACGACAAGATCAGCGACACCCTGGACGTCTGGTTCGATTCGGGCACCACGCATTGGCACGTCCTGCGCGGTTCGCATCCGATGGGCCACGAGAGCGGCCCGCGTGCCGACCTGTATCTGGAAGGCTCGGACCAGCACCGTGGCTGGTTCCACTCCTCCTTGCTGACCGGTTGCGCCATCGACAACCACGCGCCTTACCGCGAGTTGCTGACCCACGGCTTCACCGTGGATGAGTCCGGTCGCAAGATGTCCAAGTCCCTGGGCAACGTGATCGCGCCGCAAAAGGTCAACGACACCCTGGGCGCCGACATCATGCGTCTGTGGGTCGCTTCCACCGATTACTCGGGCGAAATGGCGGTGTCCGAGCAGATCCTGCAACGCAGTGCGGACGCCTACCGGCGGATCCGTAACACCGCGCGCTTCCTGCTCTCGAACCTGACCGGTTTCAACCCGGCCACCGACATCCTGCCGGCCGAAGACATGCTGGCGCTGGACCGTTGGGCCGTGGACCGCACCCTGTTGCTGCAACGCGAGTTGCAAGAGCACTACGGTGAATACCGCTTCTGGAACGTCTATTCCAAGATCCACAACTTCTGCGTGCAGGAGCTGGGCGGTTTCTACCTCGACATCATCAAGGACCGTCAGTACACCACTGGCGCCAACAGCAAGGCCCGCCGTTCGGCGCAAACCGCGCTGTATCACATCTCCGAAGCGCTGGTGCGCTGGATCGCGCCGATCCTCGCGTTCACCGCCGACGAACTGTGGGAATACCTGCCGGGCGAGCGTAACGAATCGGTGATGCTCAACACCTGGTACGAAGGCCTGACCGAACTGCCGGACAACGTCGAACTGGGCCGCGCCTACTGGGAGCGGATCATGGCGGTGAAGGTCGCCGTGAACAAGGAAATGGAAATCCAGCGCGCGGCCAAGGCCGTCGGTGGCAACCTGCAAGCCGAAGTGACGCTGTTTGCCGAAGACGCGCTGAGCGCGGACCTGGCCAAGCTGAGCAACGAACTGCGTTTCGTGCTGATCACCTCGACCGCCAGCGTTGCGCCTTTTGTTCAGGCACCAGCGGACGCGGTGGTCACCGAAGTCAGCGGCCTGAAGCTGAAAATCGTCAAGTCGGCCTTCGCCAAGTGCGCCCGTTGCTGGCACTGCCGTGAAGACGTCGGCGTGAACCCGGAGCACCCGGAAATCTGTGGTCGTTGCGTCGATAACATCAGCGGCGCTGGCGAGGTTCGTCACTATGCCTAATGCCATTGGCCGTTTCGGACGGCTGAGCTGGCTCTGGTTGAGTTTGCTGGTCCTGGTCATTGACCAGGCCAGCAAGTTCTACTTTGAAGGCTCGCTGAAGATGTACCAGCAGATCGTGGTGATCCCCGATTACTTCAGCTGGACCCTGGCCTACAACACCGGCGCAGCGTTCAGCTTCCTGGCCGACAGCTCGGGCTGGCAGCGCTGGTTGTTTGCCCTGATCGCGATCGTGGTCAGTGCAGTGCTGGTGGTGTGGCTCAAGCGTCTGGGGCGTAACGAAACCTGGCTGGCCGTTGCGCTGGCCCTGGTGCTCGGTGGCGCGCTGGGCAATCTGTATGACCGCATTGCCCTGGGCCATGTGATCGATTTCATTCTGGTGCATTGGCAGAACCGCTGGTATTTCCCGGCGTTCAACTTCGCCGACAGTGCAATCACTGTCGGTGCCGTGATGCTGGCGCTGGACATGTTCAAAAGCAAAAAAACCGGAGAAGCCGTTCATGACTGAACAGGTATTGGCTGAGCAACGCATCCGCCAGAACACGGAAGTCACCTTGCACTTTGCACTGCGCCTGGAGAACGGCGACACCGTCGACAGCACCTTCGACAAAGCCCCGGCGACCTTCAAGGTCGGCGACGGTAACCTGTTGCCAGGTTTCGAAGCGGCCCTGTTCGGCTTCAAGGCTGGCGACAAGCGTACGCTGACGATCCAGCCGGAAAACGCGTTCGGCCAGCCGAACCCGCAAAACGTACAGATCATCCCGCGTTCGCAGTTCAAGGACATGGACTTGTCACCGGGTTTGCTGGTGATCTTCAACGATGCGGCGAATACTGAGCTGCCTGGCGTAGTGAAAGAGTTCGATGACGAGCAAGTGACCATCGACTTCAATCATCCGCTGGCCGGAAAGACATTGACCTTTGACGTCGAGATCATCAGCGTCAAATCGCTGTAATCTGTGGGAGCGAGCTTCTGTGGTGAGGGGATTTATCCCCGTTCGATTGCGAAGCAATCGTAAATAAGACACCGCGCGCTCCTTCAAGACCGTGGTAGTTGGGTTTAGGGGCGTTTCGCACCCCAACGGGGATAATCCCCTCGCCACAAAGGCTCTCCCACAGTAGTTTTCATCGTTTTCGCTATTTCTTGCGCGCAAGACACGAGGCACAGCATGCAAATCAAACTCGCCAACCCCCGTGGCTTCTGCGCCGGTGTGGACCGGGCGATCGAAATCGTCAACCGCGCCCTGGAAGTCTTCGGGCCGCCGATCTATGTTCGCCACGAAGTGGTGCACAACAAATTCGTCGTTGAAGACCTGCGTGCTCGCGGCGCGATTTTCGTTGAGGAACTGGATCAGGTGCCGGATGACGTCATCGTCATCTTCAGTGCCCACGGCGTTTCCCAGGCGGTGCGCACCGAAGCCGCCGGCCGAGGCCTGAAAGTGTTCGATGCGACCTGCCCGCTGGTCACCAAGGTGCACATCGAAGTTGCGCGTTACAGCCGCGACGGCCGTGAATGCATCCTCATCGGCCACGCCGGTCACCCGGAAGTCGAAGGCACCATGGGCCAGTACGATGGCAGCAATGGTGGCGCGATCTACCTGGTCGAAGATGAAAAAGACGTTGCCGCGTTGCAGGTGCATAACCCTGAAAAACTGGCGTTCGTGACCCAGACTACCCTGTCCATGGACGATACCAGCCGCGTCATCGACGCCCTGCGTACACGCTTCCCGGCCATCGGTGGTCCGCGCAAGGACGACATCTGCTATGCCACGCAAAATCGTCAGGACGCCGTCAAGCAACTGGCTAACGAATGCGACGTGGTGTTGGTGGTCGGCAGCCCGAACAGCTCCAACTCCAATCGCCTGCGTGAGCTGGCCGAACGCATGGCCACTCCGGCCTACCTGATCGATGGCGCCGAAGACCTGAAAAAAAGCTGGTTCGATGGTGTCGAGCGTATCGGCATCACCGCGGGTGCCTCTGCACCGGAAGTGCTGGTGCGCGGCGTGATTCAACAACTGCAGGCCTGGGGCGCTACCGGAGCCGATGAGCTGGCCGGTCGCGAGGAGAACATCACGTTCTCCATGCCTAAAGAGTTACGGGTCCGTTCGCTGCTTTGATTTTTCTCCTCCCTCGCACAACGCCTGTACAGTCTTGATGCTACGCAGGCTGACGCGACCGCTGGGAGCCAGCACCACCTGGTGCTGGCTCACCGGCTCGCGTTTTGCGCAAACGTGTATTGTCCCCGCTTGAAAGCCACCGTGCACAGGTTCGCCCAGATGGCTGAATCGTACGGAAGTCCTGACGTAGTGATTGCCGAAAACCGGCACTTGAGTGTCACTTCGACGTTCGACCAGCAGCGGATTGCTGCTGTCCTCATGTCCCTTGCCATTTAAATCCAGAATCATCCGCCAGCCTTGGCCCCAATCGTCGTTAATCCCGTGAATGACGACGGTCTGGTTTCGCGATATCGCCTCGCTTCTGGCGCTGCGCATACCGCTGGCTAGTGACTGCGCTGCCTCCTCGTGATGGTTCGATTCCGTTAGCGCTGCGAACGCCGGACTGACCAATTGCAGAACAATTCCGACAATCATCAGTCCCATGAGCAGTTCAACCAGACTGAAACCCTGCTGACGCATGAAATCTCCCTCCCTGGAAAGCGGTAGCCCGCGCAATCCTTGCGCGAGTAATGGCAAAACAACCGAACATCTGTCGGTCGAATGTTCTAGCGTGTAGACAGCAGGTATAGCCGACGGCAACGGAGGGCACCGATGGATCATCGTACAAAAGGTTTCACGCTGATCGAGTTGCTCGTCGCGCTCGCGGTTTTTCTGATCCTGATTACCCTGGCGGTGCCGGCGTTTACCCGTTCGGTACAAGGCACCAAGGCCGACACTGAGATCGGCGACCTGCAACGTGCCCTGAATTTCGCCCGACTCGAAGCCATCGACCGCGGCGTTACCACCCGCGTGCGGCCAACGGCCGGTGGTAGCGTCTGGACCGGGGAATTGGCGGTCTACGACAGTACTGGCACTCCGGCCAATGTATTGCGGGTTGTTCCAGCGATGAGCAGCGGCGCGACTCTGACGCTAACCTCAGGGGTGACCGCCATCGATTTCAATAATCTGGGCGGTCTGTCGGCACCGTCCACGGCGGTGGTGATCAGTTATGTGCTGGGGGCGCAAAGCAGGACGCTGACGGTGTGTTTGAACGGACGAATTCTATTGGGTGGAAGTTGCGGATGAGGGGATGGAGCAAGCGTGCACAGGAAGGCATGACGCTGATCGAGGTTCTGGTGGCGTTGTTGATTCTGAGTGTGGGGCTGTTGGGGGCGGCGGCGTTTCAGCTCAATGCGCTGAAATACACTGACAGCTCGCGGATGACCAGCCAGGCCAGTTTCATCGCCTATGACATGATGGACCGCATCCGCGCCAACTCCGGCGCCGATTACACCGTCACGCCACCGACGTCGGGCAACCTGAATGTCGCGCGAGATCAGGATCTCTACGACTTCACCTCCAACATCGTCAGTTTCCTCGGCAGTACCGCCACGGGCAGCGTCACGCTCAATCAGCGGGTGTACACCATCACCATTACCTGGGACGACTCCCGGGCAGCCAACACCGCCAATTCCCGACGCAGCTTTGTGCTGACCAGTCGTGCCGCGGTCGATCCGGTGGCGACGCCATGAACCGGCTCAACAGAGGTTTCGGCCTGATCGAAATGCTGATCGCCCTGGCATTGAGCCTGGTCGTGGTACTCGGCGTGGCGCAGGTTTTTATCGCGGCCAAGAACACCTACGTCAGCCAGAACGCGGCGGCGAACATACAGGAAGATGCGCGTTTCGTGCTGAGCAAGATGATTCAGGAAATTCGCATGGTGGGGATGTTTGGTTGCCTGGGAACGATTACCGATGCCAGCGCGGGAGGAAGTTTTTATCTCAGTCAGGTAGCGCCGATCAGTTGGGACAATTCCACGCTCAAGCTGATCCTGGTGACCGCCGATGTGGGTGCGGGCGGCGGTACGCCCACCTGGACGGTGGTTTCCGATTGCCGAAACACAGCGACGGCATATTCCAATGTGCAGACGCCTGCGACGGGACAACTGGCGTTTCCGATTCGACGATTGATCTACAGCCTCAAGAACGGCCAATTGACCATGGGCAGTGGCATCGGGACGCCAACTCAGGCGGTGCTGGTCGATAACGTCAGGGCTTTCACTGTGCTCTTCGGTCTTGCTGCATCGGCCACCGATACGGCGGCCTCCAGTTACAGCGCCAACCCGACCGACCCTGCGCGAATCCGCAGTGTGCGTTTGACGCTCACCCTCTTTGATCCGAACAGTCGCGTAAGCGAGCAAACCTTCACCGTCGTTGCCGCATTGCGCAATCGCTTGCCATGAGGGGAGAGGGCCGATGAATTTTTCTTCTGTGAGCTCCCAGCGAGGCATGGCATTGCTGGTCAGTCTGGTGTTCCTCCTGTTGCTGACGCTGATCGGCCTTTCATCAATGCAGAACGCCACCTTGCAGGAAAAAATGGCCAGCAGCGTGACCTTGCGCAATCAGTCGTTCCAGATCGCCGAAGCCGTGTTGCGCATCGGTGAAAGTGCGGTGCAACTGAGTACTTATGCATTGCCGGTTTGCAGCGGCAATCAATGTTTGCCGCCCGCCGAGTCATCGACCCTCACGGCTGCCGGTCTCAATTCCACTTCGGGGGTCACCTGGATCGCCGCCGCCAACGGTTTCTACGGGGTGCAGAACATCGGCACCACATTGAACGCCGTGAATGTACCGAGCAACACCTCTGCGACGCTTTATCGGGTCACGGCAGTGGCCATCGTCGGCAATAACGTTCGCAGTGTGGTGGAGAGCATCTATGCCAAGTACTGATAGGTGTTCCGGGATCTGGCGGCTGCTTTGCGGCGTTGCAGTGGGCCTGTACCTGTCGGCTCCTGCGTACGCGTTCTCGCCTTCTGACTCGCCCCTGCTGAGCGCTGCGGCGGTGCCGCCAAACGTGATGCTGCTGATCGACGATTCGGGAAGCATGAACAACATCATTTGGGCGCCGGATTTCAATCCGACAGCCAATCAGGCGCAAATTGCGAATTGCAATTCCAACTCGTCATGTTTCGGCGGTCAGAATCTGGACATGAGCGATACCAATATTGCCTTGTCGAGCCTCAATCGCGGCGGTTGCTCCACCAACGGCAACTGGTACGGCTTCTATCGGGGCTTTTTGGGGCTGTCATCGGTATGCCTGAAGCTGCCCGATCCGGTGGGCAATGAAAACACGCGTTATACGGCTGACTATCTGTCTTATCTGGTGAGTCTGGTGACGGGTTCGAGCAGGGACTTCACCACAGGTGCCATCCCCAACGATTACCGTATGAATGTCGCGAAGGATGTGTCGAAAAAACTCGTTACCAGTAATCGCGCGCTACGTATCGGCCTGTCGACGTTCAATCCGCCTACGGGCTCCAACTCCGGCCCCGGTGGTTTTATTGCCCGAGCAGTCAGTGATCTGTCTCCCGTTGGCAGCATTACCCAGGATAGAGCGGACGATAACTTCGATGACCTGATTTCATCGATCACGGGTTTGAGTGCAATCGCCAATACCCCGCTGGCGGAAACCTATTACGAGATCACGCGCTACATGCGCGGCATGGCGCCGTACTACAACTCCACGCCAACCACTTACACCAGCCCGATCCAGTACCGATGCCAGAAAAACTATGGCGTGGTGATCACCGATGGCCTGCCTACGTTCGACCGGACGTTTCCGACCAACGATCCGCTCGGTGGCATCAGCTTGCCAAACTGGGATGGCAAAAGCGCGAACGATGGTGACAACCTTTCGGGGGATGGCGAAGGCGATACCCTTTATCTGGACGACATCGCCAAATTCGCCTTCGACATCGACATGCGCACAACCGGTACCGATGCCGCCGGCAAGAACTGGAACGCCACGGATTTCCCCAAACAGAACATGAACACCTACACGGTAGGTTTCACTGCCGCGAATCAGATGTTGTCGGATGCGGCGACCTACGGGCAAGGCAGGTACTACCAGGCCGCGGACAGTGCCGGCCTCAATGCCGCGTTGTCATCGGCATTGAGCGACATCACCTCCAAGGCCGGTTCAGGAGGAAGTGGCACTACCAGCAGTTCCATCGTCGGTGTCGGTTCCTCCTACTATCAGACCAGCTATGACCCCAAGGATTGGCGCGGCACGATCAAGTCCTATGGGATCACCGCTACGGGCGCGGTGAATACCGCAGCGGTGCTCTGGACTACCGACACGGCCATCGTCCCCGGCGCCACCGCTCCCGTTTACCAATCCTGGAACACTGCGAGCAACGCGCCGATCACTTTGGCCTTCACCAGTTTTTCCCCGGCGCAGCAGACGGTGCTGGGCCAGGGCCTTCCCACCGGTATCACTGGCATTGATCTGGTGGAGTGGAGCAAAGGCACCAACAAAACCGGCCTGAAGGTGCGCAGCGTGCTGCTCGGCGATATCATCAACTCGCCACTGGTGCTGGCCTCGCCGACGGAAAAAACCGCGGCCGATCTGACCGGTGACACCAGCTACAGCACCTATCTGGCTACAAAAGCCATCAACATGAAAAATAGCCTGGTGGTCAACGGCAACGACGGTTTTGTCAGCGTCATCGACACGGGTAACGGTGCCAGGCGCTATGCCTACATGCCTTCCAGTGTCTTGCCATCGCTGCGCTATATCGCCGATACCGCTTACATCAACGGTGTCAGTCACAAGTTTCTGGTCGACGGCCAGGTCGGCGTGTTCGATGCGCAACTCAACAGCGCCTGGAAAACCCTGGCGATCGGCGGGACAGGGGCGGGTGGCAAGACGTTTTACGCGTTGCAGCTGTTCGACGCTTCGCCCAGTAACGTGATCAAGGCGTTGTGGGAAATCAGTGCTCCCGCGACTGCAAACCCGGCGAACGTTTTCAATGATCTGGGTTATGCCTACGCCCGTCCGGAAGTGGCACGCTTGTCGAATGGGCGGTGGGCAGCGTTCATCTCCAACGGCTATGGCAGCAACTCGGGCGTGGCAGCGTTGTACGTGGTGGATGCCCTTGATGGGTCACTGATCAAGAAAATCGTGGTCGACAGTACGGAAACCACCAACGGCTTGTCGTCGGTGAAGCTCAAGGTCAACTCGCAGAATGTGGTGCAGGCCGCCTATGGTGGCGACCTGAAGGGAAGGCTGTGGAAATTTGATTTAAGCGGCACCAGCACGGACAACTGGGGCGTAGCGTTTTCCGGCAAGCCGTTGTTCACCGCAGCAGGTGGTGCCACGCAGCCGATCACTGCGCAGCCATTGCTCGCGGACAACTCCCTGGGCGGCAAAGTAGTGTTTTTCGGCACCGGCAAATTCAACGAGACCATCGACAAGACCAACAAGGATTTGCAGGCGTTTTATGCGGTGTGGGATGCGGACGGCGGTTCCGGGCAGATCACCACGTCCAGTTTGCAGATCCAGTCGGTGACGGGCGTGTTCTCGGGAAGCTCGGGACAGTTCATCACTACCAGCCAGAACGAAGTGACTTATCCGGCGGAGAAGGGCTGGTACCTGCCTCTGGTCTACAACAGCGTATTGACCGGTGAGCGGGTGATCAACCAGGCGGCTCTGGTGCTGGGGCGCATCGTATTTACGACGGCCAACGTGGACACAACGGACCCTTGCGCCAGTTTCGGCACCGGCAAACTGGTCGAGCTGGATGCGTTCAGCGGTAAGATGCTCAACTACGCGGTACTCGACACCAACGGCGACGGGTTAGTCGACAGCAGCGACGCGTTGTCCAGTGGTGTGATCTTTACGGGCGGGATTCCGATGTTGAACGCCATCGTCAACGGCGGTACCGGTAAGCTCGTAGGAGATACCAGTGGCGCGGTGGCCAGGCTTGTTGAAAAAGGCGGTGGCGGCAGCCGTCGCATCATGTGGCGACAAATTCAGTGAGTGAGAGTTGAGGCATGCGCAGATCCAACCGAGGTTTTACCCTGATCGAAATCATGATCGTGATTGCGATCATCGGGATCGTCATCACCATTGGCTACCCGAGCCTCACCGAATACGTGAAAAAGGGGCGTCGGGCTGAGGTGGCCGGTCTGCTCTCCGAGCAGGCGCAAATTCTCGAACGGTTTTACTCGAAGAATAATGTCTACACCGGTATCAGCGTTCTGAGCACCGGTAATGACTACTACACGATCACCCCGACCCTGACCGACCAGACCTTCCTGCTGACCGCCACACGCAAGGCCGGCAGCATGGCCACTGACAAGTGTGGCGATTTCACCATCACCAACACCGGTGTCAGGAGCATGGTCGGTGCAAAGACCGGGGTAACCACCAAGGATTGCTGGGGGCGCTGAGTTTCTTTTTTCGGGCGCCTTTTGCGCCCTCTGTCTATCTAACGTTTGGATCGGAACATGACCATGCAACAGCAAGTGGTGATTGTCGGCGGCGGTGTGATTGGCCTGCTGACGGCGTTCAATCTCGCATCCGAAGTACAGAGCGTCGTGCTGCTGGACCGTTCGAATGTCGGTCAGGAATCGTCCTGGGCGGGGGGAGGCATCGTTTCCCCGCTCTACCCATGGCGCTACAGCCCGGCAGTCACCGCACTGGCCCATTGGTCCCAGGATTTTTATCCACAGCTCGGCGAGCGGCTGTTTGCCGCGACCGGAGTTGATCCCGAGGTTCACACCACCGGCCTGTACTGGCTGGATCTGGACGATGAGGCCGAGGCACTGGCCTGGGCCGAGCGGGAAAACCGTCCGCTGAAGGCTGTGGATATCTCGGCGGCGCATGACGCCGTGCCGGTACTGGGTTCCGGTTTCTCCCGGGCGATCTACATGGCCGCCGTGGCCAACGTGCGCAATCCGCGGCTGGTGAAATCCCTCAAGGCGGCTTTGCTGGCGTTGCCGAACGTGACGATTCATGAGCATTGCGAAGTCAGCGGGTTTATCCGTGAAGGTGATAACGTTGTCGGTGTGCAGACATCGTCGGGCGCGATCCACGGTGATCAAGTGGTGCTGACGGCTGGCGCCTGGAGCGGTGATTTGCTCAAGAGTCTTGGGCTGGAATTGCCGGTCGAGCCTGTGAAAGGGCAGATGATCCTGTACAAGTGCGCGGCCGACTTCCTGCCGAGCATGGTGCTGGCCAAGGGGCGTTACGCAATTCCTCGTCGGGATGGACACATTCTGATTGGCAGTACGCTGGAGCATGAAGGCTTCGACAAGACCCCGACCGAAGCTGCGCTGGAGAGTCTGAAGGCCTCTGCGGTTGAGCTGATTCCAGCGCTGGCCGAGGCCGAGGTGGTCGGGCACTGGGCCGGGCTGCGACCGGGTTCGCCAGAGGGGATTCCCTACATTGGCCGGGTACCGGGTTTTAAAGGGCTATGGCTCAACTGCGGGCATTACCGCAACGGCCTGGTGCTGGCACCGGCGTCGTGCCAGTTGTTTGCGGATGTGATGCTGGGCAGGGCGCCGATCATTGATCCGGCGCCGTATGCGCCGACCGGGCGAATTTAATCGCGGTGTCTGTCGGATCGCCATCGCGGGCAAGCCCGCTCCCACAGGTCTTGTGTCGATCACAACACTTTCAATCGACTCAAATCCTGTGGGAGCGGGCTTGCCCGCGAAAAGGCCCTCAATCCAAACCGAATTTCTTCAGCCTGTAACGCATCGACCGAAACGACAAATTCAACCGCTGAGCCGCCGCCGTGCGGTTCCAGCGGGTTTCCTCCAGGGCCTGGAGGATGAGTTTGCGTTCGACGTTATCCAGATAGTCTTCCAGATTGTCGATCTGAGTCAGGTCCGGCACCCCACTGTCAGCGGTGCAGTTGCCTTCGGTCAGTCGCAGATCGGTGGCTTCGATTTGTTTGTTTTCGCACAAGGTGTGAGCCCGTTCGAGCATGTTCTCCAGTTCCCGCACGTTGCCCGGGAAGCGATAGCTTTTCAACGCTTCAAGGGCTTGCGGGTGGAGTTTTGCGGCGGGGTGGCCGGTGCCGGCGGCCAGGCGCTTGAGAACATGGCTAGCCAAGGATTCGATGTCATCGCGGCGTTCGCGCAACGGCGGAACTCGTAGTTCGATGACGTTGAGTCGGTAGTACAAATCCTGGCGAAAGCGTTCGGCGGCAACTTCAGCGGCGAGGTCTTTGTGGGTGGCGCACAGGATGCGCACATCGACCACGGTTTCCTGTTGCCCGCCCACGCTGCGAACGGCTTTTTCCTGAATCGCCCGCAACAGTTTTACTTGCATCGCCAGCGGTAAATCAGCCACTTCATCGAGAAACAGCGTGCCGCCATGGGCGGCCTGGAATAATCCGGGTTTGTCTTCGATGGCGCCGCTGAAGCTGCCTTTGCGATGTCCGAAAAATTCGCTCTCCATCAGTTCCGACGGGATCGCCCCGCAGTTCACCGGCACAAACGGCTGGTTGGCGCGCGACCCTTGTTCATGGATCAGCCGGGCGACCAATTCCTTGCCGCTGCCGGACTCGCCGCTGATGTACACCGGCGCCTGGCTGCGGGCCAGCTTGTCGATTTGTTTACGCAAATTGCGCATGGGCAACGAATCACCCAGCAAGCGACGATCGACGGTGACCCCCGGCGCGGGCATGCGCAGTGCACTGGTGACCAGTTCGCGCAGGCGGGCGAGGTCCACCGGTTTGGTCAGGAAGTCGAAAGCACCGGCCTTGAGCGCGTTGATCGCTGTTTCGAGGTTGCCGTAAGCGGTGATCATGGCCACCGGCAGTTGGGGATAGCGTTGCTGAATGTGTTGCACCAGCTCAAGGCCAGTACCGTCCGGCAGGCGCATGTCGGTCAGGCACAGATCGAACGTTTCGCGCTTCAACAGGGCCTGGGCTTCGCCAAGGTTGCGGGCGCTGAAAGTGTCGAGTTTCATTCGTCCCAGGGTGATTTCCAGGAGTTCGCGGATATCGGGTTCGTCGTCGACGATCAGGACTTTTTGCTGTGGGCTCATGTTCAACTTTGTTTCCGTCCGTGAGCAAAGGTGATGCGAAAGCAGCCGCCGCCTTGGCGTGGCTTGAAGTCTAGGCGGGCCTGGTTGCTTTCGCACAGTTCACGGGACAGATAAAGCCCCAGGCCTGTGCCTTGGGCGCTGGTAGTGAAAAACGGTTCGAACAGATGCACTTGCTGATCCGGCGCCACGCCGGGGCCATCGTCCAGCACTTCGATGATGGGCAGCTGGGTGTCGGGGTCGATGAACAGATCCAGCCAGACCTGCGCCTGATCGTGGGTTTGAGCGCTGTGGCGCCAGGCGTTGCGCAGCAGGTTGTCGAGAATCTGGGTCAGCTGGTTCGGGTCCATCAGGGTTTTGAAGTCGCCCGTGCCGATATGCAGGTGAATCTGCTGGCGGTCGAGCGCACCTTCGCGACTTTCTGCAACGAATTGTTCCAGCCACGGCTTCAGATCAAGCCGTTGCGGCACGGTTTGCTGGCGGCGGGACAGTTGCAGGACGTTTTCGATAACCCGATTCATGCGCTGAGAGTGATCTTGAATAATCTGGGTCAGACGTCGATCTGCGCCGTTCAGTTCCTCGGATTCCTGCAATAGCTGAGCGGCGTGACTAATGGCGCCCAGTGGATTGCGTATTTCGTGGGCGATACCAGCGGTCAGGCGGCCAAGGGCGGCGAGCTTCAGTTGTTGGGCCTGCTGGGCGATTTGCGCGAGGTCTTCGAGAAAGACCAGGGTTTGGTGGTGTGGGGTTTGGTCCAGTGCAATGAAGCTCGGCTGCAATTCCAGGCCGTTGCTGGAGACTTTCAGGCTTTGCGGACGCAACGTCGGGTTGTTTAACCACAGTTGCAGGCGTTCGACGAGCGTGGGTGAGCAGTCATCGATCCGTTGGCCTTCGAGGTTGTCCTGGCCCAGCAGGACTTGGGCGCTGTGATTGGCCAATTGCACGCGCCGCTGGTCGTCGAGCACCAGGATGCCGGTGCGCATGCGCTGCAGGATCAACGTATTGAGGGCTTCCAGGCCCACGACTTCACTGGCCCGTTGCTCGGCGAGGGTCTCGCTGACTTCCACACGCTGGATCAGCCCTTGCACGAGCAATGCCGCAGCAAAACACAGCGCTCCGAGCGTACCGACCTGCAGGTAATCGTTAGGGGTGGCGGGATGGCTGAAGCTCAGGAGAAAACTCAGTCCGACGATGCCGAGAGCGCCGACGGCGGCAATCAGCAGGCCGATACGACTTCGCAACAAGGCATTGCTGATGGCCACCGAGACGATCAGCAGGTTGCCGATGGCGCTGGCGACACCGCCGGCGGCATAGAACAGGCCGCACAGCAGCAGGACATCCATCAGCGCCAGACTGAACAGCTGCGCCGGGCGGCGCGTGTTCTCAAGGAACACCACCAGCAAAATGTTCAGGACCAGGTACAACCAGCTGCCACTGCGCAACAGGTCGTCATTGGAATAGGTCAGCAACTGGTTGTCCAAGTCGCTGGAGATCAGCAGCACCAGAGTGATGCCGACACTTAAACGGTAGAGATGATAAAGGCGCAGCAGTCGCTGGGCCTGTTTGCTGCGGGGACTGGACGTCTCAGCGATCACTGGTGCCAGGGCCTTGCTCAAGGTGAGCCTGGCTGCAATACCACTGTTGTTGAAGGCTCAGCGCGCGGTCGCGGGGCAGATGAACACCACAATGGGCGCAACGAACCATGGGCGCGGCTTCCAGTTCGGCCGAGGACTTGGGCACAGAGGGCTGGGCCTTGAACTTGCGCCAGAACCATACCGCAGCGGCAATCAGGGCGATCCAGAACAATAGACGAAGCATGGTGAACTGCTTTATGACGAGTGATCCTGCAGTTTAGCCAAGGACATGACGGGCGCACAGCGTAATAAATCGCTGAAATAAAAAGGGAGACTCAAGAGTCTCCCTTTTTGCACAACCCGGTGTGTCAGTCGAACACGCCGAAGGTCATGTAGCTGAACCACGAGCGGTCGCTGTTGTTGGCTTCGGACTCGTGTTCCTCTTCTTCGATCACGTCGCCATTTTCATCTTTAGGCTTGAGATCGTTCGGAATCGCGTCCTTGGCGTCTCGGAATTGTCTCTGCACGTCCTGGTTGGCGCGGGTTTCGCCTGGTGGCAGCGGTGGACGGGATTCGATCAGGCCCAGGGTGGCCTTGCTCAGCCACGAACGGTTATCGGCTTCATCCACCGACGGCACGAACTGACCGTCCACCAGGGTTGGGTGGTTCGGGTAGTTGAGCTTCAGGGTTTCGAGGCTGGTGGCCGCCAGGTCGTCCAGGTGCAGACGCTGATAGGCTTCAGTCATGATCGCCAGGCCGTCACCGACCGATGGGGTTTCCTGGAAGTTTTCCACGACGTAACGACCACGGTTCGCGGCAGCGACGTAGGCCTGACGGGTCAGGTAATAGTCGGCGACGTGAATTTCGTAGGCCGCCAGCAGGTTGCGCAGGTAAATCATGCGCTGCTTGGCGTCCGGCGAGTAGCGGCTGTTCGGGAAGCGGCTGGTCAGCTGGGCGAACTCGTTGTAGGAGTCGCGGGCAGCGCCCGGGTCACGCTTGGTCATGTCCAGCGGCAGGAAACGCGACAGCAGGCCGACGTCCTGGTCGAAAGACGTCAGACCCTTGAGGTAATAGGCGTAATCCACGTTCGGATGCTGTGGGTGCAAACGAATGAAACGCTCGGCAGCAGACTTCGCAGCCTCAGGCTCGGTGTTCTTGTAGTTGGCGTAGATGAGCTCGAGTTGAGCCTGATCGGCGTAGCGACCGAACGGATAACGCGACTCCAGCGCCTTCAGCTTGGCTGTGGCGGCGGTGTAGCTATTGTTGTCCAGATCGTGCTGAGCCTGCTGGTACAGCTCGACTTCGCTCAGGTTTTCGTCTACGACTTCCTTCGATGAGCAAGCAGCGGTCAATGCGAGGATGGCGATCAGCAGCAGGTGTTTCACTTGCATGGCGGCTTGCGTCCCTATGACGGCCGCTGTCTTGGGCGGGGCCGTCCTGTTATGATGAGCGCCCCGTTGAATAGCCTCGGGGCAAAAGACGCCGTATTTAACCACAAGCGCGCAGCCGAAACCAAAGGCTGTGCCGACGCCTAGTCCGAGCATGTCCGATAAAATTGAACTTCGCGCAGAGGTGCCGTCCGAATTGGGCGGCCAACGCCTCGATCAAGTCGCCGCACAATTATTCGCTGAGCACTCGCGCTCGCGCCTTTCCGCCTGGATCAAAGACGGCCGCCTGACTGTGGATGGGGCGGTAATCCGCCCGCGAGACATCGTTCACGGTGGCGCCATTCTTGAGCTGACTGCCGAGCAGGAAGCTCAGGGCGAATGGATCGCTCAGGACATCGAGCTGGACATCGTCTATGAAGATGACGACATCCTCGTGATCAACAAGCCTGCGGGACTGGTGGTGCATCCTGCCGCCGGCCACGCTGATGGCACCTTGCTCAATGCCTTGCTGCACCACGTGCCGGACATCGTCAACGTGCCCCGCGCCGGTATCGTGCATCGCCTGGACAAGGACACCACCGGTCTGATGGTGGTGGCCAAGACCATTCAGGCGCAGACGCAGCTGGTTACACAGTTGCAGAGCCGTAGCGTCAGCCGGATCTACGAGTGCATCGTGATCGGCGTGGTGACTGCCGGCGGCAAGATCAATGCGCCGATCGGTCGTCACGGTCAGCAACGCCAGCGCATGGCCGTGATGGAAGGTGGCAAGCAAGCCGTCAGCCATTACCGCGTGCTCGAGCGTTTCCGCTCCCACACGCACGTGCGGGTGAAGCTTGAAACCGGTCGTACGCACCAGATTCGGGTGCATATGTCCTACATCAACTTCCCGTTGGTCGGAGATCCTGCCTACGGCGGTCGTTTCCGAATTCCGCCAGCCGCCAGCCAGACCATGGTCGATTCGTTGAAGACGTTCCCGCGTCAGGCCTTGCATGCGCGGTTCCTGGAGCTGGATCACCCGACCACCGGTGTGCGCATGAGCTGGGAGTCGCCACTGCCGGATGATTTCGTCTGGTTGCTGACATTGCTCAAGCAAGACCGCGAGGCGTTCATCGGATGAGTGACTGGCTGATTCCCGACTGGCCTGCGCCTGCCGGGGTGAAAGCCTGTGTGACCACCCGTGCGGGCGGCGTCAGTCTGGCACCGTTCGACAGCCTCAACCTCGGCGATCACGTCGACGACAGCCCCGACGCTGTGGCCGAAAATCGCCGGCGCCTCACCGATCATTTCTCTATTCAGCCAGCCTGGTTGAAGCAGGTTCACGGCATTGTCGTGGCTCATGCGGACCCAGGACTTGTGGCCACCGCCGATGCCAGCTGGACGGCAACGCCCGGCATTGCCTGCGCGGCGATGACGGCGGATTGCCTGCCCGCATTGTTCTGCGACCGTGCCGGCACTCGCGTCGCAGCGGCCCATGCCGGTTGGCGCGGGCTGGCGGCGGGTGTACTCGAAGCGACGCTCGACACGCTGGCCGTGCCGCCAGAAGAAATACTCGTCTGGCTCGGCCCGGCCATTGGCCCGCAAGCCTTTGAAGTCGGCCCTGAAGTACGCGAAACCTTCGTCGAGCAACTGCCTGAAGCCGCCAAAGTCTTTGTGCCAAGTGCAAATGCGGGCAAGTTCATGGCCGATATCTACGAGCTGGCGCGCTTGCGTCTGGCTGTTCGCGGCGTTACCGCTGTCTATGGTGGCGGTTTCTGCACCGTGACCGATCCGCGCTTCTTTTCTTACCGCCGCAGTCCACGCACTGGTCGGTTCGCCTCCCTCGTTTGGTTGGAACGCTAGACTTAGCTGACCTGCATCAATAGATCGACGCTTGAAACTCCCAGAATCGACCGCATCTATAACGGTATCTGGCAGGTTTCTTCATTCAGGATGTTTTATAGGTCCGGCCTGCTCAAAAGGAAGGTGACCCATGCGTATAGATCGTTTAACCAGCAAATTGCAGTTAGCTCTATCCGACGCCCAATCGCTGGCCGTCGGCCTTGACCATCCCGGCATCGAGCCCGCGCACTTGATGCAGGCCATGCTTGAGCAGCAGGGTGGTTCGATCAAGCCCCTGCTGATGCAGGTCGGTTTTGACGTCAACAGCCTGCGTAAAGAGCTGACCAAAGAGCTCGACCAGCTGCCAAAAATCCAGAACCCCACCGGCGACGTCAACATGTCGCAGGATCTGGCGCGTCTGCTCAATCAGGCCGATCGCCTGGCCCAGCAGAAGGGCGATCAGTTCATTTCCAGTGAGTTGGTGTTGCTCGCCGCCATGGACGAGAACAGCAAACTCGGCAAATTGTTGCTCGGCCAGGGCGTAAGCAAGAAAGCCCTGGAAAACGCGATCAACAACCTGCGCGGCGGTGAGGCGGTCAACGACGCCAACCACGAAGAGTCGCGCCAGGCGCTGGATAAATACACCGTCGACCTGACCAAGCGCGCCGAAGACGGCAAGCTCGATCCGGTGATCGGTCGTGACGACGAAATTCGCCGGACCATTCAGGTGCTGCAACGTCGCACCAAGAACAACCCGGTGCTGATCGGTGAGCCTGGCGTGGGTAAAACCGCCATCGCCGAAGGCCTGGCCCAGCGCATCATCAACGGTGAAGTGCCGGACGGCCTCAAAGGCAAGCGCCTGTTGTCCCTGGACATGGGCGCACTGATTGCCGGTGCCAAATACCGCGGCGAGTTTGAAGAGCGCCTGAAATCCCTGCTCAACGAACTGTCGAAGCAGGAAGGGCAGATCATTCTGTTCATCGATGAACTGCACACCATGGTCGGCGCCGGTAAAGGCGAAGGCTCGATGGACGCGGGCAACATGCTCAAGCCTGCGTTGGCTCGCGGCGAACTGCACTGCGTCGGCGCAACCACGCTCAACGAGTACCGTCAATATATAGAGAAGGATGCCGCCCTCGAGCGACGCTTCCAGAAAGTATTGGTGGACGAGCCGAGTGAAGAAGACACCATCGCTATTCTGCGTGGCCTGAAAGAACGCTATGAAGTCCACCACAAAGTAGCGATCACCGACGGCGCGATCATCGCCGCGGCCAAGCTCAGCCATCGCTACATTACCGACCGTCAGCTGCCGGACAAGGCCATCGACCTGATCGACGAAGCCGCCAGCCGCATCCGCATGGAGATCGATTCCAAGCCGGAAGTGCTGGATCGTCTGGAGCGTCGCCTGATTCAGCTCAAGGTGGAATCCCAGGCGCTGAAGAAAGAAAGCGACGAAGCGGCGATCAAGCGCCTGGAAAAACTCCAGGAAGAAATCGTTCGTCTCGAGCGTGAGTATTCGGACCTCGAAGAAATCTGGAATTCGGAAAAAGCCGAGGTTCAGGGTTCTGCGCAGATCCAGCAGAAAATCGAACAGTCCCGTCAGGAACTGGAAGCAGCGCGCCGTAAAGGCGACTTGAACCGCATGGCCGAGCTGCAATACGGGGTGATCCCGGACCTGGAGCGCAGTCTGCAAATGGTCGACCAGCACGGCAAAAGCGAAAACCAGTTGCTGCGCAGCAAGGTGACCGAAGAAGAAATCGCTGAAGTCGTGTCGAAGTGGACCGGCATTCCGGTGTCGAAAATGCTCGAAGGCGAGCGCGACAAGCTGATGAAGATGGAAAGCCTGTTGCACCAACGTGTGATCGGTCAGGACGAAGCGGTGATCGCGGTTTCCAACGCGGTGCGACGTTCGCGCGCCGGGTTGTCCGACCCGAATCGCCCGAGCGGTTCGTTCATGTTCCTCGGCCCGACCGGTGTTGGTAAAACAGAGCTGTGCAAGGCATTGGCCGAGTTCCTCTTTGATACCGAAGAGGCGATGGTGCGGATCGACATGTCCGAGTTCATGGAGAAACATTCCGTGGCTCGACTGATTGGTGCGCCACCAGGCTACGTGGGCTATGAAGAGGGCGGTTACCTGACCGAGGCGGTGCGTCGCAAGCCTTATTCGGTGATCCTGCTGGATGAGGTCGAGAAGGCCCACCCGGATGTGTTCAACATCCTGCTGCAAGTGCTGGAAGATGGCCGCCTGACCGACAGCCATGGCCGCACGGTGGATTTCAAGAACACCGTGATCGTCATGACCTCCAACCTGGGCTCGGTACAGATCCAGGAGCTGGTCGGTGATCGTGAGGCTCAGCGCTCGGCGGTAATGGATGCGATTTCCACGCACTTCCGGCCGGAGTTCATCAACCGGGTCGACGAAGTGGTGATCTTCGAGCCATTGGCTCGGGATCAGATCGCCGGTATTACTGAGATCCAGTTGGGTCGTCTGCGCAGTCGCCTGACCGAGCGGGAACTGAAGCTGGAACTCAGCCCTGAGGCCATGGATAAGCTGATTGCGGTCGGTTACGACCCGGTGTACGGCGCACGGCCGCTCAAACGAGCGATCCAGCGTTGGATCGAAAACCCGCTGGCGCAGCTGATTCTGTCGGGGCGTTTCATGCCCGGCGATACCGCCAAGGGTGTCGTGGAAAACGACGAAATCGTCTTCGCCTGATCCACATCGGCAGCAAAATAGAAGAGGCCTCGCATTGCGAGGCCTTTTTTTCGTCAGGTTGTTGAACTGAAAGGAAAAGGCTTGTAAAGTGCGCCCCGCAGTAAGTCACCCCCCGAGGGTTTCCGCTCCCCAAGCAGGAATCTGAAATAAGTTGCAAATCATTAACTTGAAAGCGATTTAAGGGGTTGACAGAGGTGGTTAAGATTGTAGAATAGCGCGCCTCAGACACACGAACGCAGCGATGCGAACGGGTTGAAGAGGTGAAGCAAGCTTCACAGTTGTAAATTGAAATATGTAGTTCCGTGATAGCTCAGTCGGTAGAGCAAATGACTGTTAATCATTGGGTCCCAGGTTCGAGTCCTGGTCACGGAGCCAATTTCAAACCGGGGTATAGCGCAGTCCGGTAGCGCGCCTGCTTTGGGAGCAGGATGTCAGGAGTTCGAATCCCCTTACCCCGACCATTTTTGGGTCGTTAGCTCAGTTGGTAGAGCAGTTGGCTTTTAACCAATTGGTCGTAGGTTCGAATCCCACACGACCCACCATTTTTGAAACCAGTTAACGCTGGGATCAGATCTTAAGATCAGAGGCCAAAAGCACTGATCGAAGAAGGCGACTTTTTTAAAGGTCGCCTTTTTATTACCGGGGTATAGCGCAGTCCGGTAGCGCGCCTGCTTTGGGAGCAGGATGTCAGGAGTTCGAATCCCCTTACCCCGACCATATAAAAAAAGGCGTCCTTTATGGGCGCCTTTTTTTTTATATGTTGTTCCGTCCTGAATAAGGTTTTTACCTTCGGCCATATCTTCAGGAGGGCTCAGTGGGTTCGCGGTGAGGCGCCGTCAGTGTGATTGGGCGCTAACCTTTAAATTGTGTGTCGACAACCAGCTCGAAAAAAGGTGCGTTGAGTTTTGCATGTGCTCGGCTTCGCTGGGGCGTCCAGGACCGATCTACGGTTTTGGAGATGTCGTCCTGCTCACGCCGTCCGCCTTCGGCCAGTCTGCGCTGCAACCGCTGCTGCAACATCCCCTCTGCTTACTCCGCGCCTGCCTGGGCATCATCGTTGGTGACCCAGCTGGTGAGGGCAAAACCTGGCTCGCTTGCGGGTCTGCCGAAACGGCGGCAGTGCAAATTAACTGCGCCTGTCGCGTTTGATGTAGGAGATTGGTCTTGCCCATGGCGATGCTGATCGGCGATCCGCCCTTAAGCGACGCAATCCTCGACCGGCGAGTACCCAGCTTTTATCAGATCGAACTGAAAGGCGAGTCTATGCTCACGGCGAAATTGACGGCGGCGGGTACTTGAGACTAAGAGTGCAAGCCTGCGTCACTGCATTCCGACTGCCAGTCCAAATAGATGTGGATAAGGTGTCCAAGTGAGCATGGGTTGAGTTCCCGGCTGTCGTAGAATCCGCAGTGGCGGCTGCATGACTGCTTTTCGTGCAAAACCAGGGCTGTAAAATCTTGTATACTGACGCCCATTTCTTGCAGTGCTGTATGAAATTTTCCCTTGGGAACTTGGTTGGTGTGGTGAAATAACACTTGGCATAACGTGCTATCGCCTGGTGTGTTAATCGTGATGATGGGGGGGCTTGGTGATGAGGATTGAACCAGGCCTTTGAAGGGGATTTTTACAAAGCGCAATTTTTGAGGGTTTAAATTAGTGCGCCCCTAAAGAAAACAGCAGGTTGTTTAGATGAATGTTATTGAGGTTTCTGCAAGGCTACGGCGCTCATTGAAGATCAATGTAGAGTTTTTTGGCTTTTTAAAGAATTCCGGATGGTTGTTTTTTGATCGATTGGTTCGTCTCTTGCTGGGGGTGCTGGTTAGTGCCTGGGTGGCGAGATATTTGGGGCCGGAAAGTTACGGAAAACTGGCATATGTTTTCGCATTTTTAGCCTTCTTTCAAGTATTGGTAAGTGTCGGCCTGGATGGAATTGTTGTTCGTGAAATTTCACGAGATCAGACCCGAACCGATTTGGTACTTGGTACCGCATTAACCCTCAGAATAGCAACGGGATTGCTGGGGTGGTTGTTCGGTACATTGCTGGTCTGGGCGATTGGTGGCTTTGACAGTGCTGTACTATTTGCTCTTTGTGCTGCTGGTCTGACTTTTCAGGCCGCCGATACAGTTGATTTGTGGTTTCAAAGCCGCAGTCGCAGTGTGCGTACAGTCGTTTCAAAACTTTGCGCGTACGGAATTTCTAATGCGGCCAAAGTCCTGTGCATTGTGAATGAGGCACCGCTGACATACTTCGCAGCGATCGCTTCACTGGAAGTGGTTCTCTCTGCTCTAGCCCTTTACATTTCCTATAAAGGCGAATCATTAGGGCGTCCTTGGCGTTTTGAAGCTGAGCGAGTTGTACCTATGTTGAAAGAGTCATGGCCGGTGTTGGTGAGCGGTCTGGCAATCATCGCATATCTTAAGAGTGATCAACTCATGGTAGAGCATTTTATGGGTGTCGAGGCGCTAGGCATCTATTACTCTGCGGTGACGTTGACTAGCCTTTGTTATTTCGTTCCAGTCTTACTGAACACTAGTTCTGCCCCTTTTCTGCACCGCCTTGCGGCCAGTGATGCTGCAAAGTTTGACCGTTTGATGCGTCAATATTTTTCTGCGGTGTTTGTTATCGGGGTGATGGCTTTCTTGTTTTTGTATTTTCTCGCTGAACCCTTGGTATTACTACTCTATGGCGCTGACTATTTAGCTGCAGTAAGCGTTATCAAGGTCCACTCGTTGGCGGTTGTTTTTATTTTTATGGGGTCGGCGCAAAACAATTGGTTGATTGCAAAGAAACAAGTCAATCAAATGTTTTATAGAAGCTTGATTACTATCAGTATCGGCGTGCTTTTGAATCTGTGGTTAACACCACTGTTGGGGTTGCAAGGGAGCGCGCTATCTTTCGTTGTTGCGAGTGCGGTGGGGTTGTTTTTCTCTAATTTTTTTATTAATAGAGATCTCTTCCTTGCGCAAATAACCTGTTTTAGCTTTAAGAGATATAAGGCTTGATATGACGCAGATTAAAGTTGAAGAGAGTTTGCGAAATCCATTTTCCGTTGTGGATAGGGATGCGGTCCTGCTTGCCTATAATAATGTTTTTTTGCGAGGTGTTAAGGGAGAGCTGGCTCAGGATCTTCAGGAGGCATTGCGCTGCGGCCTCATAGATGAGTTGGTGTCGAAGAGGATGATTCCAGGCACCTTGAAGTCGGAAGTCGATATCGAGGGTTATGACTTGGTGTTGAGCCACGAAAAGCTGGAGTTCGTAAGCTATCCTCACGAGTGGTCCTTCTCAATGTTGAGAGATGCCGCGTATCTGGTGCTGAACATCTCCGAGATTGCGCATAAGTATGGTTTTCAACTAAAAGATCCGCATTCTTATAATATTGTTTTTGATGCCAACAAACCGGTATTTGTTGACGTTGGTAGCTTGGTCAGGTCCAGGGTTCCTGCATCGAAGGCAAAAATATCTACCTATCAAGAATTCTTGTCTTGCTATTACTATCCGTTGTACTTGTGGAGTAAGGGCGACATCTTTACAGCACGAAAGTGGATGCAGCGCTGGAAGATAATGACACCTGTTGAGTCGTTCGTGTCCTACCGTTTTGGTTTCGCGCCGAGAAAGCTGAAGGAGCTGCTGGCTAGATTCTATCGTTACGATGCTCGCTTACAGAGCTACGGCAATGGTCGAGTGCTCACGGGTCTAGCGGATACTCTAGTTCGTGCATTGCCATGGCGCGACAAGGCAACACTCACCTCCTTGCGCAAGCGATTGGGGAGTTTGGAACAACCCAAGGTCAAGTCGGCCTGGGGAGAGTACCATGGCATGTATGATGTCCAATCGGCGTTCCATAAACGTATTTCTACTATTGCCGATCTTGCGGCCGAGTTGGCGCCTGTCTCTGTTGTGGATATTGCTGGTAACCAGGGAGTAGTTCTCTCGGAAGTTGCCAAGCGGATGAATCTCGGAAAAGCTACTTGTGTGGACTATGACGTTCAGGCTATTGAGAACGGCTATATCAAGGCTAAAGATGATGGTCGCCTGAATTACGCTGTGGTTAACCCGTTTTACCCAGAGTGTAATAATTTTGAAACTCAACCTAGTAGTCGTTTTTCATCTGAGTTAGTGATGGCGTTGGCGGTAACTCATCACCTGTTTTTAGGTCAGGGTTACGATATTAATTACGTCTTCGGCAAAATCGCAGAGTACAGTACGCGTTATGTCATGATCGAATTTATGCCGCTGGGATTATATAGCAGCGTCACTCGTAAAGGAACGACTCCCCCTGATTGGTATACTTGCGATTGGTTTCGGGAAAATTTCGAGACGCACTTCAGGGTGCTCAATATCTTGGAGTTAGAGGAGAACAGAACTCTGTTCATAGGTGAACTTCCCGATAAAAAGGAGAGGTAGCCAATGGGGCTTGTCAGTCGCGCGACGTGGTTGCTTAGAAGGCAGTTGCTGAAACGCAAGGTTAAAGGTTTTTCTGCGGGCATTCGAAGTTTTGCCGATTCGCAGGTATGTTTTTCAGATCACGTTCGAATGATGGGGCGCACTATTCTCAGTGATGTCAAAATCGGGCGCTGTACTACTTTTGTGGACGCTGTCGTCTGTCGAGGGGTGGTGGGCTCATTTTGCAGCATCGGTCCTGGCACGACGATTGGCGGGTTAGGTGCGCATCCACTGAGCATGATCAGCACCAATCCTGTTTTTTATTCGACTTTGCGCCAATGCGGCATGACATTCTCTGACGCGGATTACTTCACCGAAATGAAGTCGGTCGTACTTGGTAATGATGTCTGGGTCGGCGCTAACGCCCTGATTTTGGGAGGGGTCACTGTTGGTCACGGCGCGGTGATCGCCGCTGGCGCCGTAGTCACAAAGGATGTGCCCGATTACTCTGTGGTAGGTGGAGTGCCGGCAAAAGTGATCAAGTACAGATTTACCGCAGAAGAGATTGCTCTTCTATTAAAGCTTCAGTGGTGGGCGCTACCCGATTCTGTTCTGAGCGCTCATGCGCAACTTTTCAGGAGCGGGGATGTTCAGGCGTTGTCGAGCGCCTTAGGGTGAATGATGAGTAACGTAGTGCTAGTGTCGACAAAATACCCGAAAGGTGCGGGTAATGAGTGGCTAACCAATGAATTGGCCGAGTACGCCGCAGCTCAAGAGCATGCTGTTTCAGTGGTGGTTTTGAGTTGGGACTATGATGATGGTCAAACCGAAAACTACACGGCAAATGACGTGGATGTCTTTCGTGTACGTTTGCCTGCATTCTTTTACTATAAGAATGTATTTTGTGCGTTTTTGAAAATACTTCTATTTTCATTCTATGCGCGCTTAAAAACCGGCCATGTTTTGCGCCAGGCAGATGTGCTAATCGCTTCTACGCCTTGTGTAGCTACTTGGGCTTTTTTTACCGGGCGGCCTCTTAAAGCAGGCGCGAAAAGCTTTCTTATCCTTTGGGATTTTTTTCCTTTCTACATGAATGGTCTCTGGGGTTGGAAGAAGGTGTCCTTCCCATTCTTTTTGTGGGTTGAGAACTACTTATACAAAAAGTTCGACTTTATTGGTTGTATGACCAAGGGTAATAAAGCCTTTTTGTTGGATAAGTACCGGGGTATAGACCCGCATCGAATCGTTGATCTGCCACTGTGGACAAAACAAGTTCCCAAGCCTGAACTGAGCAAGCAAAAGGCTCGCAGCATGTTGGGGATTGATGAAAAAGCTTTTGTCGTCATCTATGGCGGCGCTATGTCTGTGGTTCAGGGGCTTGACTGTATTGTTGAACTCGCTGATCGCTGTCGTGAAGACCGCGACATATTGTTTTTGATGGTGGGGCGTGGTTCAGAGCGGTCACGGTTGCAAGAGAAAGCTGCTGTTTTAGGATTGGTCAATATCCGCTTTGTAGAATTTGTTCCTAGGAATGAGTACGAAGCGTTTGTTTGTGCTAGTGATTTGGGACTTATCTCTCTTGCAGCTAGCCATCAGGTACCAAGTTTTCCATCTAAATCGATTGATTATTTGAAAGTTGGATTGCCAATATTAGCCTCTCTCGACACCTGTACGGATTTTGGAAATGTATTGGTGGAGGACATGCAGGCAGGACTATGGGTTGAGGCAGGTGATATCGATGCGCTTACCGCATCGCTATACAGTTTAAGATCTGATAGCGAGCAATTGGCTGTCTATGGTAAAAATGGCCGATCGTACTATGAAAAAAGTATGAATGTGTCTGTCGGCTATAACAATATTTTCAGATTTTTGTGAGGTTTTATGTCTTTTGATAATAAAGTATTGTTGATTACGGGCGGTACAGGGTCCTTCGGCAATGCTGTATTGAAACGCTTCCTGGATTCAAATATCGCCGAGATTCGCGTGTTTAGTCGTGACGAGAAAAAACAAGACGACATGCGTAAGCGCTATTCGAGTTCGAAGTTGAAGTTTTATATCGGAGATGTACGTGATTATCAGAGCGTACTCAACGCGACCCGTGGAGTGGATTATATATTTCATGCTGCGGCCCTCAAGCAGGTGCCTTCTTGTGAGTTCTATCCGCTGGAGGCGGTGAAGACCAATGTACTCGGGACCGAGAATGTGCTGGAGGCGGCCATTCAGAACCAGGTCAAGCGCGTGGTGTGCCTGAGTACTGATAAGGCAGTTTACCCGATCAACTCCATGGGTATCTCCAAGGCCATGATGGAGAAAATCATGGTCGCCAAATCACGCAATATCGACGATGAGAAAACCGTTATTTGCGGCACTCGTTATGGCAATGTCATGGCATCCCGGGGCTCCGTGATTCCACTGTTTATCGAGCAGATTCGGGCGGGGAATGCTCTGACTTTGACCGATCCCAACATGACTCGTTTCATGATGACACTTACCGATGCCGTGGATCTGGTGTTGTATGCTTTCGAAAATGGTCGCAACGGTGACTTATTCGTGCAAAAGGCACCTGCAGCCACAGTGGAAACACTGGCCAGAACGTTGGCCTTGATGCTCGGTGTCCCAGAGCATCCGATCCAGGTAATTGGCACGCGTCATGGTGAAAAACTCTATGAGGTGCTACTCAGCCGTGAAGAAATGGCCTGTGCCGAGGACAAAGGGGACTACTACCGTATACCTCCTGACCTACGAGATCTGAATTACTCCAAGTTTGTCGAGCAAGGGGAAGAGAAGATCTCCCGTACTGAAGACTATAACTCGCATAACACCGAGCGGCTTAATATGGATGGCATGCAAAACTTATTGCTTAAGCTTGACTTCATGCGTGCTATCCAGTGTGGCGAGCACGCTACTCCCGAGGAGTAATCTATGAAAGTCCTGATCACGGGTGCTGATGGGTTTGTTGGTAAGAACTTAATTGCGCATTTGAGCGAGCGTAATGATGTAGAGATCGTTCGATTCGTTCGTAGTGATGATGCTGATTGCTTACCGCTTATGGTGTGCGATGTGGACTTCATATTTCATCTAGCGGGAGTTAACCGGCCGTTGAATGTTGAGGAGTTCAAGGACGGCAATACGCATTTGACCCAAATGTTGTGTGAGGCTGTCAAGGGTAGCGGTAGGCCCATTCCAGTACTATTTACATCGTCCATCCAGGCAGAGCAGAGCAACCCTTACGGAATCAGCAAGCTGGGTGCGGAGCAGACGTTGCGAGAGCTGGAGCGTTCCCACGGTTCAGTTGTCCACTTATTTCGTTTGCCCAATGTGTTTGGCAAGTGGGCTCGCCCGAATTATAACTCTGCAGTGGCAACGTTTTGCCACAACATCAGCCGTGACTTGCCGATCCAGATCAATGATCCTGATGCATGCATTAATTTGGTTTATATTGATGATGTCGTATCTTATTTCATAGCTGCAATGGATGGTAGTGTAAGCGGAGGGGAATATATCGATGTTAATCCCGTTTACAGTATTACCGTGGGAGCATTGGCCGAGCAGTTGAAGGCGTTTCGTAGTAGTCGTGCAAATCTCGTCAGCGAACCAGTGGGAGCGGGGTTAGTACGTGCTTTGTATTCAACTTACGTTAGCTATCTGGCACCTGAGAAGTTCACCTATGAAGTGCCTAAGCATGGTGATCCACGTGGGGTATTCGTGGAAATGCTCAAGACAACTAACAGTGGTCAATTTTCTTATTTTACAGCTCATCCCGGTGTGACACGGGGTGGTCATTACCATCACTCGAAAACAGAGAAATTTTTGGTAATCAGAGGCAAGGCGTGCTTTCGTTTTCGTCATATTGTTTCTGATGAATTCTATGAACTGTTCACCACCGGTGAAAACCCCGTAATAGTCGAAACTGTCCCTGGCTGGACTCACGACGTTACCAACGTCGGGGGGGAGGAAATGATTGTCATGCTATGGGCCAATGAGATTTTTGATCGCGAACGACCTGATACGTACTCGATGCCCGTTGGGCCTCAGGCATAGCCTCCTGGGTGATGTATTGCTATGGTTGTCTAAGAAGCGGATATTTGACGTAAAGTGTTCGCTCGTGTCTCACTGGCCTCAATGGTTTTCTACAGAGTTTTACAATGAAAAAGCTAAAAGTTCTTACCGTAGTTGGTACCCGACCTGAAATTATTCGTTTGTCGCGGGTAATCGCCAAACTGGATCAGTACTGTGAACATGTTTTGGTTCACACTGGGCAAAACTATGATTATGAGTTGAACGAGATTTTTTTTCAGGATTTAGGAATTCGTAAGCCGGACCACTTTCTCAATGCCGCAGGCGTTAGCGGTGCGCAAACTATCGGGAATGTAATTATTGCCGTAGATAATGTACTGGAGTTAGAGAAGCCTGAAGCTCTTTTGGTCCTTGGAGACACCAATAGTTGTATGGCTGTCATTCCCGCCAAACGGAGAAAGATCCCAGCCTTCCACATGGAAGCTGGTAATCGCTGTTTTGACATGCGTGTTCCCGAGGAGATTAATCGCCGAATAGTCGATCACACGGCCGATATCAATCTGACTTACAGTTCGATCGCGCGTGATTACTTGTTACGTGAGGGATTGCCGCCAGATATGGTCATTAAGACGGGGAGTCCTATGTTCGAAGTGCTTAATCATTACCGAGACGGTATTGAAGCCTCTGATGTTCTGACCCGCCTAGAGTTGGAAAAAGGACAGTTTTTTGTAGTGAGCGCCCACCGTGAAGAAAATATCGACTCGGACAAAAATTTCCTAAAGTTGGTGGAGGTCCTCAACACCGTTGCAGCTCACTATAATCTTCCCATAATTGTGTCGACTCATCCACGCACACAGAAGCGTGTAGATGCAATGGGTGTGGTGTTCCATGCCAATGTCCAACTACTAAAACCTTTGGGGTTTAAGGATTACAACAAGCTGCAATTAACATCCAAAGCGGTTTTGTCTGACAGTGGCACTATCAATGAAGAGTCTTCCATCCTCAATTTTCCAGCGCTGAATATACGAGAAGCTCATGAGCGTCCTGAAGGTATGGAGGAGGCGTCGGTAATGATGGTCGGCTTGGATGTTGAGCGCGTAATGCAAGGTTTGCATATTCTTGAAAGTCAGGAACGCGATGATCAGCGAGGCTTGCGACTGGTGGCCGACTATAGCATGCCCAACGTTGCCGAGAAGGTTGTAAGGATTATTCATAGTTACCGTGACTATGTGATGCGTACTGTGTGGAAGCAATATTGACCGGGTGCACTGTTTATGGATAAGCCGCTGAAAATTCTGGTTGTTTCTCAGTACTTCTGGCCAGAAAATATGCGCATCAACAATATGGTCGAAGGTTTTGTTGCCAAGGGCCATGAAGTCACCGTGCTTACTGGGCTGCCGAATTACCCAGAAGGACAGGTTTTTACTGCCTATAAAAAAGACCCTCCACAATTTTCAAACTATCACGGGGCCGAAATTGTCCGTGTGCCAATGCTTCCGCGGGGGCGCAGTAGTGTAACTCTAGCGCTTAATTATCTATCTTTTTTTAGCAGCGCGTCAGCGGTTGGGGCTTACAAGCTTCGTAAGCATAAGTTCGACGTTATTTTTGTTTATGCTGTGTCACCGATCATGGCGGCTATTCCTGCAATAGTCATTGGCGGTTTGAAAAAGACACCTGTATTACTTTGGGTGCTTGATCTTTGGCCGGAAACATTAAGCGCGGTCGGGATGATCAAGAACAAAAGGCTTCTGGCCCTTGTTGGTAGTATGGTGTCCTGGATATATAATCGTACTGATTATTTGCTAATGCAGTCGAAGTCTTTCGAAGAAAATATTAGAAAGTACTGTAGAAAGGATATCTCTCCTGAACGACTGATTTATTTTCCCAGCTGGGCGGAAGAGGATTTTCATTCGGAAATTGAAGTGCCATCCGATATTCTCTTACGTGACAGCTCGGTATTTACTATCGTTTTTGCAGGCAATCTTGGAGAAGCCCAGGATTTTTCATCTATTTTGCAAGCTGTTGAATTACTCGGCTCTGAACTACCAGTGCGATGGGTCATCGTTGGTGACGGTCGGGTCAGCAACTGGTTACACGAACAGGTGGCAATTCGAAAATTGAGCAATGTTTTGCTGCTGGGCCGCCATCCGCTGGAAAAGATGCCTGCGCTTTTTGCGGCAGCAGACGCTCTGCTGGTATCTTTAAAGACTAACGAGGTCTTTGAGAAAACGGTTCCAGGAAAAGTGCAGGCCTACCTAGCCTCAGAAAAGCCGATTATTGCGATGATTGATGGTGAAGCGGCCAGAGTAGTGAATGAGGCTGGTGCGGGTATGACGTGTCAGTCGGGTGATGCGTCAGGGTTGGCGGGAATCGTGGGTGCGATGGCTGCTCTGAAGCCTGAGCAGCGTCAAGAGATGGGCAAGGCAGGCAGGCAGTACTACCTTGAGCATTTCTCTAAGGATCGGCTTTTCGACCGACTCGAAATCATTTTTCGCAAAGCGCGTATTAGGCGCAGCAAGGCGCTATGAGGCCTGGCGCCTTTTACAGATGGCATCGAACGCCCAATAGCTTGGGTAAAGTTGATGTTCGCGAGTGAATAGCCGTCGTTTAAACTCAAGTGTTCGATCACTTGAAAGTAATCTAGTTGTATAGGTAGCGGCAATCTATGAAACAGTCTACTGAAGTGATAATCCTTTCTGAACGCGGGGCCATAAGTCATATTTTATCCAAACGGGTGTCAATGAAATACTACGTGAACGGTTGATTTTTCGACCAGCCAAGGTGCAACTGGGCTGAAGCAGAATTGGTCTGGATGCCCACCGCCAGCGTAAGCAATTGGTAGTGGTAGTATTTTTTACATGTGATGTGTCATGTGTGCCATTACGAAATTTTCTCAGCGAGATCGGCCAATAGGAGGGAATTGCTAACTGAAGGACGAGGATCACTACCTATTGGGTTTCGAAGCGGAAAGCCTCAACGAAATGATTCAAAAAAGTGACGAGGCTTTCATCGGAAACTAGATAGGTAGCGGCTTGCTTCAGATTGGCGTGTATGGTCTCTGGGGGGCGTCTCTTGTATGATCGCTATCAACGTGTTTGCCTTCAGTAAATGCTGAGGGCCCTGCGTCATTGAATTGGATTCATAAATCTTGTGAAGAGTCTATTGGTTTTTCCCGCCGCTTTCATGGCCAACACATTCGCTTTGACGCTGGTGATGATTGGCTTGAGCCTGTTTGGTAAACCGGAATTGGCGGCTGATTTTGGCATTGTACATGGGGCCACTGTTGCTCTTTTTTACGCATTTTCCGGAAACACCAGAAGCCTTATTCTTGGCGGCGGAGAACAAGTAAAAACATCCTATCACTTGCGTCTACGCTGTTTTATGTTGATTCCTCTTTACCTGTTTGCAGTCATATTAAGCGTTGGCTTAGTCGCCTCAAGTATGTGGGTGATTTTATTGCTGATAGGCCGCCGAGCATGTGAATGGTTAGCTGAAGTATTCTTGAGCGAACAAGAGCGGGAGCATTTGCCTATCCCCGCTTTTATGTTTTTTCTTACTCAAGGAATATTAAGTCTTTTGGTTCTGGTGACTCTAGTCCTGGATAGTTTCGCCAGCTATGCGGCTTTGACACTATGGGCGATATCACCGCTGTTTTGGTGTATGCGTCGGGATATTTTCGCTGATGCATTAAAAAGGCCGTCCAAAGGAACTGACTACCTGAAGGTGTTGTTGCCTAACTTCGGTTCAACTGCGGTCATAGGTGCTTCCGTCTACATAATTAGGGTTTTTATAATTCTCTTGGTAGGAAGGGAAATCGCGGGCGATTTTTTTTCGGCCTTCGCCCTTGGTGGTATTCTAGGTAGTATATTTGCTCTTGCTCTAGGTCCCACACTAGTACGGCATGAAGGTGACTCTTCACGTGTCGTGCATATGGTGCGAATACTTAATTGTATGCTGGCCGTTTCGTTTGGATTAGGGGTTCTCCTTGCCGGGCTTTCCATATTTAGTCCTGATGTATTACTTTGGACTGGAAAGAGTTCTCTTTTCTGGCTCGCCGTGGGCTGCTCACTTATCGGTGGGGTGGTCATGGTCAGAGCGCAGAGGGTTCGTCTTCGATTACTTCAGGGGGCTCTAGGCAAAGATACATTCGGCGCTGATATTTTGACGAATATATTGCTCGTCGGCTGCGCGCCATTCCTGTATTACATCCTGGGGGTGGAAGCGCTATCAGGGGTGTACCTGCTAGGTGCTATCTTGTCGTTAGTGTTTTACTCCAGCGAAGCCGGCGTTTTATTTGCTCGGTTTTCCAAAGAGCGTTGGGTTTATTATTTGCTGGCATGTTTTATTTTTTTACCACTATTTTTACAATTGTCGGCTGGTATATATCAGGGAGAAGGTACCGTTCATTCGGGCGACGTAAAGTTTGCAATGCTGCCTATACCAATATCTGTATTGGTTTGTTATGTAGGTATTGTGATGCTGGGGGGGTTCTCTAAAGCACGGATATCTCTCGTTTTTATTTTCTTTACTTTTGTGGGTATGTTTCTTACAAGTTTGCTGTTGGCGACAGATTACGGGCTCGATGAAAGGTCGAAGTTGACGTTGCTCCTGCAGTACATGCTTCCAATGTTTGCTCTGGTGCTTGGGCAGCAATATGCATCAGGAAAAGATGCGGATCTGATTCTGGCGAAGTCTATTTTCTGGGTTTTGATTGTTATTGTTCCTCTTCAGGTGGCTTTCACGGTGATTGAAGATACGCGTTATTTGTCTTCATCTTTGTATTTATTTAGTGTGTATCAGGGGGCTAGTTATGTGCCCGTGGTGTTTGTAGGTGGATTCTTACTGGTGTTGTTCTCCTTTTGGAGGGAGAATAAGTATCGGGAGGCCCTTGCAGCGCTTTCATTTTTTATGGGGGTGTACGCCACTTTTTCGGCGTCACTCATCGCATTGGCATTTTTCATTGGTGGGGTTTTTCTGTTTTTGGCTAGAAGTTTTATTTTACGAATAGACATTTCTAGAGCGTTGCGTATATGTGGGTTTGCTTATGTTGCTGTTTTTTTGGCGTTTCAATTTTGGTTGGGGGGTGGGCTCCTTCGTAGTAAGAGTGTCGCGCTACCGCATAATTGGTCTGAGAGTTTCATGTTGACACCTTTTCGAGACGCTTTGGAGTTGCGGGCCTCCCATTGGGAGGTTTATTACACTGGGTTTATTGATAATATTAGTTCGTTCTTGCTGGGGCATGCTCATCTCTTAGATCGGAAGATGTTTCCCAGTGCATATAATTACTATTTGGATTTTCTATACAACTTCGGCGTCATTGCTGCCTTGCCGCTATTGGCGATCATTGTATTTGCTATTTATAAAGTAGTGGTTCGGTTTGCAGTGATTTTTGCGTCGGATAAGTTGTGTGGATTAACAGTTGTTACTCTGTTCATGTTGCTCGTGGATAACTCCCTGCAGGTGGGTATGCGGCAACCTTACTCGGGGATAATAGTTTTTTTCTTGTTGGGCATTCTACTTTCTAGTATCTGCCGGCAAGACGGTGATGCTCTAATACGGTCTGGTGTGGTTAAGTCTGAAACTGGGCTAGGGTAAAAAATTTAAGGAGTCGGGTTTATGCGTTGGAGCGAGTTTCCGAAATGGCTGAAAGCTATAATTGTGACGGTTATCTTAACGTTGTTTGTATTGGGGGCTTTGAATTACCCAGGTAATCTTATTTATTATGCTTTGCTAAGCCTTGTAGCTAATGTTCTTCTTTATTTTGGGTTTAGGGATAACGCAATTTTTTTTGATACATTTATTGGCGTTTTTTTCTGGCTCGGATTCTGGATGAAGCTTTCTTTCCGCCTCGCTTTTATGGATGGAAAGTTCGTAGATGCGGGCGCTTTTGATGGATCTATCGGTGCGATGGATCGGGTGGCTCTAGTGTCGTCCTGCGGTCTGTTTGCTCTGGTCGTGGCGAGTTACTTGCGTGAAAGATTTATTTTTAACTACCCTAAAGTTTTGCCCGCTTTTGCGCAGGATGGATTGTTTTGGTTGTATGGGAATTATAGAAAGTTAGTACTGTGCGGGTTCTTGGTTTTCATTGTTTTTATCGGATTTACCAACGTATATCTAGGTATTTACCAGCGAGGCGAAGTTGTTAGGACTGTTCTTCCATTTGGCTTGAATAGATTGGTTATTTGGCTCCTTTTCTTTGGTTTGGCTGCCACTATGGCGGTTATTTTGAATTTTGAGTTCAGGTTAAGTAAGAAGACCTTTTGGCTCGCGGTCATATACTCGTTTCTTGAAGGGGCTATTTCCAGTACGTCGCAACTGAGTCGTGCCATGATCCTGAACTCGGGTTCTATCCTGTATGGGGCGATTTTTCAGGCGCGGCTGGGCGCGTTGAGATTAAAAAAACGTCTGATTGTGGTTGTTTTGTTGGCATTTTTCGGTTTGTTTGTCAGTTCGGCTATTGGCGTGACCTACGTTCGTAATCACGCGTATGTCGGAGAGCTTTTTGAGTTAAAAAAACGTATGGCAATGGAAGAGTCAGAACAGAAAGCATCCAACTACGCCACGCCTGCTGATAAAGCTGTTTATGTTAAAGAAAATGTAATTAAACAGTCAGTTGTAGGTGTGGCAGCTTTGTTTTTGGATCGCTGGGTGGGTATAGAGGGTGTTATGGCGGTATCCAGTTATCCACACCTTGGGTGGGACCTCTGGCGTCAAGGGTGGGCTGAAGTTTATGACGAGAATAAACTGAGTTTTTATGATTCTAATATGATTTTGTCTGCCTACAGATTTGCAAACACTTCAAAGTTTCATTTTGTCTCGTTGTCTGGAATAGTAGCGTTTTTCTTTTACCCTGGCTCTTACATGTTTTTGTTTTTCTCCATGATTTGTTTGGGGGTTTCTGCGGGGTTGCTGGAGCTGCTCGTTTATAGATTTGGCGGTAAAAATTTAATACTTTGCTCGCTGTTTGGACAAATTATCGCGTATCGATTTATGAATTTTGGTTACGTGCCGGGGCAGAGTTATCTATTGTTCGGCTCAATTGCTCTTTACGTGTTCCTGCTTTGTCTCGTGGATAATACCTTGATCTATGCTCGTTCTAAATTCGCTACCTGAGGGTTTGTCGTATTAGTAAGTGCTGTCGGCGACCCAAGGTGGAGGGTGCACTTAACTCGTGCACTGTTTTCGAAGTATGCCCATGGGTGCCACCGCAGTGCGCAGAGCTACAGTTGGGCCAAGGCCTCCAAGTTCAACAGCCAGGAGCGTTACGCGTGGCTACGCCATGTGCAGGAAGGGCTGTCGCATGCACAACCGATTGGGGGCGATGAAACCTTGCTTCCATGGAATTCTCGTCAGAGATGCCACCGTAAGAGACTGCTGCATCTGGAGGTTGGTGTAGCTCGTGGACCGCTTACGTTGCAGGAGTTACGGAGCTGTTGCTAAAACTCGTTCACAGCGAGGAGCCGCTCGATGCTTAAAGTCATCACCTTGGGATATACTCGCTCCGAGCCGATCGTCACAACCGGCTCGGACGCGCAGGAAACCCGAGACGATTACATGCCGAAGATTGAGCGTTCCGATGTTCTGCGACTCGGGGGGGCTTAAGGGCGATTAGTTGTTATTGTCAGTATCAACCGAACGGCATGGGATAACGCCTGGATGCAAGCATGATGCAAATTCTTTTGACCGGAGCCAGCGGTTTCGTAGGCTCTGGGGTCCAGGCTCGATTGCTGGAAAACCGTGATGTGACAGTCCGTTCTGCCTATAGGCAATTGCCCGGACAACTACCTTCGAATCTGCAGGTTTGCCAGGTCGACTCGCTCGAGTCCGACACTGACTGGCAGGCTGCGCTCGCCGATATCCAAGTGGTGATCCACTGCGCTGCGCGGGTCCACGTGATGGCGGAGACAGATGCCGATCCTCTGGCGGCCTTTCGTCGGGCCAACGTGCAAGGCACTTTGCAGTTGGCCAGGCAGGCAGCCGAGGCCGGCGTAAGGCGTTTTATCTATCTCAGCTCGATTAAGGTAAATGGCGAGAGTACGCAGCCAGGTTATGCCTATACCGCGCAGGACCAGCCTGCACCGCTGGATCCCTACGGTGTTTCCAAGCTGGAAGCCGAACTAGGGTTGTTGGCCTTGGCCGAACAGACGGGTATAGAGGTGGTGATTGTTCGCCCGGTCCTGGTTTATGGCCCCGGTGTGCGCGCCAACTTCCTCAGCATGATGAACTGGTTGAACAAAGGCGTGCCGCTGCCGTTTGGGTCGATTACCAACAAGCGCAGCCTGGTGGCCTTGGACAATCTGGTCGACCTGATAGTGACTTGTATCCAGCATCCCGCCGCTGCCAACCAGGTTTTCCTGGTGAGCGACGATGAAGACCTGTCCACTAGCGAGTTGCTACGGCGAATGGCTCGGGCTTTGGGCCGGCCTGCGCGCTTGTTGCCATTGCCGATGTGGCTGTTGAGCGGCACCGCGCAACTGTTGGGGAGAAAGGCCTTGTCCCAGCGTCTTTGTGGCTCGCTGCAGGTCGATATCGAGAAAACCAAAACCTTGCTGAATTGGACTCCACCGGTTGGCGTAGATGGGGCATTAGCAAAGACTGCGAAAGACTTTCTGGAGCGGTGAGTGTGAGAGGGTGGTTTGCAAGCCTGAAGTCGAGCGAAGGGAAATCGTGTAATGCGTGAGCGTTTATTGAGTCTGTCGCGTAGCTACAAGCGCGTCTTACAGTTGTCGGTTGATATTGTTTTGGTCTGGGTCGCGCTCTGGCTGGCATTTGTCGTGCGCCTGGGAATCGAGCGGCCAGTTAATCCTTTCGGGGACTATGCCTGGTTGTTCGCGGCCGCGCCGGTTATCGCAGTACCCATCTTTACTCACCTTGGCTTGTATCGCGCGGTGATGCGATATTTCGGTAATGACGCACTACTCAGTATCTTCAAAGCCGTGACCTTGTCGGCGTTGGTGTTGACTGTCTACGTCTACTTGTACCGCCCTGACGTATTGGTGCCGCGTTCGCTCATTATCAATTACTGGTGGTTGAGCTTGTTGATGATCGGCGGCCTGCGGTTGTTCATGCGCCAATATTTTCTCGGCGACTGGTTTCTTGCCGGCCAGCATGTACCTTTTCTGCGTCAGGATGATGATGCTCCCAAAGTCGCCATCTATGGCGGCGGGGCAGCCGGTAACCAATTGGTTGCAGCACTTCGGATGGACAGGGCAATGCGCCCGGTTGCCTTTATCGATGATGACGTGGGCGTTGCGAACAGGGTAATCGCCGGACTGAAGGTCTACCGGTCTGTGGATATCGAGCAACTGATCGAGGACACCGGAGCATCTGAAGTGTTGCTGGCCATTCCATCGGCTTCGCGCGCCAGACGTCGTGAGATTCTGGTCGCGCTTGAATCTTATCCAGTGCATGTGCGGACGATTCCTGGGTTCATGGACCTAGCCAGTGGCCGGGTCAGTGTCAGCGATCTTCAGGAAGTCGATATCATCGACCTGCTCGGGCGAGACACGGTTGCGGCGCAACAGGCGCTTTTCGAACGCTGTATCCGTGGTCAGGTCGTCATGGTCACGGGTGCTGGCGGCTCCATCGGTTCGGAACTGTGTCGGCAAATCCTCACCAGCAAGCCAACGGCGCTGGTCCTGTTCGAGCACAGTGAATTCAACCTCTACAGCATTCAGAGCGAGCTGGAGAAGTTGATTTACAGTAAGGGACTGAACGTCGAACTGGTGCCGATCCTCGGTTCGATTCGCAACAGTGAGCGTCTGCTGGATGTAATGCGCACCTGGAGCGTGAAAACGGTCTATCACGCCGCGGCCTATAAACATGTGCCGATCGTCGAGCATAACGTTGCCGAAGGCGTACTGAACAACGTATTCGGGACCTTGCAGACCGCCCAGGCGGCCGTGCAGGCAGGCGTTGAGCACTTCGTGCTGATCTCCACCGACAAGGCTGTGCGGCCGACCAATGTCATGGGATGTACCAAGCGCCTGGCCGAGATGACGCTACAGGCTCTCAGCCGTGAATCCCATCCGCTGTTGCTGGGCGAGCACTTCACGGCGCCTTGCACCAACGCGACCCGGTTCACCATGGTGCGATTCGGCAATGTGCTGGGTTCGTCCGGTTCGGTGATCCCGCTGTTTCGCGAGCAAATCAAGAATGGCGGGCCGATTACAGTGACCCACCCGAACATGACCCGCTACTTCATGACCATTCCCGAGGCCGCACAACTGGTGATCCAGGCGGGCTCCATGGGCCAGGGTGGTGACGTGTTCGTGCTCGACATGGGGCAGCCAGTGAAGATCGCCGACCTGGCGGAAAAGATGGTCCATCTGTCTGGTCTTTCCCTGCGTAGCCAAGAGCGGCCCAATGGGGACATCGCGATCGAGTTCACCGGGCTGCGCCGCGGCGAAAAGCTCTATGAGGAGTTGTTGATCGGTGACAACGTATCCCCAACTGACCACTCGATGATCATGCGCGCCGATGAGGAGCATCTGCCGTGGGAGGAATTCAAACTGGCGATTTCGGCGCTGTTGAAGGCTGTCGCGAAGGATGACTATGTGCAGGTTCGCGCGCTGCTGTGCGATACGGTCAACGGCTACACACCCGAGTGCCAGATTGTCGACCTGATTCATCAGCGCCGTCAGGTGGCGGGGGATCCTGACGACGTTTGACTGATACGGACGCTGGGTGAAAATTCGACAAACGAAAAAAAGCCGCGCTTCTCGATAGAGAGGCGCGGCTTTTCTTTTTGGATTTACGCGCCATCTTGGTCTTTCAGGTGTTCGAACAAGCCTTTTGGCATTTTCTTGCCATTGGCTTCGTAGTTGGCTTTCACGTTATCAAACGCCTCTTGTTCGTCGATGAAGCCGTCATGGTTGGTGTCGATCTTGTCGAAGTTCGACTTCGGCGCCACTTTCAGGAATTCCGCGCGGGACACTTTGCCGTCGTCATCAGTGTCGGTTTTTGCCATTGAGGCATCGCCGCACTTGCCTTCGCCACATTTGCCTTCAGGGGTTTTCACCACCTGTTCGGCGGAGGCCAGCAGATAGCCCTGGGTCAAAGGCTGTGAAGCGAAAACCGAACCGGACAACATCATGCCACCGGCCAAAACCGCGCCGAGCAAACCGATAGTGTTTTTGGTGGTACGGGACATTTCAAATCTCCTGGGTTGCACGACACAACCGCTCGATAAAGGTAGCCACGTGGGTGCGGCGTTAACCGAAGCTGGCGGGGGGCCTTGCTCGGATGTGGCCATTTAACGGGTGGGGTGTATCGCTACTGTGTCGCGCAAGGGGGAGTTTGTAAGCGAAGGGGCGAAACCGCGGGAGGAGACACAGTGAGACACACAAGTGTCAGAGAGTTAGACCGAGGCGCCTGCATCGCGGGCAAGCCTTGCTCCTATAGGTTGATGATGACCCTGTAGGGCCGCGCCTGCGGCAGATCCTGAATAACAGGAGCGCACACACCGCTTGGAAACAGGGCGCTTGGCAAGGCGATCTGACATGCGAAAAAACTGAGGAAGTAAGAGAAATATAAGACAGGATTGGTACCAATCCCGGCCACTACCTTGCGGTAATGGACGGATTGGAAGGTTACCTATTATCGGATTGTCGGCAGCGCATCGGCGCTGCCGACTTCTCGACTGCCCTGGCTTAAAGCACCAGATCCGCCGCGGTCAATGCTGTGACGCCCACCAGCTTGATCGAGAAATCAGCCGCGTGGTCGGTGTTGCTGTTGCCGTAAATCACCACATAGCTGCCTTGATCGTCCGAGCCGGTTTCGTAGCGAAGTTCTTTGGCCGCACCTGTGAAATCGTCCGCCTCGCCCACAAACTTGTAGCCCTTGAGTGCCGAGAAGTCGAGCTTGTCGCCGCTCCCCGGTTGATCGGCGTCTGTGGTGAATTTCCAGACTTCATCCTGCTTGGCACCCAAACCCATTTCGTTGAGGGCATTGAACTTGAAGATGTCGACCCCGGTGTTGCCCATCATATGGTCGGTGCCGGTCCCGCCGATCAGGATATTGGTGCCACCCACGCCGGCATAGAGATTGTCATCTCCCGCACCGCCGATAAGGGTGTTGTTGCCCTCGTTACCAAAGATCAGGTTGTTGGCGGCGTTACCGGTCAGGGTGAGGTTCAGCGTCCCGGTTTGCCGCGCATCGAGCCATTCCAGATTGGCGCCCAGGGTGACGGAAGCGGTACCCTGGAAGGCCGCGATGTCATCACTGTCCATACGCAGTATCAGGGTGTCCCGATCGCCTTCACCGGTTTTCTCGGTGATGGTGTCTTCCAGCGCCACGGTAGCCTTGGTACCGGCGCCTTTGGTGACCAGGTCAACGACGTAAGTGTCGTTGCCTTTGCCACCGATCAGGCTGTCCGCACCTGCACCGCCGTCGATCCGGTTGGCCTCGTCGTTGCCGGTGATGATGTTTTTCAGCCCGTTGCCGGTGCCTTCGATAGCCGATCCGGTCAGGATCAGGTTCTCGACGTTGGCCGCCAGGGTGTAGTCGATCGACGCGCTGACAGCATCGACACCTTCATTGAGCAGCTCGACGACGCTGTCGCCGATGTTGTCGACGAAGTAGGTGTCGTTGCCCTTGCCACCGATCAGGGTATCCGCACCGACACCGCCGTTCAGGACGTTGTTGGCGGCGTTGCCGGTCAGGGTGTTATCGAGCCCGTTGCCCACGAGGTTGATCGCCGCGAGGGAATCGATAATGGCGTTTTCGATATTGTCGCCCAAGGTGTAGCTGTTGCCGGTATAGGCGGCGACACGCACGGTGTCATTGCCACCATCGGCTGCTTCGACCACCACGTCCTTGTTGCTGTAAATCACGTAGGTGTCATCGCCGTCGCCACCGGTCAACAGGTCGCCGCCGTTTTTGCCGTCGAGCAGGTCATTGCCGGTACCGCCGGTGATTTCGTTGCGCGCCGCGTTGCCGGTCAGCTTGTTGCCCAAGTCGTTGCCGACCAGATTGAACAGCCCGGTGCCGGTGACGGTGAGGTTTTCGAAGTTCTGCAGGTTGCTGCTGTTCAGATCGATGCTCTGGGCAAGGGTCTTGGACGCATTGTTGTAAGCAATTTGCAGGGTGTCGTTGCCTTCATCCGCCGCTTCCGTCACCAGCGCCAGCTCTTCCACCTTGTCGAGGACGTAGGTGTCGTTGCCTTTGCCGCCGATCAGGGTATCGATGCCTGCACCGCCATTGAGAACGTTGTTGCCGTCGTTGCCGGTGATGATGTTGGCGGCGGCGTTACCGGTCAGGTTGATTGCCAGCGAGCCCGTCGCAGAAGCGTCGAGGTCTTCGAGGTTCAGGCCCAGGGTCACGGCCGCAGTACCGCTGAAGTTGATCAGCGCATCGCCGCGCAGTTTCAGGATGTCGTGATCGCCTTCACCGGCCTTCTCGGTGACGGTGTCTTGCAGTATGGCGATGGCTTTGGCGCCGACACCGCTGGTGACCAGGTCAACGACGTAGGTGTCGTTGCCTTTGCCACCGATCAGGGTGTCCGATCCCGCGCCGCCGTCGATCAGGTTGGCCTCGTCGTTGCCGGTGATGGTGTTTTTCAGCTCGTTGCCGACGCCTTCGATAGCCGACCCGGTCAGGATCAGGTTTTCGACGTTGGTCGCCAGGGTGTAGTCGATCGACGCGCTGACAGCATCGACACCTTCATTGAGCAGCTCGACGACGCTGTCGCCGATGTTGTCGACGAAGTAGGTGTCGTTGCCCTTGCCACCGATCAGGGTATCCGCACCGACACCGCCGTTCAGGACGTTGTTGGCGGCGTTGCCGGTCAGGGTGTTATCGAGCCCGTTGCCCACGAGGTTGATCGCCGCGAGGGAATCGATAATGGCGTTTTCGATGTTGTCGCCCAAGGTGTAGCTGTTGCCGGTATAGGCGGCGACACGCACGGTGTCATTGCCACCATCGGCTGCTTCGACCACCACGTCCTTGTTGCTGTAGATCACGTAGGTGTCATCGCCGTCGCCACCGGTCAACAGGTCGCCGCCGTTTTTGCCGTCGAGCAGGTCATTGCCGGTACCGCCGGTGATTTCGTTGCGCGCCGCGTTGCCGGTCAGCTTGTTGCCCAGGTCGTTGCCGACCAGATTGAACAGCCCGGTGCCGGTGACGGTGAGGTTTTCGAAGTTTTGCAGGTTGCTGCTGTTCAGATCGATGCTCTGGGCAAGGGTCTTGGACGCATTGTTGTAAGCAATTTGCAGGGTGTCGTTGCCTTCATCCGCCGCTTCCGTCACCAGCGCCAGCTCTTCCACCTTGTCGAGGACGTAGGTGTCGTTGCCTTTGCCGCCGATCAGGGTATCGATGCCTGCACCGCCATTGAGAACGTTGTTGCCGTCGTTGCCGGTGATGATGTTGGCGGCGGCGTTACCGGTCAGGTTGATTGCCAGCGAGCCCGTCGCAGAAGCGTCGAGGTCTTCGAGGTTCAGGCCCAGGGTCACGGCCGCAGTACCGCTGAAGTTGATCAGCGCATCGCCGCGCAGTTTCAGGATGTCGTGATCGCCTTCACCGGCCTTCTCGGTGACGGTGTCTTGCAGTATGGCGATGGCTTTGGCGCCGACACCGCTGGTGACCAGGTCAACGACGTAGGTGTCGTCGCCAGTACCGCCAATCAGCGAATCCACACCCGCGCCACCATCGAGGGTGTCATTGCCGGCACCGCCACTGAGGATGTTCTTGCCGCTATTGCCTGTGATGACGTTGTCCAGCCCGTTACCGTTGCCGTTGATCGCGGAGGTGCCGGTCAGGGTCAGGTTTTCCAGGTTGTTACCCAGGGTCAAGGTGATCGAGGACTGCACCGTATCGATGCCTTGGTCGGCATTCTCGGTGATCACGTCCTTGAGGTTATCGACCACGTAGGTGTCATCACCCGCCCCGCCCTTCAAGGTGTCGGCCCCGGCGCCGCCATTGAGGATGTCGTTGCCGTTTCCACCGTCGAGGGTGTCGTTACCGGCACCACCAGTCAGGGTGTCGTTGCCTCCTTCACCTTTGAGAATGGCCGAACCCGAACCGCTCCAGATCAAGGTGTTGTCATTGGCATCGCCAGTGAGCGTCGTGGAGTTGCCGTTCTCATCGAAGCGCTGGCTATGGATATCGCCTATCAGGTTATCCGACGACAACACTTCCCACGTGATCACGAAGCCGCCGTCCTGGGTGGCGTTGACCACCGGGAACATGTCGTTTTCATTGCTGGTGATCAGCAGCTGATTGCCGACTTTGACGCCATTCTTGTCATAGACCTGCGCATACAGGTTGGCGTCTGCCGAGTGCGCGGCTTCGTCGGAAGTTGCCCAACTGATGACGTAGCCGCCACCTTTCAGTGCCGTGATCGCCGGCTCGCCCTGAATTTCCGAAGTGGGCGTATTGACCAGCGTTTCGCCGCCCAGTTTTACCCCTTTGTCGTTGTAACGCTGCATGTAGACGTTACCGGTAACCGGCTCGCCGTTTTTCAATGTAACGCTAACCCAGGTCACCACCAGGCCACCGTCTTCAAGCGTGGTAACTTCCACTCCATCCTGATCGCCGGCCTTGCTGGTATTGATGGGTGCTGCACTGCCATCGCCGACCTTTTGACCGTTGGCGTTGAAGCGCTGCATGTAGATGTCTACGTCACCCGCGGATTTGGTTTCGCGTCCCCAGACGATGACGAAGCCGCCATCTTTCAGGCTGGTGATGCTGGGTTCTTCGGCGAAGATCGCGGCGTCCTTGACTTTGGTATCGACCTTGACCATTCCGCCGATTGGCGCGTGGGTGTCGCCGTTGAACATCTGCATGTACAGTTCGGAGGCGTAAAACGGCGAAGAGCTTGAGCCGCTGGAGCCATTCATCTCCTCTGCCCAGGTCACCACATAGTTGCCATTGGTCAGAACGGTAACCGCGATGTCCTCGAAGTGAACATTGGGTTCGTCGCTGTCTTGCGGCGACAGGCTGATCAGGGAACCGGTGGCGGCACCATCAGCGTTGAACGCCTGGACCTCGAGCTTGTTACCGACAGTCGTCCAACCGATCACGTAACCGCCGTCGTTGGTCGCAGCGATCACCGGATTACGGCCACTGATGCCTTCCAGTAAACGGTCGTTGAGCAGCTCATGGTTCTGGCCAAACTGCTGCAGATGAAGCTGCCCGGCTTCCTCCCAAACCACCGCATAGCTGCCATCGCTCAACAGCGTGGATGCCGGTTCCATGGAGACCACACTCCCGGCTTCGTTGTCGAACTTCCCATCGTTGACGCCGATGGTCGTGCCGTCGCCGAAGACTACTTTTTCAATGCCGACCAGTGTTGTGTCCTGGTTGCCATGCACCACTACATTGCCTTGGCTGTCCTGAGTAAAACTGTAGCCGGACTGGCCCGACAAACCTGCAGTATCTACACCGTCGCCACCGTCGAGGGTGACGTCGTCGGTGCCACTCCAGTTCAAGGTATTGTCGTGTGCGTCTCCGCTGATCACCGTGGTGCTGGAGCCCACCAGCAGGTTATCGGCCGTGACCTTTTGCACGTGGACTTCAAAACCGCTTCCGCTTTTGACGCTTTCCCAACTGACCACGACGGTACCTGAGGTACGCACTGTGACGACCGGGGTGTCCATCAATTGTTCGTCAGTATCGGCGGTGGCCACCAGCACCGGCGAGAGATCGGTCTTGGTGCCGTCGGCACCGAAGCGCTGAATGTAAACACCGGCGCTACCCTGGGCGAATTCGTTCCAGGCCAGGACATAACCACCGTCCGGCAGCGAAGTGATTGCCGCGCCGTTGATCGAGAGGTTGCTGCCGACTTCAACCGGGTCTCCCACAGGGGAGAAATTCTTGTCGTAGAGCTGGGTGATGATCACCCGATCCATACCGCCCGTGCCTTGGTCAACACGGCTGAGTACATAACCGTCGGTGACGGGAGTGATGTCGAAGTAGGAGGCGTATCCGAAGTTGCTGACCAGACTGTCCAGAGTCTGAGTCGAATTCGCGACGACCTTGCCGTTGGCGTCAATCTGGCTGATCTGGAACTTGGAGTCGAATGTCCCGTTATCCGCAGAAAAATGCTGGGTGGTATAGGTCAGCCAGTACCCGCCATCGCCCGTCGGCAGCACGGTGATATCGTCGGCTTCGCCCAGGGCTTCGTTGCCCTTGGTCAGGGTTTGCACCGCGCCCGGCTTGCCGTTGGTGTAAACGACGGCCTTGATATCGGAAAGGTCGAGCCGTTCGTCACCCGATGCATGTTCATGGGTTTCACCCCAGGTCACGATGTACTTGTTGTCGGCCAGTACCGTGACTTGTGCGTCCTCCAGTTCGAAAGCGGCGCTCGCAACTTTCACAGCGCTGCCACTGGCGACGCCATTAGTGCCGAACGACTGGGTGTACACGGTAGAGACGTGAGTGGCGTCGTTTTCCGAAGTCCAGGACACAATGAACTGACCATTGGCCAACGCAGTGACAGAAGGATCATCCGCGTCTGGTGTTGAAATATTAGTGCGTTGCAACATCTCGCCATTGGCAGAGTAACGCTTGACCACGATGCCTTCAAAGTCGACGTTGCTCAATGCCCAGGAAATGACATATCCACCGTCGCTGAGCGCTATCACATTTGGGCTTTCGGCACCGTTGCCAGCCGTTTTTGTTTCGATTTCACGCGTAGCCGTCAGCGTGCTGCCATCGGTAAATTCCAGAACCCGCTCACCGTTGTCGCCGTCGACACTATGGATAACAGTTCCTTCGTTGTCCGTTACTACTATGTTTTCACCGTCATCACTGAAGCTATAATCCGTTTGATTTCCCGGGACTTGGGTCGGAGTGCTCATAATCCTTTCCTTTTCATAGCGAGATGCGGCGTTTTTGGCCGTGGCGTTGTTGGAGGGGGATGACCACTGTCATGTTCGCGCGAGCGCGAATGACAGTTTATATCGACTGCTAAAATTACAACGTTATAGCAAGGCGGCAAGCTAATGGCAATTAGCCATTTTACTATGGCTGCACGCTTTTCACCGGGCAGGTATTTTTTTTCTCGACAAGCAGATATGCTCGCCGCGCGGGATGCCAGGCTGCCAGCATCGGTAAATTTTTTTTCTTGTTGGAATTATTGTTTTGACAATAAAACCACTCGATAAAAATAGCGTTGTATAACACCAGAAACCTTGTTTTCAGTATTTCCTTAATGCCTGACTGTGCATTGAAATGTTGTTTTAACTCTCCACGGTTCATGCGTCCTCTATTAAAAAAGCAAAAAATGGCGACCATAAAGAGTGGTCATACAACTGGCAGTAATGTTTTGAGCTCTGAAGCTGAAGATTGCGTCACCGATGCCGATAACAAAATGATCGACATCGCCACCGATTCAAGCGTGAACGCAGACAACATGGTTTTGGATCTTTACAGCGACTCGGTGCATGCCCTGAAAGCAGTGAAAGGTACACATTTTTCCCACCACGAAGGCCCGTCTGCCCTTCGCGGATAACGAATTTTTCCGGCTCGCTACGCGGGTCTCAGGTAATGGACTATGTCAGCCCCTCCCAGGACCGAACTGGAAAATGCCCTAGCGGTTTGCAAAGGCAGCTTTCTTTCCGTTGGTTTCTTCAGCTTCTTCGTCAATCTGCTGATGCTGGTTCCCTCCTTCTACATGCTTCAGGTCTATGACCGCGCGGTAGGCAGCGGCAGCTTGTCGACCTTGCTGATGCTGACCCTGATCATGCTGTTGTTGATGATCACGCTCGGCGGGCTGGAATGGGTGCGCTCACGGATCATGGTGCGCATCAGCACACGCCTTGAAACACTGCTGGGCCAGCGCCTGTTTGATGCCAGTTTCAAGCAGGCACTCAACACCGGAGGCATGAACGCTTCGGCACAGCCGCTGAGCGATCTGAGCAACCTGCGTCAGTTCCTCACCGGCAACGGCCTGTTCGCCTTCTTCGATACACCATGGATTCCCATCTACCTGGCGGTAATGTTCATTTTCCACCCTTGGTATGGCTGGTTGGGTGTGATCAGCGCTCTGCTGCTTGTGGGGCTTGCGTACATCAACGACAAGCTCACCAATAGTCCGCTGCATGCCGCCAACCGTGAGCATATGGCCGCCACCACCTTTACCAACAAAAGCCTGCGCAATGCTGAAGTTGTCGAATCCATGGGCATGCTTGGGCAGTTGCGCCAGCGCTGGAGTGTCCGGGTTCACAAGGTGCTGTCCTTGCAAAGTACGGCCAGTGATCGAGCGGGCGCGATCTCGGCGATTTCCAAGACTTTCCGTCAGATCGTCCAGTCACTGGTGCTGGGCCTTGGCGCCTATCTGGCCATCCAGCACGAGATTTCCTCAGGTTTGATGATCGCCGGCTCGATCCTGCTAGGCCGGGCCCTTGCGCCGATCGATCAGTTGATCGGCGCCTGGAAGGGTTTTATCGGCGCGCGTTCGCAATACGATCGCCTGCATGAGCTACTGGAAAAAATTTCCGCCGAACCTCAGCGCATGTCTCTTCCGGCCCCACAAGGGGCGGTGAGCGTGCAGAATCTGTCGGTGGCACCACCGGAAAGCCGCAAAGCGATCATCCGTGGCCTGACCTTTGATGTGGCGGCGGGCGAATCGGTGGGCATCATCGGTCCAAGTGGCTCGGGCAAGTCCACCCTGGCCAGGGCTCTGCTGGGTATCTGGCCGCCCATAGCCGGCAGCGTACGCCTGGACGGAGCGGATATCACACAATGGCGGCGTGACGAGCTGGGCCCGCACATCGGTTACTTGCCTCAGGACATCGAGCTATTCGAAGGCACCATCAGCGAGAACATCTCGCGTTTTGCCTCGCTGGATGCGCAAGCCGTAGTGGCGGCGGCACGCATGGCCGGCGTGCATGAACTGGTACTGCAACTGCCCGAGGGCTACGACACCGTGATAGGCGCCAATGGTGGCGGGCTGTCCGGCGGTCAACGCCAGCGAATCGGGCTGGCCCGGGCGCTTTACCGCCAGCCACGGCTGGTGGTGCTAGACGAGCCCAACTCAAACCTGGACGACATCGGCGAAAAAATGCTTGCCCAAGCGCTGCACAAGCTCAAGCAAAGTGGTGCCACGGTGTTTGTGATTACGCACCGCCCCAATGTCTTGGCCCATGTCGACAAGCTGCTGGTCTTGAACAACGGCGATCTGGCCATGTACGGACCGCTGAAACAGGTCTGGGCCAAGCTGCAAAATACGCAACAGGCCGCCGCAAACGCGGAACCCACCTCCGCGCAACAATAAAGTGTAGAAATACCACGCTATGCAAAACCCCACACCCTTATCTACTGATTCATCCGACCTGCCTGTCGATGACCGGCCGACCCGCCGCGTCGGCTACCTTATTCTGCTGCTGACCTTTGGCCTGTTCGGTGGCTGGGCGACACTCGCGCCCCTCGGTAGCGCTGCGTTGGCGCCTGGGGTAGTCACGGTCAAGAGCTACCGCAAGACCGTGCAACATCTGGAGGGCGGTATCGTTCGTGAATTGCGCGTCCATGACGGCGACCAGGTGAAAACCGGCGATATCCTTCTGGTGCTGGACAACACCCAGGCCCGCTCCGAGATGGAAATGATGCGTAGCCAACTGGTTGCCGCACTTGAACTGGAAGCGCGCCTGGTAGCCGAGCGCGATGGGTTATCGGAACCGAAAGCGGTCCCAGGCCTCAACGCTGAAGATCCGCGGGTACGTGAAGCCCACGACAGCGAGGCGCGAATCTTCCAGACCCGACGTACTTCGCTGCTGGGTGAAATAGGTCTGCAGGAACAGGCCATCGGGCAGATCGAGCAGCAGATCCGCGGCTTCAAGGCGATCATCGCCAGCAAGCAGACCCTGGCTAGCTCCTACGAGGAAGAAATAGTCGATCTGCGCGCGCTGTTGGCCGATGGCTACGTCGACAAGCAACGCCTGCGCGAACAGGAACGCAGCCTCTCGCGCCTGCAGGCTGAAGTGGCCGAGCAACAGTCGGAAAGTGCCCGGGCGTCAGTGCAGATAGGCGAGGCCAAACTGAAGATTCTGCAACTGAAAAAGACCTTCGCTTCCGAGGTGGCAGGGCAACTGGGTGAGGCGCGCACCAAAGTCTATGACCTGCGCGAACGACTCTCCTCCGTGCAGGACCGCGACCAACGCACCGAGATTCTCGCTCCGGAATCGGGGATGATCATGGGCATGACCGTACACACCCTCGGCGGTGTGATCAGTCCCGGAACTCCTTTACTGGATATCGTCCCCGCCAGCGAAGAGCTGATCGTCGAGGCCCAGGTCTCACCGATCGACATCGACCGGATTTCCGTGGGGCGTCCGGTGGACATACGCTTCAGTGCCTTTAAAAGCAGTACCACGCCCGTGATCAGCGGGCGGCTGATCCAGATTTCGGCTGACCGCTTGACCAACAAGGACACCGGCACGGCTTATTACCTGGCGCGTGTGGCCGTCACCGATGAAGGCCGCAAGGCCTTGGGCGATCTGGCTCTGGTACCGGGAATGCCGGCCGAGGTGCTGATCAATACCGGCGCACGCACGCTCTTGCAGTACCTGATGCAACCGGCGACCAATGCGTTCGCCCGTTCGTTGATCGAGGACTGATATGAGGCGTTGTATTGCATGGTGGCTGTCCTTGCCACTTGGGCTTCTTCCCGCTGGCCTGATGGCCGCCGAGGCCTATTCGAATTATGTTGATCTTTGGCAACTGCAACAGGAAGCACGGGGTGCCGACCCGCGCATTCTCAAGGCACAGGCGCAGGTCCGCAGCGGCGAAGGCCGCCAGCGCGAAGCCCTGGGCCGGATGCTGCCGCAACTCAATGCCAACGGGAGTGTCAACCGCAGCCGCCGTGATGATGACTTGAGCCGGACCGAGTACAACGGCAAGCGCGCTTCGCTGGCGCTCAATCAAGTCATCTACGACCCGCAAAGCTGGCGCAGCTATCAGAAGTTTTCCGAGCTGGCGCAACAGAGCCAGTTCGAATCGGCGGATGCCCAGGTGCTGAGCAGTATCGACCTGTCGGATCGCTACTTCACCGTACTCGCGGCAGAGGATGAACTGTCCCTGGTGCGTCGCGAGCTGGAAGCGACCCGGCACAACCTGAAGCGGGTCGAGAGTCTGTTTCAAAGACAGATGGTGACGGTCACCGACCCGCTGGAGATTCAGGCCCGGGTGGACACCCTGGAGGCCGATGAAATCGAGGCTGCCAACAAGGTGGCGATCAGCCGCGAAGCCATCTCGGAGCTGGTCGGTCGCGATGTCCAAGAACCCCTCAAGCGCATCGGCGAGAACCCGGCCTTCAGCTTGCCGGCGCAAGCTGAAGCGTACTGGGTGCAGACTGCGCTGGAGAGCAATCCGGCCCTGAAAGCCCGCGAACACAGCGTCAACGCCGCTGAGGCCGCCATCCGCGAGGCCAAGGCCGGGCATCTGCCCCGTCTGGGTTTGAACCTGACCGCGCAACGCAGCGACATTGGCTACGAAGGCTCACTGACGCCGCGCTCCGATAACTTCGTGGCGTCCCTGGATCTGCAGGTTCCGCTGTACAGCGGTGGTTCTGCCAGCGCCAAGGTGGTGGCCTCCGAAGGCGACAAGGAAGCCGCCCAGCAAGACCTGGAAGCCCTGCGTCGACAGGTGGTCAAGGAAACGCGAAGCGCTTACATCGGCATCACGGCCGGCCTCAGCCGGATCAAGGCAACCCGCCGTGCGCTCGAATCTGCCGAGAGATCACGTCTCGCCACCGAGAGCGCGTTTCAGTATGGCGTTAAGAACGCCACCGATGTGCTGGATAGCATCAAGAACGAATTTAGCGCACGACGTGATCTCTACCAGTCGCAATACAAGTTTGTTACCAGCCTGCTGGTGCTGCACCGCTGGAGTGGCCGACTGAGTGACATCGATATACGCCAGGCGAACGACTGGCTGGTGGCTCCGTTATAACCGCACGGCGGTTCAAGGGATTGGTAATCATGGCCAGACAACCCGGCGCCGCCGACGCATCATATTCTGGCGTGGTTCATTCCCCGCAATCGCTGCATTTATCCTTCTCATGCTGGCCTTGCTTATGCGCGATGCGGAAACGGAGCCGGTATCGCTTCTGTGTCGCGCAAGGGGGATACCGTGAGACACAGATCTGCGGATTGATGCATAACAAATGTGGGAGTGAGCCTGCTCGCGAAGGCGGCGTAACAATCAACATAGATGCTGAATGTGATGACCTTTTCGCGAGCAGGCTCGCTCCCACAGGGTGAATGTGTGTCAGTGCAGCTTGAGCCGCGGCTCAGTCCCGCGTCCGATCTTGCTGCCCAACACCAACATCGCCGTGCGGAACGCGCCATACAGCGCCATCTGGTGCATGCGATACAGCGACACATAAAACATCCGCGCCAGCCAGCCCTCGAGCATGACGCTGCCGGTCAGGTTGCCCATCAAGTTACCCACAGCCGAAAAACGCGACAGCGAAATCAGCGAGCCGTAGTCGGTGTACTTGTACACAGGCAACGGCTTGCCTTCGATGCGCAGCTTCAACGATTTGGCCAGCAATGACGCCTGCTGATGCGCGGCCTGGGCGCGCGGCGGCACATTGCGATCGGTACCCGGCTGCGGACAGGCGGCGCAGTCACCGAAAGCGAAGATGTTCTCGTCGCGGGTGGTTTGCAGGGTCGGTAGCACTTGCAGCTGGTTGATGCGATTGGTTTCCAGACCGTCGATGTCCTTGAGGAAACCCGGCGCACGAATCCCGGCGGCCCAGACCTTGAGGCTGGCGTTGATCACTTTGCCGTCGGCGGTGATCAGGCTGTCGGCGGTCACTTCGCTGACGGCCGCATTGGTCATGACGTTGACCCCGAGTTTCTCCAGGGTTTTATGCACAGGGCCGCCAATCCGTTCCGGCAACGCTGGCAACACCCGTGGACCGGCTTCGATCAGGGTGATGTGCATGTTTTCCGGTTTGATCCGGTCCAGACCATAAGCCGCCAGTTCGTGCGCGGCGTTGTGCAGTTCGGCGGCCAGCTCGACGCCTGTGGCGCCGGCGCCGACGATCGCCACGCTGATCTGTTGCACCACATCGGTTTGCCCGGCGTGAGCGCGCAAGTAGTGATTGAGCAGTTGCTGGTGGAAACGCTCGGCCTGTTTGCGGGTGTCGAGGAACAGGCAATGCTGCGCCGCGCCCTGGGTGCCGAAATCGTTGGTGGTGCTGCCGACGGCGATCACCAGTGAGTCGTAAGGCACTTCACGTGCCGGCACCAATTCCAGGCCGGCTTCATCGTACGTGGCCGCCAGCTGGATTTTCTTCTGTGCGCGATCAAGCCCGCTCATGCGTCCCAGCTGGAACTCGAAGTGGTTCCATTTCGCCTGGGCGACATAGTTGAGTTCGTCTTCGGAAGAGTTCAGGGAACCGGCCGCCACTTCATGCAACAGCGGTTTCCAGATGTGGGTCAGGTTCGCGTCGACCAGCATCACACTGGCCGTGCCGCGCTTGCCCAGAGTCTTACCCAGACGGGTAGCCAACTCCAGACCGCCGGCGCCGCCGCCAACGATGACAATACGATGAGTCATGGGGATATCTCGCAAGGCTAAAAGAAATCGGTGCAATTACCCGAGCGAGCGCGAAGCAGCTCATAGCGTCAGGTAACTGATAAATCGGCTCAACAGGCCCAGGCCAATGGTCACTGCCAACACCACCACCAGGAGCATCCACGGCCGGAAAGGCCGGCGCTCGACTCGGTGCTGGGACAGGTGCAGGTACTCTTCGACATGCTTTTGGTCGTCGGGGTTCAGGCGGCTGGTCATATCGGGCCTCGTCAGGGGGAGACGTTGCTGAATGTGAAGAAGCTACAGGGGGTTTTTACCCCGCGTTGAACGGAGCATAGCCGCTGGCCGGAATCGGCTCGACGCTGACTGTATCGTCCAGGCGAATGATTCCACTTTGTAACACTCGGGCGGTGATTCCGCCATGTCCGCGAACGGCCTGAAAGGTCCCGGGGCCGAGGTTGTGTTGCAAGCGCGCGCAAGGCTGGCACCAACCCGTGGTTTCGAAAATCGCCTGGCCGATTTTGAAGCGACGGCCCTTGAGGCTGAACAGGTTGATACCGCTGATAACGAGATTGCGGCGCAAATCATTAGGCAACACTGGATTATCGTCCGGCCGGCCCATCAGCGAACTGATCACCGGCAGATGTTCCCACTGAATCAGCGTGACCTGTCGCGCGTTGCGTACGCCAGGGCGAGCGCGATCACCGGTCAACCCGGCTTCAAGTCGCGCCTCCACCGCTTCCAGTTCGATCATCGGCACATGAGGCTGCGGGCGCACGCCGATCCAGCGAACGCGACCCTGTTGCGGCACTGCGGCAAGTAATTCCTGCAATGGGCTCACAGGCTGATCCCGACATCGAAAACGATGCTGCGTCCCAGGTTGCTGCGCAGAAAGTCCGGTGCATCCGGGTGGGCGAACAGCACGCGAGCGAATGTCGGACCGACCAGCGACAACGAGCGCCAGCCCTGACGCAAGTATTCGGTTGGCGGCGGGAAATGGCTATTGAGGTCGAGCACTTCGCGCTTGAGGCTGGCGAAGGCAATGATGTCCAGTTCGCCCAGGTCCATGCCGCGTTCTTTGTAGTTGTGTGCTTTCTTGCGCAAGGTCGGCGCGAGTCTCAGCAGGAACTCATTGGCCGGAATACGCCTGGGCTTGGCCTCACGGCGCACCAGCGAACTCAATGAAAAGGCACTGCGTCGCCGCTGCAGCTCATCACGCCACTCATCATTGAGACGCCGGCCCTCGTCGAGCACGAAAAACACTTCGAAATTCGCCTCGCGAAACAGCACGTCCGGCGGCTCCCCGGCGGGGGCGAATTCGTCGACGCGGTAAGGAATGTTCAGGCCTTGCAGCAGGCGCTGGCACACCCAACGCTCACGCTCCCATTTGCGGGCATTGGAGAGGAACGCGTTGGCCTGCTCGGCCGCAATGGTCAGCAGGCGTAAATAATCTGAGTCATCCATAGGCCCAAGCTTAGCGTTCAAATGCGATCGCAAAGAAGACAGTTTGTCGGAGAAGAGCAAAAGACTGCCGCGATATTTCCTCATCCAGCGCCCGATTCAGGGCCTTGCACAAAACGGATAGCGATCTGCGCAAAGCGGATATTGCCCAGCGCCTGGCAACTTTACCCTCGGCTTTACGGGACGTTAGCCGCTTTACCGGGATTTTTATAAAAACAACAACAAGAGATAAATGCCATGCGCAAGATTGACGTACATGAGGTTATCGACAAAGCACGATTCAACCGCTTCCACTGGATGGTGCTGTTCTGGTGTGCCCTGATCATCATCTTCGATGGTTACGACCTGGTGATTTACGGGGTCGTGCTGCCGATGCTGATGAAAGAGTGGGGGCTCAGTCCCTTGCAGGCCGGCGCACTGGGCAGCTACGCGCTGTTCGGCATGATGTTCGGCGCACTGTTTTTCGGCCCGCTCTCGGACAGGATCGGTCGCAAGAAAGCCATCACGATCTGCGTGATGCTCTTCAGCGGTTTTACCGTGCTCAACGGTTTTGCCCGTAACCCCACCGAGTTCGGGATTTGCCGGTTCATCGCCGGGCTGGGCATCGGCGGGGTGATGCCCAATGTCGTGGCACTGATGAACGAGTACGCGCCGAAGAAAATCCGCAGCACGCTGGTGGCGATCATGTTCAGCGGGTACTCGGTGGGCGGCATGCTCTCGGCGGGGCTGGGCATCGTGCTGATCCCGAGCTTCGGCTGGCAGTCGGTGTTTTACGTCGCGGTGCTGCCGTTGGTGTTGTTGCCGCTGATCATGTACTTCCTGCCCGAGTCGGTGGGTTTCATGTTGCGTCAGGGACGCAACGAAGAAGCGCGCAACATTCTCCAGCGGGTCGATCCGGCGTACATCGCGCAGACCAGCGATCAACTGCACATGAGCGAAGTGAAGGGCACCGGCACCCCCGTGCTGCAACTGTTTCGCGAGGGCCGGGCACTGCGCACGCTGATGCTGTGGCTGGCGTTTTTCTGCTGCCTGCTGATGGTGTATGCCTTGAGTTCGTGGCTGCCGAAACTGATGGCCAACGCCGGGTACAGCCTGGGCTCGAGCCTGTCGTTCCTGTTGGTGCTCAACTTCGGTGCCATTTTCGGCGCGGTCGGCGGAGGCGTTCTGGGCGACAAACTGAACCTGCCGCGGGTGTTGGCAGTGTTCTTTGGCGTGGCGGCGGTGTCGATCACGTTGCTGGGCTTCAATAGTCCGATGCCGGTGTTGTACCTGCTGATCGCGCTGGCCGGCGCTACCACCATCGGCTCGCAAATCCTGCTGTACGCCTGCGCCGCGCAGTTCTACTCCATGACCATTCGCTCCACCGGTCTGGGCTGGGCCTCGGGCATCGGGCGCAACGGCGCGATTGTCGGGCCGCTGCTGGGCGGTGCCTTGCTCGGGATCAGCCTGCCGCTGCAACTCAACTTCATGGCGTTCGCCTTGCCAGGCGCGGTGGCCGCAATCGCCATGACCGTGTTCGCTATCAGCAATCAGCGCAGTCACAGGCAATCGTTGTCGGGCCTGCGTCACGGTTCGCCAGACGGGTCCATCGGCGAAGCCTCATGAAAACGTTCGTCCGGGACTTTTCCTTGTCGGCGGCGATCGCCGGATTCATCGCCACGGTGATTTCCTACGCAGGCCCGTTGGTGATTATTTTCCAGGCCGCCGAGAGCGCGCAGCTGTCACGGGAAGTGCTGTCGTCGTGGGTCTGGGCGATTTCCATCGGCAGTGCGGTGCTCGGCATCGGCTTGAGCCTGCGTTACCGCGTGCCGGTGATCATCGCGTGGTCGGCGCCGGGTTCGGCGTTGCTGGTGGCGTTGTTGCCAGGGATCTCCATGCCGGAGGCGGTGGGGGCGTATCTGGTCAGCAGCCTGATCATTTTCCTGGTCGGGGTGTCGGGGGCGTTTGACCGGATCATCGGCAAACTGCCCGCGGCCATTGCGGCGGCGATGCTGGCGGGGATTCTGTTCAGCTTCGGCACGGGGTTGTTCGTCTCGTTGCAGGGCAAACCGTTGCTGGTGCTGGCGATGTTTGCCACGTACCTGATCTGCAAACGGTTGATGCCGCGTTATGCGGTGTTGATGGTCCTGTTGGTGGGCTGCTCGATCGCGTTTCTCGCGGGTGATTTGCACAGCGAAGCACTGGTGATCGGGTTGGCCACGGCGGTGTGGATCACGCCCGAGTTCAGCCTGAGCGCGACCCTGAATATCGCCTTGCCGCTGGTGATGGTCGCCCTGACCGGTCAGTTCGTTCCCGGCATGGCGGTGTTGCGCGCCAGCGGCTACGCAACGCCGGCCGGGCCGATCATCGCCAGCAGCGCCTTGGGCACGGCGCTGTTGGCCCCGTTCGGCTGTCACGGACTGAATCTGGCAGCGATCACCGCAGCCATTTGTACCGGCCGCGAGGCCCATGAAAACCCTGGCAAGCGCTATGTGGCCGGGGTTGTCGGCGGGCTCTGTTACCTGGTGCTGGGGATTTTCGGCGCCACCCTGGTTTCGCTGTTTTCGGCGTTCCCCAAAGAGCTGATTGCGGCGCTCGCCGGGCTGGCGCTGTTCGCCGCAATTGCCGGGGCGCTGGCTGGCGCGATGGCGGTGCCGAGTGATCGCGAAGCCGCGCTGGTGACCTTCCTTACTACAGCGTCGGGCATGTCGCTGTTGGGGTTGTCCGCGGCTTTCTGGGGGCTGATTTTCGGGATGGTTACCCACGTGTTGTTAAACGCCCGTCGCGAAAGCGCGGCGGCTGAAGCACTTCCAACTGTCGATCAATAAAAATAAGAGAAACAATGATGAAACAGATTCTTCCAACAACCGGTTCGGTGTTGTCCATGGCGCTCGTCTCGGGTTTCTCCAATGGGGCAACGGCAGCCGAGAGCGGCTTTATCGAAGACACCACGGCCACCTTGCAAGCACGCAATTACTACTTCAGCCGTGATTTCTCCGACATCGTCGGGGCCAACAAACAATCGAAGGCCGAGGAGTGGGCGCAGGGTTTCATCCTCAACGTCAAATCCGGTTACACCGAAGGTCCCGTCGGATTCGGTGTGGATGTGATCGGCTTGCTCGGGCTCAAACTCGACAGCAGCCCCGATCGCGTCAATACCGGTTTGCTCCCCGTTAAAGACGACGGGCGCGCGGCGAATGACTACAGCCGTCTCGAAGCGGCGCTGAAGGTGCGTTACTCCAGGACCGAGCTGAAAGTGGGGGAGTTGCAACCCAATCTGCCGGTGCTGGCGTTCAGCGATATCCGGCTGCTGCCGCCCAGCTATCAGGGCGCAAGCATCAGCTCCAATGAGATCAATGGCCTGACCTTGCAGGGTGGCCACTTGAGTACCACCAGCCTGCGCAACGAGGCCGGCGACGAAAAGATGCAGGCCATGCTCGGTCACGTTCCGCAGCGTCAGGTCAGCAGTGACGGCTTCAATTTTGCCGGTGCCGATTACGCCTTCAACGATAAGCGCAGTTCGGTCAGTGCCTGGTTCGGGCAACTGGAAGATATCTACAACCAGCGCTTTCTCGGTCTCAAGCACAGCCAGCCGATGGGTGACTGGACGCTGGGTGCCAACCTTGGCTATTACGATTCGCGCGAAGACGGCAAGAAGTTGCTGGGCAACATCGACAACCAGGCGTTCTTCTCGCTGCTGTCAGCCAAGCGCGGCGGCCACACGTTTTATGTCGGTTATCAGGGGATGTTTGGTGACAGTGCTTTCCCGCGGGTCTTTGCCAACATCACGCCGCTGGGCAACGAGGTGCCGACCTACGAGTTTGCCTACACCGACGAGCGCTCCTGGCAGGCGCGTTACGACTACGATTTCGCCGCCCTCGGCGTGCCGGGGCTGACCAGCACCGTGCGCTACATCTCCGGCAACAACGTCGACACCGGGCAGGGCTTCGAGGGCAAGGATCGCGAGCGTGATCTCGACCTCGGTTATGTGCTGCAGAGCGGCAGCCTCAAGGGCCTCGGGATTCGGGTGCGTAATGTGATGGCGCGTTCGAACTACCGCAGTGATATCGACGAAAACCGCCTGATCCTCAGTTACACCTGGACGCTGCTATGAGCACTGAAAAAGAACAAACCACTTACCAAGTCGGCTTGCAGGTCAAGCTGGAGCAATTGACCGAGTCGGTGCTGCAAACCGAGGAGGACATGCGTTTTGCCAACCAACTGGCGCGCACGGCGGGCGAACGGGTCAAGGCGAGTACTCAGAGCATGCAGTCTTCGGCCACTGTGCTGGAGGATCTGAACCTCTACATGCAGCGTCTGGATCAAGTGTTCGATGAGCTCGGCAGTCAGTCGATGCGTATCGGCTCGATTGTCGGCAGCATCCAGGACATTGCCCGTCAGACCAACCTGTTGGCGCTGAACGCGGCGATCGAGGCGGCGAGGGCGGGTAGTCATGGCCGGGGGTTTGCGGTGGTCGCCGATGAGGTGCGCAATCTGTCGCGTCAGGCGGCGGACTCCAGTGCGCAGATCCGGCATATCGCCACGGGGCTGGAGCAGTCCGCGGAGCAGGCGCGCCAAGGGCTTCAGCAGTTATCAGGGTCGACCCGTCTGGGGTTGGAAAAGGCCGGGGTGGCGTTGCACTCGATGGGTGAATTGCAAAGCGGTGCGGTTGCCAGGGTCGAGGTGGTCGAACGGATCATGGCGCGTTTGGCCGGCCTGCACGATTTGGCGTTGCAGGCGAAACGGCTGATCGTGTGAGTCGTGGGTTGCCCGGCTTTACAGGCTGCTGGTGCAGTTGCCCATGACTTGGTAAGTCACGCTGTGGGTCTGGCCTTTATGATCGATGTAGACCATGGTTGCCGGCACGACGTCGCAGGTGGTTGCGGTGTCAGTCACTGAAACCACCTTGGCGATGTCCAGTGGTTGCGCCGGGTTGTATGGGGTGGCGACTGGCTCGTTGGTGGCGGCCATGGCTGATGTGGCAAGGAGGGTCAGAAGCAGGGTGGTCAGGGTTTTCATTTTTGTCGGCTCGGTGGTGGTTCTGATGCTTTGAAGTTTAGTCCTTGGGTGGGAGTGATAAAGGGGGCTGGGGCTGATTCAGCGTTGCAGGAAACGTAATAATCGCTCGGGTTGTTTGGGTGTATATCCGTTTCTGCGGTAACGGCTGATATTGGTTTCGCCCTTACGGCGAGTCACTTGGAGAAGCCCCAAGTAACCAAGGGCTTTTGCCCCTTTCGTTCGGTGCCTCGCTAAGGCTCGGCATGCCCTCCTTCCGGTCCTGCTCCGTGGGCCCGCCGCCATCGGCCATCCATGGCCGGGGGCGGCTACCGCGGCATCCTTGCCGCGGTGCCCACTGCGCAGAACCTCCACTCGGCCTCTCGAGGGGGCGTGCACCGCCACAGCACCGCGAGGCCGCCTACCGGCCTGTCATGTGAAGCGTTTCGCATTCCCCTGTGGGAGCTGGCTTGCCAGCGATGGACGCCCAGACACCGCGTTCATTCAGACAGCATGCGTTATCGTTGACGACCATCGCTGGCAAGCCAGCTCCCACAGGGATTGTTGGCGGGCGTGACATTAGCGTTCCCCCCCCGATGATCCTGACGAACTTCAGGCCGGCTCTCAGGCCGCCTCGCTTCGGCTTTTGATCTTGATCTGCCCCGTCGGAAGGCCGAGCGCAGGTTCTGCGCAGTGGGCAATCCGGCCGGGATGCCGGGTTAGCCGCCCCCGGCCATGGATGGCCGATGGCGGCGGGCCCATGGAGCAGGACCGGAGCGAGGGAATGCCGAGCATTAGCGAGGCACCGTACGTCAGGGGCGCAGGCGCTTGGTTACTTGGCGTTCTTCCAAGTAACCCGCCGTAAGGGCGGAACCAATACCAGCCGTTACGGAAGAAACGGATATACACCCAATCGTAGGGCGCACAAACAGCGGTGTAGACTGATGAAACCTGTCCTCCCCCGGCAAAGAAAAAGGAGCAAGCCCTGCCATGATCGGCGCCGAGCTACTGTCCCCGGAAACCCTCACAGTCGGATGGCTGATCTACGTACCCGCACTGATCTGGGCCGTCGCGCGTGCCCCGTGGGTTGAGCTGTTCAGCGACAACCGCCGCCAGCACCTGCTATTCGGCACAGTATTCGCCCTGTTCATGCTCTGGCTGGTACGACGGGATTTCGACACCGGCGTGTCCTACCACTTCATCGGCATGACCGCCGTGACCCTGCTCCTGGACTGGCCGATGGCGATCATCGGCGGATTGGTGGCCCAAGCAGGCCTGGTATTACTCGGGCGCCAGGACCTCGCCGCCGTCGGGGTAAACGGCGCACTGTTGATTCTGCTGCCCGTGCTGGTCACCGAATGCTGCGCCATCCTGGTAGAACGCGCGCAACCGCGTAATCCCTTCGTGTACATCTTCGTTTCGGGGTTCTTCGCGGCGGCGTTGTCGGCATTGCTGTGCCTGCTGCTGGCGCTGTGGCTGCTGTGGTTCGACGAGCTGTTCGCCATGCCCTATTGGCTGGAAGATTTCGTCGGCTACCTGTGGCTGATCATTTTTCCGGAAGCGTTCATCAACGGCATGGTGGTCAGCGCGCTGGTGGTGTTCTGCCCGGAATGGCTGGAGACCTTCAACCGCACACGCTACCTTTCGGCGCCCTGGAAAGACGACGATCCGAAGTCTTGATCCACATCAAACCCACAATACGGCGACGAATCCATGCTCCGCAAAACCTTCAGGAGGATCGAAATGAGTGTCTACGAATGGGCAAGGCAGGAGTTGCGCCACAGTCTGGATGCAGCGCAGGAAGTAGGATTTGATCCGGGGTTGAGCTTGCGCGCCTTGCTCAGTGCGGTGGTGCAGCAGAGCAAGGCGGTGCGCAGTGTCGAGGATCTGGCGGATGAGTTGCAGTTTCTCGCCGAGAACCTCGATGACGGTCAGGACTACGGCTTCATGCGGCCCTGAACACCGGACTCAGTGACGCGGTTCGAAATCTTCGCTGAACAGATCGTCCTCAGCATCCGGGCTCACCGGAATCTTGTGTTCTTCTGACGCCCAGGCGCCCAGGTCGATCAGTTTGCAGCGGTCCGAACAGAATGGCCGGAAGGTGCTCTCGGCGGTCCATTCGACAGGGGCGCCGCAGGTTGGGCATTCGACGGTTGGGATCTGGCTCATGACTGGCCTCCACGCAAAGTAAGGTAAAAGTGATGCAGGCGCTCGACCTCGCTGTGCAGCCAGGCGAGGTCGCGGTCATTGACCACCACATCGTCGGCATGGCTTACGCGATCCTGGCGGCTGGATTGCGCCTTGAGGATGGCGTGAACCTGTTGTTCGCTGATCTGGTCGCGCTGCAGGGTGCGTTCGATCTGCAGTTGTTCGGGCGCATCGATCACCAGCACGCGCTGGGTCATGGCGTATTGCCCGGACTCGATCAGCAACGGCGAAACCAGAATCGCGTAAGGCGATTGTGCCTTGCCCAGGTGATCGGCGATTTCCTTCGCGATCAGCGGATGCAAAAGCGCCTCGAGCCAGAGGCGTTGCTCAGGCACTTCGAAGATCAGTTTGCGCAACGCCGCACGATCCAGTTGACCGTCGGCTTGCAACACGCCGGGGCCGAAATGTTCGGCGATCCGGGTCAGTGCCGGGCGACCGGGCTCCACGACCCAGCGTGCGGCATGATCGGCATCGACCACGTGCACGCCCAGGTCGATGAAGTGCTGGGCCGCCGCGCTTTTGCCGCTGCCGATGCCGCCGGTCAGGCCGAGAATCCAGGGTTTTTCCACAGGGGTATTCATTTCAAACCGACAAACTGCCAATAGAAGCCGGTTATTTGACCACCCCAGAGCAACGCAATCCAGCCGGCAATCGCCAGATAGGGACCGAAGGGGATCGGCGTCGAGGTTTTCGCGTTGCGCAGGCTCAGTAAAATAACGCCGATCACGGCGCCGACCAGGGACGACAACAGCAGGGTCAGCGGCAAAATCTGCCAGCCTCCCCAAGCGCCCAGCAGGGCCAACAGCTTGAAGTCGCCGTGGCCGATGCCGTCCTTGCCGGTGATCAGCTTGAACAGCCAGAACACAGCCCACAGCGTCATGTAGCCAGCAATTGCGCCCCACAACGCCTCAGTCAACGGCACGAACAACCCGAAGCTGTTGACGATCAGTCCCAGCCACAGCAGCGGCAGCACCAGGACATCCGGCAACAGTTGATGCTCGGCGTCGATCAGGCTCATGCCCAGCAAGCCCCAACTCAACACCAGCACCATCACGGCTTGCCAACCGAAACCGAAATGCCAGGCGATGAACGCTGACAGCAAACCGCAGGCCAGTTCGGTCAATGGATAGCGTTTGCTGATGGGCGTAGCGCAGCTTGAGCATCGTCCACGTAAAAACACAAAACTGAGCAGCGGAATGTTTTCCCAGGCGCGGATCCGGTGCCCGCAGTGCGGGCACTGGGAGTGGGGCAGCATCAGGTTGTAGGTCGGCTGCGGCGTTTCGCCCGGCAGGCCCAGAATGTCGTAGGCCTGCAGCCGCCACTCGCGTGCGAGCATTTTCGGCAGGCGCCAGATCACCACGTTGAGGAAGCTGCCGACCAGCAAGCCGACCACCAGAGCAATGACGACAAACGCTAGCGGGTACAGGGTCAGGATTTCGTTCAGGGGCATGTCAGATCGCATTGCCGAGTTGGAAGATGGGCAGGTACATCGCAACCACCAGGCCGCCGACGATAACACCCAGCACCACCATGATGAACGGCTCCATCAGGCTGGTGAGGTTATCGACCATGTTGTCGACTTCGGCCTCATAGAAACTGGCGACCTTGTCGAGCATGTCATCCAGTGCGCCGGACTCTTCACCAATGGCGGTCATCTGGATCGCCATGTTCGGAAAGATGCCGGAGGTGCGCATGGAGAAATTCAGCTGCATCCCCGTCGACACGTCCTGCTTGATACGCAGCACTGCGCGCTTGAACACGATATTGCCGGTCGCGCCCGCCACGGATTCCAGCGCCTCGACCAGCGGCACGCCAGCGGCGAAGGTCGTCGACAGTGTACGGGCGTAACGGGCCACGGCGGACTTGTACATCAACGTGCCAATCAGCGGCAGTTTCAGCAGCCAGGTGTCGGTCCGGTCCCGAAAGGCTTGCGATGTCTTGAAGGCATGGCGCGCACCGAATATCGCCGCAATCAAAGCCCCCAACATCACCCACCACCAATCCTGCATGAACTGCGACAGGCCGATGACCATCACCGTGAACCCCGGCAATTGCGCACCAAATCCTTTGAACACCGACTCGAACTGCGGCACCACCTTGACCAGCAGAATCCCGGTGACGATGATCGCAACGAACACCACGGCCAGCGGATACGTCATGGCTTTCTTGATCTTGGCCTTGAGGCTTTCACTCTTTTCCTTGTAGGTCGCGACACGCTCCAACAGGGTGTCCAGCGCGCCGGCCTGCTCGCCGGCATCGACCAGGTTGCAGTAGAGCTCATCGAAATACTGCGGTTTTTTGCGCAGGGCGGCGGCGAAGCTGTTACCCGCCGCGACCTCCTGTTTCACGTCGTCCACCAGTTTGCGCATGGCCGGGTTATCGAAGCCCTCGCCGATGATGTCGAACGACTGCAACAGCGGCACCCCGGCTTTCATCATGGTCGCCATCTGCCGGGTGAACAGGGCAATGTCATGTGCCTTGATGCGTTTGCCGAGGCTGAAAATCGAGGCGGATTTCTTGCGCACCTTGCCCGGGTTGATGCCTTGCTTGCGCAGTTGCGCCTTGATCAACGCCGGGTTCTGACCGCTGAGTTCGCCGGTCATCTTCGTGCCTTTTTTATCCGTGCCTTCCCAGGCGTACACACTGATTTTTGCTGCTTTGACCGCCATGTTCAGTCCTTGGTGACCCGGTTGATTTCTTCAAGGCTGGTGATGCCTTGCATGGCCTTGATCAGCCCGGAAGTACGCAGGTCGTTGAAGCCGTCCTTGCGCATCTGGATATCGATTTCCAGCGAATTGCCTTCGGCCATGATCAGCCGTTGCAGATCGGGTGTGTTCTTCACCACTTCATAAATCCCCACGCGCCCCTTGTAGCCGACGTTGCACTGGTCGCAACCGACCGGCTCATAGATCGTGAACGAGCCGATGCGTTCCTCGGGGAAGCCTTCCTTGATCAAAGCCTCGCGGGGAATATCGATGGGTCTCTTGCAATGGGGGCACAGTTTGCGCGCCAGGCGCTGGGCGATGATCAGGCTGACCGACGTCGCGATGTTGAACCCCTGAATGCCCATGTTGTGCAGGCGGGTCAGGGTTTCCGCAGCGCTGTTGGTGTGCAGGGTCGACAGCACCAGGTGGCCGGTCTGGGCCGCCTTGATGGCGATCTCGGCGGTTTCCAGGTCGCGGATCTCGCCGACCATGATCACGTCCGGATCTTGCCGCAAAAACGAACGCAGCGCCTGGGCAAACCCCAACCCCTGCTTGGGATTGACGTTGACCTGGTTGATGCCTTCCATGTTGATCTCCACCGGGTCTTCGGCGGTGGAGATGTTGATGTCAACGGTGTTGAGGATATTCAGCCCGGTGTAGAGCGACACGGTCTTGCCCGAACCGGTAGGCCCGGTCACCAGAATCATCCCTTGCGGCTGCTTCAACGCGGCCATGTACAGCTCTTTCTGGTCCGGCTCGTAGCCGAGGGCGTCGATGCCCATTTGTGCGCTGGACGGGTCGAGGATCCGGATCACCACTTTCTCGCCCCACAGGGTCGGCAGGGTATTGACCCGGAAGTCGATGGACTTGCTCTTGGACAGGCGCATCTTGATCCGCCCGTCCTGGGGTTTGCGCCGCTCGGAAATGTCGAGGCTGGCCATGACTTTCAGGCGCGCAGCGATGCGGCTGGCCAGTTGAATCGGTGGCTTGGCGACTTCACGCAACATGCCGTCCGTGCGCATCCGCACGCGGTAGGTTTTCTCATAGGGTTCGAAGTGCAGGTCGGAGGAGCCGCTCTTGATCGCGTCGAGCAACATCTTGTGGACAAAGCGCACCACCGGCGCGTCGTCGGCGTCTTGCCCGGCGATGGCGTCCTGGTTGCGGTCATCCATCGACTCGATGTCGACGCCATCGAGGTCGACGTCGGCCATGTCTTCGAGGCCAGTACTATGGCTGTCGAAAAATTTCTCGATGGCGTCGCTGAGCTTGTCGTCCTCCACCAGAATGGCTTCGGTGTTCAGCCCGGTGCTGAACTGGATATCGTTGATGGCCTGGTGATTGGTCGGGTCGGAAACCCCGACGAACAACTTGTTGCCGCGCCGCCAGAGGGGCAGGGCGTGGTGCTGGCGAACCAGTTTTTCGCTGACCAGTCCTTTGGGTTGGGACTCTTTGTCCAGGGAGTGGAGGTCCAGCAGGGCCATCCCGAAATGCTCCGAGGCAATCTCGGCGACCTGACGGCTCTTCACCAGTTTGTTCTGCACCAGATAACTGACCAGGGAGAGTTTCTGGCGTTGGGCTTGCTGATACGCCTGTTGCGCGCTTTTGTCAGTGAGCAGTTCGGCCAGGACCAATTGCTTGGCCAGACCGCTAAGGGCGATGTCATTCATTGGAATACCGGACGCAGACAGTTCATGACTTATAGCCTAGTCAACCGATGGAGCCAAACCAGCGCTGCTCTGGTGACAAAAAGTGTCAGTTAGTGCGGACCTTGGGTACTGGCAAAAGCGCCGTGTTGTTCTCGCGCCCCGTTAACAGGGGATTAACGGATTGGCACGGGCTGTGCTGCGGCTAATTCAGATCATGAGATTTCGACTCATGCATGGAGCTTGTCTATGAATACTCAAAAAGGTTTTACGCTGATCGAGCTGCTGATCGTGGTGGCGATCATCGGGATTCTGGCGACGTTTGCATTGCCGGCTTACTCGAAATATCAGGCCCGCGCGAAAGTGACGGCGGGGTTGGCGGAGATTGCAGCCTTGAAGGTTTCGTTTGAAGATCTGATGAATGCCGGCACTTTAGAACCCACCACACTGGCAGGCGCCGGTACGACTACGCAGAACTGTGCAATCGCTGTCACCGGTACGGTTGCTTCGGGCGCTGGAACCATCGTCTGCACACTGCAGAAGGCACCCGCTCCTGTAGCAGGTAAAACCATTACGCTGACGCGCAGTGCTACGACGGGCTGGTCATGCGCCACCGGCGTCACTGCCGATTACGCACCGCCTGGTTGCACAGCTTCTGCAACGTAATGCTGCAGACGGGTAAATAGAAGAATGCCTCATCGTCAGATGGGGCATTTTTTTTGGGAAAAACGTCAAGTTTGCCGCGATGCTCAGCAAGAATTAGAAAACCCCGCAAATTCATGGCCTTAGGCCCACGCCAAAACCCGCAACTTGCATGTACATAAATTCAAAGTCATGCAATTTGCATGATTCCGAAAATTTGCCATTTCTGTATCTTATTGATTTATAACGATTTGTTGTCTGTCTTAAACTTGGCACAGCGTTCGCAATATACCCAGTAACCCTGCTGACAAGACACGCAGCAGACTTTATGAAAAAACAGGAGTTACTCGTATGAAGAAGTTCGCTATCGCTGCCGCTACTGCTACCGCGCTGACCCTGACCATGGCCAACGCTGCATTCGCTCAAACACAAGCGACCCAGGCTCCAATGGTTCTGGCTGCGGGTGAAGTGACAGAAGCCAAGGAAGCTACCTCCGACACCTGGATCACCACCAAAGTCAAAGCTGACCTGGTGACCGAAAAAGGCATTCCTGGTACCGACATCAAGGTTGAAACCAACAAAGGTGTTGTTTCCCTGTCGTCCACCACTGCCGTGACTGACTCCCAAAAAGAAGTTGCGGTGAAAATCGCCAAGAACATCAAAGGCGTCAAAGCGGTCTCCGCTGACGGCCTGAAAGCCGAGTAAGGCAAGACTTCTCGCCTGAACCGGGAGAAGACGCGGTAGACGAGCCAAGTCATACGTCTACCGCCACTTGAGAGTTCATGCGACGGCCACAAGGATGTGGCCATTACAGGCCCCGGACATTCGTGTTTGGGGCCTGTTCTATTGTGGGTACCGCAAAACCAATGTCGGAGCGAGCCTGTGTCGTGAGGGGATTTATCCCCGTTCGGCTGCGAAGCAGTCGCAAGCTAAGTGGCACCGTAGTCACAGACTTGGGGCCGCTTCGGGACCCAACGGGGGATAAATCCCCTCGCCACACAGGTTCACTTCCACATTTTTGGTTTTGTGTCGGGTTCAGTTACCGCGCTTGCTGGTGATCTGCTTCAACCGATTCCCTTCAAACCGCAGGTACTGGTACATCCCGCCGTTGGGCCCGTAGGTCCATTCCTCGACCTGGAACTCTTCCCGCCGATTGGCACTGCGCTTGTAGCCCAACAGATCGCGGCTGACCGGCTCACCGCACTTCTGCAACACCTCGCTGGACCTGTCCCCGACGCTGACCAGCTGACTGCCGCAGCGCAGGGTATCGGCGGCCGAGACCTGGCTGGCCACCAGTGTCAGTGCCAGGCCCGACAGCAATTGTCTGATCATCACTCGGCGTCCAGATGCAGTGGTGTCACCACCTTACCGTCACTTTCCGCTTCGCCGAGGCTGGCGTCGATGAAATAAACGCGGTCGTCGGCCAGCTGGCCCTTATCGACGAGATAATCCTTGATGCTGCTGGCGCGGTCCTGGCCCAGTTGCCGCAACAGCACGTCGCTGGTACTCCAGAACTTGATCACGTCCGCACGCATTTTCGCAGTGCGTTCTTCCTTGCCCAGATCCTTCCATTCGGCGGGCGGCTGGACTTTCAGGCGGGTGCGGTAGATGCCTTCCAGCAGCGCGCCTTTCTCGCCGTCCGGTACTTGCAGCAACGAAGCCTGCGCCGGCACCTTGTCGCCGCGACGCTGGAGCATCTTGTAGTAGTTGTACTGGTATTCGCGTTCCAGGCGTTGCTCGGCGATCGGCGGACCATCACTGCTGGCGGCAGCGGTGCCTTCGATTTCCAGGCGCAGGGCAGGGCGTTCCTTGAGGGCCTGGGACAGCTTGACCAGCGAACCCTCGGCCTCCTTGCTCAAGTCGCTGGATCCCGGCGTGAACGAGACCGTGCCCAGGTCTTCCGAACCGCCGCCACTGACCAGCCCGCCGATCATTTTGAACGGTGCGGCGGCGGCCTTGACGATCAGGTTGCGCAGGGTCTGCCAGACAATCGGCATGACGCTGAACTGTGGATTGTTGAGGTCGCCGGTGACCGGCAGTTCGATGGAAATCTTGCCGTCGACGTCCTTGAGCAGGGCGATCGCCAGTTTCAACGGCAGGCTGACAGCGTCCGGGCTGTCGACTTTTTCGCCGAGTTGCAATTGCTCGACCACCACTTTGTTTTCAGCCTTGAGCTGGCCTTTGGTGATCAGGTAATGCAGGTCGAGATTGAGCCGGCCCTTGCGGATACGGTAGCCGGCGAACTTGCCGGAGTAGGGGGTCAGCGTGGTCAGTTCCACCCGTTTGAAACTGGTGGCGATGTCGAGGCTGGCCATCGGATCGAACGGATTGACCGAGCCCTTGATGGTCACCGGCGCGTAGCGATCGACCTTGCCTTTGATGTCCACGGTCGCCGGTTTCGCCTGACGGCTGTCGATGGTGCCGATTTGGCCGTTGAGCTGTTGCACGGCGGTGGCGAAGTTCGGGGTCAGACTGAAGTCGGCGAAATTGGCCGAGCCGTCATTGATGGCAATACCGCCAATGTGAATGCCCAGCGGTTTGTCCTTGCTGGCGGGTTTGGCGGCGGCCGTTTTGGCACCGGAGTCGGGCGGCTGCGGGATCAGCAGGTCATCGACGTTGGTGGTGCGATCATCGTTGATCATGAAACGCACATAGGGCTGGAACAGGTTGATCCGGTCGATCGACAGGCTGTCGCCGTGCTGATAATTCAAGCCTTCGACCACCACCTGCTGCCACTTGAGGAAGTCGCGGGTTTTCAGGGTGTCGAGGGTGTGCAACTGATCGATCTGCGCGCGTCCTGTCACGCTGAGCGCCAGCGGTTCGGTGCTTTTCAGGTTGACCGCCAGGTCGCTGCCCAGCATGCCGCTGCGCAGTTCGAGGCGAATGAACGGGTTGATGTAGGACTGGGCAACCCGCAGGTCGATGTCCTTGGTCTGCACGTTGAGTCTGGCGCTGACCGGGGCCAGATTGACCTCGCCATCGGCGGTGATCTTGCCTTGCTTGCCCACGCCGGTGTCGAGCTTGAGGGTAAAAGGCGAGCCATTGAGGCTGTCGAAATTCTGCAGGTCCAGGTTCAGCGGGTTCAGGTCGAGCGTCACGGCGGGTTGTGCTTTGCGGTCGGCCAGGTGCACCTGGTAATCGCGCAGCTGCACGTCTTTGAGCAATACCTGCCAAGGCTTGCTCGGCGCGGCAGGTGTTTTCGGCGAGTCGGCGGCGGCTGGCGTGCTGACGGGTTCGGCTTTGGCCTTGGTCGCTTCTTTGGACGGTTGGCTGGCGAACAGTTTCTGCCAGTCGAGTTGGCCGTCAGCTTCAAGCGCCGCCCAGGTTTCCAGTTTGTTGCTGCGGATCTTGCCAACCACGACTTGCTGCTTGGCCAGGTCCACGGTGGTGTCGCTGATGTCGAGTCGCGCGAGTTTCGCCAGCGGTCGACCGTCCGGAGCGTTGATGGCGAAGGGCGCGACACTAACCGCGACGTTGCTCAGCAGCAGCTCGGTTTCCTTGGACAGGTTGAGTTTGTAGTCGGTGCTGAGGTTCAGCACGCCGTTTTCCAGCACCAGCGGCAGCGCGTCACGCACATAGGGCCAAAAGGCTTTCATCTGGCCGTCGGTGATTTTCAGCTTACCTTCGGAGGCGATCGGGATCAGGCTGAAATTACCGGTCCAGTCGAGCTGCCCACCGTTCGGGCCGATGGCCACAAGGGTCATGTCGGCACTGTCTTCGGGCAGGGTGCTGAGGTTGTTCAGCTCGAAATCGAGTTTGTCGTAGAGGAACTCGATGGCTTCGCTGGGACGGTCATCCTTGAAATGCACGACACCGTCAGCCAGTTTGATCCGCTCGATGCGCAACGGGAACGGTTTGGCGTTCGGGTCGGCCGGCGTCGGCTCGCTGGCGGGGATTTTGAACAGACCGAGCAGATTGAGCTTGCCGTCCTTGCCGAAGAGGATTTCGGTCTTGGGTTTGTCCAGTTCGATATCCGACAGATGCAGCGCTTTGGTCCACAGGCTGTCGATCTGCAGGTTGGCGTACAGGCGTTCGAAGCCGACCTGTTCCTTGCCCGGCTCGCCGATGATCAGGCCCCACAGTGTGACTTCAAGACTGAAGGGGTTGAGTTCGATTCGCTGAATGGTCGCCGGCGTCGTGGCGTAGTTGGCCAGTTGCTGGTTGGCAACCCGCAATGCGATGCCCGGCAAAATCAGAAACCCCAGCAGGCTGTAGAGGGCCAGAGCAGTCAACAAGGCGCCGATAGCGCGGATCAATCCTTTGGGCATGTGTGGCTTCATCTGTCTGAATCGGAGTGCGTTGGAGTATGGCACGCGAATCCGGTTCCGAAGTAACCACGCGTTATCGGATTTATCTGATTTTGCCGCGGGTTTTCAGAGCTGCAGGATCAGGGTTTTCAGCGGAGGCTGTTGATCCATGGACGGGAAATCGCCGCCCGGTTTCATCACCGTCCACTCGCGCACCGGTCGCCCGGCTTTCTCCGCGCAACGCAAAACCTGCTCGCGCCAGTCGTCCATGCTGACTTTTGCCAGGTTGTTGCAGCAGATCAGCACGCCATTGTCGGCGGTGGTCAGCAGCGCGGGTTTGAGCAGGCTCTGATAGTCGCGCAACAGGTCGACGGTGCCGAAAGCGCTCTTGGCCCAGGCCGGTGGGTCCAGCAGAACCAGGTCGTATTGACGTTGTTCCAGGCGTTGATAGCTCGGCAATTTCTGCCCGCGGCGCTGGCTGATGGGCAGGCCGGCGAGCTGGCGAATGGCCGGGAAGTAATCTGACTGGATGAACTGCATGGTCGGCAACTGCGGATTGAGCAGACCGTTTTCGCGGCCTACCGCCAGATTGCCCTCGGCGAAATCGAGGTTGCACACCTCGCTCGCGCCACCGGCCGCAGCGCTCAGGCCGACGCCGCAGGTGTAGGCAAACAGGTTGAGCACGCTTTTATTCTTGCTGTGTTCCTTGACCCAGCCGCGGGTGTTGCGCAGGTCGAGGAACAGCAGCGGGTCCTGACCGGCGTGGCGGCCGCGAACCCGGTAATTCAGGCCCCATTCGTGACCGACCAGGTCTTGCAGGGCGGCTTCGTCAGCCCGGTAAACGGTGTCTTCACGGTCGATGCGCGAGTTGCCCCGGGAGCGGTCGTTGTAGACCAGCAGGGTTTCGAAGCCCAGGTGTTGATTGATCGTTTCGTGCAGTTGCAGCAGGGCATCGCGCTCCAGTGCCTGGTGAAAGCTCTGCACCAACAACTGCGGGCCGTAGCGGTCGATGGTCAGGCCGCCGGCGCCTTCCTGGCTGCCATGGAACAGGCGATAGCAATCGGTGCCTTGCTGATGCAGTTCGGCAAGCAGGTCCTGGCGATGATCGAGGGCGGCGCGCAGCGCCTGATTCAAGGAAGACATGCTGGGCGCCTTGCAGGAGGGACGGGATTTGGCGCGGGAGTTTAACAGCTTGCGCACGAGAGGACTTGTAGGAGCGAGGCTTGCCCGCGAAGAACGATGACGTTGTGTATCAGGCAGACCGCGTTGCCTTCTTCGCGGGCAAGCCTCGCTCCTACAAAAATCTGGATCAGATGAGCAGACCCATCCGCCGCTTCGCCCGATGCGCCGAGCCATTGCGCACCGCCCAGCGCAGCATCGGCGCGCTGCGGTTGATGCTGGCGCGGATCAACGTGCGTTGCAGCGGGCTCTGGCGCACGCCCAGCATGTCACTGGCCCAGTCCGGCAGCAGGTCGATGCCCGCCTGCATCATCAACCCACCGAACGGCTTGGCCAGACGGCTGGGGGCCGGGGCATTCAACAACAGTCGCAACACCTCGCGACTGCGTTCGTCGCACAGCAGTTGTGGGCGAATACGTTCAAGGTACTCGGCTATTTCCTGTCGCGAACGGGGCACATCACGGGCGCCCAAGCGTTCGGCGATCAAGGCGATTTCATTGTAGTAACGGTCCTGATCGGCCGCAGACAGGTGCGGATTGCGGTAACGCAAATGCGCAGCGAGGAAGTTGCTGACCTCGGCCACATGCACCCAGGTCAGCAGATCGGGATCACTGGCGGCGTAAGGCCGGCCATCCGGCGCGGTGCCGGTTACTTGCAGGTGGATGGTTCGGACTTTCTCGATCAGCCAGTCGGCGTCTTTACGCGAGCCGAACGTGGTGCCGGAAATGAACTGCCCGGTTCGCCGCAAGCGACCGAGCATGTCCTCGCGAAAATTCGAATGGTCCCAGACCCCGGCCAGTGCCAATGGGTGCAGGGCCTGCAGCATCAGCGCGCTGATCCCGCCGATGAGCATGCTGCTGAAGTCGCCGTGAACCTGCCAACTCACCGAATCGGGACCGAACAGGCCGGGGTCGCCCTTGGGGTTTTCCAGGTCGAGCTTGCCGAGGGACAGTCCGGTGAGGCTCATGACCTGGGTTTCGATGCGGCTGCGGATGAATTCCATGGCGACTCAGTGGTGAAAAAAATGCGCGGCAAATTTTGTAATGCTCCCCTGTGGGAGCTCCCCTGCTCGCGAAGGACGTTAACGATAACGCGTTTTCTCGAATAAACGCGGTGCGCTTGAGTTCATCGCGAGCAAGCTCCCTCCTACAAAGGGTGGTGCGTTATTGGTTCAGGCGCTTATCGACCAGATCCTGAACCACACTCGGATCAGCCAGGGTCGACGTATCGCCCAGACTGTCGAGCTCGTTGCAGGCGATCTTGCGCAGAATCCGCCGCATGATCTTGCCCGAACGGGTTTTCGGCAAGGCCGGTGCCCACTGGATCAGGTCCGGTTTGGCGAAGCTGCCGATTTCCTGGCTGACGTGGGCCAGCAGTTCTTTCTTCAGTTCATCGGAGGGGTCGGTGCCGTTCATGGGCGTGACAAAGGCATAGATGCCCTGACCCTTGACGTCGTGAGGGTAACCGACCACGGCGGCCTCGGCGATGCTGTCGTGCAGCACCAGGGCGCTTTCGACTTCGGCGGTGCCGATGCGGTGACCGGAAACGTTGATCACGTCGTCGATACGCCCGGTGATCCAGTAGTCACCGTCCTCGTCGCGGCGGGCGCCGTCGCCGGTGAAGTAGTAACCGGGGTACGGTTTGAAGTAGGTATCGACCATCCGTTGCGGGTCGCCGTAGACGCTGCGGATCTGCGCCGGCCAGCTCGATTTGATCGCCAGCACGCCGCTGCCGGCACCTTTGATTTCCTTGCCCACTTCGTCGAGCAGCACCGGTTGCACCCCGAACATCGGTTGCGTGGCGCAGCCGGGTTTGATCCGCTGGGCGCTGACCAGCGGGCTGAGCATGATGCCGCCGGTTTCGGTCTGCCACCAGGTATCGACGATCGGGCAACGTTGTTCGCCGACGACATTGAAGTACCAGTCCCACGCTTCGGGGTTGATCGGCTCACCGACGCTGCCGAGCAATCTGAGGCTCGCGCGAGACGTTTCCTTCAACGGTTCGGGACCTTCGCGCATCAGCGAACGCAGGGCGGTGGGGGCGGTGTAGAAGATGTTGACGTGGTGTTTATCGATCACCTGCCAGAAGCGCGAACTGCTTGGATAACTCGGCACGCCTTCGAAGATCAGCGTGGTCGCGCCGTTGGCCAGCGGGCCGTAGACAATGTAACTGTGCCCGGTGACCCAGCCGACATCGGCGGTGCACCAGAAGACTTCGTCGTCGCGGTAGTCGAGCACGTACTTGAAGGTCATCGCCGCTTGCAGCAGATAGCCGCCGGTGGTGTGCAGCACGCCTTTGGGTTTGCCCGTGCTGCCGGAGGTGTAAAGAATGAACAGTGGGTCTTCGGCGTCCATCGGCTCGGGCGGGCAATCGTCGCTGACGTCGCGCAGGGCCTGGTGATACCAGAGGTCGCGGCCTTCGACCCAGTTCACTTCGCCCTGAGTGCGCTCGACCACGATTACCGTGCTGACGTTCGGACAACTTTGCAGCGCCTTGTCGACCTTCTCCTTGAGCGGCACGAATTTACCGCCGCGCACGCCTTCATCGGCGGTGATCACGGTACGGCAGTCGGCGTCGAGAATCCGGTCACGCACAGAATCGGGGGAGAACCCGCCAAACACCACCGAATGCACCGCGCCGATTCGCGTGCAGGCGAGCATGGCGTAGGCGGCTTCGGGGATCATCGGCATGTAGATGCACACGCGGTCGCCTTTCTTCACGCCACGGCTTTTGAGCACGTTGGCCAGGCGGCAGACGTGGTGATGGAGTTTTTTGTAGGTGATCTGGGCGGACTCGGCGGGGTCGTCGCCTTCCCAGATGATTGCGATCTGATCGCCACGTTTTTCCAGGTGACGGTCGATGCAGTTGTAACTGACGTTCAGCTTTGCGCCGGCAAACCAGCTGGCTTCACCGGTTTTCAGGTTATAGCGCTGGACGGTATCCCACGGTTTGCTCCAGTCGAGAAAGCGTGAAGCCTGCTTGGCCCAGAATTCAGTGGGATGTTCGATGGACTGGCGGTACAGGCGCTTGTAGTCGTCTTGACTGAGTTGTGCAGCCCGGCGGACGGCATCGGCTTTGGGGAACGTGCTGATATCGAACATGACGGTTCCTTATTCTTGTTTGCACGACAAGATCTAAAGATGCGCCGAGTAGCGAAAGGGTTCAAGCCAGACACAAAACAACTGTGGGAGCGGGCTTCCTCGCGAATGCGGTGTGTCAGTCAACATCATCGTTGAATGACACACCGCATTCGCGAGGAAGCCCGCTCTCACAGGGGATAGCAGTGAACCGTCGAATCACCCGCGGTGACGACCACGGAAGTAATTGATCAGCCCTTGGGTCGACGCATCGTCAGCCGGGGTTTCTTCGCTGCCGACCAGACGGTTGTAGACGCCTTTGCCCAACTCTTTGCCCAGCTCCACGCCCCACTGGTCGAAGGCGTTGATGCCCCAGACCACGCTCTGCACGAAGACTTTGTGTTCGTACATCGCCACCAGTGCGCCGAGACGACGGGGGCTGATGCGTTCGACCACCAGCGTGTTGCTCGGACGGTTGCCCGGGATCACCTTGTGCGGCGCGAGTTTCTGCACGTCCGCTTCGGCCATGCCCTTGTCACGCAGTTCGGCTTCGGCCTCGGCGCGGGTCTTGCCAAGCATCAGTGCCTGGCTTTGCGACAGGCAGTTGGCGTACAGCCACTGGTGGTGATCGGACACCGGGTTGAAACTGACGATCGGCACGATGAAGTCGGCCGGGATCAGTTGGGTGCCCTGGTGCAGCAACTGGTGATACGCGTGCTGACCGTTGCAACCCACGCCGCCCCAGATCACGGGACCGGTGTCGGTGGACACCGGCGTGCCGTCCTGGCGCACGCTCTTGCCGTTGGATTCCATGTCCAGCTGTTGCAAGTGCTTGGTGATGTTGCGCAGGTAGTGGTCGTACGGCAGGATCGCGTGGCTTTGCGCGCCCCAGAAGTTGCCATACCAGACGCCGAGCAAGGCCAGCAGCACCGGCATGTTCTGTTCGAAAGGCGCGCTCTGGAAATGCTGGTCCATGGTGTAGGCACCGGACAGCAGTTCCTTGAAGTTCGACATACCGATGGCCAGGGCGATCGGCAAACCGATGGCCGACCACAGCGAGTAACGACCGCCCACCCAGTCCCACATCGGGAAGATGTTTTCTTCGCGGATACCGAACGCCACGGCCGCCGCGTTGTTGCTGGAGACGGCGATGAAGTGACGGTACAACTCGGCTTCCGAACCGCCCTGAGCCAGGTACCAGGCGCGAGCGGCCTGGGCATTCTTCAGGGTTTCGAGGGTGTTGAAGGATTTCGACGAAACGATGAACAGCGTGGTCTCGGCGCGCAGCTTCATGGTCAGTTCATGGAGCTCAGTGCCGTCGATGTTCGCCAGGTAATGGCAGCGCACGCCTTTCTGGGCGTAGGACAACAGCGCTTCGGAGACCAGCTCCGGGCCGAGGAACGAGCCACCGATGCCGATGTTCACCACGTCGGTGATCGGCTTCTCGGTGTAACCGCGCCACAGACCGTCGTGGATCCGGCCCACGAGGTCGGTGATCTTGTTCAACACCTTGTGTACTTCGGGCATCACGTTGACGCCGTTGACCGACAACTTCTCGCCAACCGGGCGGCGCAGCGCGGTGTGCAGGGCCGGGCGACCTTCGGAAGAGTTGACGATCTCGCCGTCGAACAGCGCTTTGATCGCGCCCTGAAGGTCGACTTCGTTAGCCAGGCCTACCAGCAGATCGCGGGTCTCGGTGTTGATCAGGTTCTTCGAATAGTCGAGAAACAGACCGCAGCTGCTGAGGGTGAATTGAGTAAAGCGCTGCGGGTCGGCATTAAAGGCTTCGCGCATGCTGAAATCCTGCATGGCTTGGCGGTGGTCATTCAACGCTTGCCAGGCGGGCAGAGCGGTCACGTCGTGAGGAGTGCGGTAGTACGCCATCGCTGCGGGTTTCCTTTTTACTTGAACGGCCTTTTGAACACTAAAAAATCCCGGAGCGCTGTGGGTGGGCGTCCGGTCAACTGCGTCGACACGATTTCATGGCACAGGGCGAATACAGTAAACCTCGCGCTGCGATCTGTCTTGACTTTGTCTGACCCGTTCCCGGTACTTTTTTATACATAAAGCAGGGAACGGTCCGACAAACGGAAGAGAAGGTTCGGTCAGGCGACCTGAACCGGAATGGCATTGCTGGTGTGGCTCAACTCGTTACCCGGCGCCATGTAGAGCATGCGCGGCTTGAAGTTGAGCAGCTCGGCTTCACTGTAGTGAGCGTAAGCGCAGATGATCACACGGTCGCCAACCTTGGCCTTATGCGCCGCGGCACCGTTGACCGAAATCATGCGCGAGCCGGCTTCGCCACGAATCGCGTAGGTGGTGAAGCGTTCGCCGTTGTCGACGTTGTAGATCTGGATCTGTTCGTATTCACGGATGCCGGACAGGTCCAGCCAATCGCCGTCGATGGCGCAGGAACCTTCGTAATCGAGCACTGCGTGGGTGACTTCGGCGCGATGCAGCTTGGCCTTGAGCATGATGGCGTGCATGAGTGTTTCCCCAGGTCGGAATCGAACGGCGGGCAGTTTGCCCGAAGGCAATGTGGGCAGCAATACGATCTGGAAGCCGACGTAGATCGAATGTGGGAGCGGGCTTGCTCGCGAAGGCGGTGGGTCAGCCAACATTAATGCTGAATGACACGCCGCCTTCGCGAGCAAGCCCGCTCCCACAGGGATTGTGGTGTTTTAGGCGGGCGCGTCGAGGTTCAGGTGCAGGTTGTCGATCAACCGCGTGGTGCCGAGGAACGCCGCCACCAGAATCACCAGGTCCCGATCTTCCGCCGTTGCCTGACGCAAGGTCAGCGCATGACGGATTTCCAGGTAGTCGGTACGCAGGCCCGCGGCTTCGAGTTGCTGCTGTTGTGCCGCGATCAGCGCTGGATAATCGCGATCACCTTGTTTGATGGCTTCGGCAATCGAGGACAGCGTGCAATACACCACCGGCGCAACCGCCCGCTGTTCTTCACTGAGGAACCCATTGCGCGATGACAGCGCCAGACCGTCGGCCGCACGGACCGTCGGCTCGCCGATGATCTGGATCGGCATGTTCAGGTCATGCACCAGCGCGCGGATCACGGCCAGTTGCTGGAAGTCTTTCTGGCCAAAGATCGCCAGATCCGGCTGGACCATGTTGAACAGCTTGCTGACCACCGTCGCCACACCTTCGAAATGCCCCGGACGGCTGGCGCCGCACAGTCCTTCGGACAGTTGTGGAACGCTGACGCGAGTCTGGCCAGCCATGCCGTCGGGGTACATTTCTTCGACGGTCGGGGCGAACAGCAAGTGGCAACCGGCCTGGAACAGTTGTTCCTGGTCTGCCGCGAGGGTGCGGGGGTACTTGTCGAGGTCTTCGCCGGCACCGAATTGCAGCGGGTTGACGAAAATGCTCGCGACCACGAAATCCGCCCGTTGGCTGGCTTTGGTAATCAGTGCGATGTGGCCGCTGTGCAGGTTGCCCATGGTCGGCACGAAGGCAATACGCTTGCCTTCGCTGCGGGCACGGGCCACCGCGGCCCGCAGTTCGCGTACGGTTTTTACGGTGTTCATGCAGAGAATCCGTGTTCGATACCAGGAAAAGTGGCTGCTTTGACTTCAGTGACGTAAGCGCCAAGTGCCGCTTGAATGTTTTGTTGTCCGGCCATGAAGTTCTTCACGAACTTGGGCACCCGGCCTGTGATCGACAGACCGAGCATGTCGTGCAGCACCAGCACCTGGCCGTCGGTGCCACTGCCGGCGCCGATACCGATCACCGGGATCTTCACGGCCTGGGTGATTTCTTCGGCCAGTTCGCTCGGCACGCACTCGAGCAACAGCATCGCTGCGCCCGCCTGTTCGAGGGAGATCGCATCGGCGCGCATCTGCCGCGCCTGGTTTTCATTGCGACCCTGGACTTTGTAACCGCCGAGGATATTCACCGACTGCGGTGTCAGCCCCATGTGTGCGCACACCGGGATGCCGCGCTCGGCCAGCAGACGGATCGAGTCCGCCAGCCACAATGCGCCTTCAACCTTGACCATGTGCGCACCGGCCTGCATCAACAGCGCGCTGTTGACCATGGCTTGTTCGGTGGTGGCGTAGGCCATGAAGGGCAGGTCGGCGAGGATCAGCGCGTCGGTGTTACCGCGTTTCACGGACGCGACGTGGTAAGCCATCTCGGCAGTGGTCACCGGCAGGGTGCTGTCGTGACCTTGCAACACCATGCCGAGGGAGTCGCCCACCAGCAGCACTTCGACGCCAGCCTCATTGCAGGCGTGGGCGAAGGTCGCGTCATAGCAGGTCAGCATGGTGATTTTTTCACCTTTTTGCTTGAGACCTTGCAGAGTGGTCAGGGTGATGGCTGGCATGAAAAGTTCCTCATTCAGGCGCTGTGGAAACTACTGCGAGTAACGCGCGTGATTCTTCGTTAAATACAGGCGCACGGTCTGTTGTCGTGCTTTTAAGGCCTGGATTGCGCCCTTCAACGCCGTGTTGGCGGCAGCGGGACGCCTATAGTCGTGAGGAGAACTCGGGAAGTCAATTGCGTGTGTTACCGCGTTGTTACGGAGAGGGTGTTACCGGCGTAACTGATGCGATTCAGCAGCCGCAGATCTGATGCCCGACACAAAAACAATGTGGGAGCGGGCTTGCTCGCGAAGGCGGTGTATCAATCAACAATGACGCTGAATGACACACCGTCTTCGCGAGCAAGCCGCTCCCACAGGGGAATTTGCATCAATTTTGGGGGAGGCGTTCCAGCCCGACGAACGGGCAGGCAGCGAGTAGATCAGTGAGTGTGCGCCCATCCGCCAAACGTAAATCCGCAGGCGCCAACTCGGCCAGCGGATACAGAACGAAGGCTCGCTCCTGCATATGGTAGTGAGGCACCTTGAGGCGAGGCTCATCGATCAGCCGATCACCGAACAGCACGATATCCAGATCCAGCGTGCGCGGCCCCCAGCGTTCCAGGCGTTCGCGACCCTGTCCGTTCTCGATGGCTTGCAGCGCATCGAGCAGCGCCAGCGGGGCAAGTATGCTGTCGAGGGCGGCAACGGCGTTGGTGTAGCGCGGTTGGCCGGGCAGCAGCGAATCGCTTTGATAAAACGCCGAAACCCCGACCAGTTCGCTCTGCGGCAACTGCGCCAGCGCATCGACGGCGCTGCGCAATTGTTCGGCGGGGTCAGCCAGATTGCTGCCCATGCCGATGTAGATGCGCTCCATGCTTACTCGCCCGTAGCGCTCGGTGCGCCGGCCGCGCGTTTGCGCTTGGCACCGCCACTGCGACGACGTTTGCGGGGTGCGCCAGTGCCGTCTTCCTTGCCGCTGAGGTCGCGGATCATGTCGCGACGCTCGCTGTCGTTGGCGTCCTGATAATCCGTCCACCATTCGCCGAGGCCATCGGTCTGCTCGCCGGCGCTTTCGCGCAGCAGCAGGAAGTCGTAACCGGCGCGGAACCGCGGATTGTCCAGCAACAGGTCGGCGCGTTTGCCGCTGCGGCGCGGCAGACGTTCCTGCATGTCCCAGATTTCGCGGATCGGCATGGTGAAGCGTTTTGGAATCGCGATCCGCTGGCACTGTTCGGCAATCAACTCGTGCGCCGCTTCCTGCATCGCCGGGATTGGCGGCATGCCACGTTCCTGCAAGCGCAACACGCGAGCCGGGAGGGCAGGCCAGAGCAGGGCTGCAAACAGGAACGCCGGGGTTACCGGTTTGTTCTGCTTGATCCGCAGGTCGGTGTTGATCAGCGCTTCGCTGATTAGGGTGTGGGTGTACGTCGGGTTGTATTCCAGCGCTTCGGCACTGGCCGGGAACAGCGGATCGAACAACTGCAGGTCGACCAGCATCTCGAACGTGTCCGCGGCATGGCCGGAGAGGAACAACTTGAGCACTTCTTCGAACAGCCGGGCTGACGGAATCTCGCGCAGCATCGGCGCCAGATCGCGGATCGGCAGGGCGCTGTGTTTTTCGATGCCGAAATTCAGCTTGGCGGCGAAACGCACGGCCCGCAGCATCCGCACCGGGTCTTCCTGGTAGCGTTGCTTCGGGTCGCCAATCAGGCGGATCAGGTGATTGCGAATGTCGTGTACGCCGTTGGCGTAGTCGAGAATACGTTCGCTGACCGGGTCGTAATACAGGGCGTTGATGGTGAAGTCGCGGCGTTGCGCGTCCTCTTCCAGCGTGCCGTAGACGTTATCGCGCAGGATCCGCCCACTCTCGTTGCGGGAAGACTGGTTGCTGTCTTCCTCTTCATCGTTTTGCGGGTGATTGGCGCGGAAGGTCGCGACCTCGATGATCTCGCGACCAAAGTGGATGTGCACCAGTTTGAAGCGACGACCGATGATCCGCGCATTGCGGAATTCGGCGCGTACCTGTTCAGGGGTGGCGCTGGTGGCAACGTCGAAATCTTTTGGCGTGATGCCGAGCATCATGTCACGCACACAGCCGCCGACCAGATAAGCCTGGTAACCGGCGTTCTGCAGGCGTTCGACGATATTCACCGCATAACGGCTGAATTGCGCCTTTTGCAGCGAATGTTGGCCGCTGTTAAGCACTTCAGGCGTGCTGCGGATGTGTTGCGTATGACGCTTGGGAGAACGGAATGACTGGAACAGCTTCTTCAGCATGGGATGCACTGTTTGAAGGAATGTTCGGCCATAACGAAGAATGACCGCATGATGGGCGGGGATTCTAGCATTTAGTCGGGGGATGGTGTAGGACACAGCAGATATGAGCTGTAAGCCGCACTACTGTAGGAGCGAGCTTGCTCGCGATGGTCGTGAACGATAACGCGTAAAACCAGATACCCTGCGCTTGCCCTCGGGTTTTTCGCGAGCAAGCTCGCTCCTACAGGGGCTTGGAAGGATTTTCAAATCGCAGAAACTACAAGGGGAGCCGAAGCTCCCCAAGAAGTAGTTGCATGTTCTATTTTTGTTATTGGTTTCGGGCTTTTTGTTTTTGTTGAGTGCCCGCGTCATGAAATTTTCTTTCATGACCCTCCCAATCGGGAGCCAAGAGCAAACGGATTGCTTTGGTCGCTGTGCTGCAGTGATCTTGCGATCCAACCAGTTCAGGCTCTGTCTCAGGACAGTTTTTGTTGTTCTCGGCCTGGTCGTGGGGCAAGCCCCAAATACAACGCCTCTCCAAAAGAATCAGTTAGCTGCGCCTCTCGCCGTCTTGTTTTTATTGTGCGTGAGTCGATTCGTCTTATTTTTATTGTCTTGTGCATTGCTTGTTATTGTTGTTGTACCAAACATATAGCAGGGTGCGTGCCAACTTTTGCGAGGCCCAGCAAAACAAGGGGTTACGTCACCTGGTCGGGTTTTTCGGGGCCCAAAAAAACCGGGGCTTCGTTACCGTAAGCCCCGGCTTCTGTTACGTGAAAAAGCTGAGGTAACAGTTTTTTCACAAAGTCATGTGTTACCCGTTCAGCTCTCGCTGGCCACCCCGGTCTTGCGTCGCGGGATACCCAGGCGCTGCCGACGCTCCCACAGGCATTTACGGCTGACCCCGAGTTTGCGTGCCAGCTCGGTTTCGGTCATGTGGTCCTGATGCTCCAGAACGAAATGCTGGAAGTAGTCTTCCAGCGACAGGTCCTCGGTCGGCTCATGATTGTTGTTGCCGGCACCGTTGCCTTGTTGCGGAGGCAGGCCGATGAACTCGTCGTCTTCCAGGCCGCTCAGCTCGATGTCGATGCCCAGCAGCTCGGCGGAGATCTCCGGGCTTTCGCACAGGATGACCGCGCGCTCGACTGCGTTTTCCAGCTCGCGCACGTTGCCCGGCCAGGAATAGTGACGAATCGCTTGCTCGGCGTCCGGAGCGAACTTCAGGTCGGTACGGTTGACCCGCGCGCTCTGCCGCGCCAGGAAGGCATTGGCGATTTCATTCACGTCGGCGCCACGCTCGCGCAGGGCCGGCAGTTTCAGGGCGATCACGTGGAGGCGGTAATACAAGTCTTCACGGAACTGGCCGATTTTCGCCAGGCTCTTGAGGTCTCGGTGAGTCGCGGCGATCAAACGCACATCGACCTTCTGCGACTGGACCGAGCCCACCCGGCGAATTTCGCCTTCCTGCAACACGCGCAGCAAGCGAGCCTGGGCTTCCAGCGGCAGTTCGCCGATTTCATCGAGGAACAAGGTACCGCCGTCTGCCGCTTCCACCAGACCGGCACGGCCGGCGCTGGCGCCGGTGAACGCGCCCTTTTCGTGGCCGAACAGTTCGGACTCGATCAGGCTTTCCGGAATGGCCGCACAGTTCACCGAAATCATCGGAGCCTTCGCGCGTTTGGACAGGTTGTGCAGGGCGCGCGCCACCAGTTCTTTACCGGTGCCGGACTCGCCCTGGATCAGGACATTGGAATCGGTTGGCGCGACTTTGCGGATCTTGCTGTACAGATCCTGCATCGGCGGGCACGAGCCGATAATGCCGATTTCGCCGTTGCTGTTGTCGATACCCGGTTTCGCCGCGCCATTGGCGGCTTTGCCGACGGCAGGTTCACCGCTGGCCTGCACCGATTGCCGGTCACGCAGGATGCGCGCGACGGCCTGGAGCATTTCATCGTGGTCGAAAGGCTTGGCGATGTAATCCACCGCGCCCATCTTCATCGAGTCGACCGCCGAACGCAGGCTGGCGTAGCTGGTCATGATCAGCACCGGAGTGCCCTGGCCGAGTTTGATCAACTCGGTACCCGGCGCGCCAGGCAGACGCAGGTCACTGACGATCAGGTCGAACGTGGGAATGGTGAAGCGTTCTTGTGCTTCCTGCACTGAACCGGCTTCGCTGACCTGGTACTGGTTACGTTCCAGCAGGCGGCGCAAGGCGGAGCGGATAATTGTTTCGTCTTCGACGATCAAAATGTGCGGCATTGATTCGATACTCTCGACGGTCTCAGTTCACAGCGGACGTCGCTTCGACATGACGCGGCAAGGTCACCCGGATACGGGTGCCGCGTTGGCTTTGTACATCAGCCGGGCTGTCGATGGTGATTTGTCCATAATGCTCTTCAACGATGGAATAGACCAGTGCAAGGCCCAGACCGGTGCCTTCGCCAGGATCCTTGGTGGTGAAGAAAGGTTCGAACAATCTATCCATGATGTTCTTCGGAATACCGCTGCCTTCGTCTTCCACGATCAGGTCGACCGTGTGTTCGCCGGCTTCGCTTTTCACCCGTACCGCACTGCCGGGAGGCGAGGCGTCACGGGCGTTTGAGAGCAGATTGATCAGGACCTGGGCGAGTCGTTGTGGGTCGCCTTCGACCCAGTGATCGGGGTCGCACAGGTTATAGAACTGCACTTCGAAATTACGTCGGTTCAGGGCCAGCAAACCGATGGCGTCCTGGGCCACTTCGGCCAGACAGACGGGCTCGTCACTGTGCTGGTGACTGCCGGCGTGGGCAAAACTCATCAGCGACTGAACGATGCGCGAGACGCGTTTGGTCTGCTCCAGGATCTGCCCGCTGATTTCCTTCAGCTCGCCATCGTCTTCACGTTCTTCGCGCAGGTTCTGCGCCAGACAGGCGATGCCGGTGATCGGGTTGCCGATTTCATGGGCCACACCAGCGGCCAGGCGGCCGATGCTGGCCAGTCGCTCGGAGTGCACCAGTTTGTCTTCGAGCATCTGGGTTTCGGTCAGGTCTTCGACGAGCAAAACCAGGCCGCTGTTACCCGGCGCGAGCGGTTCATCGATCGCCGCTTTGTGCAGGTTCAGCCAGCGAGTCTGGCCATCGAGCGCCAGATGCTGCTTGTGCAAGTGTTCGTCGGGCAGGTTGATGAAGCCTTGCAGCAATTCTTTCCACGGATCGGCGATGGTGCTCAGGCGCGAACCGACCACACGCTGCGCGGCGATTCCGGTCAGCTCCTCCATGGCTTTGTTCCACATGAGGATTTCCTGATCCTTGGCCAGCGAGCAGACGCCCATCGGCAATTCCTGCAGGGTCTGGCGGTGGTAACGGCGCAGGGCATCGAGTTCGGCAGCCAGGCCGGTGAGGCGCGAGTGGTAATCCTCGAGGCGACTTTCAATGAAGTGAATGTCTTCGGTGACGTAGTTTTCGCCGCCGGCCTTATAAGGCAGGAAGGTCTCGACCATGTCTTGCGCCACGCTCGGCCCCATCAGGCCCGAGAGGTTGGCTTCGATCCGGTCGCGCAAGCGGCGCAAGGCGTAAGGCCGGCGCTCGTCGAACGGCAGATAGAGATCGCGCAGCGCCTGTTCGACTTCTTTCTGCGCAGCCTTGGCGCCCAAGGGTTTGGCCAGTTGCGTGGCGAATTCCTGGGGCGAGGCAGCGTGCAACTCACGGCGCTGCGGGCGACGCACGTTGTCCACGGCGCAGGCTTCGGCAGCGCTGGCCTCTTCGGGGCTGGCATTGGTGAACAGCGAGATCAGGGTGAACATCAGCACGTTGGCGGCCAGCGAGGCGATCGCGGCCATGTGCCAACTGGTGTCGTCCAGCACGTAGATCATGTTCAGCAGAGGAATGTAGAAGCCTTGCAGGTTGCCGACCAGCGGCAGCAGCATGGTCACCAGCCACACCAGAATCCCTGCCAGCAATCCGGCGATGAAGCCGCGACGGTTGGCGGTCGGCCAGTAAAGGACGGACAGCACGCCCGGCAGGAACTGCAAGGTCGCCACAAACGCAACGATGCCGAGGTTGGCCAGATCCTGCTCGGCACCCAGCAACAGGTAGAAACCGTAACCGGCCATGATGATCGCGACGATCAGTGCGCGACGGGTCCATTTCAGCCAGCGGTAGATGTTGCCTTCGGCCGGCGGCTGATAAAGCGGCAGCACCAGATGGTTCAGCGCCATCCCGGACAGTGCCAGGGTGGTGACGATGATCAGCCCGCTCGCCGCCGATAGCCCACCGACATACGCCAACAGCGCCAAGGCCTTACTGTTGGCGGCGATGCCGATGCCCAGCGTGAAATATTCAGGATTGGTCGTGGCACCGAGTTTCAGCCCGGCCCAGAGAATCAGCGGCACCGCCAGGCTCATCAACAGCAGGAACAACGGCAAGCCCCAGCTCGCGCTGACCAGCGAACGCGGGTTGAGGTTTTCGGTAAACGTCATGTGGTACATGTGCGGCATCACGATCGCCGACGCGAAGAACACCAGCAACAGCGTGCGCCACGGGCCTTCCTGCAAAGGCGTGTGCAACGCGGCGAGGGCGGTCTGGTTTTGCAGCAGCCACAGTTCCAGCTGTTGCGGGCCGTCGAACACGCCATACAACGCATACAGGCCGACGCCACCAATGGCGATCAGTTTGATCACCGACTCAAAGGCAATCGCGAACACCAGCCCTTCGTGTTTCTCGCGGGTGGCGATGTGGCGCGAGCCAAAGAAAATCGTGAACAGCGTAATCAGCGCGCAGAAGCTCAGGGCGACACGGTGTTGCACCGGCTCGCGGGTGAGGATGCCGATGGAGTCGGCCACTGCCTGAATCTGCAGCGCCAGCAACGGCAGCACGCCGATCAGCATGAAGATCGTGGTCAGTGCGCCGGCCCAGGTGCTGCGGAAACGGAACGCGAACAGGTCTGCCAGCGACGACAGTTGGTAGGTGCGAGTAATTTTGAGGATCGGATACAACAACACCGGCGCCAGCAGAAATGCGCCGGAGACGCCCAGATAGCTGGACAGAAATCCGTAGCCGTACTGATAGGCCAGGCCCACGGTGCCGTAGAACGCCCAGGCACTGGCGTAGACACCCAGCGACAGGGTGTACGTCAGCGGGTGGCGAATGATCGCCCGGGGGATCATGCCCCGTTCGCTGATCCAGGCCACGCCGAACAGCACCGCCAGGTACGCGGCACTGATCAGGATCATCTGGGTCAGGCTAAAGCTCATCGGCATCTTTTTGGCTCTGCAGGATGAAGGTCACGACGATCAGAATCAGCCAGAGCAGATAAGGGCGATACCAGGCGCCAGTGGCGTCGATCCACCAATCCATGATGGCCGGGGAGAACAGGTAAATCCCCACTACCAGGAGCAGGACCAAGCGATAGATGTACATCCCGGCCTCTCTTTTTTATGCGCGTGCCCGAAAACGTGCGGCGATGGTAACGGATGGGCGCGCCACTGCAAGTGTGATCACTGTAGTTGCGCTTCGGGCAAGGCGAGTGTGCGCGGGATCTTCGTCGCGTCCCAGTGGGCGATGCCCCAGTTCAGCACTTCCCGTGGGGTGGCGTACGCCAGTTCTGTGCCGGGACTTTGCCCGAGTGCGCGCAATGCACGAAGCAGCAGCGGTGTGGCCTGATCTTCGGTCAGCGGCGGCGAACGGTAGGACTTGCCGAGCTTGTTGCCGTCAGGCTGGGTTATCAGCGGGATGTGCAGATAGCGCGGTTGCGAGAACCCCAGCAGTTCCTGCAGATAGAGCTGACGTGGGGTGGAGTCGAGCAAGTCTGCGCCACGGACGATGTCGGTAATGCCCTGCCAGGCGTCATCGAGCACCACGGCCAGTTGGTAGGCGTAGAGCCCGTCGCGGCGGCGGATCACGAAATCACCGACATCCCGACCCAGGTGCTGGCGGTATTCGCCTTGCACGCGGTCGATGAAGTGGTATTCCAGTTCGGGCACACGCAGGCGAATCGCGGCATCTTCGGTGGCATGACCCGCGTTGCGGCACAGTCCCGGATAAATGCCGTGATACGGCTCCAGTTGTTTGCGCGAACAGGTGCAGGCGTACGCCAGACCATGATTGAACAGGCGGTTGAGCACGTCGGCGTAGGCATCGTGCCGGTCGCTCTGTCGGACCAGTTCGCCGTCCCACTCGAAGCCGTAGCCCTCCAGCGCCTTGAGAATGGCCGCTTGCGCGCCGGGTTCTTCCCGTGGCGGATCGAGGTCTTCCATGCGCATCAGCCAGCGACCACCCACCGCACGCGCGTCGAGGTACGAAGCCAGCGCTGCGACCAGCGAGCCGAAATGCAGATGGCCGCTTGGCGTGGGGGCGAAGCGACCGATGTAGGGGGAGGAGACGATGGCGGTCATAAGGCGATTTCAGGCTGTTCAATCGTTTTGAGCATGGCTTGAAGCCGTCTTCGCGAGCAAGCTTCGCGCCTACAGGAGCGTGTGCCAGCTGTAGGAGCGAAGCATGCTCGCGAAGACAATTCCGAAGACGCTACAAATATCAGAAACAAAAACGGAGCGTTCGCACGCTCCGTTCTTCGTTCAAGTCGAGATTACTTGCCGACTTGCTTTTCCTTGATTTCCGCCAGGGTCTTGCAGTCAACGCACATATCGGCGGTAGGGCGGGCTTCCAGTCGCTTGACGCCGATTTCGACGCCGCAGGACTCGCACCAGCCATATTCTTCGTCTTCGATCAATTGCAGCGTCTTGTCGATCTTCTTGATCAACTTGCGCTCACGGTCGCGGGCGCGCAATTCAAGGCTGAATTCTTCTTCCTGGCTGGCACGATCTGCCGGGTCAGGGAAGTTGGCCGCTTCGTCTTTCATGTGATCAACCGTGCGGTCGACTTCCTGCATCAAGTCCTGTTTCCACTTGTTCAGGATCTTGGTGAAGTGAGCGCGCATGGGTTTGCCCATGTACTCCTCGCCCTTAACTTCTTTGTAGGGTTCGAAGCCGCTGATCGACTGGTTTTGCTGCTTTGCTTGGGTGGGCATGAAATGGACCGCCTCTACTCTTGTAATCCATCTGCGCAGGATTGCTCCATCACCGACACCTGCCGGCCCTGCGGCTGCAAGCGGGCGAACTTACCAGATCAAATCGGACCGCGCTACTCCCGGATGTCGAGGTAGTGGCCCGAGGGGCTTGCAAATGATTGCAAACCCTTGTCTGGTGGTGCTGGAGACCTGATCAATTAATGATTTTAGTCAAACCTTGCGCACTCGCATGAGTCGTTTGTGGCCAGGGTCTTAACGCGTCTGACCGCTTTAGGTTCTCGCTCGTTCCTGCGCTTGGGTAGAATCGGTTTTTTTTCCCGTTGAAGGAAGGCTAATGGCTCAGTCCTACAGTGCCCGCAGTCGCGCAATCGAACCGTTCCATGTCATGGCGCTGCTGGCGCGGGCCAATGAACTGCAAGCCGCTGGCCACGACGTGATTCACCTGGAAATCGGCGAGCCGGACTTCACCACCGCCGAGCCGATCATCCAGGCCGGCCAGGCTGCACTGACGGCGGGGAAGACCCGTTACACCGCCGCCCGCGGCATTCCTGAGCTGCGCGAGGCGATTTCAAGCTTCTATCAGCAGCGTTACGGTTTGAACATCGACCCACAGCGAATCCTCATCACGCCCGGCGGTTCCGGCGCGTTGCTGCTGGCCAGCGCCTTGCTGGTGGATCCGGGCAAGCACTGGCTGCTGGCGGACCCGGGTTACCCGTGCAACCGGCATTTCCTGCGGTTGGTGGAAGGCGCTGCGCAGCTGGTGCCTGTGGGGCCGGACGTGCGTTATCAACTGACACCGGACTTGGTCGCCCGTCATTGGGATCACGACAGCGTCGGCGCCCTGGTGGCATCGCCGGCCAACCCGACCGGGACGATCCTGACCCGCGACGAACTGGCGGGGCTGTCGACTGCCATCAAGGCACGCCACGGCCATCTGGTGGTGGACGAAATCTATCACGGCCTGACTTATGGCACCGACGCCGCCAGTGTGCTGGAAGTCGACGACAGCGCTTTCGTGCTCAATAGTTTTTCGAAGTATTTCGGCATGACCGGCTGGCGGCTCGGCTGGCTGGTGGCGCCCGAAGCGGCGGTCGGTGAGCTGGAAAAGCTTGCGCAGAACCTCTACATCAGTGCCCCAAGCATGGCCCAGCACGCGGCGCTAGCGTGTTTCGAGCCCGCGACCATCGCCATCCTGGAAGAGCGTCGCGCCGAATTCGGCCGTCGCCGTGATTTCCTCTTGCCCGCCTTGCGGGAGCTGGGTTTCGGTATTGCCGTCGAGCCGGAAGGGGCGTTCTATTTGTACGCCGATATCAGCCAGTTCGGTGGCGATGCCTTCGCATTCTGCCGGCACTTCCTCGAAACCGAGCACCTGGCGATCACGCCGGGGCTCGACTTCGGGCGTTATCAGGCCGGCCATCACGTTCGGTTTGCCTACACCCAAAGTCTCTCGCGCCTGCAGGAAGCGGTTGAACGCATTGCTCGCGGCTTGAAGAGCTGGCAAGGCTGATGCGCTTTCATCCTCCCCTCGAAGAAGGTCGTCTGATTCGGCGTTACAAGCGTTTTCTCGCCGATATCGAAACCGTTCACGGCGAGTTGGTGACCATTCACTGCCCGAACACCGGCTCGATGCTCAATTGCCAGGTCGAGGGCGGGCAAGTGTGGTTCAGCCGTTCCAACGACCCCAAGCGCAAATTGCCAGGCACCTGGGAAGTTGGCGAAACCCCTCAGGGGCGGCTGTTTTGCGTGAACACCGGGCGAGCCAACGGTTTGATCGAAGAGGCGCTCAGGGCTGGCGTCATCAGCGAACTCAACGGTTTCACCGAGCTGAAGCGTGAAGTGGCCTACGGTCAAGAAAGCAGTCGTATCGACTTTCGCCTCGATTACCCGAGCGGGCCGGCGTATGTGGAAGTCAAAAGCGTCACGTTGGGGTTCGATGGCTCATCGGTCGCGGCGTTTCCCGATGCGGTCACCCAGCGTGGCGCCAAGCATTTACGGGAACTGGCGCATTTGGCTCGGGACGGCATTCGCGCGGTGCAGTTGTATTGCGTGAACCTCACGGGCATCGATGCCGTGCGTCCTGCAGACGAAATCGATTCGGCCTACGCGGCCGCTTTGCAAGAAGCGGTGGCGTGCGGGGTCGAGGTGTTGGCCTACGGCGTGCGCTTGACCCACGAAGAAATGGTGGTCGATCGGCGTCTGGAGGTGGTGCTCGGCGGTTAAAGAGTGATCCAGATCCCTTGATCGTCTTCGCGACTTTCAACGGTGGTCAGGGATTGCCCGGCGCACGGGCCGGAGACGCATTCGCCGTCTTCGATCAAGAACAGTGCGCCGTGGGTCGCGCACTGGATCAGGCTGTTGCTGGGGTCAAGAAACTGGTCGGGTGTCCATTCCAGCCCGACGCCACGGTGCGGACACCGGTTGATGTAGACGTAGACCTGACCGGCCCGGCGCACGGCAAACAGCTTCTGGCCGTCGAGGTCGAAACCGCGGCTGCCGGATTCGGCCAGCTCGGAGCCTGCGCAAAGAAACTTCATGTCTATCCTCAACTCCGCTGGCTCGTGACTGGATATGTCCGAGCTTGACGTTCAAATGCAAACAATTATCAAATGGCTGCCTTGCCCGTCGGGTGCGGATGCCAGACGCCGAGGATACTTGGCCTGTCACTTCAATGCCTGGGAAAACCTTTAAAGGAAGCTGTTTATGCGCCTGAGTACCCGCGTTGCCGCACTGTGTGTCGGACTCCTCGTCAGTCACCACACCGCGGCGGCCGAGTTGCCACAACGCTGGGTCAGCGCCGGCGGGGCCTTGTCGGAGTGGGTCAGTGCGCTGGGCGGCGAATCGAAACTGGTGGGTGTCGATACCACCAGCCAGCATCCGGAATCCCTCAAGGCATTGCCGAGCATCGGCTATCAGCGGCAGTTGTCGGCAGAAGGCGTGCTGAGTCTACGTCCGCAAATTCTGGTCGGCACCGAAGAAATGGGCCCGCCGTCGGTGCTGTCGCAGATCCGCACGGCGGGCGTGCAGGTCGAACTGTTCTCGGCCCAGCCGGATCTGCCGACGTTGGAGGGAAATTTGCAGCATTTGGGCAAGTTGCTCGGCGCTGAGGACCGGGCGATGCAATTGTTCCAGGCTTATCAGCAGCAACTCGATCAGCAAAAGATTCGCGTCACCCAGGCACAACTGACGCAACAATCGCCCGGCGTACTGGTGCTGCTCGGTCATGCGGGCGGCAAGCCACTTATCGCCGGAAAGGACACCGCTGCCGATTGGTTGATCCAGAAGGCCGGCGGGCACAATCTGGCGACGCACACCGGTTACAAACCTTTTTCCAACGAATCCCTGATCAGCCTGGACCCAGAAGTGCTGGTGTTCGCCGACCGCGCACTGGTCGGCGAAGCGGCGCGTGCAGCGTTGTTCAAGGAAAACCCGATTCTGTCCTCGACCCGCGCCGCGAAGGACGGGCGTGTCATGGAGCTTGATCCGACGTTGCTGGTCGGTGGGCTCGGCCCGCGGTTGCCGCAGGCGTTGAAAAAAATCAGTGACGGCTTCTATCCGGGCACGGCGGCCCAATGACCGTTCTGGTAAAACCCCGAACGCTGTTCATTGGCCTGAGCCTCCTGTGTTTGCTGGCGATCTGGCTGTCATTGGCGTTGGGCCCGGTTAGCCTGCCGTTGCTCGATACCTTGCGTGCGGCGTTGCGCATGATCGGCTTGCCCATTGCGCCTGACGGATTGGAGCAGGCCGAACTGATCCTCGGGCAAATTCGCCTGCCGCGTACCCTGCTGGGGTTGGCGGTGGGCGGAGTGCTGGCGCTGTCGGGCGTAGCGATGCAAGGGTTGTTTCGCAACCCGCTGGCCGATCCGGGCCTGGTGGGTGTTTCCAGTGGCGCGGCATTGGGCGCGGCGATTGCGATTGTCGGCGGTTCCGTTTTTGGCGGTTTGCCGGAATCCTTCGGGCCTTATCTGTTATCGCTGTGCGCGTTTCTGGGTGGCCTTGGGGTGACCGCGCTGGTGTATCGACTGGGCCGGCGTAACGGGCAAACCAATGTCGCGACCATGCTCCTGGCGGGTATCGCATTGACGGCGCTGGCGGGCTCGGCAGTGGGACTGTTCACCTATCTGGCGGACGACGCGACCCTGCGCACGCTGACGTTCTGGAACCTGGGCAGTCTCAATGGCGCCAGCTATTCGCGACTCTGGCCGTTGCTGCTGATCAGCGCCGGCGTGGCGCTGTGGTTGCCGCGTCGGGCCAAGGCCTTGAACGCATTGTTGCTTGGAGAGTCGGAGGCCGGTCACTTGGGGATCGACGTCGAAGGACTCAAGCGCGAGCTGGTGTTCTGCACGGCGTTGGGTGTCGGCGCGGCAGTGGCGGCGGCGGGGATGATCGGATTTGTCGGGTTGGTGGTGCCGCATCTGGTGCGTCTGCTGGCCGGTCCCGATCATCGGGTGTTGTTGCCGGCCTCGGTGCTGGCGGGCGCCAGTCTCCTGTTGTTCGCCGATCTGGTGGCGCGACTGGCGCTGGCACCGGCCGAGCTGCCGATCGGAATTGTCACCGCGTTTATCGGTGCACCTTTCTTCCTCTATTTGTTGCTCCGAGGGCGTGCCTGATGTTGCGAACGCAAAATCTGCAAATCCGCCGGGGCCGCAAGATCGTTCTGACGGACATCACACTTGCACTCAAACCGGGGGAAGTCCTCGGTGTACTGGGGCCTAACGGTGCCGGCAAAAGTACACTGCTGGGTGCCTTGTGTGGTGAGTTGCCGGCGAATCATGGCAGCGTGTGGCTTGATGAGCGCGAACTGCGTGACTGGACCGGCGCTCAGCGCGCCCAGCGTCTGGCGGTGTTGCCGCAAGTCTCGACCCTGGACTTCGCTTTTCGCGTCGAGGAAGTCGTCGGTATGGGGCGTTTGCCGCATCAGAGCGGCCGGGTCCGGGACGATGAAATCGTCGCCGCCGCGTTGCAGGCCGCCGATGCCGCGCATTTGAGTGGTCGCAGCTATCTCGCGTTGTCTGGCGGCGAACGGCAGCGGGTGCATCTGGCGCGGGTGCTGGCGCAACTCTGGCCGGGCGAGGAGGGGCAAACGCTGTTGCTCGATGAACCGACTTCGATGCTCGATCCGCTGCACCAACACACAACCCTGCAAGCGGTGCGCGAGTTCGCTGATCGCGGTGCGGCGGTGCTGGTGATCCTGCATGATCTGAACCTCGCGGCGCGCTATTGTGATCGCCTGTTGCTGCTCGAAGGCGGGCGCCCGATCGCGCTCGACACGCCCGAGCAGGTGTTGCGCCCTGAGCCGCTCAAGGCCGTATTCGGGCTGGAAGTACTGGTGCAACAACATCCGGAGCGCGGGCATCCGCTGATCATCGCCCGCTAGGTTTTCGATAGGGGGAGTTCATGCGTTTAATGATGATTCTGGCGGTGCTGGTGCTCAGTGCCTGTCAGCATGTTCCGACGCCGCCACCGATTGTCGGCGAGATTCGCGACATGCGCACCGGCCAGGCACTGACGGCGCAGGAGCTGGTGCTGCGACTGGCCAAGCCATCGCGATTGATCGTCGGTGAGCAGCATGACAATCGCGATCACCATGAGTTGCAGCGCTGGTTATTGCAGGCGCTGGGAGAGCAGCGCCCGCAAGGCAGTCTGCTGCTGGAAATGCTCACGCCGGATCAGCAACAGCGCGTCGATGATGTGCGTCATGCCTCGACGCTACCCGCCGACCTGCCCGATGCATTGGCCTGGCAGCCTGGCTGGGACTGGAATCTCTACGGTCCGATCGTGCGTTTCGCCCTGATCCAACCGCATCCACTGCTGGCCGCGAATCTGGACACCGTCGAGGTGCGTGCTTTCTACGCCCAGTCGCCGATATTGAGCGGCGCTCGTTCCAATACCGCAGCGGTGAAGGCTGAATTACTGGCCCAGATCAGCGAGTCCCATTGCGGCCTGCTGCCGGCCTCGCAAATGCCGGCGATGCTCGCAGTCCAGCAACAACGTGATCGACGCATGGCCGAGCGGTTGCTGGCGGCACCTAAGCCTGCATTGCTGTTTGCCGGCGCTTATCACGCGCGCAAGGATGTGGGTGTGCCGATTCACGCACTTGATCTGGGTGCGCCAGAAGCGCCGACGGTATTGATGCTGGCGCAGCAGGGCAGTGAGGTCACGGCGGCAATGGCGGATTACGTCTGGTACACGCCTGCCATGCCAGCGCCGGATTACTGTGCGGAAATGCGCAAGCAGTTCGGCAAGTAACAAGGGACTTTTCCACAGGCAAAAAAAGACCCGGCAAGAGCCGGGTCAAATAACCGTGATTAGCCTGATGAGGAGATATCTGAGAGTCCGAACCAAGGGCTTTTCAAATATCGACCAGTCTCGCGACCAGTTGTGATAATCATAGCGATTCTCATTACCAAGTCAACCGCTGATTTTTCATTTATTTGAAAATCACCTTTGGGTTGCCGAAAAGCCCCGTAAACACTGGGTTTCAGGGTGAGCTCAGCTGCGTAACTTGCGTGTTCCGCAAGCACACGCTGTGCCCGTTCAATTCTTGTGGCGTGACGAGATCGCTTCCAGCTGTTTATTCAGGGCTTCCTTGCGCTCTGCAGGAATGTCATTCCAGTGCACGTCCATCAACGCGCCTTCGATCGCATACAACAACACCTTGGATGCCCGAAACCCGCGTGTGCGCACGGCCCGATAAGCATCCACCGCCCCCAGGCGACGCAAGTCCGAGGCGCTGTGGATGCCCACGGCATGCAGCCATTGCGCCGACGTCTTGCCAAGATTTTTCAGGTGCTGCAGTTCATCATTCATCAAGCCTCCTTGCGACGGCCGAACGGTGCGTGGGCAAGCTTCTGAGGAGTGTAGCCATCAGTAGGAAAAGCGTGATTGTTTGGTCGGTTTCGGAGCAAATGCTTCTAAGAGGCAAGTCCAATGAGTGGGGTAAAAGTGTGCGAACACGGTAGGAGCGGGCAGGAGGGAGTCAGCTTTCCAGACTGAAAATGCCCACAGTCCAGCGCAAGGCGGGGGCGCTGGACAGGTCAGTTATCGGTCGTTTTTAACGGGTGCGATAACGCAGGCGTGTGCCGAAATTCATCGACATGAGGATTTCGTCGGCACTCAGTTCTGGCGGAAAGTAGGCGCCGGAAATCTGTGCGTGAGCCAGGCTGGCCCCTTCAAGGTTGGAATGAGTGAAGTCAATGCCGCGCAAGTCGGCGGAACGGAAGTAGGCATTGGTAAAGTCGACGCCGTCGGCGTTCAGCTCACGCAGGTCCAGGCCTCGGAAATCACCACCGACCATGTCGATAGGTCCGTCTTTTGGACGTTCGTTGTTGAAACCTGTGATGTCATCTTTGTGCAGCAAGGCATAAAGCGGGGTGTCGAGAAGTTTGGGCTGGCTCATGTCACATCACCTGTTGGTTTTATGACGCCAGTATAGTGCCACTATTTGACAGCCGTGAAGCCGGCGAAGGCTCCACGGCTGAAATACTTTCTTACAGCCCCGGCAAGCGTTGGCGAATTTGCGCAACGACGGTGTCGAGGGTTCCGCTTTCATTGGTCTGAACGCGTTTGCTGCACAGAATCTCTTCTGGCGTCAGGGCTTCACGACTGGCTTGCTGAGCGGCGATAACGGCCAGGTTGGCGTCGGACGGATCCTTTTTGTCAGCCTGACGCAGGGCCAGCCAGCTTTCGATCACCGCTTGTGGTGCGTTGCAGTCAAGGATCAGGAACGGCGCGCCGGTGGCTTCGGCGATTTTTGCCGCGCCATCACGCTGATCGCGCTTGAGGTAAGTGGCATCGACCACGACGGGGAAGCCGGCACGCAGGATCACCGCGGCGATTTCATGCAGGCGGGTGTAGGTCGCGGCGCTGGCGTCGGCGCTATAAATGCCGGCTTGCGGATCGTTCGCGACGGTTTGCTCGCCGAACAGGCGTTTGCGTTCTACATCGGAGCGCAGGCGAATTGCGCCCAGCGCTTCCACCAGACGCATGGCCACATGACTTTTGCCGACAGCGGAAACGCCGTGAGTGATTGCCATGAAGCGCGAAGGAATGGTGCTGTAGCTTTCCGCCAGGTTGGCGTAGTTGCGGTACTGGCGCAGGGTGGTGGCGCGCTGCACCGGATCGGCTTCGGCCGGCATGCTGAACAGGCTGACTTTGGCACGAACCAGTGCGCGGTAAGCTTTATAGAAGTTCAGCAGTTCCAGACCCTGGTAATCGCCGGTCAGCTCCAGGTACTGGCTGATGAAACGACGGGCCAGGCTTTTCAGGCCGCGGTCTTCAAGGTCCATCGCCAGGAAACCGGTGTCGGCATAGACGTCGGTGAAGCGGAACGGTTCGTTGAATTCGATGCAGTCGAAGATCACGACCTTGTCATCGATCACGGTGGCGTTGCCCAGGTGGATGTCGCCATGGCACTCGCGGATGAACCCTTCGGCCTTGCGTTGGGCGAACAACGGCTTGAGGCGCTCGAAGCTGCTTTCGGCCCAGGCTTGCAGGGCGTCGAGTTGCAGCAGGTCAGCCTTGTCACTCAGAAACGGGCGGATCTGTTCGAAGTTCTGGCGCACGGGTGCCATGACGCTGTCCGGGGTGCCGGCTTCGTGTTCGGCAGGGACTTTTGGCGCGGTGAGGTGGAACTGCGCGATTTGTACGGCCATCTCGTCGATGTGCGCGGTGGTCAATTCGCCGTTGGCCTGCAGCGTGCTGAGCAACTGGCTCTGCGGGAACTGACGCATTTTCAGGGCGTAATCGACGACCGGGCCATCGCCACCGAATTGCGGTGCTTCAGCACTGCCAGTGATCGGCAACACTTCGAGATACAAATCATCGGTCAGACGCTGGTTCAGGCGCAGCTCTTCGCCGCAGAAATGCTCGCGAGCATCGAGGCTGGTGAAGTCGAGGAAGCCGAAATTGACCGGCTTCTTCACTTTATAAGCAAAGGGGCCTGTGAGGATCACCCACGAGATGTGGGTTTCGATGACCTGGAACCCGTCTACCGGATGCGGGTAAAGGGCCGGGTTTTGCAGGGCGGCGATCAGGGACTGGCTCACAAGCGTTCCTTCAGAGTCTGGGAAAATTCACGGCGGTCATTATGGCCGCAAGTCCGCCCGACGCAAACCTCGGCGGGCTCCTGTTGAGTATGAATAAAGTGCGTATAATCCGGCGCCATGACTCGTACTCGATCCCCCCGCACCCCCAAAAAACCACCTTCCAGAGGCCTGAGCCCTTGGCTGGGCTGGGCTCTTAAACTCAGTCTGGTCGGCCTTGTGGTGCTCGCCGGATTCGCGGTTTACCTTGATGCCATCGTCCAGGAGAAGTTCTCCGGCAAGCGCTGGACCATCCCGGCCAAGGTGTATGCACGCCCGCTTGAGCTGTTTACAGGGCAGAAGCTGAGCAAGGAAGACTTCCTCACCGAGCTCGATGCCCTGGGCTATCGTCGCGAAAGCGTGAGCAACGGCCCCGGCGCGGCAGCGGTCAACGGCAACACCGTTGACTTGAATACCCGTGGCTTCCAGTTCTATGAAGGGCTGGAGAATGCCCAGCCTGTGCGTGTGCGGTTCTCTGGCGATTATGTGGCCGAGCTTTCGGCGACCAACGGTTCGAAACTGTCGGTCGTGCGGCTGGAGCCGCTGCTGATCGGCGGGATTTACCCGAAGAACCTTGAAGACCGCATTCTGATCAAGATCGATCAGGTTCCGCCGTATCTGCTGGAAACCCTGGTTGCCGTGGAAGACCGGGACTTCTATAGCCATTGGGGCGTGTCGCCGAAGTCGATCGCCCGCGCCATCTGGGTCAACACCTCTGGCGGCAAGATGACCCAGGGCGGCAGTACGCTGACACAACAGCTGGTCAAGAATTTCTATCTGACCAGCGAGCGCAGCCTGACCCGAAAACTCACCGAAGCCATGATGGCGATGTTGCTGGAGCTGCATTACGACAAGCGAGAAATTCTTGAGGCTTATCTCAATGAAGTGTTCGTCGGTCAGGATGGCCAGCGAGCGGTGCATGGTTTTGGTCTGGCCAGCCAGTTTTTCTTCGGGCAGCCGTTGTCCGAGCTGAAACTGCATCAAGTCGCGATGCTGGTGGGCATGGTCAAGGGGCCGTCCTATTACAATCCGCGTCGCAACCCGGAGCGGGCGCTCGAGCGACGCAACCTGGTGCTCGATGTGCTTGAGCAGCAAGGCGTCGCCACCGCCGAGCAGGTCGCTGCCGCGAAGAAAATGCCACTGGGTGTGACGACCCGCGGCAAGTTGGCCGACAGCTCGTTCCCTGGTTTCCTCGACCTGGTGAAACGTCAGTTGCGCGAAGACTATCGCGATGAAGACTTGACCGAAGAAGGCCTGCGGATCTTCACCAGCTTCGACCCGATTCTGCAGATGAAAGCCGAAGCGTCGGTCAACGATACGTTCAAGCGCTTGTCCGGACGCAAAGGCTCCGATGACGTTGAGGCCGCGATGGTCGTGACCAACCCGGAAACCGGTGAGGTCCAGGCCATGATCGGCAGCCGTCAGGCGAGTTTCGCCGGTTTCAACCGGGCGTTGGATGCCGTGCGACCGATCGGCTCGCTGATCAAGCCGGCGGTGTATCTGACAGCCCTTGAGAAACCGAGCCAGTACACGTTGACCAGTTGGCTGTCGGACGAATCCTTCTCGGTGAAGGGCGCCGATGGTCAGGTCTGGAAACCGCAGAACTATGATCGTCGTTCCCATGGCACGGTTTTCCTGTATCAAGGCCTGGCGCATTCCTACAACCTGTCGACGGCGCGTCTCGGGTTGGCGGTGGGCGTGCCGAATGTCTTGAAGACGCTGGCTCGCCTGGGTGTGAGTCGCGAGTTCCCGGCATTCCCGTCGATGTTGCTCGGTGCGGGTGGCATGACACCGATCGAAGTGGCGACCATGTACCAGACGCTCGCCAACGGTGGCTTCAATACGCCGATGCGCGGGATTCGCAGCGTCCTGACGGCCGAAGGCGAGCCGCTCAAACGGTATCCATTCCAGATTCAGCAGCGTTTCGATCCGGCGTCCATTTACCTTATCCAGAGCGCCATGCAGCGGGTCATGCGTGAAGGCACCGGCAGTTCGGTTTACAACGTGTTACCGAAAACCCTGACGCTGGCCGGCAAGACCGGTACCAGTAACGATTCGCGAGACAGCTGGTTCGCCGGTTTCAGTCAGGACTTGCTGGCGGTGGTGTGGCTGGGGCGCGACGACAACGGCAAGACACCGTTTACCGGTGCCACCGGCGCGTTGCAGGTCTGGACCAGTTTCATGCGCAAGGCCGATCCGTTGCCGCTGGACATGCCGCAGCCGGATAATGTGGTTCAGGCCTGGGTCGATTCACATACCGGACAAGGCTCGGATGCCAACTGCCCAGGCGCCGTGCAGATGCCGTATATTCGCGGCAGCGAACCGCCTCCCGGCGCCGCGTGCGGTGGCGAAAGCCCTGTTAACGGTGAAACGGTGATGGATTGGGTCAAGGGCTGGATGAATTAAGCAAAGAGGGTTTCAAGTGAACAAGTGGTTGATTCCAGCGGTGACTGCCGTGGCTTTGCTCAGCGGTTGCTCCAGCGTACAGCGCGGTTCGATCCCGGTTGTGGATTCCGGCAGCGCCGTTTCCAACAGTGAACGTGTTTCGGCAAATGGCGGATTTCGTCAGACGACGACCCAGCGTCCTGTGCAAGCCCAGACGCAAGCGATTCCGCAAGGTGACACCGGCGTCGTGGTCATGGTGCCAGGTGGCGGAGCAGTTGCCTCAGCACCGATCAGTACCTCGCCGATTACGCCTGGCCCGATCGACACCTCGCCGGTTCAGTCGGCGCCGATCAATCAGGGCAGCTACAGCATGCCGTCGACCCCGAGCGGGATTCCTTCGTCGAGCGCCGGTGGCCTGTCTGCCGACGAACAGCTCGACGGCCCGGTGCTGGCATTGCTGACCACCGCTCAGCAACAACAGGCCGGTGGTGACCTCAACGGTGCCTCTTCCAGTCTCGAGCGCGCGCAACGTGTCGCGCCGCGTGAGCCGCAAGTGCTTTATCGTCTGGCTCAGGTCCGCATGGCTCAAGGCGATGCGGCACAAGCCGAGCAGTTCGCTCGTCGTGGTCTGACCTTCGCCAATGGTCGTCCGGCGCTTCAGGCCAGCCTGTGGGAATTGATTGCGCAGGCTCGTGAGAAACAGGGTGATTCCGCAGGCGCATCACTGGCCCGTCAGAAGGCCAAGGTTTCGTCGTGATGGACGCACGCTTTCCAAAGATTGCCGAGCAGTTGCTTTTGATCGAGCGCGAACTGCGCGTTCAGGGTTGGTGGGACGATGTCTCGCCTTCCGCTGAAGCGCTGTCCAGCGTCGAGCCCTTTTCGGTCGATACGCTGGATTTCGAGCAGTGGCTGCAATGGATTTTCCTGCCTCGCATGAAAACCATCCTGGAGCAGGATTTGCCGTTGCCCAACGCCTCGGGCATTCAGGAGATGGCCGAAATGGTCTTCGCCGCCCGCAATGTTCAGGGCAGGGATCGGCAGTTGCAGGTGCTGCTCAAAGAGTTCGACCTGCTGATTACTGCCTCTCGCTGACCCGTTCCTTTGAAGGAGCAGAGGCTACTGGCAGTTCTCGTTGATCTGTCTCTGTGCTTCGGCGGTGCGCTCCTGACGTTGCTCGTCGGTCAGGCGGCGCATCTCACCGTCGACATCCTCTCGTAATCGCGGATTGTTCTGCAGTTGAGCCAGGTTCGTCCGCGCCTGCTCGCAGAACACCTTCAACTGGGCTTGCTGCTCGGCGACCTGTTTTTTCACTGTCTTGTCGATGGCCTGTTGATCGCCAATGGCGTTGCTGCGTGGCAGCGTAGCCGGCTTGCCCGCAGAGGGGGAGGGCGTGACCACGGTGGTGGCTTCCCGGCCCTGGGGCGGTTGCGCATCGAAGTGCGTAACACCCTGTTCATCGACCCATTTGTAAATCTGGGCGGCCATGGCCACAGGGCTGATGCCTATCAGCAGGCTGACGGTCAGGAAAAACGTTCGCATGCCATTTCCTTGTATTGGGTTGCGCAATTGAAGCTAACACAGTTGCTGTTTAGCGGTTTTTTCTTGCTTTCTCATGTGCTTACTTCAATAAAGCACATTGACGACTTGACTTGCAGGGGACGAAACAGAAGAATCCAAAGTCCGCTGTAGAGGGACTGCCAGAAGCAGGCCCACTCGGCAGATCATGAGGCGCACATCCGCGCCGACCTGTTACACCCGCAACGCGTTACCTCGCGCTGGGTGGGAAAGGCCCGCAACACTTGGGACGATCCCAATACTTGCTCAGTCAGTGCTGACGTAGTCGGCGACCACCGTCGCTCATGCTCTGCCGAGAAGTAAACCTATTAAGACCCGTCCTCTTTCATGTGGGCGGTATTCTGGCGTTTTAGAGGTGAACAACGTGGAGCTTTTATCTGGCGGTGAGATGCTCGTCCGCTTCTTGCGTGACGAAGGCGTCAAATATATCTATGGGTACCCGGGCGGTGCCGCATTGCATATCTACGACGCGCTGTTCAAAGAACCAGCCGTTCAACATATTCTCGTTCGTCATGAGCAGGCTGCCACTCACATGGCAGACGGCTATGCGCGCGCCACCGGCAAGGCCGGCGTCGTACTGGTGACCTCCGGTCCTGGCGCGACCAACGTCATTACCGGTATTGCCACTGCGTACATGGACTCGATCCCGATGGTGATCCTGACCGCCCAGGTGCCGAGCACCATGGTCGGTACCGACGCCTTCCAGGAAACCGACATGATCGGTATCTCCCGGCCGATCGTGAAACACAGTTTCATGATCAAGCATGCTTCGGAAATCCCGGAGATCATGAAAAAGGCGTTCTACCTGGCGCAATCCGGTCGTCCAGGTCCTGTCGTTGTCGATATCCCGAAAGACATGACCAACCCGGCCGAGAAGTTCGAATACGTCTTTCCGAAAAAAGCCAAGCTGCGTTCCTACAGCCCGGCGGTTCGCGGTCACTCGGGCCAGATCCGCAAAGCGGTGGAAATGCTCCTGGCGGCCAAGCGGCCGGTCATCTATGCCGGTGGCGGCGTCATTCTGGGTAACGGCTCTGCGCCGTTGACCGAGCTGGCGCAACTGCTGAACGCACCGGTCACCAATACCTTGATGGGCCTCGGCGCCTATCCGGGCACGGACCGTCAGTTCCTCGGCATGCTGGGTATGCACGGCAGCTACACCGCCAACCTGGCGATGCACCATGCGGACGTGATCATGGCTGTGGGCGCGCGTTTCGATGACCGTGTAATCAACGGCGCGTCGAAGTTCTGCCCAAGCGCCAAGATCATCCACATCGATATCGACCCGGCGTCGATCTCCAAGACCATCAAGGCCGACGTTCCTATCGTAGGCCCGGTGGAAAGCGTATTGACCGAAATGGTCGCTACCTTCAAGGAAATCGGCGAGACCCCGAACAAGGACTCGGTCGCTGCCTGGTGGAAGCAGGTTGAAGAGTGGCGCGGTGATCGCGACATGTTCCCTTACAACAAAGGGGACGGCAGCATCATCAAGCCGCAGACGGTTATCGAAACCCTGCACGAAGTGACCAAGGGCGATGCCTACATCGCTTCCGACGTGGGTCAGCACCAGATGTTCGCGGCGCAGTACTACCGCTTCGACAAGCCTAACCGCTGGATCAACTCCGGCGGCCTGGGCACGATGGGCTTCGGTTTCCCGGCGGCAATGGGCGTGAAACTGAGCTTCCCGGACGCTGATGTGGCTTGCGTGACCGGTGAAGGCAGCATCCAGATGAACATCCAGGAGCTGTCCACTTGTCTGCAGCATGACCTGCCGGTGAAGATCATCCTGCTCAACAACGGCGTGCTGGGCATGGTCCGTCAGTGGCAGGACATGAGCTACGGCGCGCGTCACTCGCACTCCTACATGGAATCGTTGCCGGACTTCGTCAAGTTGGCGGAAGCCTACGGCCATGTCGGGATGCGCATCACGGACTTGAAGGATTTGAAGCCGATGATGGAGCAGGCATTTGCGATGAAGGATCGTCTGGTGTTCATCGACATCAAGGTTGACGCCGGTGAACACGTCTACCCGATGCAGATCAAAGACGGCTCCATGCGCGATATGTGGCTGAGCAAGACGGAGCGTACTTAATCATGCGACATATTATTTCCCTGCTTCTGGAAAACGAACCCGGCGCTCTGTCTCGCGTAGTCGGCCTGTTCTCGCAGCGCAACTACAACATCGAAAGCCTGACCGTGGCGCCAACCGAAGACCCGACCCTGTCGCGTCTGACGCTGACCACGGTCGGTCACGATGAAATCATCGAGCAGATCACCAAGAACCTGAACAAGCTGATCGAAGTGGTCAAACTGGTCGACCTGTCGGAAAGTGCTCACATCGAGCGCGAACTGATGCTGGTCAAGGTCAAGGCTACCGGCGCCCAGCGCGCCGAGATCAAGCGCACCACCGATATTTACCGTGGGCAGATCGTCGATGTCAGCGCTAGCGTGTATACCGTTCAATTGACCGGTACCAGCGACAAGCTCGACAGCTTCATTCAGTCCATTGGCACCGCCTCGATTCTGGAAACCGTCCGCAGCGGCGTAACCGGTATTGCTCGCGGCGACAAAGTACTCAGCATCTAAACCAAATTAGCGAACGGCCTGAACGGCCTGGATATATAGGGGAATTTCATGAAAGTTTATTACGAAAAAGACTGCGACCTGTCGATCATCCAGGGCAAGAAAGTTGCCATCATCGGTTACGGTTCCCAGGGCCACGCTCAAGCGTGCAACCTGAAAGACTCCGGCGTTGATGTCACTGTCGGCCTGCGTAAAGGTTCGGCGACTGTTGCCAAGGCAGAAGCTCACGGCCTGAAAGTGACCGACGTTGCTTCCGCTGTCGCGGCTGCCGACCTGGTCATGATCCTGACCCCGGACGAGTTCCAGTCTGCCCTGTACAAGAACGAAATCGAGCCGAACATCAAGAAAGGCGCCACCCTGGCCTTCTCCCACGGTTTCGCGATCCACTACAACCAGGTTGTTCCGCGCGCTGACCTCGACGTGATCATGATCGCGCCGAAAGCACCGGGCCACACCGTACGTTCCGAGTTCGTCAAGGGCGGCGGTATCCCTGACCTGATCGCTATCTACCAGGATGCTTCCGGCAACGCCAAAAACGTTGCACTGTCCTACGCAGCTGGCGTGGGTGGCGGTCGCACCGGCATCATCGAAACCACCTTCAAGGACGAGACCGAAACCGACCTGTTCGGCGAACAAGCCGTACTGTGCGGCGGTACCGTTGAACTGGTCAAAGCCGGTTTCGAAACTTTGGTTGAAGCTGGCTACGCGCCGGAAATGGCCTACTTCGAGTGCCTGCACGAACTGAAACTGATCGTTGACCTCATGTACGAAGGCGGTATCGCCAACATGAACTACTCGATCTCCAACAACGCTGAATACGGCGAGTACGTGACCGGTCCGGAAGTGATCAACGCCGAATCCCGTCAGGCCATGCGCAACGCCCTGAAACGTATTCAGGACGGCGAATACGCCAAGATGTTCATCAGCGAAGGCGCAACCGGCTATCCTTCGATGACCGCCAAGCGTCGTAACAACGCCGCTCACGGTATCGAAATCATCGGCGAGCAACTGCGCTCCATGATGCCGTGGATCGGTGCCAACAAGATCGTCGACAAAGCCAAAAACTAAGTCGCGCACTTGTACGGAAAACGCGGCCCAGGCCGCGTTTTTTCGTTTGGGAGGCCGGTTCTGGTATAAAGCTGCATCGTTTGCGGCCGAACCCTCGTCCCAGACACCTGTCGAAACTTTCCACCCCGTTGCAAGGTAATGTCCATGAGCGAACGTCCCGAAGAGCCAAACCAGGCTTCTGACGCCGAAAGCCTGCTGCCCATCGATGAACACATCGAAGAAGGGCATGACGCTGAAGGTCGTAAAGTCCGGCATCGTGGTATCTATCTTCTGCCGAATCTGTTCACCACTGCGAACCTGTTCGCAGGGTTTTACTCCATCATCAACTCGATGAGTGCCCAGAGCGCCTTGAGTGCCGGCGATGCGATTGGTGCGAGCAAGTATTTCGCATTTGCCGCGATCGCCATTTTTGTCGCCATGGTGCTCGACGGTCTCGACGGTCGCGTTGCCCGTATGACCAACACCCAGAGTGCCTTCGGTGCCGAGTACGACTCGCTGTCCGATATGGTCGCCTTCGGTGTCGCGCCGGCACTGCTGGCATTTGGCTGGGCCTTGGGCGATATGGGCAAGGTCGGCTGGATGGTCGCCTTCATTTATGTCGCTGGCGCTGCACTGCGTCTGGCTCGCTTCAACACCCAGGTGGGGACCGCCGACAAGCGCTACTTCATCGGCCTGGCCAGTCCGGCTGCAGCGGGTGTGGTTGCAGGTATTGTCTGGGCATTCAGTGATTACGGCATCCAGGGCTCGAAGATGTCTTTCCTGGTGGCGCTGATGGTCGCGGCCGCCGGCATGCTGATGGTCAGTAACATCAAGTACAACAGCTTCAAGGAGCTGGACCTGAAAGGGCGCGTACCTTTTGTGGCGATCCTTGCGGTCGTGCTGGTGTTCGCCGTCGTGTTCAGTGATCCGCCGCGCATCCTGCTGCTGGTGTTCCTCGCCTACGCAGCATCGGGTCCGGTTCAATATCTGTTACGTCTTCGTCGGCACAAAACCACGTAATTTCCCTCATACTCCGCAGTCTATTGGTGCATCTGTCCTCCAATGCTGCGGAGTTGCCATGCTGATCAAAGTCCCCAAGACGTCCGACTGCCATGAGTCGGACGTTACGCCTGAATCCCTCTATCTATCTCGTCGAAATGTACTGGGTGCGGCTGTTGCCGGCTTGGCGGTGAGCAGCTTGCCTCGTTGGGCCAATGCGGAAGATGCCGTGCGATACGCGGATGTCGAGGCGGGCAACGCGCCTTCCTGGTTTGCCGAGAAACTTCCTTCTACCCGGTGGGGGGCGGTCAACGTCAAGGATGAATCGATCACGCCGTTCAAGGACGCGACCCACTACAACAACTTCTATGAGTTCGGCACCGATAAAGGTGATCCGGCGGCCAACGCTGGCGCGCTGAAAACCGAACCCTGGAGCGTGGTGGTCGATGGCGAGGTAGGTAAGCCGGGTCGATATGCGCTGGAAGACTTCATGAAGCCCTACCAGTTGGAGGAGCGTATTTATCGTCTCCGCTGCGTGGAGGCCTGGTCGATGGTCATCCCGTGGATCGGTTTTCCCCTATCGGCTTTGCTCAAGGAAGTAGAGCCGACCTCCAAGGCCAGGTTCATTCGCTTTGAAACCTTGCAGGATCCTAAAACCATGCCGGGGCAGCGCTCTGGTTTCGCCTTGATCGACTGGCCTTATGTAGAAGGGCTGAGGCTGGATGAGGCGATGAACCCGTTGGCGATCCTTGCGGTGGGTATGTATGGGCGCGAGCTGCCTAACCAGAACGGCGCGCCTCTGCGTTTGGTAGTGCCGTGGAAGTATGGCTTCAAGAGCATCAAATCCATCGTGCGGATCAGTCTGGTCAGCGAACAGCCGAAAACTACCTGGCAGAGCATTGCTGCGGACGAGTACGGCTTTTACGCCAACGTGAACCCGACCGTCGATCATCCGCGCTGGACCCAGGCCCGGGAACGGCGTTTACCGAGTGGTCTGTTCAAGCCCAATGTGCGCGACACGCAAATGTTCAACGGCTACTCGGACGAAGTCGCTTCTTTATATGCAGGGCTCGATCTGCGGAAGAATTACTGATGCGATATCCGTTGTGGCGAGTGGCTGTCTTTGTGGCGGCGGCGGTTTGGCCATTGCTCTGGCTGTATCAGGCCTGGGCGGATGTGCTGGGACCGGATCCGGGCAAGGTGCTGGTTGACCGGTTGGGGCTGGGGACGCTTGTGCTGCTGCTTGTTACGTTGAGCATGACGCCTTTGCAGAAACTCACCGGTTGGGCGGGGTGGATTGCTGTCCGTCGGCAATTGGGGTTGTGGTGCTTCGCTTACGTGGTTCTGCATTTGAGCGGTTACACGGCGTTCATTCTTGGTTTTGACTGGTCCCAGTTGGGGGTCGAGCTGCGCAAACGGCCTTACATTATTGTCGGGGCGCTTGGATTCCTTTGTTTGTTGGTATTGGCGTTGACCTCAAATCGCTACAGTCAGCGACGATTGGGATCTCGCTGGAAGAAGTTGCATCGACTGGCCTATGCAGTTCTCGGGCTCGGACTGTTGCATATGTTGTGGATCGTGCGTGCCGATCTGAAGGAGTGGGCGGTCTATGCCTCTATAGGGCTGTTGCTATTAGTGCTGCGCCTACCCCCTGTAACCCGCCGAATTCCACGTTTAACCGCTAAGAAATCATCTTCTGCAAGAAAAGCGTAATTAAGGGTTGACGGCAGATTCTGGAAGTCTATAATTCGCCCCACTTCCGGCGCAGTCGAAACGGAAAACTCCTTGGTAAACAAAGAGTTACGCAGTTTTCGACAGCGAGTTGCTTCAGTTCATCGAAGCCCAGAAGGAGTTGGTTGAGCAGTGTGTTTTCGCTTGATTGACGGTTCGATCTTCTCGGTCGAAAGCGGAGAAAAAGAGGTGTTGACAGCAGCGAGTAACGCTGTAGAATTCGCCTCCCGCTAACGAGAGATCGGAAGCGCAAGTGGTTGAAGTTGCAAAGGAAACTTTGAAAACTTCTGAAAATAACCGCTTGACAGATACAGAGGACGCTGTAGAATGCGCGCCTCGGTTTAGACGAAAGATCTTAACCAACCGCTCTTTAACAACTGAATCAAGCAATTCGTGTGGGTGCTTGTGGAGTCAGACTGATAGTCAACAAGATTATCAGCATCACAAGTTACTCCGCGAGAAATCAAAGATGTAACCAACGATTGCTGAGCCAAGTTTAGGGTTTCTTAAAAACCCAAAGATGTTTGAACTGAAGAGTTTGATCATGGCTCAGATTGAACGCTGGCGGCAGGCCTAACACATGCAAGTCGAGCGGTAGAGAGAAGCTTGCTTCTCTTGAGAGCGGCGGACGGGTGAGTAATGCCTAGGAATCTGCCTGGTAGTGGGGGATAACGCTCGGAAACGGACGCTAATACCGCATACGTCCTACGGGAGAAAGCAGGGGACCTTCGGGCCTTGCGCTATCAGATGAGCCTAGGTCGGATTAGCTAGTTGGTGAGGTAATGGCTCACCAAGGCGACGATCCGTAACTGGTCTGAGAGGATGATCAGTCACACTGGAACTGAGACACGGTCCAGACTCCTACGGGAGGCAGCAGTGGGGAATATTGGACAATGGGCGAAAGCCTGATCCAGCCATGCCGCGTGTGTGAAGAAGGTCTTCGGATTGTAAAGCACTTTAAGTTGGGAGGAAGGGCATTAACCTAATACGTTGGTGTCTTGACGTTACCGACAGAATAAGCACCGGCTAACTCTGTGCCAGCAGCCGCGGTAATACAGAGGGTGCAAGCGTTAATCGGAATTACTGGGCGTAAAGCGCGCGTAGGTGGTTTGTTAAGTTGGATGTGAAATCCCCGGGCTCAACCTGGGAACTGCATTCAAAACTGACAAGCTAGAGTATGGTAGAGGGTGGTGGAATTTCCTGTGTAGCGGTGAAATGCGTAGATATAGGAAGGAACACCAGTGGCGAAGGCGACCACCTGGACTGATACTGACACTGAGGTGCGAAAGCGT